>DATKSQ010000132.1:0-84009 GCA_035531615.1 Binataceae bacterium (SeqCode)
CCCTGGAAGCGCACGACGATATCAGCGTCGCGCGCGAGCAGATCGATAATCTTGCCCTTGCCCTCGTCTCCCCACTGCGTGCCGACTACGGCAACTGTGTTCATCGAAATTCCCCCGCGCGCACGCGCGCGCACCCCGCGCCTCATGCGATAGACGCGCCAGTCGCGATTGTTCGTCCCCTCACAGCTTGAGCAGAGTGGCGGACGTGATAGCGGCAACCGTCTTGAGCTTTTCGAGCACTGCGGCAGGCACGGCGCCGTCAACCTCGATCAGGCTGAGCGCGGTTCCTCCGACCCGGTCGCGCCCGAGCTCGAGTCCGGCGATATTGATTCCCGCTTCGCCGAGCAGGGTGCCGACCGCGCCGACCACTCCGGGAACGTCGCGGTTATGGAGCATCAGGAAGTAGCCCTCGGGGACCGCTTCGACCCGGTAGCCGTCGATTCGCACCAGCCGCATCGCGCGATTGCCCAGCACCGCGCCGGCCACGTCATGCTCGCCCACGGCGGTGCGGACGATGACCGACAGGGTGTTGTGGTAATCGGTAACTTCGCGAGAGCGGGTCTCGGCGATTTTGATCCCGCGCTCGGCGGCGATATACGGCGCGTTGACGGCGTTCAATTCCTCGTCCAGGAAGCCGCTCATGAGGCCCTTCAAGACCGAGGCGGTGATTGCGTCCTGCTTCAAATTGGCAGCCTCGCCGCCGAACGACACGTTGACGGCGGTGGGAGCGCCCTGGATCAACTGCGCAGCCAGGCGGCCGAGCTTTTCGCCCAGCGTCAGATGAGGTCCCAAGACCTCGAGTTCCTTGGGCGTCACGGCCGGGATATTGACCGCGTTGCGGATCGTTCCATCGATCAGGAAATCCGCGACCTGTTGTGCGATATCGACCGAGACCTGGACCTGCGCTTCGTCGGTGGCGGCGCCCAGATGCGGGGTCGCGATCACGGCCTCGAGCGCTAGGAGCGGATGGTCGCGCGGGGGCGGTTCCTCGACGAATACGTCGAGCGCGGCGCCGGCGACTTTGCCGGAGAGGATCGCGTCGGCCAGCGCCGATTCATCGATAATTCCGCCGCGCGCGCAATTGATCACGCGCACGCCCGGTTTCATTTTCGCGAACGCCGCCGCGTTGACCAGTCCGCGCGTATCGTCGGTGAGCGGAGTGTGCACGGTTATGAAATCGGCGCGGGTGAAGAGCGCGTCCAGGCTGACCAGTTCGATACCCAGGCGCGCGGCGGCCTCGGCGGTGAGAATCGGGTCGTAGCCTATTACCTTCATCTTGAGCCCGGCGGCGCGGTCGGCGACGATCCGTCCGATATTGCCCAGGCCGACCACACCGATCGTCTTGTTGCAGATCTCGGCGCCGGTGAACTTGGTGCGTTCCCATTTGCCCGCGTGCAGCGACGCGTTGGCGGCCGGAATATGCCGCGCCATCGCCATCATCATCGAGATCGCGTGCTCGGCGGTGGTGACGCTGTTGCCGAGCGGGCTGTTCATCACGACGATTCCGCGCCGCGTCGCGGGCGGAATATCGACGTTGTCAACCCCGACCCCGGCGCGTCCAATCACTCGAAGCCGGGTGGCGTGCTCGATGATTTCCTTGGTGACCTTGGTGCCGCTGCGGATCAAGAGCGCGTCGTAGTCGCCGATAATAGCGGCCAGCTCGGCGGACTTGAGGCCCGTCTTGATGTCGAAGTTGAGTTGCGGATAGCGCTTAAGAACCTCGATTCCCTGAGGCGCCAGCGTATCGCTAAGCAGGACGCGGAAACTGTCCGCCATGTTTGCTTCAAAAGCTCCGTGCGATTCGAGATTGGACCGCCGCGACGCCCGCGCCGGTCCGGAATTCATAGCCCAGATTCTTAAGCCCCGCTTCGAGCGCGCTCACCGCGATCAGCATATCAAAAGGCGTCAGATGCCCCATGTGCCCGATCCGCACCAGGCGGCCCTTCATCTGATCCTGTCCGCCCTGCACCGCGACGCCCAGCACATCGCGCATGTACTTCACCAGCTTGCCGCTGTCAAAGCCCTCGGCAACGATCAGCCCGGTGACGCCAGGAGCGGGAGCGTCTGGCGCGATCAGCGCGAGCCCCAGCGCGAGGCCGGCCGCGCGCGTCGCCTCGGCCATCGCCGCGTGGCGCGCAAAGACCCCCGGGAGGGTCTCCGCGTGCAGCAGCTCCATCGATTTATTCAGCCCCATGATCAGGCTGACCGCGGGCGTGAACGCGGTGGTATGCTCGTCGCGCTGCGCCTTCAATTCCTTGGGCAGATCGAAATAAAATTTCGGGGTGCGGTTCTTCTTCGCGGTTTCGGCCGCGCGCTCGGACAGCACCACGATTCCGAGTCCCGGCGGCAGCATCAGCGCCTTCTGGCTGCCGGTGATGAACGCATCGACGCCCCATTGGTCCATCTTCTGCTCGAACACGCCGACCGACGTGATCCCATCGACGATCAGCATCGCGCCACGCCGCCGCGTCACTTCGCCGATCGCGCCGATCGGATGGATCGCGCAGGTCGAAGTCTCGCTGGCCTGCACCAGCACGGCCTTGGCCTCGGGATGAGCCTTAAGCGCGTCCTCGATCTGCTCGGGGCGGACGGCGCGCCCCCATTCGACTTTGACCTCGTGCGGGATCATCCCGAACGCGGCCAATATTTTGCCCCATCTTTCGCCGAACTTGCCGCCGTTGACGAAAATCGCGTGCTCGCCCGGAGCGAGCAGATTTATCACCGCCGCTTCCATCGCGCCGGTTCCCGACGACGAGAGCAGGATTGGCTCCCGCGCGGTGCCGAACAGCGGTTTCAGCCGCTCGCGCGCCTGGTCGAGCGCCGCGCTGAATGCGGGAGTGCGATGATGGATGATAGGCTGCGCCATCTCGAGCAGCACTTCGGGCGGCACGGAAACTGGGCCGGGCGTGAAGAGATATTTTTTGGAATTGGAAGGTGTCACTGTTGCTTCTCGATAGGACGCGGGAAGGATCGTCGTTGGTGCAAGCCCGCATCAATCGCGATGCTGGCGGTTGTGGCGCAGGGACCGGCAAAAAAAAGCCTGGTGTCCGCGAGCGCGGAACGCCAGACCCCAAATGCCTTGCCCAAATGCAGCCCCGATGTCGTGCCCGGGCCATCCCGAGCCCCCGTCCTATCTATGTGGATAACGGACCGTCCCAAGAGAGTCAAGATTGCGCATATTCCGGGCGGCGGGTTCGCAGCCAGCGGGGCATGCGTTGAAAACGCCCGCGGCGGATGATTTAACGGATTGGACCTCCGATGCCGATAGAACATGAAACGCGCGACGGAGCGCTGGTCTGGATCCGTAACCCTATCACCGGCGTAATTTCCTACGTCGTGGACGTGCGCGCGAAGAGCTTCGCGTTCACGCTCGGGCGTGAGGCCGGCAACTCGACGCGCATCGCGACGATGGGGGCGGAGCAGATTCGCCGCGCGACCGGGAGCTGCCCGTTTTGCCCCGGCAACGAAGCGCTGACCACCGCCGAGATTTTCCGCATCGCCACGGCCGACATGCCCCAATGGAACGGCGCCAGCGGTCGCGGCGGCGACCAGTGGATCGTGCGGGTGTTCCACAATCTTTTCCCGCGCGTTCCCGCCGAGCTGACCGCCGGCCGCAACGAGTCGTATATCGTGGTCGAGGATCCGCGCCATTTCATCGAGGATCCCCGCGCGCCCGGCGATCTGGTCTTTACCGGCGCGCTCGGCGAAGAGCATTTCTTCCATCTGCTGCAAGCCGACGTGCGCGTGATGCGGATGGCGCGCGAAAATCGCGCGGTGCGCGCGATCGTGATCCGCAAAAACCAGGGGCGCGAGTCGGGCGCCTCGCAGCCGCATCTGCATCAGCAGATCATCGGCTCGCCCGAGCCGTTTCCCTCGGTCGCGGCCGAGGCGCGCGCCGAGCGTGAGACGCCGGGGCTGTTCGCGGAGATCGTCAACCTGATGGACCGGCTGGGTCTGACGATCGAAAACCGCGGCAATATCATCAGCTATGCGAGCCCGATCGGAGCGTTCCCGCGCAGCTACGACGTCGTGATGCAGCGGCATCGCGATGCGCAGTTGTGCGACCTGTCAGCCGAAGAATTGCGCGAGTTCGCCGGCGCGATTTACCGAATCCTGGCGCTGATGGGCCCGATGCCGCTCGATTACGAGATTCATCAGGGCGAAGGGCTGCCGCTGCATGCGCATATCAATGCGCGGCTCTATCCTTACTCGAACGTCGCCGGAACCCTGAACCTGCCGAACACGCTGCTGGCCAGCGCCACCGCGATTCGCGAGGCGATCGCACGGCGGAGCTGAGCGGGCGGGACCTATTCGGCCTTCCAGACCGGCTTGCGCTTCTCGAGAAACGCGCGCACTCCTTCCTTGGCGTCCTTGCTCGCGCGAACCTCGCGCGCCATCCGCAGCAGGTCGTCGTGCCACGCATCGAAGGTGTCGGTCATGCAGCGCCGCACGGTGGCCTTCATCGCGCGTAGCGCCAGGGGCGCGTTGTCGGCGACTTTTTCGGCCAGCGCGGTTGTGACCTCGCCGAGCTTCGCGTCGGGCACGACCTCGTGAACCATCGCCATATGCCGTCCGCGCTCGGCGTCGATAAGCTCGGCGGTGTAGAGAATCCACGCGGTATTGGCCGAGCCGCAAATCTCGATCATCTTGCGCGTGAAATCGTACGGCACCATCAGGCCGACGCGTCCCAGCGTCATGCCGAGCTTGGCGCTGGCGGCAGCGATGCGCAGATCGCAATGCAGCGCCAGTTCGAGACCTCCAGCCAGCGCCGCGCCATGAACGGCCGCGATAGTCGGGACGGGGAAGCGCTCGAGGCGGCCGAAAACCTGCTCGAGCGAGGTCGGGTTGTGGCCGCCCGCGGCCTCGTCAACTTCCTTGAGGTCAACGCCGGCGCAGAAGCTGGCGCCCTCGCCGCGCACGAGCAGCGCACGGATCTGCTTGTCGTTCTCGAACTCGGCGAGCGCCTGATTGATTGCCTCGACGAGCTGCTGGTTGAGCGCGTTGCGCTTTTCAGGACGATTGAGCGTCAGGATCGCGTAATTCGCATGACGGGTTACTTTGAGAACTTGCTCGGCCATGTCGGATACTCCTCGTGATTCGGAGGACGCGAATGAGGTCCGCGGCCCGCCCGGAAGCATCGCACGCGGCCATCGGTATCTTCAAGTTCCGGCGGCTTGCGTGCGGAGATGAAGCGGATTGCGGGTTTCCGGTCATCGATTTGCGGGCAGCGGCGGGGCCGAGGGTGACTGCGCGTGGAGCGCGGCGCGCGCTAGTTGCTCGCGGTCGAAGACCATGACCAACTTTCTCATGAAGGTGTTGCCGCGCGGCGCTCCGTTCAGGCGATGCGGATAGGGGAAGTACACGGCGCTTGCGTATTGGCGGTATTCGCCGATGAGCGCCGTCAGCGCCTGGTAGGATCCGGCCACCCCGACCGCGACTTCATCGCGGTGGTACGGCCCCAGCCAGAGCCCGTTTCGGGTGTAAACGTTTGGATCGGCGCTCCAATGGGGCGGCAGCAACCCCATCCGCTCGGCCGCGCGCGGCGTGAGCGAGGCGAGCGGCGCGCCGCCTGCGATGTAACGCGCAGCCGCCGTGAGCAGCGCCTCGAACCGCGCGCGGTCGTTTAGAGCCTCCATCGCAAGGGGCTCAGCCGCGCGATATGGGTCAAGTTCGGCGTCGGGAATTTGATAGAGCCATACGCCGCCAAGGCGCAGTGGCGGCACGCCGAGTGTCGAGAGCATCGGTTTCCACCACGGCGGCCCGCTGTCGGCGACGATGATCGCGCCGACGCCGTGAGTTGCGAGAAACGCCTTGAGCTGCTCGCCCTCGTCGGGAATCGAGGTGCGTAAGTAGAGAGCCTCGACGATTGGCCAGCGCTGAAAATCTTCGATTACTGAAGTTCCTGTATGTCCCCCGGCCATGCGAAAATCCATCCGGCTGACCGCCTGCCACATCATGCTATCGCCGCCACCTGCGTATGGCAGGATGACTACTGTCTCATCCTTTGCGAGATAACTCTTGTATGCGCCGCTTGCGAAAAATGCGGGCACTTCGACCGGGACCGTCCAAAACGAGGCGCTGAGATTTGGCAACGTGAACGCAACGATCAGCGCGATCGCCGCGGCGCACGCCCGCGTGGACCATCCGGCCTCGCTGAACCAGATCGCCACGATCGCTCCGAGCACCAGAAATCCGTACATCGCAAACCGCCCGGGAAGTGCGCTGCGGATAATCGGCGCGTGGCTCACCAGCCCCCACGGCATCCCAAACAGGATATGTCCCTCGAGGTGCAGGCGCGGTCCGAGCGAGGCGATCCATACGATAGCGAGCGTCCACAAGAGCGTCCTGCCGCGTGGCGTGCCGCGGTACTTGAAAACGAATAGCGCGAGTATCGCCAATAGAGGTGGCGCGACGTAGGCGGTGGCCTCGGGCCGATAGCGGAAACTCGAAGACACGCGAGCCAGCACGGAGCCGGCTCCGATCAGGTTCGTCTGGGTCGGGATTAAGAAGTTCAACAGATCGGAGGAGAACGCTTTGGGCGATGCGATCGAGCCGTGCGGAAAGCCGAACGCGAACAAGTAGTAAATGTACGGCGCAAGAAGCACCGCCGCCGCCACGTATGCGAGCGCAAGCGGAGCGAGTAATTCGCGGCTCGAGCGCCGCCAATTCTCCGGGTAGATCCGCGATGCGACCGCAAGCGCGACCGCACCGAACAGCGTCGCGGTTGCGCATATTTCCTGCGACATCCCGAACTGAAGCGCGACCAGCGCCGCCGCTGCCGCCACGAAGGCAGGCCGGCCAATCCGTCCCTGCAAACGAAGCATCACCAGCCAAACCGCCAGCGGAACCGGAAAAATCAGGAGCAAATGAAGATGCCCGACCAGATGCCCGAGGATGTAAGGCGAAAAACCAAACAGGTATCCGCCAAGCACCGCCGGCCAATAGCGTTCGGTCAGGCTCCTGTACAGGATCAGCGCCGCCCATCCCGCGAGCGCGGGCGCAAGGATGCACAGTAAGTTAAAGGTGACGACAGGACCAAGCGATGCGGTCAGCGGTGCGGCCAGAATTGCCGCCGCGGGTATCGAGGCTGTCCAGGCAAGATTGATCCCCTTGGGCGCCCATACTACCCCGCAGAGAAACGGATTCAGCCGATGCGCGAGCGCGTATGGCCACCATACCAGGCTCCAGATGTACAGCGACGGATCATGACCCGTGCCCGCGCTGATTAATCGATGAGCCGGATCGGCGATCACTCCGCGGCCAAAGAAAAGCACCGCGAGCGCGAGGTAAAGAAGGAAGCCCAACAATCCGGCGCGGTCGCGCGGCCATCCGCGCGCGCAACGTATTGTCACTGGCCGCCGTCTCCGCGCGGCAACATACGCGCGCACATCAGTTCTGATGCGCTCACTTCAGCTTTAAAATTGACCGTGCGGATCGATATCCTTGGCTGCGTCAATTCCCCCGCCAAGTGACTAATCCAGGTTACCCACGAACTCGACGCGATGAGCAGCATCGCATACCGCCCGGAACGCTTTCAAGCATTCGTAGGCCGTAACAGGTGTTCATGCGCGCTCAGTAGCGAGGCGCGTAAACGGTCGGCAATTCGAGCGCGTTGGGCGCCAGCAGGACCGGCTGCGGCGAAGGGATGTCGATGACCATCGGATGCCCAAGCGGGTTGCTGCGCGGCTGGCGCAGCGGCCCGAATCGCGGCACGAGGGTATCAGGCGCGGTGACGATCGAGCCGGGACCAAGCAGGATCGGGTAATTCCTGCCGGCCGAGCCGAACGAGAATTGTTGCGCCGCCGCGGCTCCCGGCATGGCGAGCGCCGCCGCGAAAACGGCCGCCAAGGCCAAAACCGCGATCAACCGGGATTGCGCCAATTTGTGTCCGGCAGTTCTCACGTCATTAGGACGTATAAACTAGCAGAATGTTTCACTCGGCGCGAATGCGGCTCACGCCACGATGCTGAGCATCTTGTCCGGGATGAATATGAACTTGCGCGGGGATTTGCCGCCAAGATGTTTCGCTACCGCTTCGCTTTTCATCGCGAGGCTCTTGACCTCGTCTTCGCTCGCTCCTGCCCCTACCTGCAAGCGCTCGCGGACCTTGCCGTTGACCTGCACGACGACGGTCACGCTATCCTCGCGCGCGAGCGCCGGATCGAAGACCGGCCAGGCCTCGCGATGCACGGAAGTCTGATGCCCGAGCGCGCGCCACAGCTCCTCGCCGACGTACGGCGCCATCGGCGCGAGCATCAGCACGAACGACTCGACGACGAAGCGGTTGAGTTTATCCGGTTCGAGTTTCGCGACGTGATTGAGATGCTCCATCATCGCCGCGAGCGCGGTGTTGAAGCGCATCTGCTCGACATCGCCGGTGACGATGCGCAGGGTCTTGTGCGCCCGATGGATAGTTTCCTCCGACGGGACGCCGCCCGGGCATCCGGCCTCGGCGTAGCGGCGCACCCATGACCAGACGCGCACGATGAAGCGCTGGGTGCCTGCCACGCCGTCTTCATTCCATCGCGTATCCTCGTCGAACGGGCACATGAAGAGTTCCCACAGGCGCAGCGCGTCGGCGCCGTACTTTTCGATCATCGCGTCGGGAGTGACGACGTTGCCCTTGGATTTCGACATCCGCTGGCCGTCGGTGGCCCACACGACGCCCTGATTGCGCAGGACCGGAAACGGCTCCTGGAATGAGATCAACTCCGCGTCGAACATCACCTTGGTCCACATCCGCGCGTACAGCAGATGCATCACGGCGTGCTCCGCGCCGCCGACGTAAAGATCGACCGGCAGCCAGTAGTCCGCCGCCGCGCGATCGAAGGGCGCGCGATCTTCATGCGGCGAGGCGAAGCGCAGGAAGTACCACGACGAGCACGCGAAGCCATCCAGCGTGTCGGTTTCGCGCTCCGCGGGTCCGCCGCATCGCGGGCAGGTGGTGTTCACGAACTCGGGCACATTGGCCAGCGGCGAACGTCCGGTGCCCGAGGGCTGATAATCTTTCATCGGCGGCAGGCGCACGGGCAGTTGGTCTTCCGGCACCGGCACGATTCCGCACGCGCGTTTGCAATAGACGATCGGAATCGGGCATCCCCAATAGCGCTGCCGCGAGATTAGCCAATCGCGCATCCTGTAGCTGACAGTTGGCTTGCCGATTGCGCCGCGTTCGGCGTAATCGCACACCGCGCGAATCGCGGCCGCGGTGGTCATCCCGTCAAGGAAGCCCGAGTTGACCGCGATTCCGTGCTCCGTGAACGCGCGCTCGGCGCTCGGCGCCGAGCGGTCGGCGGGCGCGGTGACGCGCGGAATATCGAGCGCGTATTTTTTCGCGAATTCGAAGTCGCGCTGATCCTCGCCGGGCGCGGCCATGATCGCGCCGGTCCCGTAACCCATCAGCACGTAGTCGGCGATCCAGATCGGAATATCTTTTTTGGAAAACACGTTGTGCGCGTATGCGCCGGTGAACACCCCGGTCTTTTCCTTGACCGTGGACATCCGCTCGATCTCGCTCTGGCGGCGCGCCTCGGAAACGTAGCGCTCGACCGCCGCGCGCTGTGCCCCAGTGGTGATTTGCGCGACGAGCGGATGCTCGGGCGCCAGCACCATGAACGACACCCCGAACACGGTGTCGGGGCGCGTGGTGAAAAAGCGCAGCTCCTGTCCCGGATGGCCCGCGATCGGGAAGGCCAGCTCCGCGCCCTCGCTGCGGCCGATCCAGTTGCGCTGCATCAGCTTGATCGGCTCGGGCCAATCGATCGCGTCGAGGTCCTCGAGCAGGCGGTCGGCGTAATCGGTGATCTTGATGTACCACTGCTCGAGGTCTTTTTTGGTGACCGGCGTGTCGCCATGCCGCCAGCAGCATCCGTTGACCACCTGCTCGTTGGCCAGAATCGTGCGGCACTTGTCGCACCACCATTGCGAACCGGTCGCGCGGTAAGCGAGGCCGCGCCGCAGCAGCATCAGGAAGAACCACTGCGTCCACTTGTAGTATTCGGGCGAAGAGGAATTTATTTCGCGCGACCAGTCGTAGGCGCATCCGGAGATCGTTAGCTGGCGCTTGAAATTCGCGGCGTAGCGCGTGACGGTCTCAGCGGGATGCGCGCCGCGCAGGAGCGCCTCGTTTTCGGCGGGCAATCCGAAGGCGTCCCATCCCATAGCGTGCAGGACGTTGAACCCCGTCATCCTCTTGTACCTGCCGATCACGTCGCACGGAACGTAGTTGTGCAGATGCCCGACGCTCAGCCCGTTGCCGGAGGGGTAGGGAAACATTTCGAGCACGTAGAACTTGCGCCGCTCAGCGGCCTCCCCGGTGCGATACAGATCGGCGCGCTCCCATTCGGCCTGCCAATGGGATTCGATGCTTTTCGGATCGTAGCGTTCTTCCATCTTGTGACGACGCCCCTCACGCGCTCAAGTCCCAGAAGCTTAGCGTGCGCCGACTCCCGGATAAACCGCCGCACCCCCAAGCGCAGCCGCCGAGTCCACGTCCGTCATTTCGAGCAACGCGAGAAATCCCGAGGCGGAGGGGCAGCACCCGTGGCGCGGCTTCGAGCATCCTCGCCCCGGGATTTCTCGCCGCGCGTGCTGGCTCGACCCGAGGCGCCGGAACCCTGGCTAAGCAGCGTGGTCTCGCAAGTAATCAAGGCTGCCGGGAAGGTCGCGGATCAGCCTCAGCAGGATATCCATCGCGGCTGTTTGAACGTTCCTGCCGGATTCCCAGCGAGACACGGTATTGCCGCCAAGGCGCAGCAGCCGGGCGAGATCGGCTTGCGTCAGACTGTAGCGTTCGCGGATCGCCCGGATCTCGTCTGCCGACAGCAGCCCATGCCTCTTCCGGTAAATCGCGATCGCGTCTTCGTGCAGCCGCTTGGCGTCTTGAAACCGGAGAACAATCTCGCCGCACTTGGGACAACCCAGGTGAAGAGCGGAAGGTACCGAGACCTCTTCGCCGTTGACCGGCAGACGGAGCGTTGCGCGCCTCTGGGCCATCTTGGTTCCACAAGACGGACACGTATCGTCAGGCACGGCGCGCAGGGGCCATCGCGCGAGAGGTTTTTGCTTACCCGTTTTCTTCATGAGGGCCATCCTCGTCTTCGTCTTCGTGAAACGAAATCAGGACGCAATTGCTCCGCAGAATCACCTTGACGTAGAGAACGCTTTCGGCGACCTCGGGCTTGAATACATACATCCACTCGCCGGTCGCCGCTGATCTTTCGCGTCCCGCACTGTCCCCAGTGGTCAGGCTGGCGAGCACCTCGCACGCGTCCTCTTCATCGAGGCCTAACTCGGGAAGCTCTCGAAGAGCCTTAAGGGTGAACGCGACCTTTCGGGCAATCGCAAGATTCTTGATCCGTCTCAGAGCGCTGGTGAGCCATCTGCCCGGCATATCGCGGTTGAAACACCCTTTGATTGATTATGCATATGGTGAGTTGCCCTGGTCAAGCGGCTTGGCCTCGCCACGAGCGTGGAAATCCGGGGAAACGGCCTCCCGTTTGCTGATGCTCCGGAGCCTCATTCTTGCTCTGAGCATCGTGTGGAGGAGCGCGCGAGCCATAGTGATCCCGTTCGTAGTCGAAGTCGCCAAGCTCGTCTACGCGATCACGCTCCCGACCGCGCTCACGGCGCGAACATCTCCTGAAGTACCGACAATACTTGCTGGAACGTCGAGGGCGCCACGCGGCCGAGACTGCGAATCACACGCTCCCGATCGACCGCCCGGATTTGATCGAGCACAACATGGCCGGTCTTTCCCGCAAAACGGCAGGCGACGCGAAAGGGATAGCGATGCCCGCCGGTAGTCAGCGGCGCGACGATGAAAGTGCGCAGATGCGCGTTGAGCTCGTCGGGAGAGACAACCACGCATGGGCGCGTCTTTCTAATTTCGCCTCCACGGGTTGGACTGAGATCCACGAGAAGCACTTCGCCGCGGTGTATTTCGCTCGGCGCTACCATGTCCACTCTTTGTTGTCGAAACGCGTGCTGGTTGGCGCGTCAGGTAATTGATCCTCATCGCGCGCGCGGGCCAGCTTGCCAGCTTCGCTCCAGCCGGCTCGCGGGCGCGCCACGGCGGAGATTACGATCGCGCCATTGCGGGCACGGATCTCGACTTCATCCGACAGTCCCGCCTCGGCAATCAGCGGCTTCGGCAGGCGAACACCTCGCGAGTTCCCGATGCGGACGATACGAGCCTTCATAGCCGGCAC
Organism: Binataceae bacterium (SeqCode); assembly: GCA_035531615.1. Lineage (GTDB taxonomy): Bacteria > Desulfobacterota > Binatia > Binatales > Binataceae > JBARDN01. The sequence goes on from DATKSQ010000132.1 coordinate 12,210, forward strand.
TCCTGCGACTTGCGTGATTACGAAGTAAGCACAACCCCATGGCAAGATCAATTGTTGGGGGGGAACGGCGCCCGGCGGTTCTTGCGTCCGCCGAGTCCACGTCCGTCATTTCGACCAAGTGGAGAAATCCCGAGGCGGAGGGGCAGTGAAGTGCGGGAACGACGGCGAAAGGTTGCGCTTGACAGCCGCGATACGATCATCGTTTCGCGGGTGACGAAATTTTTGTCAAGGCTGAACAGTTCAGCCTTATCTAACTTGGCCCGGTATGACATGATTGGTGTGCGTGCCGCCGCGCGGCGGCCCTGCGAATGGGGAGCGCCTTGTCAGGTGATCAAAATGGATTCTTCAACCGGGTCAGGAGTCGGGACGAACTCCTGTTTTTTGCGGGGAAACTCCCGCGTTTACAGGATATTTTTGTCCCGCAGGCCGATAAATTTTAGAGACGAACCCACCCTCTCCGAACGAGCGTTAGGCCGGGCTTGACGCGCGGCGCCGCGCGGGCTATTCGCATGAGGGTCGGGAGCAAACTTCTGAAGCATTGGTACGGACATGGACCAAACCTTATCGATCGTGACTGATTCGAGCGTCGATTTGCCGGCCGGCGAGGTGCGCCGCCTGGGTATCGAGGTCGCTCCTATCCAGGTCGCGTTCTCGACCGAGTTTTTCCGCGATGACACCCTCGCGCGCGGCGAGTTCTACAGACGGCTGCCGGACGAGCCGCGCCTTCCGGTGATCGCGGCCGCGATGCCGTCCGACTTTCTCGAGGCGTTTCGCAAGGCGCACGAGCGGGCAGGGCGGGTCCTGTGCCTAATCAATCCTTTCGAATCGTGCTCGACCTACACGGCGGCGTACTCCGCCGCGGTGGTCGCCAAGCGCGACAGCCAAATCAACGTCGAGGTGATGAACACCGGCCGCGCGCTGACCGGCCTGGGCGCGATTTGCCTCGAAGCGGCGGAGATGGCGGCGCGCGGCGCGGACCTGGCCGAGGTCGTCGCGGCGATCGAAGAGGCGACTCCGCGGATCGATACTTTTCTCGCTCCCGCGACGACTGAGTATTTACAGCGCGACGGGCGCATTTCGATCTACGAAATGAAGGTCGGAAGTCTCAAGAATTATCTGCCGATAGTCAGAATCTGGGGACGGGTCGCGGTCGTGGACAAGTCGAAAACCCAGGCGGAGAATATCGACAAGATCCTCGCGCGCGCGCAGGCCCAACTCGGCGGCGATGAGGCTACCGTCGCCGTCACGCACGGCGCCAATCCCGGCGGCGCGGCGGCGCTCGCCGATGCGGCGAAGAAACGGCTGCGATGCAAGCGGGTAGTCATCACTGAACTTGGTCCCTCGGCGGGCGCGTATTGCGGGCCCGGCACGGTGGGACTCGGATGGTGTCCGAGCCTGGTGAAACTCAACTGATCAAGCGGCGGCGAATCTATCCCGGAGCACGACTATGAAATTCGGAATCTTCTATGAGCATTCGGTGCAGAAACCGTGGACCCGCCAGTCCGAGTTGCGCGCGTATCAGCAGGCGCTCGAGCAGATCGAGCTTGCCGATGAACTCGGCTTCGACCAGGTCTGGGAAGTCGAGCATCACTTCCTCGAGGAGTATTCCCATTCGTCGGCTCCCGAGGTATTTCTGGCCGCCGCCGCGGCGCGCACCAAGCGCATCCGGATCGGACAGGGTATTTCGGTCTGCCTGCCGCCGATGAATCATCCGGCGCGAATCGCGGAGCGCGCGGCGGCGCTTGACTTGATCTCGAACGGACGCCTCGAATTCGGCACGGGCCGCTCGGCCACCTGGACCGAGGTCGGCGGCTTCGGAATCGATCCCGACGCGACCAAGGAAATGTGGGATGAAGTCATCCGCGCGATTCCGCGGATGTGGACCGAGGACGAGTTCGAGTGGAACGGCAAGTACTTCAAGATGCCGCCGCGCAACGTGCTGCCCAAGCCGATTCAGGACCCGCATCCTCCCATGTGGGTAGCGGTGTCGTCGCCCGAGACCGCCGTGCAGGCCGCCGAGCGCGGAATCGGGATGCTGGGCGTGACGCTTGGCACGCCCGCCGACTACAAGCGCCTGGTGTCCGACTACCGGCGGATCATCAAGCATTGCGACCCGGTCGGCAAGTTCGTCAACAACCAGGTCAACGCCGCGAGCTGGATGTATTGCGGCGAAGACGAGAACGAGGCGCGCGCGGTCGGCGGCGCGGCGGCGTTCAATTTCTTTCGCACCGCGGCGCATCTGGTCGGGCTGGGCGGAATCTATCCGTCGCACGCGTACACGGCGCACGCCAATGCGACCGCGCTTTTGAGCCAGGCGGAAATCCAGTCGCTGCGCGAAGGCTTTCCGGTCGGCACGCCCGAGCAGATCGTCGAAAATCTGCGCTACTGGGAGGAAGTCGGCGTCGAGCGCGTGGTCTGCATGATCAACTTCGACCAGCAGATACCGCACAACAAGGTGCTCGCGAGTCTGGAACGCTTCGCGAAATACGTGATGCCCGAATTCGCCGAAGGCGCCAAACCCGCCCGCCGCGCGGATAAGCCCAAGGGCGGACCCGAAGCACCGCCGATGGCAACCTGACGGCGGCGCCACCCGCAACCTTACTCGAATTGAGGATTACCATCCGTGCCTGACGAAGGACTCGCCCGCCACGAGCAATATCGAATCGCGCTGCCTGCCGAGCGCGTCGCGTATCCGCCGCTTCCGTGGAAGTGCGCGAACGCGACGATGATCAATGTCTATTTCGAGGTCCGCAAGGCTCCGATGCTCGAGCGCCTGCCGCCCGAGTATTGCAGGACTTCACCAGCCTATTGCCGGCTGACGATTATCGACAACGCCGATTCTCCGGCGGGCCCGTTTCGCGACGCGGCGCTCGGACTCGGCGCGCGGCTCAACATGATGCCGGCGGTGTTCGTCGCGGCGTCGGTTACCGACAATCGGCAGGTTCTAAGCGCGGGACTATTGGAGCGCAGCTATCCGAACGTGCTGGGCAAAATTGATTTCGAGGCGGGCACGGCGCGCGCGCACGCGATAATCAGCGACGCGAAAGGACCGCTGCTCGAAGTCGAGATGCCGCAGTTGCAGACGATCGAGCCGAGCCGGCTTGCCTACGATCACGCCGACGGGATTCGCACGCTCGAAGACGGGGGAACCGAGCTGATGGTGGTGGGGCCGGAGCTGACGATCGAGCGCGCCGCGATTTGCAAGAACGCGGCGATCAGCTACCCGGCCGAGCGCCCGGACTCGCCGTGGCAGATCCTCGAATGCCGCAACGTCGTGAGCGCGCAGTTGGTGCACGGCACGCGCGAGTTCAAGGCGGGCCATCAGCCGCGCTGACAGCTTGAATTGAGGCGGGAAGCTACTTCTTGCGCGCGATCGTGATCCCGTCGGCCAGCGGCAGCATCACGGCTTCCACGCGATCGTCGTGCGCGATGAAGTCGTTCAGTTCGCGAATCGCGCGGGTGTCGTCGGTCTGATTGGCCGGGTCAATCACGGCGCCGTTCCACAGCACGTTGTCGATCAGGATGAGGCCGGCGCGGCGCGTGCGGCGGAGAATCTCTTCGTAATAAATCCGATAGTTCGACTTGTCGGCGTCGATAAACGCGAAGTCGAACGTATGCGACGCCGGCAGGGCGCGCAGCGTCTCGGCCGCCGGTCCGAGCTTCAGCGTGATTTTCTTCGCGACTCCGGCCGCCTCCCAGTAGCGCCGCGCGATCGCCGTCCATTTCTCGCTCACGTCGCAGCACAGCAGATGGCCGTCGTCGGGCAGCGCGCGCGCGACGCACAGGGAGCTGTAGCCGGTGAAGGTGCCAACCTCGACCGCGGACTTCGCACCGATCGAGCGGGCCAGAATTCCCATCAGCGTGCCCTGCTCGGCCGCGATCTCCATCGCGCTTATCGGCCCAAGCTTTTTCGTCTCTTCCGAAAGCTCGCGCCGGATCGGGTCGGCGTTGTGTCCGTGCTCGACCGCGTATTCGTAGAGGGCAGGGGACAGCGTGGTGAATTTATTGATTATCGCCATGCCACGAAGGTTCGCATCTTGGCGGCCGCTTGAAAAGCGATGCGCACCGGGAAATCGCGCGCGCTAACGATTTCCGGTAAGGCAGCCCGGCGGCGGTTTACTTGCCACCCAGATAAGCGAAATCGCCGTGCTGATTGACCGCTAGCGTGCCGGTGAAGATCGAATGGCGATGGTTCGCGGTGGAAATCTTGTAGATGAAATCCTGATTGCCGACCTCGAAAAAGGAACCGTCGCCGCCCAGCTCGTAGAGCTTTTCATTGTCCTCGGAGTCGGTCGCCCCGATAAACATCGTGCCGTCCGCCGTCAGTACCGGATCGCCCAGCGACTCGAGTTCGGTGCCGAAGGGGGTCAGTTGCCCGCGCTGGAGCCGCAGGTCGAGCCGCTGATGCGCCAGGCGGAAAACAACCGGCACTCGAGCGCATCCGGCCAGCACCGCCGTGGTGCCATCAGACATCAGGCCCGGACGCCCGGGCGACAAATAACTCACTGGGCCCTGCTGCGTGAGCGTGCCGGCGGGCAGAACCCGCGCCATCGCACCGTCGCGATAGAGAAACAAGGCGGCGCCCGACGCCGTCTTCGAGGTGAACGCGACCACTGTTCCCTGGCTCGAGGGGAGCGCCGCGGGAAGTCCGAACGGCTTCTCGTAGCGGGTATGATTGGGTCCGTAATCGCCCTCGACCGCAAGTTCGTTGATCCCGGCCTCGCGCGAGGCGATCAGCAGCGCCTGGCGATGAGCGCGTCGGGGAATTTCGTTGGCCTTGCCATCTTTTGCGGGAGCCGAATCGAGCCATGCGTTGAACACGACTTGGCCGGGGTCGCCCATCTGAGGGCTGCCGAAGCTCAGCACCGCGATCCGGTTTCCCTGGATCGTCGTGCCGCCGGATCGCGCGATACAGTTCAAGGTTCCGTTCCGGTACAGCACGAGCGCGTCGGATTTGGCCGCGAGCTGCGCCATAAATGCGATGTCTCCGTCGGCATCGGCGACAGGATACGGATCCCCCTTGACCTCGGGCGCGCAGTCTTTGGTGGGTTTCAAATCGACCGCGCGCGCAACTCGATAAACTGGCGACAGGTCGGGATTGCCGACGAAGATCGCCCAGTGGGTCTTGCCGTCCTTGGCCGTCGTCTCGGCGCCGAACAGCACCCGTCCGTCCGGCATCATCGAGGGCACGCCAACCTCGCTGAAGTCGCCGCCGTCGGGCGAGGGCAGCCCGACCTCCGTCACCAGGACGGATTTGCCCGAGCTGTCGCTTGCGTAGAGAGCCTCGGAGCTTGCCGTCGCAAGGCCGGCTCCCTGGCCCTGCAAACTCAGCGAGACCGCGTTCGCATAACCGGCCCAGACAAGCAGAACTGCAAGCGCCGGGATGATGAATTTCCGTGACGTCATTGCCATCTCTCCCGCTGATGAAGAAGTACGGACCACCATAATGATTCAGGTATTCTTATAGTCGTCGTCCGGTCCCAAGCGCAACACGTTCGGTCAGGCGTGGAATCCGGCCGAATTGTCTGGCCCGGCCCATCGCGATCGATTATAGCACTGAAGCGCAGCTTGGGATTGCCCAAGCGACGCGATACCCCCCATCGCGCGCGACGGCGCCCATGGAGTCCACGATGAACGAATCGGCTGTGACATTTCGATCCGGCGAACTGACACTCGAAGGACGCTTCGCGCGGCCCGCGCGCGCTGGCGCGTCGCCGGGCGCGGTGATCTGCCATCCGCATCCGATGTATGGCGGCTCGATGGACAACAACGTTGTCGAGGCGATCGTATCCGCGATGTGGCGATGCGGCTACGCGACGCTGCGGTTTAATTTCCGCGGCGTCGGCGCCAGCGAGGGCGAATACGACGGCGGCGCCGGCGAAGCCGATGACGCGCGCGCCGCGCTGAGTTTTCTTTCGGAGCAGGGATGCGCCGGCGGCTTGGTCCTGGCGGGATATTCGTTTGGCGCGGGGATCGCGATGCGTGCCGGCCTCGGCGATTCGCGTGTCGCGCGGGTGATCGCGGTGGCGCTGCCTGTGGCCGCGATGGACTCGGGCGCCGACGCGCCGGCGACACAGCCGGTTCTGTTCGTCTCGGGAGATCGCGATAGCTACTCGCCGATCGCGACGCTCGAGCAGACGGCGCGGACACTCGGAGCCGCAGCGACACTCAGGGTAATCGCGGGGACCGATCACTTCTTCGGTGGATCTGAATCGGCTCTCGCCGACGCGATCGAGCGCGGACTTCAAGGCGCGTGAGCCGCGCTGTCGCCGCGCGGAGGCGCATCGCGGGTGGCGGACCAGATTGCGTAGAAGGGATCGTCGGGGTTCGCTTTGGCGATTTTGATAATCCGCGCGATGGTTTTCTTCAGGTCGCCATTGTCGATTCGATTCAGCGCCGCGAAATTATCCAGGTCGTGGAAGTAAAGCAGGTAATTCACCATCACGGCGTTGTTGAGCGGCTGCTTGTCCAGGTCGAAACGTTCGAGGCCGTAGAGACTCGGCGCGAGAGCCTTATAGTCAGTCTTGATCGCGGCGAAGGCCGCCTCGCGTTGCTTCAAAATCTCATCCGCGGCGGCGCCGCTGGTGTAAATCTTCAGCAGCCGGGCCTGCTCGGCCAAAAGGAAGCGCGAAAACTTCAAGTTGCTATTAAGGATCGCGCGCGCCTCGACCGCGTCGGGCGAAGAAGCGCCCTCGGTCGCGGTGAAGAACTCGACCGCGCCGCGATCGCCCACCCAGTTGGCGGCGGATTCGTCGAACATCGCGTCGCTGGCCAGATAGTAGGTGCGATGAAACAGTTCGTGGATGATCACTCCGGCCAGCTCGACGCGATCGAGCTTGAGCAGATTCGATAGCAGCGGGTCATCGAAGAAGCCGAGGCTCGAGAACGCGACCGCCGGGCGCACCATCGTGTCGTAGCCCCGCGCTTCCATCGATTCCGCCTCGGAGTCGGCGTCAGGGCGCTCGAAATAGCCGCGATACGGCACCGCGCCGACGATCGGAAACCACCACGTGTACGGTTCGAGCGAATCGCGCCGCGCCGCCATCACGACATAAACGATTGCGCTCTGATCGACCGGGGCAATGGATTCGTACGAGCCGCCGACGTTCATCGCGAGTTCATCGGCCGCGAACTTGCGGACTTCGAGCACGGTCTTGAGCTTGGCGCGCACTTCGGGGGTGAGTTCGGGCCGCGCAAGCGCGGCCGAAATCGGCCGGCGATTCCACAGGATCCGGCCGCCCTGGTAAGCCGCGCGCGCAAGATAGCCGATATTGCATCCGCCCAGCGCGAGCGCCACACCCGCTAGCAGGATGGCAACCGAGAGCGCGCGCGCCACCGTACTGGAGGAGGTTCTAACCGGCCGCCTCACTCGAAGCCGCGGCGGCCGCGGCGTATTGAAGCTCGAACAGGCGATAGTAAAGGCCGCGCTGGGCGAGCAGTTCTTCATGGGTGCCGCTTTCGCGCACCACGCCGCCGGCCAGGACCATGATTCGGTCGGCGCGCTCGATAGTCGAGAGGCGATGGGCGATCACGACGGCCGTGCGATCGGCAAGCAGCTCGTCGAGCGCGAGCTGGATGAGGCGTTCGGTCTCGCTGTCCACGCTCGAGGTCGCCTCGTCCATCACCAGGATGCGCGGATTGTAGGCGAGCGCGCGCGCGAAGGAGAGCAACTGGCGCTGGCCCGCGGAAAGGTTGGCGCCGCGCTCGCGAATCTGCTCGGCAAGTCCGGCGGGCAATCGCTCGACGAAGCGGATTGCCTGCGCGCGCTTAAGCGCGTCGCGCACCGCGTCTTCGCCGAGCTCGGTCAGCCCGAGCCGGATATTTTCCATCACGTCGCCGGCGAACAGGAACACGTCCTGCTGCACCAGGCCGATGGTGCGGCGCAGCGCGTGGAGATCCCACTCGCGCACGTCGATGCCGTCCACCAGGATGCGTCCGCGGGTCACGTCGTAGAAGCGGTTCAGAAGCTTGATGATCGTGGTCTTGCCCGAGCCGGTGGGCCCGACGATCGCGATTTTCTGGCCGGGTGCGACGCTGAAGCTCAGGTCCTTCAGGATCGGCTCGCCGGGGCGGTACTCGAATTCCACGTGGTCGAACACGATCGAGCCGCGCGAGACGGCCGGCAGCCGCGGCTGGTCGGGGCTCGAGATGGTCCACGTTTCTTCCATCAACTGCTCGATCCGTTCGACCGCGGCGAGCGCGGATTGCAGGGTGGTGTACTTGTTGGAGATTTCGCGCAGCGGCATGAAGAACTGCTGTGCATACTGCATGAACGCGATCAGCGCGCCGAGCGTGATAACGCCGCGCAGCACCTGGCCGCCGCCCGCCCACAGGATGAGCGCGATCGTGATCGAGGCGACGGTATCGACCGCCGAGAACAAGCCGGTCTCATAGACATTCGCCGCCATCTGCGAGTCGCGCGAGCGCACGTTGAGCACATCGAATTCGTCGCGGCTGGTGGGCTCGCGGGTGAAGAGTTGGATCACCGTCATCCCCGCCAGCGCCTCGGACAGATAGGCGTTGACCGCCGCCAGCCGCTCGCGAATCTGGCGGTAAACCACTCGCGCGCGGACCCGGAACAGGTTGATGAATACGAGCAGCGGCGGAATCGCGATCAGCGCCCACAGCGCCAAGCGCGGGCTTTTGAGCCACATGATCACGACGATTCCCGACATCGTCATCACGTCCACGAACATCGTGAGCGAGCCCTGCGCGAACATCTCGTTGATCGCGTCGATATCGGTGGTCATCCGGCTGACCAGGCGTCCGACCGGAGTGCGATCGAAAAACGCCATCGGAAGCCGCTCGACGTGATTGAACAACGCCAGGCGCAGGTCGGACAGGGAATACTGCGCGACCATCACGGTCAGGTAGAACTGTCCATAGAACGACGCGAATTCGCCGGTGACGAGCGCCATGTAAATCGCGCCCATCTTGAGCAGGCTCGGGCCTCCGGTCGCGGCGAAGATCGCGGCCAGCCACGCGGGCGGTGTGGCATGGTGGCGCAGCAGGAAGATATCGACGATGAGCTGGATGATGTACGGCTGCGAGAGCGCGAACGCCGAGTTCAGCGGCATCAGGATGGCCGAGGCAAAGAACAGCGCGCGGTACGGCCGGATGTAGCGCCAGACGAAGCGGATGAGCGCGAAGTCGCGCGCGCGCCCGAGCTGTTTTTCCTCGCCGACCTGCATCGCCTAATACCGCGCCAGCTCCTCTTCCATGAGTTGGCGATGAAACAACTCGGCGTAAATTCCGCGCCGCGCCATCAGCTCGGCGTGGGTTCCGTGCTCGGCGATTGCGCCGTCTTCGAGCACGATAATTTCGTCGGCGTCGCGCACTGTCGAGGCGCGATGAGCGACCACGATCGTGGTGCGTCCGACCACGCTTTGCTCCAGGCTTTCGAGGATCGACTTTTCCGTCTCCGTGTCCACGCTCGAAAGCGCGTCGTCGAGCACCACCACGCCGGGGCGATAGGTAAGCAGCCTTGCGATCGTGGTGCGCTGCTTCTGCCCGCCCGACAGCGCCATCCCGCGCTCGCCGACGATAGTGTCGAGCCCGTGCGGCAGCGTTGCGATGTCCGGTTCGAGTCCCGCGATTCGTGCGGCGGCGCGAATTTCATCGACGCTCGCGCCGGGACGGCCGAACGCGATATTGCGCGCCATCGTATCGGAAAACAGCACCGGCTCCTGCGGGACCACGCCGAGCGTCTTGCGCAGCGCGTGCAGCGGGATTTCGCGGATATCTTTTCCGTCGAGCAGGATCCGGCCGCTGGTCGGCTCGAACTGGCGCGTCAGCAGCTTGACCATCGTGGATTTTCCCGAGCCGGTGCGTCCGACAATCGCGAGCTTGCCGCCGGCGGGAACCCTGACCGACACGTCCTTGAGCGCGTAATCGTAATGATGGCCATTGGCGGCGGCGCCGTTGGATTCGGCGACTGCGCCCACGATTTGGTCGCGCAGAAAATAGCTGAACGAAACATGCTCCCATTCGATCGCGCCGCGCACTTCGAGCCGCTCGCCCGCGTCTTCGAGCTCGCCCGGTTGCGCGGGCGCCGAGAAGATTTCGTTGAGGCGCTCCATCGCCGCCTTCGCGCGCTGATAGATCGATATCATCCATCCGAGCGACATGACGGGCCACGCCAGCCGCCCCAAATATCCCATGAACGCGACCAGGTCCCCGACCTGCAGAATTCCGCGGGTCACCAGCGATCCGCCGTAAATCAACAGGACCATGAGGGTGAAGGCGGAGGTGCCGCGGATCATCGGGATCATCGCGCCGCGCAGGCGAGCGAGCGCAAGCCCGAGTTCGTTGTAGTCGTCGTTGGATTTCCGGAACAGCGAGGCCTCGTGTTCCTCGAGCGCGTAGGCCTTGACCACGTGGATGCCGGCCAGACTCTCCTGCACCTTGGATTCGATTCCGCCAAGGCCCTGCTGCACGCGCAGATTGCGCACCATCAGCGAACGCGACAGCCGCTTGATCCCGATAAACAGCACGATGTAGGGCGCGAGCACCGCGATCGTCAGTCGCGCGCTGACGCTCAGCATGAAGGTCAGCGCGAAGAACATCGTCGCCGGTGCGTCGGCAAACGTGACCACGCCCATCCCGACCATCATCCGCACGGCGGTCAGGTCGTTGACCAGGCGCGACATCAGGTCGCCGATCTTGTGGCGATCGTAAAAGACCGGGCCGAGATGGGTCAGATGGACAAACAGATCGTTGCGCAGGTCGTACTCGATATCGCGCCCGGTGTTGAAGATCGTAAAGCGCGAGAGCCACCTGGCGGTTCCGCCGACCAGCGCCGCGGCCGCCAGCATCAGCACGATTCGCCCCAGCGTTTCGTGCGCGGGCAGGCCGATCCGCGCCAGCGTCGAAAAGGTCATCGCGTGATGGGCCTGGATCGACTTGATCGCGGCGCCGCTCAGGAAGGCAACCGTCATGCCGCACGCGGAAGCCACCAGCGTGAACAGCATCCCGAGGCCGTACCAGGCGGCATAGCGGCGGACGTAAAGCGCAAGGCGTTTCATGGAGCCGTGCCTAACTTAGCAGGAATGCGGCGTGAGAGAAGTGACCGGCGCGGCGCGTTATGGTCAGCGTGCGCCGTGCGCGCGGGAGATCGAGCGGAAGTTGAATCGGGGCCTGTGATTTTGCGCGGGCGTGGCCGCCATGTCCGGGCGCATATCAAGTGGCCGGACGCGCGTGCCGAGCGTGCGCCAATCCGGCGCGCAGAGGAGGCCGGGGCGCGCGGATCACTCGTAGAGGGAGGATTCGCTCGCGGTCAGGCTACTCGGGAACGTGATGTGCAAAAACGGGTTGGGCAGCGCGATTTTGCTCGTGGCGTTGTAGCTGATGCTGATCACCGCGCGATCGCCGAGAGTCGGCGAGTTGGTGGTGGTGGTCGTATTCTGTGAATACGACGCGATCGTGATCGTCAGATCATTCCCGCCATTGGTGAGAATCGACGGGGATACCAACTGCTCGATCGTCGAGTTCATCGCAACCGAGCCGTTGGGGCCGAGCTGCCCCGGATTGATCGACGCGAAGCGCGCCAGCGCGCTTGAAGCCTGGCTGACCGCCAGCGCGGCCTGTCCGATAAGCGCGAACTGGATTCCCACCAGCAAAACCACCATCGCGACGATGGCAATGAAGGCGAACTCGACAGCGGCCTGTCCGCGACGCATGGCTTTTCTCGTGCTTGGCACTGTGTGATCTCCTGGTTGTGAATCTCCCGGCTTGGAACGCATGATAGAAGTCATATGCAAATCGGCGAGCTTTTAGTGAATCAGGCGCGGAACGCCCAGCGCGCCGTTGTCCGCGGCCTGTGAGTTTGGAAGGCTGTTGGGCACCACCTGTTGGATGAAGTGCGCCTGAATCGTGCCGCCGCTCACGCTGTCTAACCAAACCATTACGAATCCCTTGCAAACCACGCTGCTCCGGCCCTGCGCGGTGCTCCAGTCAACGAGCGGCAGCACGACGGCCCGTGGATCGTTGGCCGTGTGATCGGAAAAGCTCGCATTCGGATTGGCGCTTTTGCTCGCTGAGATCCGGTCGCCGAATCCCTGATCCACTGGTCCGACCTTCTTGCCAGGCTCGGTGGTTATCCAGTCTCCGATGCTGACCGGACCGGAATAGCCATCAGCGATGTTGCTCCTGAGGTTGCTTCCGCCCACGCCGCCCATCGCCAGGGAGCCCCAATTGCCCGCGCCAACCGAGCCATAGTTAAGCTGGACTGGCTGATCGTAGCTGTAGGGAGTGCTGTAATCGAGTCCGATCGGGATCAGCGGATAGTCGCCCGTGCTGGTGCCGTATGCTCCCGGAGCGCAGACAGCCCCAGTGGTATTCAGGCATCCCACGGTGCTGACCGCACTCGGAGCGGCAGCGGTCGCGGTCACCGAGATTAATTGACTTGTCAGTCCGAGCACCCTGCCGAAGTAGTAGGGCACTTGTCGCGAGGCGCTTACGGTAATGGTGCTGCTGGAGGCGCCGATTGAAACCGTCGGTATGGGCATCTCCGATGACCGCAGGCCGTTGTCCGCGCCGTAAGTTTGCGCGGTCAAGATCGCGTTTACGCTATCTTCGGGCAGATAGGTCGCTCCCGCCAGGGCCGCCGAATCGACCGCCTTTTGCATGCGCTGCCAGTTCAGGTACATCACGCTTACGTCTGTGCATAGCGCCATGCCGCCGAGCAGCCCCGCAATCGCGAGCGCGAATAGAATGGCGATCTGGCCATCGGAACTACGAAATTTATGCGTCACATTTTGCCCCGTCGTACCGTTCCGCCTCGTTGATGGAAGAAGGCGGGTCGATTCCTCGCAAGCTTGCGAGGCGCGTTTGATCAGAACGCGACCACCGGAGTGTGGAGCAACTTCGATGCCAAACTAGAAAGCGGACGGCAGTGATTTAAGAGCGCATGTTTCGCCGCAAATCCGGGCGGCCGATCTTGAAGGGTGGCAAGCGTGATACCGATTGTGTCGGCACGGTCAACAATGGTTGTCGCAAAAGCGCAAAACTCTACTTAATGAACTGTTTCAAGCGTGCATTCGCTCTCCGGGAACCCAGTGGTTTTCGATTCCGCCGCGCCGGAACGGCGATTGCGAGACTGCGGTCCGGGGCGGAAGCCGCTCACCCGAGCAAATCAGCGCGAGCGGTTGCGCTCGAGGCGGCGCTCGTACATCTTGGCGTACTTCAGGAACACGTAGAACGCAGAGGTCATCGCGGCATAGAGCCCGCGTCCGCCGTCGCGCCATCCGCCGCGCAGGAAGTAGAAATTGAAAAATCGCCAGACCGGATTCGCGATCATCTTGAACGGGGTGAACTTTGTCGGCTCGAACTCGAGCGCGGAGCGGCTGCTGAAGCGGTTCATCGTCGCAACGTGATCGGTCACATCGCGGTAGCTGAAGTGCAGGATCGGCGCCGCTAGCTGGCCGATTTCACCCTCGACCACCACCTTGTCGTGCGGGTCCCGACCGCCAATATGGCCGCGCTCGCGCCGGAACAGGCGCACCGGAGTATCGGGATAGATCCCGTGCGGGTAGTAGTGGTCGAGCTGGTACAGCAGCCGGCGAATCCGGTAGCCATCCTGTGCCGGCGCCGCCGCGAGCGTGCGCACAATCTCGCAGCCCAGGTCATGCGTGGCCTGCTCGTCGGCGTCCATCAGCAGCACCCAATCGCCGGTCGCGCGGTCCAGCGCCATCTGCTTCTGCATCACGTAGTTGGTGAACTTATGCTGGAAGACCTGCGCTCCGGCGCCGCGCGCGATCTCGACGGTGCGATCGTCGGAGAACGAATCGACGACGATCTTCTCGAAGCAGAACCACGCGCTTTTAAGGCATTGGCCGATCAGCGCCTGCTCGTTTTTGGTGATCGTGATGAGCGAGATTTTGGCTGGTTCGCCCATGGGAGGCTCGATGCCCGGGGCCGCGTCAGTTGCGCGCGGCGCCGATACTCTCGATCACTTTCGCCGCGATTTGCTTAAACGCGCCGGAGATCGCGTGGCCCGGATTGACCGCGACGATCGGACTCGCCGTGTCGCCCCCCTCGCGCAGCTCGCGCACTATCGGCAGCTCGCCCAGAAACGGCACGCCCAGCTCGGCCGCGTAGCGCGCACCGCCGCCGTGCGAGAAAATTTCGTGGCGCTTGCCGCACTTGCCGCACAGGTAGTAGCTCATGTTCTCGACCACTCCGATCACCGGAACATTAACCTCGCGGAACATCTCGACTCCGCGCTTCACATCGATTAGCGCGATCTCCTGCGGCGTCGTCACCACCACTCCGCCCGCCAGCTCGACCCGCTGCGTGATTGTCAGTTGCGCGTCGCCGGTTCCCGGCGGAAGGTCGAGCACCAGGCAATCGAGTTCGCCCCATTCGACGTTAAACAGAAACTCGGTCTCGAGCTTGGTGACCATCGGCCCGCGCCAGATGACCGCGGTCTCATCGTTGATAAACAGCGCCATCGAGACGTAGCGGATGCCGAACCGCTCGAGCGGGATGATGCGCCGTTCGGGGGTGACCGAGACCGCCTGTTGCGCGCCGACCATCATCGCGATCGACGGCCCGTACACGTCGGCGTCCATCAGGCCGACCCGCCATCCGAGCGCCTTCATCGCCAGCGCCAGGTTGACCGCCACGGTGGATTTGCCGACTCCGCCCTTGCCGCTGGCGACCGCGACGATATGGCTGACGCCCGCGATACTCTTGCGCGCCATGGTCGGCTGCGGACGCGGCTGCGCCTCGGCGGGTGGCGCTTCGAGCCGCACCTCGACGGCGGGGACGCCCGGCATCGCGCCGACCGCCTGCTTCACCTCCTCGGCGATTTGGTGCAGCACCTCGGGCTTCGCCGAGGGCGCCGCGAGCACGATCGTGACCCCGGCGTATGCGACTTCGATATCCTTGATAATGCCGAACGACACGATATCGCGCGTGAAGCCGGGATATTTGACTTTTTTGAGTTCGGCTAGAATCTCGTTGGGGCTGGGCATCTGGATGCGCTCTCGGCGCGGGGCGCGCGGCTTGAGGCTTGGTTATAGGCCGATACTAAATTCAATCAGTCATGTTATCATCCCCGGCGATTCGCCGCGACAATCGGGCCGCAGATTGGCAAATCGAATCGGCGAGGTTTGGATTCGTTCAAAGTGAGCGCGAAGCAGACCGAAATCGAACAATATCCGCGGATTGTCGTGCCGGAGGCCGCGCCCGGCGCCCGCGACGCCGGGATCGCCGCGACCGCCGCGGATGAACTCGCCGGCGGACTCGCCGCGATGCTCGCGCGCGCCGCGCCGGCGTTGCGCGATCCGGCTCTCAGCGGGCATCAGATGCGGATCGAGCTCGACTCGGGCGCGCGGGCGACGGGTGAGCCGGGTTCCGCGCTCGAGGGCGACTCGTTCGAGATTGGCCGCACCGATCGCGCGATCGAGCTTCGCTCGGGCAGTGCGCGCGGCCTGATTCACGCCGCCGCCGATCTGCTCGAGCGTCTGGGCGCGCGCTTCGCGCCCGGCGCAGCGCCGCAATATCCGCGCATCGAGAACGCCGCGCTCACGGCGGTGACGGCGTATCGCGTCGTGCCGTCATTTTCGCGGCGCGCGTTCATCTCCGACATTATGACCTGGAACTACAATTTCGCCGACCGCTTCGAGCTGCATCTGCGCCACGACCGCGAATTTATCCCATGGCTCGGGCGGCGCGGCGCGAACGCGTTTTCATATATCCGGCACGCGCACGACACGCGGCTCAAGATCGAAGAAATCTCGCCGCTATTCGATCAATACGGTATCGAGGCCGAGTACGGCGGCCACGTCCTGCAGATTCTGCTCCCGCGCGAGCGCTTCCAGAGCGACCCCGCGATGTTTCCTGCTGGCGACGACGGCGACAGGATGGCGCGCGGCAATCTGTGCGTCTCGAATCCGCGGGCGCTCGAAATCGTGCGCGCGGGCGCCCTCAAGTACGTGAGCGACCATCCCGAGAACGGGCTCCTGCACATCTGGGGCGCCGACGTATGGAAGGGTGCGTGGTGCCGATGCGGCAGTTGCCGCGAGCTTGCGCCGCAGTTGCAATATATGGACGTGGTGAACTCGATTGCCGAGTCGCTCGCCGAGCGCGACGGCGGCGCGCCGCCGGTTGCGTACCTGGCTTACCATGACACCCTTGAGCCGCATCCTGGACTGCGTCCATTGCACAACGTATGGGTCGAATGGGCGCCGCGCGAGCGATGCTACTCGCACGCGATCGACGACGGCGCGTGCGAGATCAACCCGCCGATTTGGGATTCGCTCAAGCGCTACCTCGAAATCTTTGACCGACGCGTGCATATCTTCGAGTATTACGCCGACGCGATTCTGTTCGGCGGCCTTGCGTTCGCGACCCCCGCGATTATCGCGCGCGACTTGCGCGCCTATCATGCGCTCGGGATTAGAAGCATCTCGTGCCTGACCTTCGGCGCGTTCAGCGCGCTCGCCTATCCGGTCAATCTCGAGGCGTTCGTGCGCGGCGCGCGCGATATCGCATCCGAGGCCGCCGCGGCGACCTCCGCCACCGCCCTCGGGCGCCATCCGCGATGCGCGCCGGAGCTTTCGGCGGCGTATCGCGCGGTCGAGCGCGCATCGATTCTCGCGCTCGACTACGCCGATGTGATGCGCCCGCAGATGGCGTCGGAGAAGGCGCGCCGCAAACGCGGCGAGCTTAAAGCCGCCGCGCGCGCATTCCAGGATGCGACCCTCGCCGCCGAGACGATTGCACGCGCAGGCGGAAATTCTCTGGCGCGCGCGGAGTATCAGCTATGGACCTATAGCGGGCAGGTGCTCGACGCCCTGTCCGATTATCTCGCGGCGAAGGAAGCGACCGGCGCCGAGCGCATCCGATTAGGCGAGGCCGCGATCGCGCGGATCGATGGCGCGATCAGCCACGTGCGCGCGATCGATCTGGAAATCAAGGGAACCTGGGGAGCCTATGACCTCGAATGGATTCGCGAGCTTTGGCTTGACGCATTGAAGCGCGGACTGAGCGTCGCGGCGTCCGCGGATGAGGAGATAATGTGATGGACAGCGGATATCAAATTCCCGAAGAGCTCGGCGCGCTGCGCGATCAGGTCCGGCGCATCATCCGCGACGAGATCATTCCAATCGAAGCCAAGTGCGATCCCGACGCGCCCGAAATCCCCGCAGACGACTACTGGCGGATCGCGAAAAAAGTCCAGGCCGCCGGAATGTGGTGCATGGGCGCGCCCAAAGAGTACGGCGGACAGGGGCTCAACACCTTTGATATGTGCGTGCTGATGGAGGAGATGGCGCAGCATCGCATGGGCCTCTACAACCCGGGCGCGGGAGTGTTCGGACGCACGCCGCCGCCGGTCATCTGGGCCGGCAACAAGGATCAGCTCGAACAATACGCGGCCGGCACGATTAAGAACGCGTGGCATACTTTCTTTGCGATCACCGAGCCTTCCGGCGGATCCGATCCCGCCGGCGCCATCCAGTGCCGCGCGGTGCGCAAGGGCGACACCTACGTCATCAACGGAACCAAGATTTTCATCTCGCACGCGCACGAAGCCGAATGGGGCGTCGTCTTCACCCGCACCGATCCCAAAGCTGGCCGCGCCGGTATCACCGCGTTCATCATCAAGAAGGGCCAGCCCGGATTCACCGCGCGCCCGATCCGCACGCTGCGCACCTCGGCGGTTCCCAACGAGGTCTCGTTCGAGGATTGCGTGGTGCCGGTCGAGCAGCGCCTGGGCGAAGAGGGCAAGGGACTCAACCTCGCGCTCGATCTGCTGACGCGGCTGCGCTTTCCCTATTCCGCGTGCAATGTCGGCGTCGGAGTCGCGGCGCTCAGGATGGCGATCGAGCACGCGAAGACCCGGAGCACCTTCGGTGAGTTGCTCGCCAAGCGGCAGGCGATTCAGTGGATGCTCGCCGATTCGGAGGTCGAGCTGCGCGCCGCGCGCTGGCTCACCTGGGACGGCGCGTGGAAGGCCGGCCGCGGCGAGGACTTCCGCACCGAGGCGTCGATCGCGAAGCTCTATTCAAGCGAAGTGCTGGGCCGCGTGATCGATCGCGCCGTGCAAATTCACGGCGGCTACGGCGTCAGCAAGGAATTTCCGCTCGAACGGTGGTATCGCGAGGCGCGTATCCGGCGCATCGGCGAAGGCCCGTCGGAAGTGCATCGGATGGTAATCGCGCGCACGCTGCTCAGGTAGCCGGCGTCCGAAACGGCAATCAAACAGGAAACCGATATGACTCTACCGCTCGACGGAATTCGCGTGATCGATTTCGGCCAGGTGTACGCCGCGCCGTACTGCACGATGCAGCTCGCCTACCTGGGAGCCGAGGTGATCAAGATCGAGCCTCCCGTCACCGGCGAGGTGCTGCGCCGCCCCGATGCTCCGGGTGGAGTCGGGTATTCGTTCCTGATGCTCAACGCGCACAAGAAATCCGTCACGCTGAACCTGAAGCAGAAACGCGCCCAGGAGATCGCGCTTAGACTTCTCGCCGACGCCGACGTGATGGTGGAAAATTATCTCGACGGCGTGATGGCTGCGTTCGGGCTCGCCTATGAGCAAATCAAGGACCGCTTTCCGAGCCTGATTTACGCCTCCGGCAAGGGCTACGGCTCGAACAGCCGATGGGCGAAGCTCGGCTCGATGGACAATACCATTCAGGCCTCTTCCGGATTCATCAGCGTCACCGGATTTCCCGACGCCAAGGTCAAAACTTCGGCGACCTTCATCGACATGGGCACCGGCAGCCATCTGGTCAGCGGAATTCTCGCCGCGCTGATTCAACGCGGCAAAACCGGACGCGGACAAAAGGTCGAGGTCGCGATGCTCGACGTTGCGATCGCGGCGCTAACCAGCGCGACCGCGCCCGCGCTGCAAGGGATGAAGTTCAAGCGCCTGGGCAATAGGCACTGGGGCGCGTGCCCGACCAATATCTATCCGGCGCGCGATGGCGAGATTCTGATCTTCTGCCTGACCGAGGCGCACTGGCGCACGATCGCAAAGCTGACGGGCCACGAGGATCTGCTCGCCGACCCGCGCTATGCGAATCACGGCACGCGCCTGCGAATCGCCGACGAAGTTGACGGCCTGGTCGCGGCCTGGACGGCGGGGCAGGATCGCGACGCGATCATCCGGATTCTTATCGAGACCGGAGTGCCGTGCGCACCGGTGCGCGACATCGAAGAAATGATCGCCGACCCCGAGACCGCGATGCGCGGGATGCTGGTCGAGAGCCACTATCCCTCGCGCGGTCCGGTCCGCGTCTCCGGGTCTCCCGTCAAACTCTCGGCCGCGCCGCAGCCCGAAGGCGCCGGACTGCGCCGGCCGCCGGAACTCGGAGAGCATACGGCGGAAGTCCTCGAGTCGATAGGAATCGCCGCGCCGGAAATCGCGCGGCTTAAAGCCGACGGCGTGATCTGAGCGGCGGCGCGATCCTCTCCGCGCAAAATTTGGCCGACCAAGGCGGGAGCAGCCCGCAACACGAGCCGGTCACGCGTTCAACTCGTCGAGCAGCGCCTTGGCGTCCTTCAAATCGGCGGTGTCGAAGCCCTCGGTGAACCAGTTGTAAATTTCCGCGAGCATCGCGCGCGCCTCGTCGCGCTTGCCATGCTGGTCCAGCAACCGTACGAGACTCGTCGTCGCGCGCAATTCAAACGATTTGGCGCTTTGCTTGCGTGCATGTCAATCGCGGTGCGAAAGGATCGCTGGGCGCGCGCGGCAATTGACTACCAACCACGGTTCGGCACTTGACCTTACTCACCGAGAAATGTAAGCACCGGAATGTAAGCACCGGGTGGAGACCCAGCCATGAGATCCTTCGTTATTTTCAACATGAGCGTTCTGACGGTGCTTCTATTCGGTCTGAATGCAAATTCGCAGTCACCATCACTGAGCGACGCAGCGCTTAAAGGAAGCTACAACTGCAAGCTGACCGGCTATACTTTGCCTGCGACCAGTACTGATCCATTTACTCAAACTTCTTCAGGAGACATCACTTTGGTCGCGGACGGTGCTGGGCACTGGACCAGCGGCTCATGGGATGATCGAATCGACTCATCCGACATACACGCCTCCTGCAAATTTCAATTGTCTTCAGGGACGTATTCCATAGGTGCTGACGGAACCGGTGCGATCGCTGAAAAATGGCAACTCAACGTCGGCGCTTCAACACCGAATTGCGCGCAGTTTAGCTTGGGTGCTAGAGACGCTCCGAATGTCGGGCAGGTCATAATTACCGATGGCACCGGGGCAACATTCTATACCGCCTCGCTTAATCAATTCGCGGTTCTAGCTGCTATCTGCACACGATAATTATTCACGGCCACCGGATTACGAAATTGGATCTCCCATTGGATCGCGCGACGCGGTCGCGGCGCGCTGAATAAGGCCGTCACCTTGCCTCTCTCTTTCAGGGTTACGTGCCAATTTAGTATGCACTCGTTTCAACAAAATCACACACGCCGACAACCCCTTGAACTTACCGTCGGTAATTGATCTTCCGACGAAATCTGCCGCTAAATCGGACTGAGCGGAGGCGCCTTCTTTAACAACCGTGCGACCGAAGATTAGAGTCGACACCCTCAGGGTCAATGGGCGGCTTTCGTCAGGGCTTCTTGGGTGAAGAAGTCGCGATCGACGGCGCCCATGTTGATATACCAGCACTCGCGCTCCGGAGTGTTCGGCCCTGGTAGGTAGCAGGTGTCGACTATCCCGGTCTGAATGTCGATACTCGAGCCGGCCACGACGAACTCACGCTTGAACGGGTACACCGCGACTTTCGCATCTGGCACAGGTCGGTCGCGGTAGGTGAGCAGATAAACCTGCGTCCTCCAAAGCTCCCCCTTTTGATCGTAGTTGTCCATGTAGGGATTGAACCACATCTCGGAATCGAGATAGACGATCGTCTTCGATTGAGAAATCAGCGACCTCCACTCTGGTCGCGGTGTAACCTCGACCAGATAAAGATTGCGCATTTCCCAATCGTCCGGACAGGCCGTCGCGCCCCCGTCGGTTGGACATGGACGGGCCGGTGAATTTCGGGCGTGCACGCACGCGAGCATCTGACGCTCGCCGAGAAATCTGTAGTTGTATTCCTGCGACTTGGCTCCAAATCCTAGCCAGTGATCAGGATCCCAGGTCGAGAATCCCGTCGATGTACTCATGAACGCCTCACTGAGACGCCGGACGCGGCGCTCCTCAACCACGTACCCCCAGACGTTATCCTCCCGATTTGCATCCCAATAGCGATAGCGGATCATCCCGGCGCCACGATTGTCGGCTGGCGCGAGCATCGGATATCCGGCGAATCGGAACCAGATGCCACTCGTCTTAAAGTCGGGATCAACCGGCAGCGGCTGAACTTCGGTTCTTCCGAGGTCGTAGTAGCCGGCGAAATGCCCGAAGGTCGAAAACTCCAGCATCTTCGTCTGACCCCCCGGATTAAACGGCACCACGTGGCACTCGAAGAAGCGAAGGTCGAAATCGTCGGTGCTGAGCGGGCGAAAGTTCGAATTCTACATGATCTTCACGGCAATGTCGGGATCATTGGACTCGAGAATCGGAAATGGCTGTCCTGCGACATAGCCAAGCAGATCGCGATGATTCTCGCTCAGTCGCACTTGTCCGGAATATTTTTCGGTCGCCTCCTGGTAGGAAGGTGGCCAATCGATGCGCGCTGGCGCGACGATATGCATCTCCATCCCGTGCGTGACGGCGAAGTATGTTCCCGGACTTACGAGTTGCTCGACCGTTGTCGCGTTCGCGCGGCTGATCTTATCTCCCGGTTTGACTTGCGCAGCCGCCGTCGAGTAGCAGACTACTACCGCAAGCAAACACATGAAGGCGCATCGCGCCGCGATCAAACATGATTGGTGTTTCATTTCGCCTTCCTCTCTCGTTTTGCGGAGTCGGTTAAACGAAATTGTGACTTCGACCACTCGGCCATCTACCCGCGCGGTATCCGTGAAATAGCTACCCGCGAACGGCCCGCATCGCAAACCAGCCGGCCGCGCTTGCGTCGCGGAAACACCGAACCGTGATAATTGACGTTGGTCATTGACGGCACGGCCGCTAATCTCCCTCCCTGAAATCTGCCCCAGACGGAAGCCGTCTCTGCGATATCAGATCTAAGGAACCTGACCTGCTCCCCTAAAACTCGACCAGTGATAAAGAGAGAGTCGAGTGGCAGGAGGGACAGATGCGGAATAATCGGTACAGCGAAGATAAGATCATCGGGATTTTGAAGGAAGTAGCGCGGGCAGAAGCGTGCGCGAGGTGATCCGGGAATACCGGCGCGCCGAAGATCGCGAAGATGCCGTCGCCGGTGCTCTGCACGATATAGCCATCGTAGCGGCGCACCGCGTCGATCATCAGCTTGAGGGCAGGGTCGATAATCGCGCGCGCCTCTTCGGGATCGAGGTTCTGCTCGAGCTCCGTCGAGCCCTTGATATCCGCGAACAGCGCCGTGACCGTTTTGCGCTCGCCCTCGATTGAGGACGCATCGGCTTGCGCTGCCGCGATGCTAATGCGATCGGGAGAGACAGGCGATGTCGAAGCGTTGGAGGCGAGCGCGCCATGCGCACCGAGGGTCGCGGCACATTGCGCGCAGAATTTCGCATCAGGCGCGTTCAGATAAGCGCACTTCGGACAGGCCAGACTCAGTGGAGTCGCGCACTGATTGCAGAAACGCGATTCGGCGGCGTTATCGGCGCCGCACTTGATGCATCGCATCGGTTGACCTCATTTTGAGCAGCCGAGACCACGCTCTCCTTTATCATCGGAATTCGCCCAGGACTAACGGCACGGTGGCCAAAGGCGCCAGCCTCGATCACGCTTGCAATGCGAGCCGGGATGATTCAGACGATTCAATCGCCGCGTCGGCTCAGAGGGAAAAACGACGCTGGTCATCCCCGTGCTGATCGTGTATTAGAAGCCATCAGGCATGATTGTCTGCCGCGCGGCTCGCCTGAGGTCGAAGCAAGCGGGAGACTTGCTCAACCTGGCAGGGAGGAGAATTCGATGAAAACTAGAAGAGTTGTTATCGCGCAAATTCGCGGACGGGGGCTGCGAATCATTACGGCAGCCGCTCTGGGAGCCTCATTGGGGATGCTCGCGCTCGGCGGATGCTCGTCACTGAGCACGGACCAGGCGCCCGCACAGCCCACGCAGGCGAATTTCCAGCTCGATAAGTGCCAGCAGATCGAGCCGAACCTTTACAAGTGTCCGGCCGTCGATAAGTCGATCTGTACACCGGAGTTCATTCGCACTGACGTGGATTGCATACGGGTCGGGCCCAAAGGCAGCGTCTTCGTGCAGCGCCCAATGGTACCCTGAGCGGTCGTTGATTCTTGGATCGTTGGTGTTTTTCGTCATCTTGGGCGAAGTTTGCGTGAGCCGAAGGGTTCCGGGAACCCTCGGAACCCTTTGGCTGCGCCCCTTTTGGCACTCGCTCAAGGTGACAGGAAGTTGAGTCTGCTCCAGATCACTCACTGCCTCCGAGTGTAAGCCCCGGACCGGGGATTCCTCTTTAATGCGACCGGACTGACCGGCGGCGCCCGAGCAATAATCCTGCGGCAGAAGGTCTTCTGCCAAGATTTGGTACAGTGTGTCCGTAATTATCCGAAGAGCCACTCGCGATTACATTTAAAACTCCCTGTGTATCCTCAGAACTTGGCCCGTCCCGAATTTTCTCCAGATATAGGCCTCGCATAGCTTGAGGGACGCGGCGAACGCTTCCGGCCTACGGCTGCTGCGGGACAAACCCGTATTTCAGGAGCGACAAGCCGGCTTGATTCGCCAAATATTCGGCGCCTTCGGAATCTGTTGCAGGCACACGCAACGCGATCAAGCCGTATGCTCGAACCCCCGCCGGGCGCAGCGATAACGCCGGAATACCAGTTCATCGGTGGCAGAGCGAGAAACGCCGCCCGCGTGGGGCGCGCGCACAGGCTTAATTCAATTGTTCAACTCGCCGAGCAATGCCTTGGCGTCTTTCAAATCAGCGGTGTCAAAGCCCTCGGTGAACCAGTTGTAGATCTCCGCGAGCATCGCGCGCGCCTCGTCGCGACGCTGAGTATCGCGCAACAATCGCGCGAGGCTCGTCGTCGCGCGCAACTCCCACAATTTGGCGCTCTGCTTGCGCGCTATTTCAATCGCCCGCTCGAAGCAGTTCTGAGCTTGTGCGGCACTGGAACCGTTCTGTCCAAGTAGCAACTCGCCTTTGAGCCGATGCACCTCCGCCTCATAGAAACGGCTCTCAAGTTGATCCACGAGGGCCAGCGCTTCCGTCAAAGCCCTTAGCCCGTCGTCGAAGCGGCCCGTCTCCATGCAAGCCTCGCCCAGCAGGCAGAGAAAATACGGCCGGAATGCTTCCGTCCCAGTCGCGCGAGAGGCTTCCAGCCCTTGCTGGATCTGTCCAATCCCCCGTTGCCGGTCACCCTGCGCGAATTTCGCCCAGCCGCATAGACCAATCGCCCAAGCCAAATAGTCGGTTATGCCGCGCTCGGTACAGAAGCCAATCGATCTCTCCGCAGTCGCCTGCGCCATACCTGCTTCCCGCCGATATTGATGGACAACGCCGACAGTCAAATCGGCAACAGCCAAACTAAAGGGATGGGACATTCCGCGCGCCAACGCGAGTCCTTCATTGGCCTGCTTGAGTGCCCGGTCCGGGTAGCCGAGTTGCCACAGAGTCCAAGCGGCGTACTGAAGAAGCCAAACCTTGAAATCAAGGTTATCCAACCCGGGAAAAAACGAAAGTTGTGCGTCATCCGCCACTCGAGTTGAGAGAGCCAACTCCAAATGTCCCCTGGCGGCAGGCAACTCCGCCAAAAAATATAAGGCGACTCCCATAGCCCAACTCGCGCGAAGAAGTAGCGCCGGATCGCCTGCACCCTGCGCCTGCCGCAAAAGCTGTTCGGCGATCTCGTAAGCCTTCCGTGACTCCCCTCGCGCCGAACGCACCGTAAACAACATGGTCGGAAAAAGCGCCGGCGGATTCCTCAGCCGCTCGCAAAGCGCCCGCGCACGAGTGTAAGCTCGCTCCGCTTCCGGCGCAGCAAAGCCTTTAAGCGCGGTCGCGGCGGGTCCAACGGCCAACTGGAGGAGCAACTCTTGGCGGGTGCGTTCGGGGCTGTCCGGGAGTCTCTGGAGGAGATCTATCGCCGCGGTGAGGCGACTGATCGCTTTCGCATAGGCAGAGCGTTGCGCCGCCTGCACGCACGCCCGCCCAAGGTACTCGACCGCTTTGACTGGGTTGTTGCCTCGGCCGTGATGATGCGCTAGTCCGTCCAGATGGTCATCGAGCGAATTTGAGTAAAGCGTTTCGAGTGCTGCGCCGATGCGCTCGTGCAGTTGCTTACGCCACTCAATCAATACCGAGTTGTAGGCGACCTCCTGAGTGAGCGCGTGCTTGAAAATGTACTCGGTGTCGCCGACCGCGGGCTGCTCGTAGATGAACTCGCCAAGCTGCAGGTCATTGAGCATCCGGCTAAGTTCGTCATCGGATTTCGGGACGACCGCGCGAATCAATGACAGCGGAAATTCCCGCCCGATGACCGCCAGCGTTTGCAGCAAATCTTTGGCGTCTGGCGCAAGCCGATCGATACGCGCGGCGAGGATGCCCTGCACGGTCGGCGGGATCTTCAGCTCGCCCAGCGCCTTGGTGAGTCTCACCGGTGGCGCGGGCGTCCCTGCCCGCGATTGCTCCCGCACCAGCGCGCCCTCGTCGAGCAGGACCTGCACCGTCTCTTCCATGAAGAACGGGTTGCCCTCGGTCTTCTCGATGATCAACCGCTTGAGCGCGGAAATATCCGCACCCTCACCCTGACCCTCTCCCGGCGGGAGAGGGGATTGGAACAGGAGCGCGGAGAGCATCTCGTCGGCGCTCTCTTTGCCCAGCGGGTCGAGGCGCAACTGAGTATAGTAGGTCTTGCTATTCCACTGATGTGAGTATTCGGGACGGTAGTTCACCAGCAGCAGAATCTTCGCTGTGCCGATCGAGTCGGCGAGCAGATTCAGGAACGCCTGCGTCTCCTCGTCGATCCAGTGCAGGTCCTCGAAGATCACCATCAGCGGCTGATTGAGGCTCTCGCGCAGCAGGATCCGCTTGATCGCGTCGAGCGTGCGCCGCTTGCGGACCTGCGCGTCCATCTGCGCCAGCGGATCGTCGCCCTCGACGATTCCCAGCAAGCCGAAAAGATAGGGCAGGGTGTCTTCCAGTGAACGGTCGAGGGCGAGAACCGCGCCAATCACCTTGGCGCGGCGGGAGCGCTCGTCGTCATCGCCGATAATCTTGAAATAAGTGTGCAGCAGATCGATGACCGGAAAATAGGCGCTGGCCTTCCCGTGCGAGACTGAGAAAGTTTCGAGCACCATCCAGCCCGATTGGTTCTTGGCCTTGAACTCGAAGAACAGTCGCGACTTGCCCGTCCCCGCCTCCGCCATCGCGGCTACAAGCTGCCCGCGTCCGGCCTTGGCGCGATCGGCGGCGGCGAGCATCGCTTCCATCTCGCGCTCGCGCCCGACGAACTTGGTCAGCCCTCGCCCGGCCGAGCGCTGTAGGCGCGTGCGCAGCGGCCCAAGCCCAGTCACCTCATACACAGTGACCGGTTCAGTGACGCCTTTGATCCGCGCCGGCCCGAGTGGCTTCAGCGCGAAGTAGCCTTCCGCCAACCGTCGCGTGCCTTCCGAGATCACGGTCGCGCCCGGGTCGGCCAGGGTCTGCATCCGCGAGGCGAGATTGGTGGTGTGGCCAATAGGAGTGTGCTCGACGTGACCGTCTCCGGTCGCTATCGAACGCACCACGACCTCGCCGGTGTTCACCCCGACTCGAATCTGAATCGGCGCGCGGCCGTCGGCGCGCAGCCGCTCGGCGTAGCGGCGAATTTCTTCCTGCATCCGCAGCGCGGCATAGAGCGCGCGTTGCGGATGGTCCTCATGCGCGACCGGAGCGCCGAACAGCGCGAAGATTCCGTCGCCCGTGCTTTGCACGATGTATCCGTCGTAGCGCCGCACCGCTTCGATCATCAATTTGAGGGCCGGATCGATAATCGCGCGCGCCTCTTCGGGATCGAGGTCCTGTTCAAGCTCCGTCGATCCCTTGATATCGGCGAATAGCGCCGTGACCGTTTTGCGCTCGCCTTGAAGATTATCCGTGGCGGGCGCGTCTGCTACGCGAATCCGAGGATCGTCGGATATATTGATGGAGGATTCGGAAGGTGCTCCCAGCACTGCGCCGCAATCGCCGCAGAATTTCTCGCGCGGCTCGGTGGCGGCGCCGCATCACGGGCATTTCGCCGCCAGAGGAGCGCCGCATTCCACGCAGAACTTGCGTCCGTCCCGATTATCGCTCCCACATTTCGCGCAGCGCATCGCCTTGCCCCCGGCCCGAGAAGATCGGCTCACGTTCTAGCACCGAAGGTTCGGATCGGGCCAGCATGCTGCGCGGCGGTGGAGTGCTCGGGTATGCGGAGCAACGCCGTTTGTCTTTCGTTTGATTATATGGCTCCTACAACGCTCCGAATCTCGCGCTTGGTCTTTAACATCAAGTTACGCGGGATATCCGCGCGCATATGCTCTGCGCGGCGGCGATTATAGCTCGCTGTCAACAAAATTAGCTCGTTGTGGCTTTCTGGTCATGAGATCGATTTTCCTGATAGATCAATGGGATGGCGAATCAAAGGGGGATACGCCACGGCGATGATCGTCATCTGATCGGCCTTGAACCGGCGGCGCCGGAACGGGCCGATCTGGAACTCGAACCGCGCGAGCATACCGTCGCGTCGTTCGAGATGACGCGCGCCGCGGAGCGGTCCTGGGGAATTCTCAATCGCGCCAGTGGCGCTCCGGCGGGCGCGATGTTCTGGATCACGGGCCCGGCCGGATCCGGCAAGACTCATTTTCTAAACTACGTGCTGGCGCTCGAGAGCCGCGCGGCCACACCCGCCGCCGAGCCGGGACGCCATCTGGTGTGTGGCTTCGAGCTTGCCGGACGAATTCTTTCCCGCGAGATCGAAGCGTTTTTGCTCGAGACTCTGGCCGAGCAGCTTGGCGCCGAACGCGAGAGCCTTTCGCTATGGCGCGAGATGCGGGGCGCTGACGCGATCGCGATGGCGATGGAGCACGCGCGGCGCACGGGGGTGCGCGCGCTCACGATCGCGATTGACTTCAGCGCCTCGGAGGCCGAGCCGCCGCCGGAGTATTTCGCCGCGCTCGCTAATCTGGCGCGCACCAGCAGAATCCTGCGCTTGACCATTATCGGCGCAAGCCGGGCGCGTCCGCCCGAGGCCGCGATTGCGCTTTCGGTGGCGCCCGCGAATCGCGACGAGTTGATGCGCGTCGCGATCGCCCGCGGCCGCGTCGCGAGCGGCGCGGCGCAGGAGTTGATTCACGAGCTGTATGCGGGTGTGGATACGCGAGGCTTTGATCCTCACGCGATTTTTCCGTTTCATCCGCTGACGGTCCGCGCGCTGGGCGAACTTGCCGATCCTCCCGGCACCGTCGGCGCCGCCGCGCGCCTTGCGCGCGAGGCGCTTGCCTCTGAGCTCGATAGTGGAGCCGGAACCCCCGTGCGGCTGATCTACTGCGCGGACCTGATGGACAGTCTCGCGATCGCGCGGCGTATCGAGGCGCGGATGGGTGAGGCGGGACGCGCCGCGCTGCGGACGGTACTGGATGCGCTCGCGATGTTTCACGGCAACGAAAGGATGCTGGCGCGCGAGATCGTGCATGCGCTCGCGATCGAGTACACGCTCGGCGACGTATCGCCACAGACTTTTGCACAGCTCGAAATGCGCGTGCCGATGCTGGCGGGGGACAGCGTGGGCGCAGCCGCCGGCGCTCCGGCCGTGGCGGAGATTCTTCGCCGGCTCGAGGGCCGCACCGCGGGCGCCGTGCGCGCCGATCGATCCGGTGCGGCGATCTTCGACCCTGCCGCCGCGCTCGCGCCGGAAGTAGCGCGGTTCAACGCGGCGCTGCCGCTGCTCGCGCGCTTCGATCCGGCGCTCGAACCCGCGCGGGACGCGGACTCGAGGCAAGCTTGCGCCGCCGCACTGGCCGAGACTCTGGCCGCCGCGGTTGAAGCCGCGAGCCGGACCGGAGCCACGCTGGCCGCGGCGCTCGCCGAGGCCCATCTTGCGCTTGGCGCCGAGCAGGCCCGCGTGCTCGAAGATTATGCGGCGCTCGCCGAAGCGGGGGTCGACAGACTAATCGAATTCGCCGCCGATCCGGCGCGGCGCGAAGCCGCGCTCAAAACCATTTCCTTATACGAAGGCCTGGAAGCCGCCGCCGAGGTTGCGCCGCGGATGCGCGCGATGCGCGAGTTCGCCGAAGCGACCGGCTTGCGGATCCCCGACGAGGACCATTCGACGCACGACCCGCGCGTCGCCGCGCTCGAGACCGAATGCCATCTGTTACTCGCCGAACTGGCGCCCCGCAAGTTGACCGGCGCTCCGGGCGGACTGGACGCGCTCGAGGCGCGCTTCCAGAAATTCAAGTGGACCTACGTCGCGCTCTACCGCGGCCTTCACGGCGCGTGGAAAACCGAGATGGATCGGGTCGCCATGCTGGCCGACGACGCGCGCCGCCGGCTCGACGCGCTGGCCAGGCTCGACGCGATAGGCGCGCTGGGACCCGCGCTCGGCTCCGCATATGCGGCGCAGTTCGAGGAATTACACCGCCGAGTGACCGCCTGCGAGCGCGGCGGCTCGGGCCGCTTCGAGGTCACGCCGCGCTGCGAAGGATGCGGCTATGTCATCGGCACGCCGTCGCCGCGCGCCGAACTCGAGGATCTTGCCGAGCGGCTCGATCGCGCGCTGCACGTCAAGCTGGCCGCGCTCTCGCATAGCGCGATCGCGCGCCTGGTCCGCGAGCACGATCGATCGCATCGCCTCGACGGATTTCTCAAAATAATCCAGGCCGCCCAGACCGACGCGCTCGCCCGCGTGCTCGATGACAAGCTCGCGCGCTATCTCGCGCGCCTGCTCGACGAAAACCTGGGCGCGGAGAGCGGCCTCGTCGAACTCAAAGCGCTCGGGAATCCCTCACCGGCCAAGAGCGCGGAACTGCGAGCGGCGCGCCGCCGGGTACATCGCTAGCGCCCTCGGCCGGCGGACGATCTCACGGTTGGAACCGGGCGCTGATGCGCGGCGCTCGCGCGAAGAGCGGCTTGACGCGATCAGGGCTGGGAGGGGAAACCATCCCCCGCGAAGTGGTCAGCTCTGGCTGACGCGCTGTTTCTTGGGCTGGCCGGGCGGAAAGGCGCTCGCGCGCCGGTTGCGCCGCGGCTTCACGCCCATCGCGTCGAGCGCCCTGAAGTACACGTTGCGCGCGATTTCGAGTCCCCACAGCAGCCCGAGTCCGAGCGTAACGCCAATGCCGCGAGCAACTTCCTTCAGGAAGTTGCCGACGGGCAGGCGCTCGGTATTCATCTTGACGGCAGCCGGTTCCGGAGTGTTATCCATTACCTTCCACATTAAGTACCGCGCCGCCCTCGATCAACAGCTCCGCGCCGCCCCGTAATAGAGCGGACGCCGGAGCTGAATTGCCCCGGCGCCCGCACGTTCATATAAACTCAACCGCGAAGGCGTGATCAATGCGCCGGCGGAGGCGGCGGTGGTGGCGGCAGTGGCGGCAGCGGAGATGCCGAACCAGCGGGTGAGCCTCCGGTCGGGACCGCGCTGGAATTGTCGGACGAAACCGCGGGCGGCGGCAGCGTCAGCGTCACGTTGTCGAAACGCGCCTGCGAATCGTCGCTCGCCCATAGCCCGATGCGGCCCTTGGCGATTTTGCTGTCGTCAAAGTCGTAGATCATTTTGTTGTCGTCGTAGCACCTGAAATTGCCGACCTGCGCGACGACCTTGATTTTGTACCAGGTGTCCTTGTCGGTCGGCACCACGGTCTGCTTGAGCACCTCGAGCTTGCCGGCGGTCATCCGCGAGAGCTGGAAGAAGTCACTCGGGCATCCGGCCGTCAGCAGATAGAAGTTCTTCGAATCCACATAGCGAAAGATGATTCCGCCGGAACAATCGAAGGTACCACCCGCCGACTTGAACGACGCCTCGAGCGTGAAGTCCGAATACTCTGTCGGGTCGGTTATCACCGTCATCGGGTAATACTGTAACGCGTTCAGCAGCGATTGCATCATGCGCCCCGGCGGCAGTCCGTAGGTGTTGGGCTGGCTGGGCGCGCTCGGATCAGGAATCACCTGCCAATCGCCCTCGACCGCGGTCCATTGCGCGGCCGGCGCCCCCGCCTTGTCCTGATCGAAATTCCACGTTTTGACTATTGGGGTCGCGGTGGCGGTGGGAGTGACGGTTGGCGTTGCCGTCGGCGCTACCTTCTTTTTTCTCGCTCTCGACCATGCGGCCGGACTCGTCAGCGCCATGGTGAAGGCAACTCCCGCCACGACCACGACGATGCTCTTGAGCCATGTTTTCCCTGCCATCTTCTATCCTCTCTCCGCCCTTATGTTCGAGGCGATTTCAAGCCGGTTATACAACGAGGTAATCGGCGCGAGTTTCGCTAATGAATGGCGCTCCTGTCAAGGAAGGATCGGCGCTAGCGCCCAACGCCGGGGCGATCTCCCGAGGCCGTCGAGATCGAATGATCCGTCGTGCGTTGGCCGTAATTATTATATTCGCTTTTTTTTCGCTATACCTATTTTGCGAATAGATTGAAAGATTCACAACATCCGTCTCGCGGTTTGCTTGACTCTAGTGGTGAGGAGTGGGAGATTGTGGGGCATTCGGGAGGAGTACGGTGTTCAGCGGTCGATTCGACCATGCGATCGACGAAAAGGGACGCGTCAGTATCCCGGCGCGATTCCGTGACGTGCTTGCGCGCGAGCAGCACGACCGTCTTTTCATCACAAATAATTTTTACAATCGCGAGCGCTGCCTCGATGTGTATCCTCCGCTCGAATGGGATCAGTTGCTAGCGAAGGTTGCCACGCGCAATCGCTTTGAGCCGGCGATCCAGAAATTCGAAACGTTTTATATCGGCGGCGCGTACGAGGTTCCGGTCGATCGCCAGGGGCGCATTTTGATTCCGACCCGGCTGCGCGAATTCGCCCGGCTCGCGCGCGAGGTTACCTTTTCCGCGCTGCGCGATCATTTTCAGTTGTGGGACAAAACGGTGCTCGAGGGTGTGCTGCGGGCAAACGAGGCGGAGGTTCAGGATCCCGTCTTTTACGAGAAGCTTGGTTTGTAGGGCCTGATGAGTCTGGCGGTGAAACACGACGGCGGCGCGGCGGTCCGGAGGCATGTGCCGGTGATGGTGGCGGAGGTGCGCGACTTGGTTGCCGCGCACGGACCACGCGTCGTCGTTGATGTTACGTTGGGGATGGCGGGTCACGCCGCCGCGGTTCTTGCGGCGACTGAGGCACGGCTGGTTGGGATCGATCGCGACGCCGACGCGCTCGAGTCGGCGCGCGAGCGGCTGGCGCCATTCGGCGACCGGGTGATTTTGCGCCCGGGCGATTTCGCGGATCTGGCGCGGGTCCTGGCGGATTGCGGGCTCGGGCAGGTGGACGCGATCGTGGCGGACCTCGGGATGTCGAGTTTCGCGCTCGACGATCCGGCGCGCGGCTTCAGCTTTCGCTTCGAGGGTCCGCTCGACATGCGGATGGATCGCACGCAGGGCCTGCGCGCCTACGATCTGGTCAACGAGGAATCGGAGTCCGATCTGGCCGATATCATCTTCAACTTCGGCGAAGAGCGCGCCTCGCGCCGGATCGCGCGTGCGATCGTCGAGGAGCGGCGCAGCCGTCCGATCGAGACCACCGTGGAGCTGCGCGCGATCGTCGAACGCGCGCTCGGGCCGCGTCGCCGCGCGGGAGCGCATCCCGCGACCCGCACATTTCAGGCGCTCAGAATCGCGGTGAACCGCGAGATGGATAGTCTGGCCGCACTGCTGCGCGACGCGCCGGGGATGCTCGCCGAGCACGGCCGGATGATCGTGCTGGCGTACCATTCGCTCGAGGACCGCGCGGTCAAGGAACGGTTCCGCGAACTCGCCCGCTCGGGTGATTACACCGCGATTACCGGCAAGGTGCGCAAGCCGCAGCGCTCCGAAATTCTGAATAATCCGCGTGCGCGCAGTGCGCGCCTGCGCTGTATCGAAAGGAGCGCGCGATGAACCGGCGCGCGCGTCCCGCCAATCCGCCCTCGCCGATCGTGGCCGGAGTCCTGATCGTCGCGGTGGCCGTGCTCGGTTTCACCACGCTGATGATCCGGCTCGAGGCAACCCGCGAGGGCTACCGGCTCTCCGCGCTGCGCGAGGAGATCGCCAAACTCGAGGATCAGAACCGGACCCTGCGGCTCAAGAGCGCGGAACTGGCATCGCACGACCGGCTGCGCGCGCTCGCGCCGCGCTACCATCTTGGGCCGCCCGCCAACGGACAGGTGGTGATGATCCCATGAACAATGCGTTCAGGCAGCGCCGCTCGCGGGTGGGATGGCTGACGCTTGCGCTCGCGTCACTGTTCGGGATGGCGGTGCTGCGCCTGATCGTGCTGGTCGAATTCGACGGACCGCGGCTGTCCTCGCTGGCCAACAGCGAGCATACCGGCGAGACCGAGCTCGCCGCAGTGCGCGGCCCGATTGTCGATCGCAATGGAACCCCGCTCGCGCTGTCGGCGGAGACCCGCTCGGTCTATGCACGGCCGCATCGGGTGCTCGAGACGACCTCGGCGCGCGAGCGCGCAAAGCTGGCAGCCGCGCTCGGGATGAGCGCAGGCGCGCTGGAGGCAAAACTTGCCGGGCGCGCGCCCTTTGTGTGGCTCGTGCGGCGCGTGCCTGCTGATACCGCGCAGGCGGCCGAAGCACTCGGAATCGAGGGCGTCGGCGCGCTCAGCGAATACAAACGCTTCTACCCGGAGAGCAACCTGGCCGCGGCGGTGGTCGGGCTTGCGGGGATGGACGGCCAGGGGCTCTCCGGCCTTGAACTCGAATACAACAAGCTGATTCGCGGCGCTCCGGTCGAGCTGAGCTTCTACCACGACGCACTCGGTCATCCGATTTTCGACAGCCCCCTCGAACTCAAAACGCCGGAGCCGGGCGCGCAGCTTGAGCTCACCATCGATTCCTCGATCCAGTCGCTGGCCGAGACCGAGCTGGCCACCGAGGTCGAGCAAAGCGGCGCCAAGCGCGGCGCCGCGATCGTACTCGATCCGTTCACCGGCGAAGTGCTGGCGATGGCCAACGTGGGAGCCGACCCCGCCAACGTGCATGACCGCTTGCACAACACCGCGGTGCAGGATTCGTTCGAGCCGGGCTCGACCATGAAGGGAGTCCTGGGCTCGGTCGCGCTGGCCGACGGCGCGATCACGCTCGACCAGCAGATCTACTGCGAAGAAGGACACTGGACGATCGACCGGCGCACGATCCACGACGACAGCAAGCACGGCTCGCTCGATCTGGCCGGCATCATCGAGGTCTCGTCCAATATCGGCGCGGCGAAGGTCGCGCTCGCACTCGGCGCGGACCGCTACTACCAGGGCATGCGCGCGTTTGGAATCGGGCTTAGGACCGGAATCGATCTTCCCGGAGAAGCCAGCGGACTCGTCATGAAGCCTTCGACCTGGCGCGAAATCGATCTTGCAAATCACGGCTTCGGGCAGGGCGTCGCGGTGACCCCGATCCAGCTTGCGACCGCGTACGCCGCGATCGCCAACGGCGGATTGGTCGTGCGCCCGTACGTGGTGAAGACCGCGTCCGACGCGCAGGGCAACGTGATTGTGCGCCATACGCCGCAGGTGATGCGCCGCGCGATTGCGCCCGAGATCGCGCATCAGATGAACCTGCTCTTGCGCAACGTCGTCAACGGACCCAACGGCACCGCCCATCGCGCCAAGGTCGAGGGCTTTATCGTCGCGGGCAAGACCGGGACCGCGCAGATGGTGAATCCGGCGGGCGGCTACTATCAGAATCGGCACGTGTGCTCGTTCGTCGGGTTTCTGCCCGCCGACGATCCGCGGCTGGTGATCCTGGTAGTGCTCTACGACGTCGGACACGGCCATTTTGGCGGCCTGTACGCGGCGCCGGTGTTCAGCGAGATCGCATCCGGCGCGGTGCGCGATCTGAATATCAGTGCGCCGGGCGGCAGCTACGATGTCGCCGGCATGATTCCGATGCCGGGTGGTTCCGCGAGCGCGGCCGGCGCTCTGACAAAGGTATCCGCCCCCGATGCCGGCGACCAGATTCCCGCGCTGACCGGCACCGGCACTCCGCTGACGCCGAATTTCGCGGGCATGAGCCTGCGCCGCGCACTTTTGGTCGCACGCCGAATTGGAGTCACCCTCGAAGTGAAGGGCGGCGGCTATGTGGTCGGACAGGATCCCGCGCCTGGCGCTCCGCTGAGCCACGCTGCGGTTCATCTGACGCTGGCCGCGGTGCAGGCTGATGCGCCGCCCGTGGTCGCGGTGGCGGCGTCCCGGCACTCAGGTCCGGCCACGCCGGGGGGAGCGATGTGAAGCTCGCCGAGCTACTCGCGGGACTCGATGGACGAATTGAAGGCGATGCCGCAGTGGAGATTTCAGGGCTCAGCTATGACTCGAGGACGGTGGCGCCCGGTCATCTGTTCTTTTCACTCGCGCGCGATCCGGAGCGCTCGCGCGCCAACTTAACTGACGCATTTAACCGCGGCGCCGGGGCGATGGTGGTGGGGATTGGTGGAAGTGTGGACGCCCGGCCCGCGGTGACCGTTGTCGAGAGCGCGCGGCCGCGCCTGTTGATGGGCGCGGCCGCGGCGCGTTTTTATGGTGCGCCCAGCGAGCGCCTCGATCTGATCGGAATCACCGGCACCAGCGGCAAGACCACGACGAGCTATATACTCGCTTCGATCTTCGAGGCGGCTGGCTATCCGGCCGGCATTATCGGCACGGTTGGAATTTTCATCCGCGCAAACAAGATCTACAGCGGGCTGACGACACCGGAGTCGATCGATATCGAATCCGCGCTGGCCCGGATGGAGCGCGAGGGCGTGCGCCACGTCGCGGCGGAAGTGTCTTCCATTGGACTCGCCGAGGGGCGGGTTGACGCGCTCAACTTCCGCGCCGCGATGTTCACCAACCTGGGCCGCGACCATCTGGACTACCACGGCACGCCCGAAAATTATTTCGCGGCGAAGCTCCGGCTGTTCACCGGGATTCTCGCGCGTAGCTGCCGCAGTGACGCATTCGCGGTCGCGCGCGGCGACGACCCGTACGGGCGCCGGGTGCTCGACGCCGTGACAACCCGCAAAGTCAGCTTCGGACTCGCGCCCGGACTGGACGTTTATCCGCGCGATTTTTCGATTGGCGCGGATGGAATTCGCGCGGCGATCGTCGCGCTCGGAAAAAAAATTGAACTCACTTCGCCGCTGCTGGGCGAATTCAACCTGATCAATATCCTCGGGGCCTGCGCCGTGTCGGTGGCCCTGGGCATCGAACCGGAGGCGGTGGCGCAAGGGGTGCGGCGATGCCCAGGGGCCCCCGGCAGGATGGAGGCGGTCGCGGCGCGCGCAGGCGTGCTGACGATAGTTGATTACGCGCACAAGCCCGACGCGCTCGAGGCGGTGCTCGAAGCCGCGCGCAAATTCACCCGCGGGCGGGTGCTCTGCGTGTTCGGATGCGGCGGCGACCGCGACCGCGGCAAGCGCCCGATCATGGGCGCGATCGCGGCGCGGCTTTCCGATCTGCCGATCATCACCTCCGACAATCCGCGCAGCGAAGATCCGAACGCGATCATAAGCGAAATCGAAGTTGGACTTCGCGACGCTATGAAAGAAGAGCCGGGCGCGTGCGCCCGCGACTTTCGCGTCGAGCCCGACCGC
This sequence comes from Binataceae bacterium (SeqCode), assembly GCA_035531615.1. Taxonomy (GTDB): domain Bacteria; phylum Desulfobacterota; class Binatia; order Binatales; family Binataceae; genus JBARDN01. The sequence continues at coordinate 49,003 of DATKSQ010000132.1, forward strand.
CGTGACGCGATTGCGCTCGCGCTCGGCATCGCCGCGCCCGGCGACACCGTGATCGTCGCCGGCAAGGGCCACGAGACCTATCAACAGATTGGCGCGCGCGTGATCGAGTTCGACGATCGCGCGGTAATTTTTCAGATTGCCCTCGAGCGCGGCTACCGGAAGAATTGATTGGATTGATGGATGCGCCCGCGCGGGCGCAATCACGCGATGCTGTATCTTCTGCTCTATCCGCTGCACACCCATTTCCAGGGCTTCAACGTCCTGCGCTACGAAACCTTTCGCTCGGTGCTCGCCGGGCTGACCGCGCTTGCGATTTCGCTCGCGATGGGTCCGTGGCTGATCGATCGCTTCCGCGCCGCGAACCTGGGCCAGACCATCCGCGACGTGGTTCCGCAGAGCCATCAGAAGAAGGCCGGCACTCCCACCATGGGCGGCCTGCTGATCCTGACCGCGACCCTCGCCGCGACCCTGTTGCTCGCCAACATCTTGAATCCTTACGTCTGGATCGTGATCTTCGTCACCGCCAGCTTCGGCGCGATCGGCTTCGGCGACGATTATCTGAAACTCAAGCGCGGCAAGGGCCTGGGGCTTAGCGAATCGGTCAAGCTCGGCGCGACCTTCGCGTGCGCGCTGGCCGCGTCGGTGGTGTTGTTCGGGTGGCTCAAGTTTCCGACCACGCTGACGATCCCGTTCGCGAAGAACCTGCATCCCGATTGGGGACTCTACTTTTACATCCCGTTCGCGACCCTGGTGGTGGTCGGATGCTCGCACGCGGTGAACTTCACCGACGGACTCGATGGACTTGCGATCGGCCCGGTGATGACCACGGCGTTTACCTACTGGGTCTTCACCTACGTAGCTGGCAACCTGAAATTCGCCACCTACTTGCAGATTCCGCACGTCGCCGGCGCCGGCGAGGTCGCGATCTTCTGCGCCTCGCTTATCGCCGCGTCGCTGGGCTTCCTGTGGTACAACGCTTATCCCGCCTCGATGATCATGGGCGACGTGGGCGCCCTGTCGCTCGGCGGCGCGCTCGGGATGGTCGCGGTGCTGGCCAAGCAGGAACTCGCGCTGGTGCTGGCGGGCGGAGTGTTCGTGGGCGAAGCCGCGTCGGTGATTATCCAGCGCTACTACTTCAAATGGACCGGCGGCAAGCGGTTCTTCCGCATGGCGCCGATCCATCATCACTTCGAGCTCAGCGGATGGCCCGAGACGGTGGTGGTGGTGCGCTTCTGGATTATCTCGATCGTGTGCGCGCTGGTCGCGCTTTCGACGCTGAAGCTGCGCTGAACGGCTGCGCCGCGGCGTAATACTCAAGCCATGATGAAACTCGCGGGCAAAACGGTGATGGTCGTAGGGCTTGGCGCGACCGGAATCGCGGCGGCGAAATTTCTGGCCGGGCGCGGCGCGAAATTAGTCCTCACCGATCGCCGCGCGGACCTCGATCGCGCGGGTCTGCCAGCGGGCGACGTGAAGCTCGGCCCCGAGGATCCACGCTGGCTCGCGGGAGTCGATCTGGTGATCCCAAGCCCCGGAGTTGCGCGTGACGCGGCGCTGCTCGCGGGAGCGGTCGCCCGCAAAATTCCGGTGCTCGGCGAAATCGAACTCGCCACACAGTTTATCTCCGCGCCGATCGCCGCGATTACCGGCACCAACGGCAAGAGCACCGTGACCGTGCTGCTCAGCGAGATTCTCAAAGCCGCGGGGATGCATCCGTTCGTCGGCGGAAATCTCGGTCTGCCGCTGATCGCGGCGGTGGACGGAGTTTACGACGCGATCGTCGCCGAGGTCTCGAGCTTCCAGCTCGAATGGATCGAGCACTTCAAGCCCAAAGTCGCCGTTTATCTGAACCTGACCGACGATCACTTCGATCGTTATCGCGATCTCGAAGACTACGGGGCGGCGAAAGCGCGGCTCTTCGGCAATCAGGACGGCGGCGACTGGGCGATTCTCAATCGCGACGATGCGCTCGTCTGGAAGCTCGCAAAGTCGGTGCGCTCGCGCGTATTCGGGTTTGGTTTCGTCGCGTCGGGCGACGCGCCCGCGATCTGGCCGGAGCAAAACGCGCTGCTGTTCAACCTGGGCTCGCGGCGCGGACGCATCAGCCTTGCGGGCTATAGGCTTGCGGGGCGGCATAACGTGTCCAACGCGATGGCCGCGGCGGCCGCGGCGCTCGCGATGTTCGCCGATGAAAACGTGATCGAGCGCGCGCTGCGCGCGTTCCCCGGCTTGCCGCATCGGCTCGAATTCGTGCGCGAACGCGATGGCATCACCTGGATCGACGACTCCAAGGGCACCAATGTCGGTGCGGTCGTCCAGGCGCTCGAGGCTGTCGCGGCGCCGGTCGTGCTGATCGCGGGCGGAGTGGACAAGGGCGGCGATTACAGTCCATTAATCGCGCCGCTGCGGCGCAAAGTCAGCCGCGCGATTCTGATCGGCGCGGCGCGCGAGCAGATGCGCGCGGCGCTGGCCGGCGCGTGCGAGATCCATCTCATTGCAACTCTGGCGGAGGCGGTCGAACGGGCGGCGCAGGTGGCGCGAAAGGGCGACACGGTTTTGCTCTCGCCGGCGTGCTCGAGTTTCGATCAGTTCAAGGACTATGCGGAGCGCGGAAACGTATTTCAAAAGCTGGTTCGGGCGCTTTGAAGCGGTCCACTACCGGCGCCCCGACCCGTGGCTGTGGCTGCCGGCGGCGGCGCTGATTGGGTTCGGCCTGCTGATGGTGCTGAACACGACCTATTTCCTGGGCCTCGAGAAAACCGGTGACGCGTTTCATTTCTTCAAGCTCCACGTGGCGCATATCGCCGCGGGCTTGATCGTGATGGTGATGCTTTCACAGTTTTCGATCGTTGGGCTGCGCCGCCTGGTGACGCCGCTCGCGCTCGTCTCGGTGGTGATGCTGCTCGCGGTCTATATTCCCGGTCTGGGGCTGGTGCGTGGCGGCGCGCGGCGCTGGCTGCGGATTGGCCCGATCGTCCTCGAGCCGTCGGAGCTGGTCAAGTTCGCGCTGATATTTTTTCTGGCCGATTTCCTTGCCCGCCGCCAGGATCGCCTGCGCGATTTCATGCGCGGCCCGGCGCCCGCGTTCGCGATCGTCGGCGCGCTGGCCGTGATTCTCCTGAAGCAGCCGGATTTCGGATCGACCGTGATGATCTCGGTGATCCTGTTCGCGATGCTGTGGGCGGCCGGCGCCGAGATCAAGCATCTGGGCGCCGCCGGCGCGCTCGCGGCCGCCGGACTCGCGGTGCAGATGTTCACGAAGTCGTATCGGATGCGGCGGCTCACCGCGTTTCTCGATCCGTGGCAGGTCGCGCGCGGCGCGGGCTTCCAGTTGATCCAATCCTTCATCGCGCTGGGCGCGGGCGGACTGCGCGGAGTCGGGCTGGGGGCGGGCCGCCAGAAAATGTTCTATCTGCCGCAGTCGCACACCGATTTTATTTTCGCCGTGGTCGGCGAGGAATTCGGCATCGTCGGCGCGTGCCTCGTGATCGGACTGTTCTGCGTGATCCTGTTCCGCGGAATGCGGATCGCGCACGACGAGCCTGATCCTTTCGCGAGCCTGCTCGCGGTGGGCCTGACCGCGCTGCTCTCGCTCCAGGCGTTGATCAATATGGCGGTCGTGATCGGGATGATTCCAACCAAGGGATTGCCGCTGCCGTTTCTGAGCTACGGCGGCACCGCGATCATGATGGCGATGGCTGCCGTTGGCGCGCTGCTCGCGCTCGGCCGGCGGCCCGCCGTGCGCGCGGAGTAATGCGATGCGGGTAATCATCGCGGGCGGAGGGACGGGAGGCCATCTGTTTCCCGCCGTCGCGGTGGGCGAGGAGATCGTGCGCCAGCGTCCCGCCAGCGAGGTTTTGTACGTCGGTGCGAGCAACGGTTTCGAGGCGCGCTGGATGCCGGGCCGCGGCTACCGCTTCGAGTTGCTGGCGGTTCACGGGATTCGCGGCCATGGCGCCGCGGCGCGGATGCGGGCGCTCGCGGAGTTTGTGCGCGCGGCCAGACTGGCGCGCGCAATCGTCGCGCGGATGCGGCCGCATCTGGTGGTGTGCGTGGGCGGCTACGCGTCGGCGCCGGTCGGAGCCGCGGCGGCGCTCGCACGGGTGCCGATCGTGATGCTCGAGCAGAATGTGATGCCGGGATTGTCCAATCGGATCCTGCAGCGTTTCGCGCGCAGGATCTGTATCAGCTTTGCCGACAGCCTGGTGTATTTTCCGCCTGCGAAAGTCGAGCTGACGGGCAACCCGGTGCGCTACCGGGCACGCACGGATCGGACCCCGATCGAGGCTCGTCCGGCTCAAATCCTTGTTTTAGGCGCGTCCACCGGCGCTCATCGGCTCAATATTGGTGTTGTAGGGGCTTTCAAAATCTGGGGAAAAGGTGTTATAAAGTTGAAGGTTACACATCAGACCGGGGAGGCGGATGTTGAGTTGGTGCGGCAGGCTTACGGTGAGCTTCCGTTGAATGCGGAAGTAGTCCCATTTATCGATGACGTGCCCGCTGCGCTGGCCGCCGCCGACCTGGTGGTCGGGCGCAGCGGCGGCGGCACGGTCACCGATATCGCGCTGGCCGCCCGTGCGGCGATTTTTGTGCCGTATCCGTTTCATCGCGACATGCAACAGCTTCACAACGCGCGCGTGATCGAAAAACTCGGCGGCGCGATTATCGTCGCTGACGACAGCCATATCGCGGAAAATCTTGCCCGCGAAATGAAATCGCTGCTCGGCGATCCCGCGCGGCTGGTCGCGATGGGCGTGCGCGCCAACGCCGCCGCCTATCCCGACGCGGCCGCGCGCGTCGCGCGGGTTTGCTTCGATTCGGCGCGGGTGGAGAACTAGATCGAGTGGACAGCGCGCTTAAATCGGGGCCGCGTAGGCCAAGGCGCCGGCTGCATTTCATCGGAATCGGCGGCGCGGGAATGAGCGGAATCGCGGAGCTGTCGCTCAAGCTCGGCTTCAGCGTTAGCGGATGCGATCTCGCCGCCAGCGCCGCGACCGCGCGGCTTGAGTCGCTCGGCGCGCAAATCGAAATCGGGCATCACCCATCGCATCTGCGCGCGCCGAATCCTCACGCGCCGTTTGATGCGATCGTCATATCGTCGGCGATAAAATTCTCGAACCCCGAAGTCGCGCGCGCCCGCGAGCTGAAAATTCCAGTGATCGCGCGCGCCGAGATGCTCGGCGAGCTGCTCAGGATGACCAAGCTCGGCGTTGCCGTGGCCGGCACTCACGGCAAGACGACGACCACCGCGCTGGTTGCCCTGATCATGGAAGATGCCGGACTTGATCCCACCGTCGCGGTGGGCGGAAACCTGCGCAACACCGGAACCAACGTGCGCCTGGGGCGCGGCGACTTCATGGTCGCCGAGGCCGACGAGAGTGACGCGTCGTTTCTGCTGCTGTTGCCGACCATTGCGATCGTGACCAATATCGACGCCGAGCATCTGGACCACTACGGCTCGATGGATCGCCTGCGCGAGGCGTTTTTGAGCTTCATCAACCGGGTTCCGTTTTACGGCCGCGCGGTGCTGGGAATCGACAGCGCGAACGTGCGCGCGATGCTCGAGCAGGTGCGCAAACCCGTGATCACCTACGGGGTGGCGGCCGACGCCGACCTGCGCGCCGAGCGGATCGTGATCGATGGCCTGTCGACGCGCTTCGACGCGATCTTCAAGGGCGCCGCGCTGGGAACGGTTACGCTCCCGGCGCCGGGCGTGCATGTCGCGATGAATTCGCTGGCCGCTCTGGCGGTCGCGTTCGAGCTTGGAATCGACTTCGCCGTCGCGACCCGCGCGCTCGCCAGGTTTGGCGGAATCGCACGGCGCTTCGAGATCAAAGGCGAGCACGACGGGCGTATCGTGCTTGACGATTACGCGCATCATCCGGCCGAGATCCGCGCCACGCTCGCGGCGGCGCGGGCGGGATTCAAGCGCCGCGCCGTGGTGGTGTTCCAGCCGCATCGCTTCACCCGGATGCGCGATCTGTTCGAGGAATTTCTCACCGCCTTCGATGACGCCGGGGCGCTCTACCTGCTCGAAATATATTCCGCGGGCGAGGACCCGATTCCCGGCGTGTCGTCGCGCCGGCTGTACGAGGCGATCCGCGCACGCGGGCATCTCGAGGTTCATTACCTCGGCGCCGACCTCGACGCCGCGCGCGAAGTCGCGCTCGCGTCGCGCCGCGGCGATCTGATCGTCACGCTCGGCGCTGGCGATATCAACCAACTCGGCGCAAAGATTTTGGACGCACTCGCGCGCGAGGCCAGGCCGCATGACCATGCTTGAGCGCGAACTCCATCGGCGCTTCGGCGCGCGCTTGGCCACCGGGCGTCCGCTGGCGGATCTGACCTCGTTCAGAATCGGCGGACCCGCCGATCTTTTCCTCGCGGTCGAGAGCGAAGCGGAACTCGCCGATGCGATGGCGGCGGCCGATCGCCGCGGCGCCGCCGCATTGTGCCTCGGCGCGGGGACCAATCTGCTGGTGAGCGATCGGGGCGTGCGCGGCTTGGTGGTGCGCCTGGGCGAGGGGTTCCGCAAAATTGCGATCGACGCGGCCCACGTCAGCTCGGGCGCGGCGGTGGATTTCGGCGCGCTGGTCGAGACCGTGGTCGCGCAGGGCCTTGGCGGCCTTGAGTTCGGCGAAGGGATTCCGGGCACCGTCGGCGGCGGGCTGGTGATGAACGCGGGTGCGTTCGGCGGCGAGATCGCGAAGGTCGTGACGATAGTGCATGGCGTCACGCGCGAGGGAATTGCGCGCGATCTGACCAAGGACGAAATCAATTTCGCCTATCGGCGCACCAATCTTCCCGCGGGGTTCGTGATCACGCGGGTTGAGTTCGAGCTTGCGCGCGGCGATCGCGAGGGCTTGCGTGCGCGGGTCGCCGAGTTGCACGCCAAGCGCGCCGCGCGCCAGCCGCGCGGAGTTCCCAACGCCGGATCGATTTTCAAAAACCCGCCCGGCGCCTTCGCCGGACGGCTGCTCGAGGGCGCGGGTCTCAAGGGGATGCGCGTGGGCGGCGCCGCGTTTTCGGATCAGCACGCGAATTTTATCGTCAATCTTGGCGGCGCGCGCGCCGAAGAGGTGCGCACGCTGATCGAGTTGGCGCGCAACCGGGTCAAGGAGCATAGCGGCGTCTGGCTCGAGCCGGAGGTCAAGCTGGTCGGCGACTGGTAAGTCGCGCGGGGAAGTGGTGGTGGCGGAGCGGCGGAAAAGGAAAGAGGCGGCGGGGTGGAACCCACGGATGGTGGGGATGGTGCTGTGCGCCTTCTTCGGGCTGGGGGTGATGACGGGCTTCAGCGCGCCGGGACGCGCAGTCACGCGCCGGGCCGCGAATTTATTTTCGGCATCGTACCGCCAAATCTGGGCGCGAATCGATCGCACCGCGGCTCCCGCAAAGCCGGCGTTCCAGCGGCTGGCCGCGGCGTTACAGTCGATTGAAATCGGCCTCGGCCTTTGTACCGCGCCGGTGCGGAAGCTGTCCGGCGGCAGCCAGGGCGGGGCGATCGCGATGGTCGAGCGGCCCGACGGATTTTACGCGCTGTTTGCCGACGCGGAGTTGCGCGGCCCGGTCTCTCCAAACGCCGAAGGCGATTTGCCGATCTTGAGCGGCGCCCGAGCCGCGAACTCGCGCGGAATCGACCTGGTCGCATATGCGGCGACGATGGTCCGCTCCGAGGCCCTGCTGTCGCATCTCGTTTCGGAAATGAGCATCGGCGATGACGGAGTCGCCACGCTCTATCTCGACCGCACGCGCACCGAGGTGGTGATCGATCTCGATAACGCCGCGACCGAGATTCGCCGCGCCGGTGAGGTGCTGGCGAAGTGGCGCGGGCGCGAGCCGATGATCGCCACGCTTGACATGTCCACGCCGGACCAGGCGGTGGTCCGGCTGGCCGCCGCGATCGACGGTCCGCGGGGCAAGCGTGGCGCGGTGCGCAAGGTTTCGGTGCATTCGCCGATCGCAGGATCGGCCAATGCCGGCACGGGGCGGAGGGCGCGGTGAAGCGATGAGGAACCTGCTCACAGGATTGGACGTCGGTACGAGCAAGGTTTGCGCGCTTGTCGCCGAGGCGAGTCCAGAGGGCGAAATCGCCGTGCTCGGCCACGGCGTGGCGCCGTGCACCGGCCTGCGCAAGGGCGTGGTGGTCAATATCGAAGCGACGGTCGAGGCGATTCGCGCCGCACTTGACGAGGCGGAGAAGGCCTCGGGCATCCGAATCGGCTCAGTGGTGGCGGGCGTCGCGGGTCCGCACATCCGCGGGCTGAACAGCCACGGGATCGTCGCGGTGCGCGGCGGAGAGGTGGGCGCGCGCGACGTCGAGCGGGTTATAGATGCGGCGCGCGCGGTCGCGATACCGCTCGATCGCCAGGTCTTGCACATCCTGCCGCAGCAATTCGCGGTCGATGACCAGGAGGGCGTGCGCGAGCCGATCGGGATGGCGGGAGTCCGGCTCGAGGCGCGCATCCATATTGTTACCGCCGCGCAGAGTTACGGACAAAACCTGACCAAGTGCTGCGAGCGGGCGGGAATCACGCCGGCCGAGATGATCTTCGAGCCGCTGGCTTCCGCCGAGGCGGCGCTGTTTCCCGAAGAGCGCGAACTCGGAGTCGCGCTGATCGACATCGGCGGCGGCACCACCGATATCATCGTGTTTCACGGCGGGGCCGTGATGCATACCGCCGTGCTGCCGCTGGGCGGCAATCATCTGACCAGCGACATCGCGGCCGGCCTGCGCACGCCGATCGCGGACGCCGAGCGGCTCAAGGTCGCGTTTGGCGCGGCGACCAACCAGGTCGTGCGGCGCGACGAAATGGTGCAGGTGCCGGGAGTCGGCGGACGCGAGCCAAGAGCGATCGCGCGGCGGATGCTGACCGACATTCTCGAGCCGCGGATGGAAGAGATTCTCGCGATGGCGCAGCGCGAGATCATGCGCTCGGGTGTCGCCGACAGCCTGGCCTCGGGAATCGTGCTGGTGGGCGGCACCTCGCTGCTCGAAGGCACTCAGGAATTGGCGGAACGAATTTTTGGTGTTCCGATTCGCCGCGGGCTTCCGATCAATCTCAAGGGGATGCCCGAGGAACTGATGAAACCGATGTACACCACCGCGGCGGGCCTGATCCTGTATCAGGGCTCCGCGCGCGGCGTTAACGGCGCGGCGGCACGCTATGGCCGATGGGGCAGGCTGCGCTCGCGCCTGAGCGATTGGGTGAGAGATTTCTTTTGAACCGCCGACGTAAAACATACTCGAGCGGTCAGCAAACTTTGCCGGTAGGTGGTGGAGGAGGTTCGCACATGATTGAGTTGGTGAGTAACCCCGATTTGGGCGCCCGGATCAAAGTCATTGGCGCCGGCGGATGCGGAGGCAACGCGATTAATCACATGATCGCGTCCGGCGTCCGCAACGTCGACTTTATCGCCGTCAACACTGATTCGCAGGCGCTCCAGAATAATCACGCGCCCCTCAAGCTGCAGATCGGCGAGACGCTGACCCGCGGCCGCGGCGCTGGCGGAAATCCCGAAATCGGGCGCAGGGCCGCGCTCGAAGACGAAGAGCGCATCCGCGCCGAGCTGACCGACGCCGAGATGGTGTTTGTCACCGCCGGGATGGGCGGCGGCACCGGAACCGGGTCGGCTCCCGTGATCGCGCGAATCGCGCGCGAGCTTGGCGCGCTGACCGTGGGCGTGGTGACCAAGCCGTTTCAGTTCGAGGCGCGTAAGCGGATGGCGCAGGCCGAGGAGGGGCTTCGCGAGCTGAAAAACTCGGTCGATACCCTGATCACGATACCCAATCAGCGGCTACTGTCGGTTGCCAATCGCAACACCTCCCTGCGCGAAGCGTTCGCCAAGGCTGACGACGTTCTCTTGCAGGCGGTGCGCGGAATCTCGGAACTGGTGACGGTCCACGGACTGATCAATCTTGATTTCGCCGACGTGCGATCGATCATGTCCGAAATGGGGATGGCGATGATGGGCGCCGCGACCGCCTCGGGCGAGAATCGCGCGGTCGAAGCGGCCCAGCGCGCGATCTCGAGTCCGCTGCTCGAGGACGTTTCCATCAAGGGCGCGCGCGGCTTGCTCATCAACGTGACCGGCGGACCCGAGATGTCGCTCTATGAGGTGAACGAAGCCGCCAGCCTGATCCAGGAAGAAGCCGACGAAGACGCGAACATCATCTTTGGCGCGGTCGTCGATGAAAAGGCCGGCAACGAAATTCGGGTAACGGTTATCGCGACCGGCTTCGGCGACCGGGATTTGCCGTTCTCAAAGTATTCACCCTCGGGTGCGCCGATCACGACTCCGATCGCCGCCGCCGCCACGCGCCCGGTCGATCCTGCGGAGGTCAAGCCAACGCCCGCGCAGGCGCCGGGCCAGGTGCGCCAATTTCCGGCCGGCAAGCCGGTGCGCAGGATGGGCTTGATCGTTGACGACAGCAGCCTCGACATTCCCGCATTCAAACGCCGCGGTGACGCGGCGGCGCAGGAGCGGCTTGAACCCAACGCGCTGCTCGAGGGCGACGACAAGCTCGACGTGCCGACCTTCCTGCGCAAGCATCCGGAGTAGGCGCTGACGCACTGCCGCTTCAGGAGGACCGGCGTTACATTGGTAGGGCGGGCGTCTCGCCCGCCATCGACGGCGGGCGGACGAGCCGTTCGCCCCCACTGGCATATTGCTTCCTTTTGTCAGTGGCGGCCGACGGCTCGTCGGCCGGCTGGGGAGCAGAGGCGATGCGGGAGAGGCGAGCGAAACATCATCCCGCGCGAGGAACGCCCCTGTTTCTTACCTGACGTATCGCGACCCGCATCGCGTGCCCTGCTACCAATGAGTTCGCCGCGCGCGGTGGGGGGGCGGCACTCCGGCTCGCGCGCGGATTCTCTTCTGTCCGCGGCGCTCCGGCTCGCGATCTCGCGTCAGTGGGAGCTGTCCGCGAGCGCGGCTGAGAGTTCGCGATGCTTTTCGCGCAGGGACTTCGGCACCGTCGGACCGATCTGGTCGAAGAAATCGCTGGTGGATTGCATTTCGGTCTTCCACTCGCCGGGCTTGATCGCCAGATCCTCGCGCAATTGTTCGGTGGAAATTTCGAGGCCGCGCAGATCCAGGTCCGCGATCTTCGGCACGCCGCCAACCGGAGTCTTCTCGGCGCTGACCCGCCCTTCGATCCGATCGAGCATCCACCTGAGCACGCGCAGATTGTCGCCGAAGCCGGGCCACAGGAAGTTGCCGTTGGAGTCCTTGCGGAACCAGTTGACCATGAAGATTTTGGGCGGACGTTTGATGGATTTTTCCATCGCGAGCCAGTGCCCGAAATAATCGCCCATGTTGTAGCCGCAGAACGGCAGCATCGCCATCGGATCGCGCCGGACCACGCCGACCGCTCCTGTGGCGGCCGCGGTGGTTTCGGAGCCCATCGTGGCGCCCATGAAAACGCCGTGCGCCCAGCTCTCGGATTCGAGCACCAGCGGAGCGGTGGTCGCGCGGCGTCCGCCAAACACGATCGCGGAGATCGGAACTCCGTTAGGATCGTTGGCATGCGGCGAGAGCGCGGGGTTGTTGGCCATCGGGGTGGTGAAGCGGCTGTTCGGATGCGCGGCTTTTTCCTTGGAGGCCGTATTCCACGGGCGTCCCTGCCAATCGAGCAATCCTTCCGGCGCCGGGGTGTCGGTTCCTTCCCACCACACGTCGCCGTCGGGCGTAATCGCGACGTTGGTGAAGATCGAATCGTGCCCGAGCATTTTCATCGCGTTCGGATTGGAGTGCGAGTTGGTGCCCGGTGCGACGCCGAAGTAGCCGTTTTCAGGATTGACCGCCCACAGCCTGCCGTCGTCGCCGACTCGCAGCCACGCGATATCGTCGCCGACGGTGAAAACCTTCCATCCGGCGAACGCGGGCGGCGGCGTCAGCATCGCGAGGTTGGTCTTTCCGCACGCGCTTGGAAACGCGGCGGCGATGTAGGTGGTCTCGCCCTTGGGATTCTGAATCCCGAGAATCAGCATATGCTCGGCGAGCCAGCCTTCGCGCCGGCCCTGCACGCTCGCGATTCTTAGCGCGAGGCACTTCTTGCTCAGCAGCGCGTTGCCGCCGTAGCCCGAGCCGACCGACCAGATCGCGTTGTCCTGCGGGAAATGGCAGATGAGGCGGCGTTCGGGACTCAGGTCGAGCGTGCAATGCACACCGCGGCAGAAGGTGTCGCTGGCGCCGAGCATCTCGAGCGCGACGGAGCCCATCCGCGTCATGATCCGCATGTTCAGCGTGACGTAGATGCTGTCCGTGATCTCGACGCCGATCTTCGCAAACGGCGACCCGAGCGGACCCATCACGTACGGGATAGCGTACATTGTGCGTCCGCGCATCGAGCCGGCGAGCCATCCGCGCAGTTTGGCGTAAGTCTCGGCCGGGTCGGCCCAGTTGTTAGTCGGACCGGCGTCGCGTTTATCCGGTGAGCAGATCAAAGTGAGTTGCTCGGTGCGCGCGACATCGTTCGGATTGGAGCGATGCAGATAGCTTTCGGGTTTCTTGTTCGGGTTGAGCGGAATCAAGCTACCCGATTTCACCGCGACCTCGGTCAGCCGGCGACGTTCCGCCTCGGAGCCGTCGCACCATACGACTTCATCCGGGGTCGTCAGACTCGCGATCTCGGCGACCCAATCGATCAGGGCGCGGCTTTTGGTTGGTGCGGGCTTCGGGTCGCGATTTGGCATCACTGCATCAGCTCCGTATCGGCCCGGCGCGTTGCGGCGGGCAATCTGTCAAAAAACCCGGATTGTGCGGGTCACGAGATTGTAACATTTAGCGTGCCTAATAGTCCACAATCGCGATAGACCCTATAAGGCAGGCTTCAACGGGGCAATAGGAGCGGATTCGCGGTCGCGCAGAGGCAGACGCGGCCCCGAGAATCCCGCCGGGGTCCGCAAACCGAGCCGCGACCCGCTTGCGTCGCCGTGGACGCGCGCCATACCGGCGGCTCCGCCTTAACTCGCAGGAGTTCAGGGTTTCAGGGCGCGCGTGACGCGATTGATGACGAAAACGCCGTTGCTGTTCTTCAGGTGGTAGTAGAGCGACAGGCCGTCGGGAGAAATCGATGGCGCCTCCGCGTAGCCTGTGATCGCATGAATCTTGCGCGCTTCGCCGAACGGCTTCGCGGTTGACTTGCGGGTGGCCATATAGATGGCAAATCCAACCTTGAGATTGGTTCGCGTCCAGAAAAACTCGAGCTGGTCGGCGGAGATGTCCGCCGCATAGTTGAGATGCCGGTCGTTGATCGCCCGCATGAGCCAAGCGCTCTTTGGATCGACGACGAACTTGGAGCCTTGGCGGGTCGCGACCATCATCACGGTGCTGGCCGGCGGACCGCTGCCGGCGCTGAAATCGCCCTGCGTGAAGTACAGCGTATTGCCGTCGGCGCTGATCTCTTCGTCGAAGTTGACCAGACCCACTCGCGGCGCCGCAACACCCGAGACCGGATTGACCGGCGCCACCGAGCCGTCGGAGAACGGCCCAGAATAGATCGTGGATAAATAGCCCGGCGTGCCGAAGTTGGAATAGCTTCGGGTGGTGACGAAGTAGAAATTGCCGTCACTGTCCATCGATGGCACCGCATCGAGCGGGCCGCTGCTGTTGACCCCGCCTGCGATCTCGCCCTGGAACTGGAACGTCACGTCACCGATGCGGGTCGCCCAGAACAGGTTGGTGGGGTTGGCCGCGGTGCCGGTGTTCAGGTTATTGAAGAAGAGAAAATTGCCGTCGCGGCTGATGAAGGGCTCCATCGCGTCGTTGCTATTGCCCTGGTTGTCGTCATAGCCAAGGATTTGCACCATCTCGGGATTGCCGAAATCGGTGTATCTTTCCGGCCGGGAGCGCGCGAGTGCCGGAGCCGCGGCCGGATCAGCGAAGGCGGGGCCTCGGTACGGAAACAGCAAGTCCAGGGCCGCGGCCGCGATCGCGGCGGGGAGCAGCCCGCGGAGATTCAGGAGCCCACCGATGCGCCGCGAGCGGCGGCGCATCGGTGGGCGATTCATCGGAGTTATTTCAGCGGCGAACGAAGTAGAATTGAGCCTCGTCATTTTTCTTTAAGTGGCCGATCATATTCTTCACCGAGGCTCGCGCGGAAGGAACCAATTACATTCCGCCGCTGACTCCCGCCTTCGCCATCGCGTCGGGATCGAAGAACTTGCGATCCACCGCGCCCATGTTGATATACCAGCATTCGCGTTCCGGCGTGTTGCGTCCGGGCAGGTAGCACATGCTATGCACGCCGCCCTGGATATCCATCGCGAGCGCGCCAACCACGAACGAGCGCTTGAAGGGATAGATCGCGACTCGGGCGTCTGGAACCGGACGGTCGCGGTAGGTGAGCCAGTAGATGAAACCCTGGAACAGGCGTCCGGCGCGGTCGTACACGTCGATATACGGCGCGAACCACATCTCCGAGTCCATGAACACCACGTCCTTCGAGCCGAGATAGCCCCCCAGCCTGGTCCGGTCCGGTTCGGCCTGGACGATATACATGTGGCGCATCTCCCACACTTCCGGACACGCGGAGCCTCCGCCATCGGTGGCGCAGCGGATTTCCGGAGAATGTTCCGCATGCGCGCTGCCCAGCATCGTTTTCTCGCCCAAGAAGCGGTAGTTGAACCATTCGACCTTGGGGTTGAATCCGCCGTAATGGTCGGGATTCCACGCGCCGATTCCGCTGGGATTGCTCAGGATCGCCTCGTTCAGGCGGCGCAGGCGGCGCGCTCCGGGGGTCCAGGTCCATTCGTCGTCGCCGCGCTTGGGATCCTCGAAGCGGTAGCGGATGATCCCTTCGCCGCGTGCGGCGGCCGGCGCCAGCACGGGATAAAGCGCAAACAGCCACATCCGGTTGGTTTTCCGGAAATCGGGGTCGGTCGGCATCGGTTCGACTTCGGTGCGGCCGATCTCATCGTAGCCCGCATAGTGTCCGACTTGGGTGTAGTTGATCACGAAGATCGACTTGTTGCGGCCGACGTTGACGTCCTCGCAGTCAAAGAAACGGAGGTCGTAATCGTCGCTGTTGATCGGGCGGAACTGCTCGTTCCAGATAATCTTGGTCCCTACTTCGGGATCATTCGGATCGATCAGCGGAAACGGTTGGCCCGCCACGTAGCCGACCATCGAGCGATGGTCCGACGACAGGCGCACCTGCGCCGAATATTTTTCGGTCGCGTCCTTGTACGGCGGTGGCCAATCGATACGCCCGGTCGGGATGATCTTCATCGTCATCCCCTTCAGCACCGCGTCATAGGCTCCCAACGATAACAGACCTTTGACCTTGGCGGCGTTATCGTAGTTGATGAAGTCGCCCGGCTTGACCTGCGCGCGCGCGGCAGCCACCCGTGAGCCGACAGCGATCAGGATACTCACAACCGCCGCGGTAACCTTGAGAACCCGAGAATCCATGGTGGACCTCCTCGAAAGAGTTCCCGGTCGTTTGGAAGTTTTGCCGGAGACCGGTCTGTGTGCGTCGCCGCACCCTTAATATTCTAATCCAATATGACAATAATACTTATGCCACCTAAAGCGCAAACATGGTCCAGCGAGTCTAAAAAAATCCGCTCCGAATGCCGAATGATTCGCGGCGCGCGCCGCGGTTCATCCCACCGCGGACGATGCGATCGGGATTTCTCGCGAAGTTCGATACGACGGATAGGCGTATGGCGGCACGACTATCACGGCGTGCGCCTTGCCCCGGCCCATCATTTCGAGCCCGAAGAATTGATCGCGATGAATCGGCCAGCCGGTGCCGGATGAGCGCGCTCGGCCAGAAATCCGGCGATTGCTGGCGCCGGCGCCGATAGGAATCCGAAACCGCCGGAGTTCCGCGGCGAACAGCTTGCGCTGGCGGCGATCTTCCCGGTCGCGGCCCCCCGCGCATTACACGGCGTAATATGATACCCCCTATGGTATAGAGGTCTCCGGTCAATATGTCACATACCGTCAAAGAGAAGACCAAGCTCCTGAACCGGGTTCGGCGCGTGCGCGGCCAGGTCGAGGCGCTGGAACGCGCGGTCGAGGAAGAGCGCGGATGCGCCGACGTGCTGCATCTGGTCGTCGCGGCGCGCGGCGCGATGAACAGCCTGATGGCCGAGATCATCGAGGATCACATCCGCACGCACGTGGTCGATCCGGACCATGAACGCGGCTCCCGCGCCAGGGGCGCCGAAGAGCTGATCGAAATTGTGCAGGCATACCTGAAGTAGCCGAGTCCGATGGAAAACCGTGAACCAGGCGAAAATTCGGCTCTAGCCGATCGGGCGCAAAGAGTTGCCCCCGCGCCCGCCGCTTTGGAGCACGAGACCGCCCAGGTTTTCACCCCGGCCGCGGCCGCGCGGATCGTCGTGGTCGCGGTTGCCGCGGGATTGGTGTGGCTGCACGTATGGGAGCCGCTGCCAGGAATCAGCCTGATCGGAGTGCTGGGAGTGCTGATCGGCGGATGGCCAATCTTCAAGGAGGCGGCCGAGAACGCGGCCGCGCGGCGGATGACCATGGAATTGTCCATGAGCATCGCGATCGTCGCGGCGGCGGCCATCTCCCAGTTCCTTACCGCGCTCATCATCACGATGTTCGTTCTCGTCGCGGAAGTGCTGGAGGGAATGACGGTTTCCCGGGGCCGGCGCGCGATCCGGGACCTGATGGACTTCATCCCGCGGACCGTCACGATTCGCGGCCCGGGCGGCGTGCGCGAGGCTTCCACCGATGAGCTGCGCGCGGGAGATTCCGTCCTGGTCAATCCGGGAGGATTGGTGCCAATCGACGGCATCGTGACCAGCGGACACTCGTATGTTGACCAGGCCTGGATTACCGGCGAATCGATGCCGGTGGAGAAGGCGCCCGGCCTGGTGGTGTACGCTGGCACGATTAATCAATCGGGAGCGCTCGAGATCCGGGTCGAACGGATCGGGCGCGACACCAGCTACGGCAGGATCATCGAGGCGGTCGAACATGCCGAGCGTTCACGCGCTCCGGTGCAGCAGCTCGCGGATCGTCTCGCGGGATACCTGGTCTATTTCGCGCTCGCCGCGGCCGCCGTCACCTTCATCGTTACGCGCGACGTGCGTTCGACGATTTCCGTGATAATCGTCGCAGGCGCATGCGGCATCGCGGCTGGAACCCCGTTGGCAATCCTGGGCGGCATCGGCCGTGCGGCGCGCCTTGGCGCAATCATCAAGGGCGGTCTTTATCTCGAAACGCTGGGCCGGGTGAACACCGTCGTGCTCGACAAGACCGGCACGCTCACCTTTGGACGGACCGAAGTGCAGGCGGTGTTTCCAGCAGCCGGGGTAACGGAAGACGAAGTCCTCGAGGCGGCGGCGTCGGCTGAAATGCGCTCCGAGCATCCGATAGGCAAGGCGATCGTCAGCTTCGCGTCCGCGAAGCATCGAGCGTTGCGCGAGCCTGAGAGGTTTGACTACGTGCCCGGCCGCGGAATCACGGCGGTGGCCGGCGCAGTTACTATCCTGGTCGGCAATCGCGGTTTCCTGCTCGATCATGCGATACCGGTGCCGCGCGATTTCGCCTTTGGCGCCGATACCTCATCCGAAGTGTTCGTCGCGCGCAGCGGACGCCTGCTCGGCGCGATCGTGGTCGCCGACACCGTGCGGCCAGAGGCGCGGCGCGCCATCGCGGCGCTCGGCCGGATGGGCATCCGGAGCGTTCTCCTGACTGGAGACACCAGGGCGGTCGCCGCGGTGGTCGCCCGGGAACTCGGGATTACTGAAGTGGAAGCCGGCCTGTTACCCGAGATGAAACTCGAGTGGATCAAAACGCTGGTCGCGGACGGCCGGATCGTCGCGATGGTGGGTGACGGGATCAACGACGCCCCCGCGTTGGCGCAAGCGAGCGTTGGGGTTGCGATGGGCTCGGGCACTGATGTAGCCCGCGAAAGTGCCGACGTGGTGTTGCTGGGCAACGACTTGGCCAAGTTCACCGAGACCCTTGCGATCGCGCGGCGCACGCGCCGGATCATCTGGTGGAATTTCGCCGGCACGCTCGGG
Source organism: Binataceae bacterium (SeqCode) (assembly GCA_035531615.1). Taxonomy (GTDB): domain Bacteria; phylum Desulfobacterota; class Binatia; order Binatales; family Binataceae; genus JBARDN01. The sequence continues at coordinate 67,011 of DATKSQ010000132.1, forward strand.
GTCGATATGATCGGAATCGCGCTTGCGTCCGTAGGCCTGCTGAGTCCGGTGAGCGCCGCGTTCATTCACGTTAGCTCCGAGTTGGCGTTCATCCTCAATTCCGCGCGGCTGCTGCCACACACCGGGCGCGGCGTGGCGCACGCAAAGAAAATGGCGGTGCGATCGGAAAACAAGCCGCTGGCGAAGGCGGCATAGCCAGCGGCAGGGAGCATCGCGGAGCAAACCAAGGATTCGGGATTTCTGTCGCCGCTGGCAAGTTTACGCGGGAAAATATCCGCCCTATACTGAATCGGGCGTGGGCGGAAAGCATATATTCCGGCTCCGCGGATTGCTCTTGCTGTCGCTCGCGCTGCTCGGGTTATTAGCCACGATCATCGCCGGCCTGACGGTGCTGGTGGTGCGCGAGCGTCCGGCGCTGACGCGGTACGCGCTGGCGCGGATCGCGGCGCGCAGCGGCGCGAACATAAGCGTCGGGCGCGTGGATTTCGGGCTCGCGACCAACGGCGTCGAAGTGATCGCATATCGCGCGCGCGTCACCTGGCAAGGCGACCGGATGCGCACCCGGCGCGTGCGTATCGTGATCGGTTATGGCGCGCTGGCGCGGCTGCGGGTGATGCCGCTTACGTCGCTGCGGGTCAGCGCCGCGGAAGTCACGCTTGCGCCCCATCCGAGCCCGGCGGGCTTCGATTTCAATTCCGAGGCCGCGAAGCTGTCTCGGCTGGCGGCCAATCTCGCGCAGCTCGTTCGCCAAGTGACCATGACGCACGCGACGGTGGTGCCGCCGGGCCCCGCCGGCGCGCGCCTGATGCTCGACGCGCGTATCGAGACGAGCACGCGGCGCGTGCGGGTCAGGGTCGAGCGCGCGGCGTGGAACGGTCCGCCGCTCGACGGGCTCGCGGGCAGCGCCGAGATCACGATTCCGGCCGCGCGCAGGGGGTCCGTCCACGGCACGATCGCGTTTATCCGCCGTGCCGCCCAGAGCTTCAGCGGAAATACCGCCGTCAGCCTGAGCCCGACGGCGCTCGCCGGGCATATCAGCATCAAGAGCTCGATAGCGGCGGGCGAGGTTGCTTTCACCGGGTCGTATAAAATTTCGGCCGAGCGTCTGGAACTCGACGGCACGCTGACCGCCCCCGCCGATTCGGGGCTGGAGCGCGCGGCGCCGCTGCGCGCGAGCGTGGCAGGACCGTTCTCGGCCAGTCCGCAACTTAGCGCGCAGGCGGGACCGCTCGAGGTGCGAATCGCGCGATTGGCGCGCGCGCTGGGGCGCGCCACCCCGGCCGCGACCGGCAGCGTCGCAATTCGCCAGGCGAGCTTTGCGCTAGCTCTCGGGCCACTGCGCGACGCGCTTGCGGGATGTGCGGATTCGAGCTGCCGCAAGCAGCGCCTGATGGCCGCGCTGATCGGCGGACTCAGCGGCTCGCTGACCGTCGCGGACGCGCTCGTTCATACCGAGCGGCCGGGCCTGCGCACGTTAAGTCTCGACAGCCCCGCGCAGGTGACGCTCGGCGGGGGCGCCGCGAGCGTCACGGGCCTGAGCGTGCGCGCCGGCGCCGCCCGCTTCGAGCATGGGCGTTTCGACGCCGACTTGCGCCAAGCCGCGAACCCATCCGCGCCGTCGATCAGTTACACCGCCGCGATGTTCGCGACGATCGACCTGTCGCGGCTCGATCTGCAAAGCCGGCTTTCGCCGGCGGCGAGCGCGATGGTGCCCGCGGCCGGCGTTGCCTATGGGCAGTTGACGATGGACGGGCGGCTTGCGGACAGCGGCGCGGGTTTTGCGCCGCGCAGCTCGCGCATCCGGCTGCGGCGCGGCTTTGTATCGCTGCGCGGCGGCGGCCGCGATGAAGCGGTCCTGCTGCGCGCCGACGCGGTGCTGGCCAACGATCGCCTGCGATACTCGGCGAGCGCGTCGCTGTCGAGCGGAGGGACGCTCGCGGTGGACGGGAATTACGGACTTGCGCGCCGCGCGCTTGACGCGCAGATCAGCTTCCACGGACTTGACCTGCGCCGCTGGACGCGCGGGATGCCGGCGGGTGCGGCAATGCCGGGTCTGACCCTGAACGGAGAGGCAGGGGGCCGGTGTGCGCTCAAATGGCGGCCGGGACTGGCTCATCCGCAATTCAACGGCAATGCGGTGTTCACGGCGCTCGAGGTGGGATCGAGCTACACCGCGGCGCCCGTCTTCGTCGGCGCCGCGCACGCCACGGTTAGCGACGCGAGTGCGCAAATTGTGCTGCACCAAGTGCAGCTAGGCGCCGGCAACTTCGATGTCACCGGCACGGTCGCGAATTTCGCCCAGCCGAAAATCGAACTTAGCGTCACCGGCAGCGGCTTCGACGTTGACGCCATCCGTCCCCCCGCGCTCGCCGCGGGCGGGCATCACGTCGCCGCCGCGCTGCTTGCGCCGGCGCCGCGTCCGCTGACCCTGGATGCCCATGTCGCGTTGCGGCGGCTGTTCGTCCATCAGGTCGCGATGCGCGGTTTCGCCGCCGAGATCGAAGGCCGCGGCAGCCGATGGGAGGTCAAAGATCTGTCGGCGAATTTGCTGCACGGCGCGGTCAAGATGCGGGCGGCGTGGGATGGCGCCACCACACGCCTGTACGTTACCGGCAACGCCTACCGCATCGATGCGCTGCGGCTGTTCGCACAGTTTGCGCCAAAGGGCAGTCCGCCGATCTCGGGCGAGTTAAGCGCCCGGTTCAACCTGGGCATGGCGCTCGCCGGTGGCGCACCGCCGCAGCCGCTGTGCGGCGACTCGACTATCCTGATGAGCAATGGCAGCCTGGGAAAGTTCGCGCTGCTTGAGAATCTGATGAGCGTTGTCAGCATGACGAGTTGGCTGCCTTTCAGCATACCGGACCTCGACGTGGGGTTGCCCTATGATCACATAACCGCGCGGATGGCGCTGAACCCGCACGCGCTCGAAGTGCGCCAGTTGGAGCTTTCGAGCGACGCTTTCGGCCTGGCGGGGCACGGCAGTATAAGCCTGCCGGCGCGCGTGATGGATCTCCACCTCGAGGCGCTGCCATTTGGTTCCGCACGGGGCCTGGTCGCGCGTGTGCAGCGGGCCGGAGGGCGGACGGGCAATGCACTCGAGCGGTCCTTCGCCGTCCACATCAGCATTAAAGGCGCCGTCAGTTCGCCCACCATCTCGCCCGTGATATTCCGAAATCCGATCGCCGCGCTTGCCAATCTCATCGAGGCGCCGCTGGACTTCATGCCCGATTCGGACCTGCCCGCGGATTCGACGTTCAAACCGCCGGCCGACTTGAGCTATCGAAAGAGTTGCTCGCCCTACCAATGGTAGGGGCGCCGCGCGCGCGCTCAGTACGCGGCGCTCTTGCGGGTTGATTCGACCAGGCGCTGAATTTCGGCTTCGGTGAACCCGGCGAGCATCCGCGCCTCGCGCGCGATAGTCAGCATCATGCCGTCGTCGATCTTCAGATCCTCGGCGGCGCGCCGTCCGCCGCGGAAGTTGAAAACTTCATCGACGGTGTCCTGAAATGCCTGCGCGCGCGCCAGCCGCTCGGGGTCGCCCTCGCACAGCTTGCGCATCCACTTCGAGCCCATCCGCACGTGCGTGATCTCGTCGGCGAGCACGTAATCGATCGCGCGTTCGATAACCTCATCGCCGTTGCGTTGCGCGATTCGGATGAGCTGATCGAACACGTCGCAGGCCAACCCCTCGAGGCCGCGGTTGATTCCGGCCACCCGCGCGGCCGGATCTTCGGCCTGCGTGCATCGCCACAGGATCTCGGTCTCGACGTAGTCGCCCATCTTGCCGCCCATGTAGTTGAGCAGGCGCTCGAAAATTTCCGCGTGGCGCGCTTCGTCCCACACCTGGCGCGCCATGTCGAGCTGGAACTCCCACGGCGCGTCGGGAAAGTCGAACAGCGTGCGCCCCGCGGCTTCCATCGCCTGGAACTCTCCGGTCATGATTCCATGCATCCGCGAGCGTAGCGCCTCTTCGTCGAAGGGCAGCGGACGGCTGTCGAGTCCCTGTTCTTCCTGGATCTCGCGCACCTGCTTGCCGCGCATCAGGACGATATGGTCGGGCCGCGCAAGGCGATCAACCGGGATGCATCGTTCCATGAATCGAAACCCTCCGTGCGCGCGGGCTAGTAGGCCTGGCTCTTGCCGAAGCCCCTGACCAGACGTTCGAGTTCTTCTTCGGTGAAACCGGCCAGCAGCCGCGCCTCGCGCGCGATCGTGATGCCCTGATCGATCTCGATATCCTTGCCGTTGACGTGCTGCATTATCTTGCCGGCCTTATCGACCGTGGTGCGCGTGCCGCCGAAGTTGAACAGGTCGTCGATATTGTTCTGGAAATCCTGCGCCTTCTTGAAGCGCTCGGGGTCGCCCTCGGTCAGCTTGCGCATCCACTTCGAGCCCATCCGCACGTGCGTGATCTCGTCGGCCAGCACGTAATCGACCGAGCGCTCGATAACCTCGTCGCCCATCTTCTGCGCCAGGCGGATAAGCTGCTCGAAGACGTCGCAGGCAAGTCCTTCGAGGCCGCGGTTGATTCCCGCAACGCGCGCGGCGGGATCTTCGGCCTGGGTGCATGACCACAGCACTTCGCTCTCGGGAAATTCGCCGTAAAAGGAGCCGACGTAATCAAGCAGCTTCATGTAGATTTCGGCGTGGCGCGCTTCGTCCCATACCTGGCGCGCCATATCGAGCTGGAACTCCCACGGCGCGTCGGGAAAATCGAACACCGTGCGGCCCGCCGCTTCCATCGCCTGAAATTCCCCGGCGCAAATTCCATGCAGGCGAGCTTTCAGGAAATCTTCTTCGTAGGGCATCGCGCCGTTCGGAGTCAGCCCCTGCTCGACGCGCGCCTTGCGCGTGCGCTCGGCGGGAACCAGAACATGATCCTCGGGGCGCGCGAGTTTATCGACGGAAAGCATTCGCTGCATGATCGTTCTCCTTGCTGCTCCTACTTGCTCCAAGCCGACCGCACTTCGGTCAGGTTGGTTGCCTCGCGGACGCTCCAGCGCCCGCCGTCATTGCCATCCGCGTTCTCCTGGCCCAGCCGAAACTGGAGCGTAAACGGCTTGGCGGTGCGGCCGGTCAGGCGCGCCTTGGTGTACCAGTGCTTGGCGATTCTGGCCTGCCCGATAATCGTGACCTTATCATACGCACCCGGTTTGACCGAGTCCGCAATCATGCGCATCGCGTCGCGGGCCTGCGGGTCCGCGGCGGCCTCGATTTCGGCGCGGCGTCCGGCGATAAGCGCCGCCAGGAGCGCGTCGGCGGCGGTGATCATCGCCGGCGGCGGCTCGACGATCCGCGCGATCGGCTGCGGTCCCATCACGTTGGCGCGATTTCCCAACTCAGCCATTCGATTTGCCTCCGAGTTCGGCTCGATAATGTTGAATATCGCTCCATGGCGAGAGCTTGGTGCTGATATCTTCGGCGCCGGCGATCACCCAGGCCCCGGCGTCGGCCTGTTTCCATCGGATCAGCAGCCGCGCGATTCCGCGGGTTCCCGACAGGCGCAACTTGGACATGTATTGAGCGCCGATTTTCGCCAGCGCCAGGGTCTCGAAACTATCGAACGGACGCATCGGCGCGATCGTCGCGATCGCCGCACGGTAGCTCTCGAGCGCGGTCTCGGCGACGTACGTCTCGGCGTCGGCGCCGCCGGCCAGAATCGCTCTGCCGTGCGCGACAATCCGATCCTCGAGTCCGGGGACGTTCATCAACTCCGGCCGAACTTGCGCGGCCCCTCCTTCGGGGTCTCGAAGCCCCTCACACCGCCGGAGGCGGCGAGCAGATCTTCGAGATGCGCCTGCCATTGCGCGGCGCGGCGATGCTTTTCCGGCGAATCGAGCAGGTCGCCCAGCAGGACCAGGCCACGCTCGACGTGATGAGTCTCCTCTTCGCGGATACGCTCGAGGATTCGGATCGTCGGCGGCTCGAAGACCGGATTGGCGGCGGTGATGAGCGCGCTGTAATGCGAAATCAGATGCGGCTTCAGGACGCGGTAAATTCCGGTCAGCCGCTCGATCGTATCCTCCCACTGCTCCTTGTCTTCGATCTCCTGAATAAAGGAGACGAAATTTTCGTTGGCCGGCTTCGAGACCTGCGGCTGCGCGCGCAATTCCGGCAGCCGCTTGCCGAGCGCGTCGGTGTGCAGGGCGTCTTCGTACACCTGGACCGCCATTTCGAGCTTGACCGGGACTTCGGGGGTAAGCGCGATCCATCCTGCCATCATCCGCATCATCCGCTCTTCGGCGTAGCGGTAGTTCATGATCTGATTTACGCTTTCGCGCACGCTGTACACGCCTTGCAGCGTGCGCCGGTCGTAAAGTGCCATTGCTATGACTCCTCGCTTTGCCGAGGCCCTGATAGCGGATGCGCGCCGCCGGGCCTGGTTGGCTCGACCGCGAAAAAGCGGCCTTCGATTATCCCGGCGATCTCGCGCCAGTAAGTTTCTTTGTCGATTCCCGCCAGCGCCCGCCCGCCGGTTGCCCATCCGGCGCACAGCATATGGACGATATGTACGGCGCTGTGCAGATCCTGGAATTGGATCATGCCCGCTTCGCGTCCGCGCTCGAGCACGCCGCCGACAGCCGCCAGATACGGATCGCTCGCCGCGCTCATCGCCTTGCGATAGCGCGGACGCCGGGCCAGGTAGCGCGCCTCGTGATGCAGCACGTTAAACGCCTCGCGGTAGCGATCGATCACATCGAGGATCGTGCGCATCATCTCGACCAGCTCGCGGCGCGGGTCGCCGCGCCCGCGCTCGCGGATCGCAGGCAACTCGTCGATCAACTCCGAAACCATCGACTCCGCGATCAGGATCAGAATCTCGTCCTTGCCGTGCAGATAGAGATAGATCGAGCCGGCGGCGATTCCCGCCTCGAGGGCGAATTCCTTGACGGAAGCTTCGTGAAAAGATTTGCGCTCGAGCACCCGGCACGCGGCCAGAAAAATCTGCCGCCGCCGCTGGCGGACCAGCGTTTCATCATGCGATATCGAGCGCAGAGCTTCGGGCATCGTGGGAATGACGCGCCGCCGCGGCCAAACCGCCTCCGCGCCGCGCGTCATGATCGATTGAACCTATTGAATGAACGTTCATTTGTCAAACCGCGCCGGTATTCATCAGCGACGAGAATGCTTCCAGCGTGTTCACGCGCCCCGTCTGCGAAAAGTCATACATTGGTAGCGCGGGCGTCTCGCCCGCGATCGACGGCGGGCCAGGTGCCACTGGCACACGGCCCGCCCTACCAATGAGGCTGCCTCCACTTTCGAGGCTGTCGATTTTTTCGCAAGCGCTCGGTTGCTGTCATCCTGAGCCGTAGGCGAAGGATCTACGCGAAGCGATTTTCTTAAGCCACGCCAAGGGTTTCCGCACTAATCGCTGCGCGGAGATCCTTCACGGAGCCAGTCCTGAGCGGAGTCGAAGGAGTAGCCTCCGTTCAGGATGACAGGCTAAACCTGACGTTTATCGACAGCCTCCACTTTCAGTGGGGGCGGACGGGTCGTCCGCCCGCGCGTTACGTATATCATTCCAGGGGCTGCTTTCGCGGCGGGCGGGATTCCTCGCGATCTCTGCCACTCGAAGTGACGCGCCTGACGCGATACCGATTGCCAAGGCGCGCTCGGAATGACACGAGAAAGCCTTAAGCGGGCGCTAAAGTTGCGCGGCGTCTTTCCTTACAATCGGGCGCGCGTCCATACCGAAAGCTTCTGGATTGTCCCTCTCCCTACAGGATTGGGAGAGGGCAAGCGGCGCGGCGATTGCTCCTTTCAGCAATCGACGTGACGCGCGGGTGAGGGACCGGCAGCATTAAATGCTTGTTGGCATCTCCGCGACGATTTCCGCAGGCGGACATGATCGGTGAGCACGCGGCTCGCGCGTTAATCGCGTCTTGAAATTGCGGCGTACCGCGCATCCTTGGTGCGGTGGTCGAAGCGACCAAAGAGTCTCGCTGAAGGTCAATCACCCGGCGCGCGCAGCGCGCGCCACCCGCGTGCCAGTGGCACCTCCCAATTTTTTTTGGGAGGAGGAATTAAACTCCTCAGGCAACTATGCGACTCCCACCTGTTGACTCGCATGATCGGTGATTCGCCATTCGAGGGGTCGATCGAAAATACAAGGCTGAACAGTTCAGCCTTATGCTCGATTCGATGATCTGCGAAAATAGCGCCGTGATGAGTTATGCAGGCAAACCGCCGGTGCCCCAATCGCTCAATTCCGGGCCTCCGCGTGCGCGTGCCGCCAGACCGGATTGCCGGGCTGGAAACCTCACACCCATCAAATGGGGAGCAATCGCCGAGCATCGTAAGAAATTGTTTGAACGAACCCACCGCAACATCACGAAAGCTTAAGGTTTTCCTCATGAATTTGGTAATTGCGCAGATCGCAGGCGTCCCGAAAGCAGCGCCGAACGGCCGATTCCGACGTCCGGCGCTGCTCTGGAGACTCCCCGGAGCACTCGCGAGTTATCGTTGGTCGCGCGGCTCGGCTATGATCTCCGGCCGAGGTTCACGCTGATGCCTGAAGGTTCCGGCAAGTTCGCCAAGGAAACATCGATCGAACGAATCTTCAACCAAAGCTTTGGATTTTTGCTGAGGCTCGGGGTCGGCTACGCGCACAACTATTTGCTCATCACCAGCGGGCGCAAGACCGGGCGCGAGTACGCGACTCCGGTCAACCTGCTCGAGATGAATGGGCATCGCTACCTGGTCGCGAGCCGCGGCGAGACCGGATGGGTCCGCAACGCGCGCGCGGCGGGCTCGGTGATTTTGAAAAAGGGCGCCAAGCAGTGGACCTGGAAAGTGCGCGAGCTTCCAATCGACGACCGCCCGCCGGTGATCAAGGAGTTCCTCGAGCGCTTCGCCGCTTCGGTGCAGCGCTTCTACACGATTCGCGCCGGCTCCCCGGTCGAGGCGTTCGCGGCCGTCGCACCGGGCAACCCCGTCTTCGAGCTGCTCGCGCAATAGGTACGCGGGCCAATAGGTACGCGGGCCAAAAGGTGCGCGGGCGATGACGGTTATTCCGACCGAGTCCGCCGGGACGCCCGAGCCGCTGCCGGAGTTCTACGACAGCGCCGAAAACCGCCGGCGCGTGCGCTCGACCGTATGGATCCTGATGGCGATGCTTGTCTATCAGGGCTACGCGGGCTCGATCGTCGTGGTCGCCTCGCCGTGGATCGCGAAGGGCTTCGGGCTCAGCGAATCCGCCCTGGCCCGCGTGTTCGCGTGGCTGGCGCTCGCGGCGCTGGGCGCACTCGGGCTGTCGCGGATGATCGATCGGGCCGGGCGCCGCCGCGTGCTGATCTGGTCGTCGATTGCGATTCCGCTTGCGGCGCTTGGCGCGGCGGTCTCGACGCGGCTGTGGATCTTCGTCGCGTGCGCGATCGTGATGAACGCGTTTCTGGGCGCGGCGGCGGCATCGGCGATCGTCATCCTGGCCGAAGTGCTGCCGATCGCGCGGCGCGCGGACGGGCAGGGATGGGCCGGAATCGCGGGTGCGGCGGGCAGCGGATTTTGCGTCTTCATGATGCCGATCGTGATTTCCGCGGGCGGCTCGTGGCGATGGCTGCTGGTGATCGCGGGAATCGGCCTCGCGATTGCGCCGATGGTGGCGCGAATCAACGAGAGCGAGCGATGGAAGGCCGCCGCGCTCGAGGGCGGCGCCGCGCGCACGCACTTCTATGACGTGTTCGTGCCGCTGTACCGCCGGCGCTCGGCGACGCTGATCGTTTGCACGGCACTCGCGGCGATTTCGGGCGAGGGCGTGAACGCGTGGGCCTACTTTCACGCGGTCACGACGGTGGGCTTGTCGGCGGCGATCGCGAGCACGCTTACGATCGTAAGCGGCGGACTCGGGATGATCGGCTTTCCGCTCGGAGCGTGGGCGGCGGAGCGCTTCGGCCGCGTGCCGACGATCGTTGTGTCGGGGATCGCGGTTTCGATTCTCGCGCTCGGTTATTTCTGGGGACCGCCGGTGCATTTCGCGCATCCCGCGCTGTGGCTCGGCTTCACCTACCTGATCGTAAACGCTTGCGCGAACGCATTGACGGTCGCCGCCAACGCCGCAATCACCGAACTCTTCCCGACCGAGTTGCGCGCGACCATGATCGGATGGTTCGCGCTGGTGGGCGCCGGCGGCGCGCTGGCCGCCGAAGCGACGATCTCGATTCTCGCGCGCACGATGGGCGGCATCTCGGGCGTGACCGGATGGCTCAGTCTGCTCGGCGTTCCGGCCGCGATTCTGTTCGGGATCGTTATCGACGAGACGCGCGGGCTCTCGCTCGAAGACTCGGCAAAAGAAGATGCCTTCCGCGCCGTGCCATGAGGGCCCTCGCGCGCGCCCGTGGCCGGGCGACTCCGCACTGGCGCGGGCACGCCTATATGATTTCGAGCGCGGTCTCGGCGAATTCCGAGTTCGCGCCGTCCCAGGCGAACGCGGCGGCGCGCACGAACTTGCCCGACCGGATCGACATCACGAGGTACACCGTGTCCGGATAGTCCGGCTCCGCCGGATCGAAGGAGCAGGCCTGCGCGCGATCGGTCGCGGAAAAATACGCGTCGTGATCGGGATGCGAATGATAGACGATGCGCAGGGCCAGCTTTCTCCGATCGATCTCGTTCATCACCGCCAGATGCTCCCGCGGCTCCATCAGGAACGCGGTGCGCGCGTCGCGCGCAAACCCGGCCGGATCCTGCGCATGCATCCGGTTCTGGATATTCGTGATCGGGCGGACTTCCTCGCCCGCGGCCCGGTCGGCCGCGGCTGCGATGACGAAGCCGCAACATTCGTGCGGATACTCGCGCTCGGCTTGCGCGATAATCGCCTCGAGGCTCGCGCGCGTGATTGTCGCCGGATTCATTGAGGAGAAACTACAGTCCGTCCGTGCGCCAAACAATCCACAGATTACACCGATTTCACAGATGAAGAATTTCGGCCGCGCCGCCTGCGTGCCCGCGCACAAAATAATCTGTGCAATCTGTGTAATCTGTGGATTGTTTTCCCCTTGCCGAACGCGCTTTCAAGCGGCTACATCACGGTTCATGGAACGCACTTCGATACGTCTTGGCGGAGTCGAGCTGCAAAGCTCGATCATGAACGCTTCGGGCCCGCGCTCGGCCGAGCGCGGCGAGATCTACGAACTCGCGGCGGTGCATCGCGGCGCGATCGTGTTCAAGTCGTGCAACCTCGCGGGACTCGACGCGCCCGACAATCTCAAGAACGCCGGCGTCGAGCACTTCGCGGCGATCGCGGGCGCGCTCGCGCCGCGCGGCAAGGTGATTATCGCGAGCATCGTCGGCGCCAGCGAGGAGGAAGTTATCGCGGTCGCGCGGCGCCTGGAGCGCTCGGGTGCGGCGATCCTCGAGCTCAATCTCGCCGACCCCTACGTGCTGAATTCGATCGCGCCGTTTGCGTCGCTCGACCGGCTGAAGGCGCTCATCGAGCGCGTGCGCGGCGCGGTCGGATGCGTGCTCGCGGTGAAGCTCGCGCCCGCGGCAGGATACTCCGCGCGCGCGCTCGCCGGCGTGCTGAAATCGACGCGCGTGGCGATCGCGGTATGCCAAAACGATCCGCCGAAAGATCTCGAGATCGATCTCGCAACCGGAATCGCCAGGGGTCCGGAACGCGCTCTGTCGCATGCGCACGCGATCTTCCGCGAAGGCGAGGGCCTGCTTGACGTGGTCGCCGTCGGCGGGATCAACACCGGCCGTGACGCCTACCTGGCCCATCTGATGGGCGCGACGGCGGTGCAGGTCGGCTCGGCGCTGATCAAGGAAGGCGCGGGCGCGCTCGGCCGGATCGATCGCGAGCTGGACGCGCTCCTGGCGGAGCATGGAAAGCGCTCGGTCGGGGAAATCGTGGGCCAGCTAAGCTTCGAGCCACGGGGCTGAGCGGCATTGATGGATTGCTTGCGGGCCGCAGGCAGATCCGCGGATCGCGTGCTTGCCCCGATTCCGCCGGCGATGGTACGCTTCGCGCTCGGGACGCGCGCATCGCGCGCGTTTGTCTTTGTGGCGCCGTCCCCGTCGTCTAGCTCGGCCTAGGACACCGGCCTTTCACGTCGGTAACACGGGTTCAAATCCCGTCGGGGACGCAAGCTTTCCTGAGTAAATCCGGGGGTTTTCTCTATTTTGGCCCTTCCGGTGTTCAAACCGGTGTTCAAACTGTACCAAATCGGGGTCGTTTTGGGCCCCATAACCCTCGATTTTTGCGAGCTCAAAAGCGTCGGCCGCCGACGAGTGCACGAACCTGCCGTAGTGCCTGAGAATGGTCGCCACCGCCACTCCGGTTTGCTCCGACAGCCAGGTGAGGCTCACTCCATAGGTGAGCGCGAGCGATAGGTAGGTGTCCTTGGCCGAATAGAGATCGCGCAGCGGCGATATTTCGAGCGCGCGTTGCGCGTCGCGGAACAGATCGTAAAAATTCGCCTGCTCGATCGGCGCGCCACGCACATTCTTGAACAGATAGTCGTCGGGCGCGGCCTTCAATTCGATCAGTGGTTCGAGCGCCTCGGCGTTTTTCCGCGTGAGCCGCACCGTGCGCCGGGCGCGCTGGGTCTTGGGTGCGGCCTCGGCGCCGAGATGGCGCGAGCGCTCGACCTGGACGGTGCCGGCGCCCAGATTGACGCTTCGAATCCGCACCGCGGCCGCTTCGGACGGGCGCATGCCGGTGAAAAACAGGGTGTAGAGAAACGCATAGTACGGGTAATGGAATCTGGTGTCGTTGAAGCCGCCGACTTTCCAGCGCTTGTTTCTGAAGTAGCCGAGAATCCGATCGCGTTCGGCGGCGTCGAACGGCGATGGTCCGGGAACGATCTTCTCGGCCCATCTGACCTTGGGAAACGGGAAGCCGGCCGCAATATCATCCCGGCCCGCGTCGCGGACCATGGCCCGCAACGACCCGTCGATCACGTTGCGAATGGTTTTTTCGGAAAGCTTGCGCTGGCGCAAAATGGTGCGCAGATCCTCGAGGTGCGCGAGCGAAAGTTCGGCGAGCGCGACCTCGCCGAGCGGGTCGAGCAGGTAGCGCCGGAAGTGATTGCGGTAATCGCGCGCCGCTGAAACGCGGACATAGGGTGCGACCTTGCGTTCGATCCACTCCGCGTAATAGCGCCCGATGGTCCAGCCGCCCGGCTTGCCCGGTTTCGGTGCGGCCGCGGGGCGGTTGGCGGGCCAAAAATCCGCCGCGCGATTGCCGTTTGGAAACCATTTCAGATAGTCGAAGACGCCGGCCTTTATTTCCGCGCCGATCAGCTCGGCCTGGCGCTGAACCCGGTTGCGGTTCTCGGCGGTGTCGCGCAGCGCGGTGGCCTCGGCGAAATACCGCTTGCGGCCGTCGGGAAGGGTCCAGCGAAAGCGCAGCCGCAGAAAGCCCGTTGTGGTGGTCTGAAGGGAGCAGGCTTGCCGCTTTACTTTAGGTTTTCGCGCCATCGATCACTTGGTCGCGATAGTGCGGGACCGGCTCCCGCGGTTGGGGACGTTCAATGAATGTAACAATTGCCGCCCATTTGAAGACGGGCCTGCGCCCAACATAGAAGAAGTGGCTGCCCTCCCGCAAGATTCCCCTCGAGATCATCGTCCGAATCGCCTGGTCGGTCCAGGGCGTCAGGTGGGTGAGTTCGGCGATGGAGAGATACGGCTTGCAGGTCGGCTGACCCGGAGCTTGCGCGATAGCGGCGCTTTGGCCGGGTGGCGGGAGCGATGGGGTCTGATCGCCGGAACCTGGATCGGGCTCGCGCGGCGGGGGCGCGCAAAGGTTATCCCGCGAGCCGTGCCGCACGGCGGCCCGCAGCGATTCGATGTGATGAGGAATCTCGGGCTCCGATTGGGATGCGGCCGGATTCGCGCCGGAAGGACCGGCGGCGAATTCACCGATCGGCGCGGGCGGCGGAGTCTCCTGGATGACAAGCGGGCGCGGAGCTTGGGTCGGCATAAAAAACCTCCGGGATGGGACGCGGTCGGCGATCCGGCGCCGATCCGTGTCTTGGATGAGCAATGGCGGTGCCGATTCGCGATCCGGGCCGATCGCATGGCATGGCTTCACGAGCCGCCAGGCGCCGCGCACGCGGCCGATAAAACTTGGCGTTGATCCCGATAACGGCGCAGTGTGCCTGTGCCTATTGTGCACACTGGCCGAAAAGCGCAGGCGTGGCTTTGCTTATTCGCTGCGCTGGCCGTTTCGCTGTGCACAATGGGCACAGTCGGGATTGCGGGAGCCGGAGCCGGAGTCGGGGCAGCGTTGCGCGCGCCGTGTGGTCCGTGGGCGCGATACGGCTTCGGGAGCCAACCGTCCGGCGCGGCCGAAATCGCAAAAACCGCGCGCGATCTATTGACAGGTTGTGCATAACCCTACTAACAGTACGCTTTGTCTGCTGGGTGGAGGTGAGGTGGTGGCGCCAGGAGAAGCATGTGACAACCATCATCGGCGAGTCGCCCGCGATACTTCGGATCATCGCTCAAATCGATCAGGTCGCCGCGACGACCGCGTCGGTGGTTCTGACCGGCGAGACCGGGACCGGAAAGGAGCTCGCCGCGCGCGCGATTCACGCGCGCTCGCCCCGCGGCGGGCGGCCGTTCGTCGCGATCAACTGCGCGGCGGCGCCCGACAGCCTGATCGAAAGCGATCTGTTCGGTCACGAGCGGGGCGCCTTTACGGGCGCGGATCGAAGGCGCGAGGGCTGTTTTGAACTGGCCAACGGCGGCACCCTGCTGCTCGATGAGATCACCGAGATGCGGTTCGAGACGCAAGCGAAGCTGTTGCGGGTAATCGAGGAGCGGAAGGTTTCACGGTTGGGCAGCTTCCGGGAGATTCCCCTCGATGTACGGATTCTGGCGGCGTCCAATCGCGAGCTTCAGCGCGCGATCGGGGAGGGCCGGCTGCGCTCGGACCTTTACTACCGGCTCAACGTCGTGTCGATCGAGCTGCCACCGCTGCGGGATCGAATCGAGGATTTGCGGCCGCTCGCCGAGGAGTTCATGCGCGCGTTCAACCGCCAGCACGGCAAGAACGTCCGTGGGTTCTCGCAGGATTGTCTCGCGGCGCTCGGCGCTTATCGGTGGCCAGGCAACGTCCGCGAGCTGCGCAACGTGATCGAGCGTGCCGTGGTCATGTCGGGATCGCCGGTGTTATCAGTTCTGGATCTGCCGAAGGAGCTTGGTTTGTGCACGGCGCCCGGCGTGGGCTTCATGGTTCGGCTGGGTTCGACGTTGGCCGAGGTCGAGAAGGAATTGATAACGCGGACGATTTCATTTGTGGGCGGCAACAAGTCGCGCGCCGCCCAGGTTTTGGGGGTCGGGCGGCGGACCATCTACAAGCAGCTTGCGCGCTACCAACCCTACGAGACCAGCGGCCGATTCGGGCTCTCCGCTCCGCGCACCGGCGGTGATGGCGCCTCGTCGGAGGCGGGCGCGAGCGAACCGGTTGCGCCGCTCGCCGGCGCCTGAGATCCGCCTCCGCACGGGTCCAAACTCGTTGCTGTGCTTTACGCGAGCCGGCGCGGCCGGTCATGGGTTTGACCTTGCCGCCGCGGACCGGGTACATGTAGTTACATAACTACTTTGGGCGGGTGCGATCATGGAAGTGGGACTGCGTGAGGCGAACCAGCGCTTCTCGAAAATCATGCAGCTGGTGCGCGCCGGTGAAGAGGTGATGCTGACCGAACGCGGCAGGCCGCTGGCGCGTATCGTGCCGGCGCGTCCGGCGGGTCAGGCGGAGGCCACGGTTCGCCGGCTCGAGGCGGCGGGCCTGCTGCGCGCCGCGCTGAAGCCGCGGCCCATGCCGGACTTCAAACCGCGGCCGCTGCGCGGGCCATCGATGACTCGAACGCTGCGCGATGAGCGTGAGTCCTCGTAAGGTGGCTGCGGCGTGGGGCTACTTCGACACCAGCGTTCTGGTGAAACGGTACGTGCGCGAAGAGGGCTCAAGGCTGGCACGGGAGCTGGCGCGGCGTCACCGCGTGCTTTCGTGCGCAATCGCCCCGTTGGAGGCTTGGTCGGTCTTCTCGCGCCGCAAGGCGGCGGGCGAGCTTGGCGAGCGCAGCTTTGGCGCGATAGTCGCGCGCCTGCGCGCGGACCGTGAGCACTGGGAACTGGTGGAAGTAAGCGCCGCGGTTCTGGGCCGGGCTGAAACAGTGATCGCGGGGGCCGGAATCCGTACCTTGGACGCGCTGCACATAGGCGCGGCGGCGGTCTTCCAGGAACTTTCGGGGCTGCGGGTGCCGTTCATCACCGCCGACGATCGCCAGCGTGACGCCGCGCGCCAGATGGGCTTTGAGGTTACCTGGGTTAGCTCGGCGTGATGCGGGTGACGTGCGGTATAACCGCACCCCCGCTGATTCGAGCCGCTCCGGCTTGGCGCATGGGTTGAGGACGAGAGCATGGCAAGGCCGCTGCCACGGGCACAGAGGCCATATGCGGCGGAGCTTGCCGGCGCGGTCGTGGTGGTGACGTAGCGGGGCGTTCGGATCCGCCGCGCGCCGGGACAAGTACATCATGGACCGTAAAACAGATGTGTTGATCCGCCGGGCCGCCCAGGTTTCACGAACTCCAGCGTAAATCAGCCGGTTTCAGAAGCGGAAACTGCGATCGGACAATATCCTCCTGCCTTAAGCGGGCGTCTGGGTGATCTGTCCCCGGTCGATGTGTCCGCCGCGCTTACGGATTTCTTTGGCCGAACGCCTGACGATATACAACACGTTCTCTCCGGTGGCGCGGCGCCTTCTCGATGCTGCCGCCGTTCTTGAGATAGGCGGTAATTCCTGTCGCTGGGCATTCAGGCGCGCCGCCCGAGCGGAAGCTCGGGCGGCGCGCGCAACCTACTCCCGGCAGGTGCGGTTGAGAATGAAATCGGCCGCATGCTGAGCCTGGGCGGCAGCGTGGATCAGAAGCTTGCGATCGTCGCGGAGCTTCTTCAGTAATCAGCAGAAACGCATAATGCGCAGGAACCTTGGTCGGCTGCTGCCGGAACGAGGAAATCCGCCTTGATACGAAGGCGCGCCCGCGCATTAAGCGC
>DATKSQ010000133.1:0-11833 GCA_035531615.1 Binataceae bacterium (SeqCode)
GAGCAGATAATTCGAGCTGCCGGGGATATTGGTCAGGCGATGGCCGATGAGTCCGCCGGTGCACGATTCCGCGATCGCGAGCTTGAGTTTTTTTTCGGTGAGCAGCCGGCCGACGACTTCTTCCATCGAGGCGTCGCCCTCGGCGAACAGGAACTGCGAAATTTTTCCGCGCACGCGCCCGGCCAGCTCCTCGAGCTTGCGCTCGGCCTCTGCGGGCTTGCCCTCGACGGTCAGGCGCAGGGAGATTTGCGGAAAGCTCGCGCGCAGGCCAACTTTCGCTTCGCCCGGCCCGATCAGCCCGGCGACGGCTTCGTCGAGCGCCGACTCGCTCATCCCGAAGGTCTGGAAGATGCGGACCGCGAACACCGAGTCGGTGCCGCGGTTTTTTTGCAGCCACGGCACGACCCAGTTTTCCATCATCGGCTTCATCTCGCGCGGCACGCCGGGCAGCACGATCAACTCGCAATGATGCCCCTCGTGGTTCATCGGCATCCGGAAGCCCGGCGCGGTGCCGAGCGGATTCGGAATGATCTCGGCGCCTTCGGGAAAATCGGCTTGCTTGAGATTGTTTTCCGGCATCACGCGATTGATCGTCGAGAACATCCGCCTCATCAGATCGACCGACCCCTGATCGCGCACCAGCTTGACGCGGGCGACACGCGCGATGGTTTCGGTGGTGAGGTCATCGACGGTGGGGCCGATCCCGCCCGTCGAGATGACCACGTCAGCCATCGCGATCGCGGTGCGCCAGGCCCATTCGAGGCGTTCGGGAACGTCGCCCACGGTCAGCACGGCGACCAGATCGATTCCATTCTCGGCGAGCTTGTCGGACAGATAGTTGGCGTTGGTATCGACGACCTTGCCGCTGGTGATTTCATCGCCGGTGGAAAGTATAACCGCCCGTTTGATCATCGAAAGCTCCTTGTCAGTTCACGCCGCCCCCGCACCCAGAAGGTTCAGAGCAGGCGCCATGCGATCTGCAAAACGATATTGGCATAGATCGCGGCGGCCAGATCGTCGAGCATCACGCCGCTTCCACCGCCGAGTTTTCGATCGATAAGCCCGGCGGGGAAGGGCTTGACGATATCGAAGATCCGGAACACCACGAAGCCGGCGAGCATCCAGACCGGCGTCAGCGGATTGGCGCACATCGTCGCGACCATCCCGAGCACTTCGTCGAGCACGATCTTTGGGCTGTCATGTTCGTCGAAAATAATTTCCGCCTTGCCGGAAATCCAGCATCCGATGCTAAACGCGAGTGCGAAAATCGCAAGCGCGAGCGCGGGCGAATAGGCCCATAGCGGTCCGAAGCCGAACCACATCACGGCCAGCCCGACCACCGAGCCGGCGGTGCCGGGTGCGACCGGAGAGTAGCCGCTGTAGGCGCCGGTGGCGAAAAAAATTATTAGTGCGCGCATGCGATTGATTCAGCGGCGCGACGATAGCACGGACATGGCGCGCGCAGAAGAACGGCCCGCGCCCGCGGCGGCGCCGCGCGGCAATGGCGCCCGCTATTCGGTGAGCGGGATCGGCATTTCCTCGGCGGCGACCTCAACTGCGGTCACGCCCTCGATTCCGCGCGCGACCTCGACGACCATCGCATCCCACGGCGCAACCAGGCCGGGGCCGGCCAGGCTCACCGCGCCGGAATTGCATCGCACGGCGATCTGCGCGTCGCGGACTTTCGGATGCGCCAGCAGCGCCGCGTGGACCTGCGCCGCGATAGCGGCGTCGCGCAGCGATTCGCGGGCGCCAGGCGCCGCGGTCTCATCGAGGATCCGCGCGCCTTCGGCCAGCAGCGCCGCGATCGATTCCAGCGGATGCGCAGCGGTGTTGATCGTCAGGTCGTAGA
This sequence comes from Binataceae bacterium (SeqCode), assembly GCA_035531615.1. Classification (GTDB taxonomy): domain Bacteria; phylum Desulfobacterota; class Binatia; order Binatales; family Binataceae; genus JBARDN01. Next base: position 1,853 of record DATKSQ010000133.1, read on the forward strand.
GGGTGGGATCATCGATATCGACACCGCTCAAGGTCTGGCCGCGCTCGTGCAGTTCGCGATCGTAGTCGCGGACATATTTTTCGGCGGCCTGCGGATCGATTTTTTCGTCCGCGCTGGTTTGCCGGACCCGCGCCGCGAACGGCGCCGTCACCCGCACCCGCAGAGCGCATCCGGCGCCGGGGGTCTGGTGCGCCAGAATCCGCCCGGTGGCGACGATCTGATCGGAGGCCAGCTCGCGCAGCAGCACCGCGCGCACGAAAGCCAGGTAGCGATGGCTGTCGGATTTGCCGCGCTGCCAAAAATGCGGAGTGCGCAGGTCGAAGACCAGCAACTGATCGGTGCTGACGCCATAGCGACGCCCGGCTTCGGCCACGATCTCCTCTCCGGTGATGAAGCGGAAGCCAAGCCGGGCGGCGGCGAGCCGTCCGAGTTCGATTCCTCTACTGCCAATCTGCTGACTGATTGCGATAACGGCCATGTGTGGCTCCCCGCGAGGTGGCGCAAGCGTCGTTGCCGCGGATTGTAGATGCGCGCCCGCCCAACGGCAAACGGGCGCAACGGGATCGCGGCGTGATGATGGTCCGCGCGCTCACGCTTCGGAGTTTCCCGGCGGCCTGCTAGGATTTGCGTGCTTGAGAGTCCGGACGCCGGTGAACACGGAGAAATCGATGGCAAATAAGATCGCGCGGCCGCACATGGCCGGGGCCGAAATCAGTCCCAAAGCGGTACGCGGCGACATGAGCGCCGCGGATCTGGTCGATTGCGCGTTCCTGGCTTACAACGGGCGCAAGCTGCGCGACGCGTGCCGCCTGTTCGCCGAAAAGATGCTCGAAGAGGATGTGTTCGTGGGCATGAGCGTGACCGGCGCGCTGACGCCCGCGGGACTCGGGATGTCGTGCCTGATTCCGCTGATCGAGCACGGGTTCATCGACTGGATGGTCTCGACCGGGGCGAATCTTTATCACGACACGCATTTTGGAATCGGGCTCAAGATGTATCAAGGCTCCGCCGAGACCGATGACGTGGCGCTGCGCAAAGCGGGCGTGGTGCGAATCTACGATATTTTTTTCGACTACCGCGTGTTGCTTTCGACCGACGCGTTTTTCCGGGAGATCGCGCGGCTCGACGAATTTCAGCATCCGATGAGCACCGCCGAATTTCACTTTCGCGCCGGGCGCTACGTCGCCGAGCGCGAGCGGATTTTGAAGATCGGCCGCAAATCGCTGCTCGCGGCGGCCCACCAGCACGCGCTGCCGATCTACACCTCGTCGCCGGGCGACTCGTCGATCGGGATGAACCTGGCGCTGCTCGAGATGGAAGGCTACGGGCTGCGGCTCGATCCGTTGACCGACGTGAACGAGACCGCCGCGATCGTTTACGCGGCCAAGCGGATGGGCTGCAAGAGCGCGGTGTTCATCCTGGGCGGCGGCTCGCCGAAAAACTTCGTGCTCCAGACCGAGCCGCAGATTCAGGAGGTGATGGGGGTCGCGGAAAACGGGCATGACTATTTTTTGCAAATCACCGACGCGCGGCCCGACACCGGAGGGCTTTCGGGCGCGACCCCGTCCGAGGCGGTGAGCTGGGGCAAGATCGATCCGGACAAGCTGCCCGATACGGTGGTGTGTTACGTGGACTCGACCGTCGCGCTGCCGCTCATCACCGCCTACGCGCTCGCGCGGCGCAAGGCGCGCAAATCGAGGCGGCTCTATGAGCGGCGCGCCGAGCTGATGGAGACGCTTGCCGCCGCTTACGCCAAGGTGCGCAAGCGGCGGCTTCAGCGCGGTGAGTCGTGAAGCACGGGAAGCATCAATCGCCGCGGGCGCGAAATGCCGCCGCGCGAATCGCGAAGCAACCGGCGGCCGCGAAGAAAATCGCGCGCGGCGGGGGCGGCGATCTGTCGCGCGAGCTGGCGCTCGCGAAAAAAGCCGCGCGCGCCGCCGGAGAAATTCTGCGCGGACATTTCAGGCGCGGCGGCTACACAATCGCATCCAAGGGCAAAGACAATCCCGTCACGCAGGCCGACCTCGAGGCCGACCGGATGCTCAAGCGGATGCTGCACGATCCGTTTCCCGAATACGGATGGCTCTCCGAAGAGACGGCGGACAGTGCGGACCGGCTCGCGCGCAGGCGGGTATGGATTGTCGATCCGCTCGACGGCACCAAGGAATTCATCAACGGGGTGCCGGAGTTTTGCGTGGCGATCGCGCTGGTTGAAGACGGCGATCCGATCCTGGGGGTGACCTACAATCCCATTCGGCGCGAGATGTTCTGGGGCGCGCGCGGCGCCGGATGCCATCTAAATGCGCGCCGGGTGCGGGTCAGCCGCACCCGGATGCTGCATCGCGCGAAAGTCCTTGCCAGCCGCAGCGAGGCGGCGCGCGGCGAGTGGCAGGTCTTTCACGGCCGCCTGATCGTGAGCCCCACCGGCAGCGTCGCCTACAAGCTGGCGCTGGTGGCGGCCGGGATGGGCGACGCGACGTTTACGCGCTCGCCGAAGAGTGAATGGGATATAGCATCGGGCGCGGCGCTGGTAGCGATCGCGGGCGGAACGATTACCGACATTCGCGGACGCAGGCTCGGCTTTAACAATCGCGACGTGAAACTCGAAGGGCTGATCGCCGACAACACCGCCCTGCACGCCCAGTTGCTGAAGGTCGCGCCGCATCCTCCGCTGGTGGGCGAATGACGCCGCGGCGCGCGGCGCTCAAAAATTGTACATTCGCTTCGCTTCGGCGCGGAGTTCGGAGCGGAAGTCCGGATGCGCGATCGCGATCATCGCGTTGACGCGCTCGCGGATACTCTTGCCCTTGAGAGTCGCGATTCCATACTCGGTCACTACGTGATGCACGAAGCCGCGCGGCGCGGTGACCACGCTGGCCGGCATCAGCGCGGGCATGATGCGCGAGATGCGCGCGCCGTTTACGATCGAGCTCGAGGGCATGACAATCACGGTGGTGCCGCCGCCCAGGCACGCGCCGACCACGAACGCGGTCTGGCCGCCGGTGCCGGTGTACATGCGGTGGCCGATCGATTCGCTGTTGGCCTGTCCGGTCAGGTCCACCGCCATCGCGTTGTTGATCGCGATCAAACCTTCTTCGCGGGCGATGAGCCGGATGTCGTCGGTGAAATTGAAATCGTAAAGCTGGAAGCGGGGATTGCCGTCGATATAGTCGAGTTCGTCGCGCGGAGTGAGCGGCGCGATCCCGCTGCCAACCACCAGTCCCGGGAAGATCTTCTTGTATTTGCCGGTCAGCACGCCATCGCGCACCAACTGGGCCGTGTGCAGCGGAATAATTTCGGTCTGCATGCCAAGATCGTGATGGCCGCGCAGATGCGGCATCAGCGCGCCGGACATCGAGCCAACGCCGACCTGGATACTCGCGCGGTCGGGGATCAACTCGCTTGCGACCGTGGCGCACACGGTGTCGATTACTTTGCCCTCTTCGGCGGACGGCACGGGCAGCGCGAGTTTCGGCAATTCGAGGGTCCGTTCGACGAAAAAGTCAATTTCCGAGATATGCAGTTGATTATCGCCGCCGACGCGGATGAAGTTCGGATCGATCTCCGCGATCACGGTTTTGGCGTTGCGGGCCAGCAACTTCGACATGATGTTGACTTCGCCAAAATTGACGTAGCCATCCGCGTCCGGCGCGCCGACGCTCACGATATAGATATTGAAATTTTCCAGCGCCGTCGGCAGGTGTCCTTCGCGGTAATACTGTATGGGCGTGAAATCCGCCAAGCCTTGCGTGTAGAGATCGCGGTCGTATGGCGAAATATAGTAGGACTGGAGTTTGAACCGCTCGCCCAGCCCGGGCAGGTTCCAGTCGTGAACCGCGGCGCCGTGGTTGACTGTCACACCCTCGATCTCCATCAACCGCGCGGACACCGCGGCGCACATCATGAAGGGAGTGGCCTGCGCGATCGACATGCACACGCGATCCCCGGACTTGATCTGGGCGGCGGCCTGCTCGGGACTTACGAGCCGATCTCCGAGCCTCTGGCGCCAGCCGGCGTGCGACTTGATATTCGGCGCGATTGCCATCAGGCGGCCACGGCGGCGAGGTTCGGATTGATGCCGAGGTCGCGCAGCATCGAGCAAGTGCGATCGTTGAGCAGCCCGACCTTGCGCATGTTCGAGACGACGGTGGTGTGCATCTCGCGTTTGAACAGCTTGCGAAAGACGGTGTAGTCGTTTCCGCTCGCGGCTTGCTTGCGGGCGCGTTTGACCTCGCCGATCTCGGCGGCGTTCATGCCGACCGCTTCATATGCCTCGGCGGGGAACTGGCCGCTCAGGACGAGATGAATCGCATCGCGGGTGAATTCCTCGAGCTCGCGCATATCGCCGGCGTTCAGGCTCGCGATCGCTTCGGGCAGGCTCAAAACCGAAAAACCCATGTGGCGCGATTCGTCGGCCAGGATACGTTTACAGATTTCGCGCAGCAGCGGATCTTTCGCGGTCTCGCCCAGCATCCGGAACAGCGCCACCGCGAAGGTTTCGGCGAGCAGTTGCAGACCCACGGTCTTAACGAACCATTTGCCATGTCCAAGGATATAATCGAACAGGGTCTTGATATTGCCGGTGATCGGATAGACGCGGCCGCCACACTTTTCGAGCAGGTAGCGGCTCAGGACCTCGGCGTGGCGCGCTTCATCGACCACCTGGGTGGCCTGGAAAAACTTCGCGTCGTTGGAGGGAACCATATCGACCAACTGGCTGCAGGCAAGCATCGCGCCTTCCTCGCCGTGCAGGAGTTGCGACAGCCGCCACGACGAGAACTCGAGGTTGAGCTGCGCCATGTGTTTGCGATCGAGCCGGGCGAGCGCGCTGGTGCCGTAACCGTCGATCAGTTCATCGGCGAAAATTCCGGCTTCGTAATCCACCGGCCGGGTCCAGTCGATATCGCGGGCGGCGTTCCACTGATCGCGCTTGGCGTTCTCATAGAGGCGGCGCATATCGGGCGCCTCGCAGACATAGGAACGCTGAAAGACGGTTTCAAGCGTGGTTGTGATCCGCTCTGATGTTTCGCTCATCGGCCGGAACCTCTAGCGCGCAGGTAGATTGAGTTTGAGCCTAGCAAATTTGGCGGCGTGGCGGGAACCGTTCAAATGGCAGGCAGCCACGCCGAGCCGGATTGCGCCTTGACTGTTTCGGCGCAAACATAAATGCTGGCCGTTCGCGGAGAGGTTCGGGAGTCTGGCTGAACCGGCGTGACTCGAAATCACGTGAGCCCTAGTGGTTCCGGGGGTTCGAATCCCCCCCTCTCCGCCAGGTAACCCAATAAATTCAAGTGGAGTTTGCAAACCGGTGCTAGGCCGTGGGCGCCGTCGCAGGGCCGATCCGCGCTCTGCTTTGGCCGTACTTTGGCTGTTCGCGCGGTCAGGGCTGAAAATCATGCGAGCCTCTCAAGGATCAACGTTGTAACGTTGTAACGTTGAGGGTCACGCGATGGCCGATGCGGCGACCGGCGTAGTTTCGGCGATTAGCATGGCGCTTGCCGCAAGGCGCTCGATCTGACCGGGTGTCATGCCATAGGCGCGATTCTCGCCCGCATGGAGAGCGGCGAGCTTGACGGCCGCTTCCTTGAGCATCCCCGAATCGACGATCGCATAGCGTTGATAAACGGATTCGGTTTTATGTCCGGTTAGTTTCATCGCGGCCGAACGTGGCACGCCGGCGCGCTCAAGGTTGCGAACAGCGGTACGGCGAAAGTCGTGCGGGATGCGCCCGACAAGCCCGGCGCGATCGCACGCATTGTTGAAAGCCTTGCGGCAGTCCTTAATCGGCGAACCGTTGTCGTGCGGGAATACCCAAGGAACCGGCCGGCAGGTTGATTGGGCGATCTGTTTGACGCGCTCGCGCTGGCTTTCGAGGACGGCGCGCAACTCGGGGGTTAACGGGAACAGGCGCGCTTCCTCGTTTTTCGCTTCACCCGGATCGAGCACGAGCCAGCCAGCTTCAAAATCGACGTGCTCCCATCGCCGGGTAAGAAGTTCCGATTGCGCGCGCCATCCGGTCATGTAGGCGCACTGAAAGACTGGCTTAAGGTACGCGGGCAATTCATCGATCAGGGCTTGGAACTGTGGCGGCTCGAAAAAGCCCGTGCGCGTGTTGTGTTCTTTGAGCATCGGAAAGCGCGGGCAGCTTGCGACTTTCCCGGCGATCTCGGCGAGCGTGAATGCGCGCCTGAGTGCGGACAATTCGCGATTGATCGTTGAAGCCTGCGCGCCTGCTTGCTGGCGCTGGGCAACATAGGCGGTAAGGCGATCGGCGGTGATGTCACGGGCCTTGTAGTCAACGAAAAACGCGCGAAGGCTCTTGAGCCGATCTTCGACGCTCGCAAGGCTCTTGCGCCCGTTGGCCCGATAATTGTCGGTAAGGATCGTTGCGAGATCCTCGAAAGTGGTGCGCTCGATTTGCGGGCCAACGGGACGGCCGCTTTGCGCTTGCGCGATGCGAGTCTTGAGCAAACGCACCGCATCCGCGCGATTCGTGGATTTGACTGATTCGCGGATGCGCTTGCCGCGGATCGAGTATTGGATCCACCACGTCGGGATCAGTTTGCGCTCGCCGGTTGCGCGATCCTTGTAAGTGGGTTGGAAGACACGCCCGAAACCGCGCTTGCCTTTTGTAGCTTCACTGTTCGTCATCGCCGGATTCCTTCTCGTGCGACTCGCGAGTGTTGCGGATGTTGCGCCCTACTTCTTGTGCGTCTTCAGATACTCTTCCAACGCTTCGATGATCAACGCCTGAACCGTGTTGTCAGCATCAACCGCGAAGTGCTGCGCGCGCTTGAGCAACGCGGCGGGAAGGCGAACCGTGGTTTGCTTCATGGCCGTAGCCTCTGTTTCGGGTGAGTGCGAATTTCGTGGCTTCATGATCAGAATATAGGCTTTGGTGATGTTTATGTCAAGGGGTAAAGACAGATTTATTGAAATAAGGCGAAGGTTATAGGATCAACGTTGTAACGTTGTAACGTTGAGGGTCAGGCGATCGGACGATCAGGCGATCAGGCGCGAGGACGCGAGGTAAGGTAACGATGATACCCGGCTTCCAGGACCGCGAGGCGCTTGCGCGAGATGCGGACGATCCAGCGATAGCCGGGGCGATCGGCGTGTGCGAACAGCCAGCGACGCGAGACGCCAAGATCACGCATCACGACTTCGATCGCAACGGTGGTGCGCGCATCGTCGGCGGCCGCATGGCCCTGAAGAGGTATCGAATCGAGGGCCAAGGCGGCCGTGAATTGCAGCGCTGCGATCGTCGATTGCAGAGCGGCGAGGCGTTGGGCGATAGCGGCGAGCTGGGCGGCCGTCATAGACCGCGCTAGGGCGGGATGCTCGATCAGGTCATCAAGCGAGCCGATGGCATGATCGCCGTTGCCGTTGCCGTTAGTTTCACCGCTGCTTACGCGGGAACCAATGCCATTGCCGTTGAGCGCGAGATCCACAGGATCATTCTCGCACGATCTACCGAGGGACCAGCATGCGTTTTAGTACGTAGAACGACGTAGCTAATCACAACAGGGCGATCAGTGATCGGGCCAGCGGGATCAACGGCAGGCGGAGCGCGGGGATCGCGAGAGGATGTAAACGGTGATCGCCATGATCAGTGGTCAGTGCGCAGGCGTTACGCGCGGGGTAGCGGCGGTTGAGCGCGTGGTACCGTGAACCGTCACCGGGGGCATGGGCGGCTCGGGCTCATAGGCGGGCTTCCCGCTATTGGCGCGTCCCTGTTCCACTGCGATCAGCTTTTCGATCGCGGCGATCATCCCGACGAAGCCATCGGCAAAAACTTGAACTGCCCCCGGCCCTGCGACCGGCGCGCCCCCTAGCGGATGCTCGCCAGGTCCGAGCGGATAGGAGGGCCGGGCAGTGGGTACCGCACCGGGCAACTTGGACGCTTCGGGCGTGAGTTCATGGGTGAGCTTATCGATGATCGAGGCAGTAGCCGGATCGCGGATGTACCCTCGCAGCTTGGAGAGGCCGGCCGCTTCGAGATATTGCGCGGATGCGTAAGTGCCGCTCGCAGCTTCGGCGGTTAGTGCGCGGCCGTGAAGGTGCGTGGCGCGTGCGCTGGTCATGGGGGCGATCTTCTTCGCGCCCAAATTCGCAGGTGCGTACTTATTCCAGTCATCGACGTTGGCAGCGTCGGCGGCGTCAAGCAGCTTGCCGTATAACAACTTGTCGGTTTTTGCGCCCGGTGGCAGGTGAAATTGCTTTTCTATTGCCTCGGTGCCGTAGAGGCCCATCGAGCGCGCCATTTTTATTTCGGGCGCCACAACCGATTTTAGAAACATCCCCGCGTTAGGGCCGGTGAAGCCTTGCGTGAGGATGCGATCGGCCATCGCGATTTTATCCGTCGAGCTTAGTTTGCTCATCGTGGAATCGGCATTGATCGCGCTCAGGATGTTAGCCTTGCCCATGAGAGTGATCGCGCTGCCAGTAGTGCCGATGCCAAACAAGTCACCGGGTTGGTTCGCCGCGGCGATGGCAGCGACCCCAGCGACGGCGCCCGCGCCTTTGAAGGCGGGCAGGCCCGATGCGCCCAGGATCGAGGCTACGCGCATCACCGTCTTTTGGGCGGCCGTTTCATCGACCGCGGAGATCTCGGATTGCCGCTTCAGGTACATGAGAAGTGCTGAGTTGATCTCGCTTTGCTGGCCATTTTGGTTGGCGCGCGTCGTACCCCGTTCGACGATATCGATCCACTTCGAGGGATCGACCCCGAGACGTGCGGCGCCGCCCACCGTCGCGGCGCTCTCTTGCGGTGTAAGGCCCATGAGGGTAGCCGAGCGCATCCCGCGATAGGCGCCGCGGTTCGATAGCGACGTGGCGCCCGCGGTTTCGCGCGCTGAAGTGAGAGCTGAAGTCGCTTCGGAGGGGCTGAGGCCGAGCGCCGCCCAGAGTCGCGCTAACGATGCTGCGTCCGCTCTCACCAAAAAGCCGGGCCGCGCGATAAGCCTCACCTTGGCGATCGACTTCTTCAGGGCCGTAGCGACGTGCCGCTAGCAGGGTAGGAAGCGCGTAGGGCAGCGCCTTGAGCGTGTCTCGGTGTTTGTAAGCTTCGTAGCCGAGTCCGCCCAAGCCCGCTAGACCTACCCCGATGCCCGCTGCGGTCAGGGCGGGAGCGCCGATGAGCGCGGCAAGGCTACCCGCGGCTTCGACGCCTTCGACGCCAGCCGCGCCAGCTATGGCCCCTTCGGCCGCTCCTCCCGATGCGCCGGCGCCGAAGCGGCTGATCATCGAGCGTAGTCCAAAGCCCCCGGCCAGGTTGCCGATGTGGCCGAAAGTGCCGCCCATGTCACCGGACCAGGCGGAGCGGGTAGCACCAAGCAGCGAGCGCCCTGCGCGGTGCAGCGCCGATCCAGGCATCATCGCGGTCATGCTCCGGCGCTCAGCCGCCCCCGCCGATCCGGTGATCACGCTCTCGCCGCCGCTTAACAACGATCGCTGCTGAAGCATGAGCGCGCGACGGCGATTCTCAAGCGCGGCGCGCTCGGCCGAGTTAGTGGCTGAAGCGGCGATCGCGGTGCGCAGTTGCTTGATCGCATCGGCTAGCGAATTTTGCGAGGTAACGATCGCAGCATCGGCGCGAATGATGGCGCGCGCATCGCCCCCGCCTGCGGCGCCCGTCACCGAGGCAAAGGAGGAGGGAGTACCGCCACCGATTGAACTTGGGCGATTGCTACCGGTGATTTTGACGTGAATGTTATCGTCAGCCATGAATTGATTACTCCGAAAGTTCGTTATCGAGGCGTTCGTCATCGCCTTCGCAGTACTTGCAGGAAGGACACGCGCGCGAGCCATTCTCGATGATTACCATTTGATGGCCGTCGCACCTCGGGCATTTCAGGTTCTTCCGAGCCTGCGATCGTGATCGTGATCGTGATCGTGATCGTGATTTACGTATGTAAGTTCTAATGCCCATTTCTATCGGTGTTCTTTCTTAGGTGCTTAGGTTGTCTGTCCGCTCGCTCC
>DATKSQ010000134.1:0-22117 GCA_035531615.1 Binataceae bacterium (SeqCode)
ATGGGACTGACCGAGCGCGACGTGGTTACCAACATGATCACCGCGCTCGACAACAACGAGATGATCAAGCCGTCGATCTGGATCGACCCCAAGTCCGGCGACGACTACTACCTGACCGCCCAGTACTTCGAAAACAAAATCAATTCCCTTGAAACCATCAAGGATATTCCCGTCGGCACCCGCTCGGGCTCTCCGATATATGAACTCAGTGAACGTCTTAACTTCAATCCCAAGGGGCATGCAAGCGAAGATGGCACTGTTCTTCCCGGTATTGCACGCTTCACCGGACGGGGACACGAACAATCAATCCCACTTCGCAACCTCGCAACCATCGAGCCGGCCCACTTCCCGTCCGAAGCCGACCATTACAACATCCAACGCACGGTCGATGTGCTCGTCTCGCCGCGCACCGCCGACCTCGGCGGAACCCTGGAGGCGGTGCGTAGTCAAGTCTCCCAGCTTCGACTTCCGCAACAAATCAAGGTTTACTATCGCGGTTCGGTCGAGATGATGGAGAAGGCATTCGCCAGTTTCAAGGGTGGATTTATTCTGGCTATCGTTGTGGTCTATCTCATCGGCGTTGCCCAGGGCCGTTCATGGCTCGATCCGTTCATCTTCCTGTTTTCCATTCCGATGGGCCTAATCGGGGTAGTCTGGATTCTGTGGGTTACTCGCACCACGGTGAATATCGAGTCGCTGATGGGCGTGATCGTAATGATTGGAATCGTGCACTCCAACGCGATCCTGCTGATAGATTTTGCCAACGAACGGCGCCGCCAGGGGATGGAATTGCGCGAAGCCGCGGTCGAGGCCGCACGCATCCGGATGCGGCCAATCCTGATGACCACCTTGGCCACGCTGGCGGGACTGGCGCCGGTCGCGATGAAGCTGGAATCGGGTTCCGAAGCCTCCGCGCCGCTGGCCCGCACCGTCATCGGCGGGCTCGCGATTTCCACCGGCATGACCTTGTTTGTGGTACCGATGCTGTGGGAACTCTTCTATTCATGGAAGCAGAAGCCACTAAGCACAGACAACTCTGGCTTAAATACGTAATAGCCACGCTGGATACCGGGCGCGCGTGTCGCCTTGTTGATCCTGAACGTTGCGCTCCGGCGAATGTTCAACGCTTGAGATTCGACGCGTCGGATACCGCGTGGCGCGCGCAGTACCTGGAGCCGATGCGTTCGGCGGCAGGTTTTCGCGTGCTTCCGGCTAGTGAGCCGAGTCAGGCCAAGCACCTGAAAAACCATGTGGAGGCGCGGCGTGACGCGCTCGTTACCTAAGGTGCAATCTCGCACGCAAGTGCGCGCGTACCACTAACTCTGGGCCGTCAATTCGAGCCACAGCCCCCGGGGGTGACCATTCGGGCGCAACGCCACGCGCCGGCAGCCGCGGCGAGAAAGCTTGGGTTCTGCACGCTCGCAGACTCGGTTCGCAATGACACAATCGCGCGCGGAGCCTAGCCGAACATCTCCTTGAGCTTATCCACGAAGCCCTTGGAGAGCGGATGATTGACCGCCTTGCCGTCGAGCTGGGCAAATTCCTCGAGCAGCTCGCGCTGGCGCGCGGTCAGGCTGTGCGGAGTCTCGACCACGATGCGAATCAACTGGTCGCCGCGTCCGTAGCCGTGCAGATCGACGATACCCTTGCCCTTTAATCGCAGCACCTTGCCCGACTGCGTGCCGGCCGGAATCTTGAGTTTGACCTTACCTTCCAGCGTGGGCACGTCGATCTCGCATCCGAGCGAGGCCTGCGGAAAGCTGATCGGCACCTCGATCACGACGTCGTTGTCCTGGCGCACGAATAGCTCGTGCTCCTTGACGTGAATCACGACGTAGAGATCGCCCGCCGGACCGCTGGCGTAACCGGCCTCGCCCTCGCCGCGCAGCTTAAGGCGCGAGCCGTTGTCCACTCCGGCGGGAATTTTGACCGACAGCGATTCACTTTTGCGGATGCGCCCCTGCCCCTGGCACTTCGGGCACGGGTCCGAGATGATCATCCCCTCGCCACGGCATTGCCCGCAGGTGGTCGAAATTGAAAAGAAGCCCTGCTGGGTGCGGACTTGGCCCGACCCGCGGCAATTCGGACATTGCGTAGCCGCCGCCGCGCCGCCGCGCGCGCGAGAGCCGTTGCACGCGTCGCACCGGGTCAGGCGCTGGAAGCGCACCGTTTTCTCGGTGCCACGCGCGGCTTCCTCGAATTCGACTTCGAGGTCGTAGCGCAGGTCGTCGCCCCGCCGGGTGTGCGAGCGCGCGCGGCCGCGTCCGGTGCCGAAGAAATCGCCAAAGATGTCGGAGAAGACTTCCTCGAAACCCTGGGTGAAATCGAAGCCGCCGAACGGTCCCTGGCCCTGCGCATTTTGAAAGGCGGCGTGCCCGAAGCGATCGTATTGTGCGCGGCGTTCGGGATCGGAGAGCACCTGGTACGATTCGTTGAGTTCTTTGAAGCGCTCTTCGGCTTCCTTGTTGCCAGGATTGCGATCCGGATGAAACTGGATCGCGAGCCGGCGATAGGCTTTCTTGAGCTCCTCGTCAGAGGCGCCGCGGCTTACCGAGAGAACCTCGTAATAGTCGCGTTTGGTGGCAGCAGGCATCGACGGATGAGTCTAAACGATCGCTCAGGCCGACGCCATTGCGCCCCGCGAGCGGGTCGTCGAGCGGCCGCGCTCGCGGGGACAATTGGAATCGATCTTACTTCACTTCCTTGAAATCGGCGTCAACCACGTCTTCAGGCTTGCCGCCCGATGCGCCGTCGCCCGATGCGCCGTCGCCAGCTCCGGCGGCGCCGTCCTGATGCTGCCCTGGCTGCGGGCCTGCTCCGTCGCCGGCGCCTTGCTGCGCGCGGGTCTTGGCGTACATCGCCTCGGCGAGCTTGTGCGATGCCGTCGAGAGCTTCTCAGCCGCGGCGTTAAGCTCGTCGGGTTCGGCGGACTCGAGCTTGGTTTTCGCCTCGGCGAGCGCGTCCTCGACGCTCTTGCGCGACGCCTCATCAAGCTGCGCGCCGTGCTCCTTGAGGGTCTTCTCGGTCGAGTAGATCAGGTTGTCGAGCTTGTTGCGCGCCTCGGCCTGCAAGCGGCGCTTGTGATCGTCGGCCGCATGCGCCTCCGCCTCGCGCACCATCTTCTTGATATCGGCTTCATTGAGTCCCGAGGAAGCAGTGATGCGGATCGACTGCTCCTTGTTGGTGCCGAGATCCTTCGCGTGCACATTGACGATGCCGTTGGCGTCGATGTCGAAAGTGACCTCGACTTGCGGCATCCCGCGCGGAGCGGGCGGTATTCCGATCAGGTCAAACTGCCCGAGCAGCTTGTTGTCCGACGCCATCTCGCGCTCGCCCTGGAAGACGCGAATCGTGACTGCCGTCTGATTGTCCTGCGCGGTGGAAAACGTCTGCCCCTTGCGCGTCGGGATAGTCGTGTTCTTTTCGATAAGCTTGGTGAACACTCCTCCCAGCGTCTCGATTCCGAGCGACAGCGGAGTCACGTCGAGCAGCAGCACGTCCTTGACTTCGCCCTTAAGCACGCCGCCCTGAATCGCGGCGCCGATCGCGACGACTTCATCGGGGTTGACGCCCTTGTGCCCTTCCTTGCCGAAAATCTTCTTGACCCGATCCTGCACCGCGGGCATCCGCGTCATCCCGCCGACCAGCACGATCTCATTGATCTCGCCAGCCTTGAGCGCGGCGTCGCGCAGCGCGGTCACGCACGGACCGTCGAGCCGGTCGAGCAAATCGGCGCATAGCGCCTCGAGTTTGGCGCGGGTGAGCTTGATATTGAGATGTTTGGGTCCGGACTGGTCCGCGGTTACGAACGGCAGATTGATGTCGGTCTCCATCACGGTCGAGAGCTCGCATTTCGCTTTCTCGGCCGCTTCCTTGAGCCGCTGCAACGCCATCCGATCCTTTCGCAGGTCGAGGCCCTGATCCTTTTTGAACTCGTCGGCCAGGTAGTCGATGATGCGCTGGTCGAAATCCTCGCCGCCCAGGAAGGTGTCGCCGTTGGTCGCCTTGACCTCGAAGACGCCCTCGCCGAGTTCGAGAATCGAGACGTCGAAGGTGCCCCCGCCAAGATCGAAAACCGCGATCTTCTCGTCCTTCTTCTTGTCCAGTCCGTACGCCAGCGACGCCGCGGTCGGCTCGTTGATGATGCGCAAGACGTTCAAGCCCGCGATCCGCCCGGCGTCCTTGGTGGCCTGGCGCTGGCTGTCGTTGAAATAGGCCGGGACGGTGATCACCGCTTCGGTGACTTTCTCGCCGAGATAATCCTCGGCGGTCTGTTTCATCTTTTGCAGGACGAACGCCGAGATCTCGGGCGGGCTGTATTTCTTGCCGCGGATTTCGACCCACGCCGCCCCGTCGTCGTTCTTGACCACCGAGTAGGGAAGAACCTTGCGGGCCTTCTCGACTTCGGCTTCGTCGTAACGCCGGCCCATCAGGCGCTTGATCGCGGACACCGTGTTGGTCGGGTTCGTGATCGCCTGCCGGCGCGCAATCTGTCCGACCAGCCGCTCGCCCGAATCGGTGAATGCCACCACCGAAGGAGTCGTGCGGCTGCCCTCCGAGTTGGCGATCACGACGGGATCGCCACCCTCCATGATTGCCACGCAGCTATTGGTCGTACCAAGGTCGATGCCGATTACTTTTGCCATGATTTATTGTTGTCCCCGAAATTCTCGCTCGCTCGAATAGAAGCTAACCACTGCCTAATTGTTTTCAACGTCCGAAGCGCCGTCTTCGCCATCGCTTTGCCCACGCGCGCCCTTCGAGACCGACACTCGCGCCGTACGCAGAACCCGGTCGCCAATCTGATAGCCGCGATGGAACTCCTCGACCACGGTGTTCGGCGCATGCACCGCGCTCGAGACTTGATCGACCGCCTCGTGCCGGGCGGGATCGAACTTCTGCCCGACCGATTCGAGCGGCGTGACGCCCTGACCGCGCAGAAGGTCCATCGTCGAGCGCAGCACCATCTCGACTCCGTCGATAATCGTCTTGGATTCGCTGCCCGGAGCGCGAGCGGCGCTGACCGCGCGTTCGAGGTTATCTATAATCGGCAGCAACTCGCGCAGGATCGCCTCGCGCTGGATGCGCACCGATTCCTCGCTCTGCTGTCGAATCCGTTTGCGCGCATTCTCACCATCGGCCAAGGCGCGCAGGTACTTGTCCTTTAGCTCGGCGAGTTCCTGCTCCTTCGCGGCGAGCGCGGCCTGAAGCTCGCCGGGTGCGACGCCGCCGCCGCCAGCAGGGTCGCTATTGGCGGCGTCCTCGTGCTCAGCGCGAGGTTCCTGATCATGTTCCTGAACATGTCCCGGATGGGCAGGATTGTGCTGCGGATGATTTCCGTCCGCGTCCTTGTGATGTTTGCTCATTTTTCGAAGTTATACCGGGTAGAACGTAAGCACGATTTATCGCGGCGCCAGCCGGTACGCTGAAATTTTCTCGACCGATCCTTCGGTAAACCCTCGGAAAGGTTGCGAATTCACCGCCGCTGGTCCGGCGGCCTTTTGGCTGCGGGTTTCCGCGCTTCACGAAAGCGCGATTCGCCATTTATCGAAAGGCTCAACGAGATTGGCGAAGGGGATAAGCGGTGGCGGGTCCGTTCAGTGTTC
This sequence comes from Binataceae bacterium (SeqCode), assembly GCA_035531615.1. Taxonomy (GTDB): domain Bacteria; phylum Desulfobacterota; class Binatia; order Binatales; family Binataceae; genus JBARDN01. The sequence continues at coordinate 5,607 of DATKSQ010000134.1, forward strand.
GAGCAGCTTCGAGAGTGCGCGGGCGGTGTACTCGACCAGCGGAATCACGCGGTCATAGTCCATCCGCACCGGACCCACGATCGCGAGGCTGCCCACCGGCGTCGCGCCAGTGGCGTACGACGCGGCGACGACGCTCAGGCCGGCCAGGCGCATATCGTCATTCTCCGATCCGATTGAAACCGTCAGCCCGCGCCGCTCCAGGCTCTTCTCGAGCAGGTCCAGAAGCGCGCTCTTGTCATCGAGCGCGCGCAGCAGCTCGCGCATCCGCTCCGGATTCGAGAACTCGGGCTGTTCGATCGCCTTCAGGCTGCCGTCCACGTATAGCTCCGTGCGGATTGCGTGCTCGGCCGCGGCGCCGCCCAGCGCCAGCGCGTCATGCACAAAGCGATCGTAAAGCGCGCGTTCCTCGCGCAGGCGCTCCTCTATCCAGCGCCGCGCTTCATCGAGCGTGCGTCCCGCCAGCGATTCATTGAGGTACCGCGCCATCCGCTCGAGCTCGTCGGGCGAATGGTCGCGATCGGTATCGACAATATGGTTCTGGATCTGTCCCGCCGCCGCGACGAACATCGCGAGCACCTGGCGCTCGCGCAGACGCACGAAGTTCACCCGCTCGAGCATCATCGATTCGAGCCGCGGACCCATCACCAGCGCGGCCTGTCCCGTCAGCAGGGCCAGCAACTTGGGCGTGTCGCGCATGATGTCGTCAAGGTCGCGGGTGCGCGTCGAATAGTGCAGTTCGATCTGCGCGCGGTCCTCGAATCCGATCCGCGAGACCGGGGCAAGATTATCGACGTAAAAGCGATAGGCCTTGTCGGTCGGGATCCGGCCCGCCGAAGTGTGGGGCTGATGCAGGTAGCCGGCGTCTTCGAGTTCCGCCATCAGGTTGCGCACCATCGCGGCGCGCACCCCGAGCGGATGGCGCGCGACGATCTGCTGCGAGCCCACCGGCTCGGCGGTCGCGATGAACTCCTGAACCGTCGCCAGCAGTAGCGCCTGGCGCCGTGCGGAGAGCGGTCTGGTTTCTGCTTCCACCGGCATCGAGTTCCGTAATTCGCACGCCTCGCCCAATTCTGTTCATTCATCGCAGCTGTTATCAAGCGCCACGGGGATGCAATCGGGGCGGCAGGTCGGATAATCTTCCACAGGGTAGCGATGGCGAAAGCGCGAAAAGTATCTCGGCCGCGAAAGATTTTCGTCCCTGATGTGCCGCAGGGCGCGGGCTGGATCGAAAGCGACCGCTACGACCGCCGCGCCTGGAGCGAGATTGCGGCCGGCACGCCGGCGGTCGCCGATCTGTCCCGGGCGGCGTCGGCGCTGGTCCCGCACTTCGATGCGCTGCTGGCGGATTTTTTTCTTGCGCTGTTCAAATTCAATCTGGTCTGGAATAAGCCCACCGCCGTGCGCCGCGCAGCCGCGCTCAACCGCGCCATTCTGGATGAGATCCTCCCCTCACCCGCCTTCGCCGCGCTCAAGCATCGCACCCTGCTCGAGGAAGACAAGGCCGCGATCGCCGCGATCGTGCTCGCCGAGCGTGCGCTCGAAATGATTCGCAGCGAGCGCTTTCTGAACCGGCGCGAGATGGTCGATCTGTGGGACCTCGAGCATCAGGAGCAGGATCTCGCCGCTCGCGCCGACGCGCTGAAAGCCGTTCAGGAGATGGCCGAGCGGTCGCAGGACCCGCAAAATCCCGGTGACCCGGACGATAGCGCCGACGCGAAGGAAAAAATCGCGCAGCTACTCGAAGCGGCCGCCCGCGCGGCGCAGGTCTCCGAAGCGCGGCTCAATCAGAAATCGCGCCAGGTCGAAAGCGACCTCAAAAACGGCGACCGCACCGAGCTACGCCGGATGCAGTTGCGGGTCGGCGAGCTGGCCGGCGAAATCGACCGCGCCGCGGACGACAGCCGCGATTTCAGCCGCGAGTTCGGACAAGGCGGGCGCATGAACGCCGGCGAGCGCCTCGAACTCGGCCGCCATCTCGCGCGCAACAAAAAGCTCGGCGAGCTGGCGCGGATGGTTGGGCGGATGAAGTACGACGCGCGCGCAATCCGCCACCATACGCTCGAACGCGGAGTCGCCGAAACCTACGACCTCGAACGCGGCGCCGAGTTGGGCAGGATGATTCCGTCCGAGCTGACCGCGATGCACCATCGCGTGCTCGCGATCGATTTCCGCCGCCGCCTGGTCGAGGGCGACCTGCTCCAGTACCGGCTGCGCGAAGACGAGCAGAAGGGCAAAGGGCCGATGATCGTATGTATCGACGTGAGCTCCTCGATGCAGGGCGACAAGGAGCTGTGGGCAAAGGCTGTCGCGCTGACGCTGATGGATATCGCGCGGCGGCGGCGCCGGCTGTTCCGCGCGGTGATGTTCTCTTCGGGCGACACGAGTCTTAAAGTGCTCGACCTCAATCGCGAACATCGCTATCAGCCGGAACTCGGCAAAGTAATCGAGATGGCCGAGTACTTTCCGGGCGGCGGCACCGACTTCCAGCCGCCGATCGATGCGGCGGTCGCACTGCTCGAAGACCGTAAGCTCAAGCGCGGCGATATTGTGATCATCACCGACGGCGAGTCGCAGGTGGCGCCCGATTGGCTGGCGCATCTGAAGGAGCGCAAGGAAGCGCTTAAATTTTCCATCTTCGGGGTGCTGGTCGATGTCGGGTCGGCGGAGATGTCGTCGCTCAGAGAGTTCGCCGACCGAATCACGTCGGTTCGCAAGCTCAGCGAATCCGAAACGCGCGAGATCTTCATCCAGGTACAATCATGAAGCCTCCTCGCGAAGTCGCGCTCGAATCCGTCGATCGGGCGAATTACCGCGAGCTGTTTCATATGCAACTCCGGCCCGAGCAGACCAGCTTCGTCACTCCCCCACGCTGGACGCTCGCACGATGCTACGTGCGCCAGTTCGGCGACGCCTTCGAGCATCTGCCGCATCTCATCCGCGCGGGCGGCGAAGTGATCGGCTATGCGACGACGGTATGCGACCCGGCCAGTGACGATGACTACTGGATTGACGACATCATGATCGACGCGGCGCATCAGGGCGCAGGCTACGGACGCGCCGCGATGCTCGAGGCGATCAAAATGATCGCGCGGCGCTATTCACGATGCCGCGCAGTGCAGCTAACTTGCTTTCGCGCGAACCTCAACGCCGCGGCACTGTACAAAAGCCTCGGCTTCGAGCCGACCGGCGGCGTCGATCCGGAATTTGGCGAGCCAAACTACATCCTGCGCGGCACCCCGCTCGAGGCGCTGCGGCGCTAATTTTCTCGCCCTGCGATTCCGCCCCTCGCCCTGTAAGGGAGAGGCCAGGTGAGGGTCCTTTTTCTTCTGGAACAGCGGGCTTCGCGGCGCCGCGGAGCAGTTCCCTCACGCGGACGGGAAGCGACCAAAGAGTCGTTGCTGTCGGTCCCTCACCCGGCGCGCGCAGCGCGCCTCCCTCTCCCTATCAGGATTGGGAGAGGGCGGCGCGGCGCGGCGATTGCTCCTTTTTTTGCAATCGACGTGACGCGCGGGTGAGGGACCGCCCACAATGAAATCTGACCGGAACTCCTGCGACGATCTCCGCACGCGCTGGAAGACGAGCTGCGAAAAAACCGGCTTCGGATGTCCGCCGACCCCTTTGCGATTCGGGAGAACCCGGCGCGCGCGCCGGTTAATTGCCGCTGTCGGGCGGCGGCTGGCTGGAGCTGTCCGGATTATCGGGAGACTCTTCGTCCGGAGTTACTTCTTCCGGCACCACAACCGGCTCGGTGAAGTCCGACGCGAGGTTGCAGCACATCGCGTAACTCGAGCCCGCGCGGGGCTGCGCCGCGTAGGCCTCGAACGATCCGTCGGCGAGGACCTTGACGGCTTGATAGCTGATCGAGCCGGAAGCGCGCTCGATCGTGAAGACATAGAAGGAGCCGCGGTCGAGCGGTTCAGGCGGACCTTCGTCGGGGATCATCTGCTCGAAGTGTGCAGGGAGTTTTCCGTAGTCGAGGTTTTTGGGTGCGTAATAGGCTCTCCCCAAGGTCGAGACTTCAGCGGTGAAGCCGCGGTCGGCCTTGATTTCCCAGATCGGTACTCCGCCGTCGAAGCGCACGACCGAGGCGACCCGGCCGCCGCTGCCCGAGGCGTTGGCGATGATCTCGGCGCCAAAGTATTTCGTCACGGTGGCGCGCGCCAGAGTGTCGCCGCTCTTGTGATAGGTGATCTCGACGGTGGCGGTTGGCGCGGCCAGCGGTTCGCCGGGACCGGCGTCGACAGCGTCGGCATCATCGTTGTCGGAAGAGGAAGCGCAGCCCGCCGCGACAACCGCAAGCATCACGACGGCGGCAACCGCCGCCATCCATCTGCGCCATCGCGCCGGCGCGTCGAGTTCATTTTGCATCAACATACTGATCGGATAATCTCTGCGCCTGTGGAATTCGGAGATTCAAGCGAAAAGGTCGGGCTCCGGCCGCTTCTAATCTATGCGCAGGGGCAGACCGGCCTCAACCTGTGCGCGACGCTTTCCGCGATGCATCTGCTGTACTTCTATAGCGATCGCCGCGGCATGTCTCCAGCGCTTGTCGGACTTGCCTTTTTTATCGCGCTGGTCGCCGACGCGCTGACCGATCCGCTGGTGGGCAATATCTCGGATAGCGCACGTTTCAAGGCGGGGCGCCGGCGGCCGTTTTTCCTGACCGCGGTGCCGATGGGTATCTGCTACTACCTGCTGCTCTCGCCGCCGGCGCTGACCACGGGGCTGTTCGCGTGGTTCCTGGTCTTCTACTTCCTGCAACTGACGGCGCGGAAATTTTACGAGACCGCGTACGGCGCGCTGATGCCCGAGCTGACGCTCGATTACGACGAGCGCACCCGCCTTTCGACTTACCGGCAACTGTGCGGCACCGCGGGCGACATCAGCGGCGCGCTGCTGCCGTTCGGCGCGGCATGGATTTTCGCCAAGGGTCTCGACTTCCAGATCACCGGCGCGATCTGCGCAGTGGTGGTCGCGGGCGGCGCGCTGCTCGCCTTCTTCAACCTGCGCGAGCGCCCCGGCTTCGCCGACCGCGAGCGCTTCAACCTGCGCGAGGCGCTGAACAGCGCGCTCGCCAACCGCCCGTTCGTAATCCTGATGCTCGCGACCACGCTCGCGATCATGGCGATCAATATCCCGACCGTGCTGATCCGCTTCCTGGCGAAGTATTGGGTGCACGACGAAAACGCCGCCGCACGGTGGCTTATCGCGTACTTCGCGGGCTCGATGGTCTCATATCCGTTCTGGTTTCGGATCACCGTGCAGTTCGAGAAAAAGCCCGCCTATGTGGTTGCAATGCTGTGCAACGCGGCGTGCTCGCTGATGTTCATGCTGCTCGCGCCGCGCAACACGATCATGCTGCTGGTCCTGATGGCGTTCAGCGGATTCTCCGCGATCGGAATCTGGGTCACGCAGATGTCCGCCGCCGCGGACGTGATCGAATGGGACGAAGAGCGTACCGGACGCCGGCAGGAAGGCGCGTACGGCGGAATCACCTCGATGGGCATAAAAGTCGCCACCGCGATTGCGATGGTGATGGTCGGGCCGGTTATGGGCTGGATCGGCTACCGGCCCGGGATGGCCGAGATGCCCGCCGCCGCGGCCGAAAATCTGCGCACGCTATTCGCGGTCGCTCCGGCGGTGATTTACGTCCTGAGCGCGATCGTCTTCGCGCGCTATCCGATCACCCGCCAGAGTCATCGCGCGATGCGCGAGCGGCTGGCCGCGCGCGACGCGGCGGCGGACACGGCCAAGTCGATCGCGTAGCGCGTGCGCGCTATTTGATCGGCGCAAGGAAGTCCGGGAAGTCCTTCGACGGCTTCATCTTCCACGCAGGCTTGCGCTTTTGCAGAAAGGCGCTGACGCCCTCGTGGGAATCGGGCTGCTTGCCGACCCACCAGAACGCGTTCGAGTCGATAGCCTGCGCCGCCTCGATACTGTCCTCGGCGAGGAGTCCCCATGTGAGCCGCTTGGTCATCGCGACCGAAACCGGGGCGGTGTTCTCGGCGATATCGAGCGCCATCTCGCGGACCTTGGACATGAACTCCGCGTCCGGCCATACGTGGCTGACGATTCCGAACTCGAGCGCCTCTTTGGCGTTGATAATCTTTCCGGTCAGGAGCAGCTCATTGGTTTTCGCCAGCCCAATCTGCCGCGCGACGGTCCACAGGCTCAGCGCCTCGGGAATGATTCCGCGCCGGACGAACACGAATCCGATCCGGGCGCTCTCGGCCGCGACGCGAATATCCCACTGCATCGGCAGCGTGATGCCAACGCCGACGGCGGGTCCGTTGATCGCGGCGATAATCGGCTTCTTCATGTTCCACGGACGCACCGCCGGGCGGCGCGGCATCTCGCCGCGCTCGGCGCGCTTGTCGGCGTTGAAGGTGTCGCCGCCGGCGCTAGACAGATCGGCGCCCGCGCAGAACGCGCGGCCCGCGCCGGTCACCACGATCACGCGTACGGCGTCATCGGCATCCAGCTCGGCGAACGCCGCGCTGAGTTCCGTGCCCATCGCCTGGTTATACGCGTTGAGTTTCTCGGGACGGTTGAGCGTGATCGTCGCAACGCCCTGTTTGATATCGACCAGGATTGCCGTGTACGCCATCGAGGGATCCTCCGACGTGGATGCGGGCCGCGACCCCGCGGTTATGCCTGTTTATAGCGCGCATCGGTGCCCGCCGAAAAGCGCGCGCGCACCGGCCATTCGCGCGCCAGGCGAAGCCTACTTGGTGAAATCGATCGGCTGGCCGCAGGCGTTGCCGCCCGCGTTGTAGTCATAGACCATCCGGCCGCCGTAATCGGCGCCGCGCGCGATGATCGCGCACAGCAGCGCGAGCGAGGCGAGAAACGCCCATCGAAACCGCACCGGCATCGGACGCGCGGCGAGCGCCCACAGCGCCAGCAATCCGGCGACCACCGTGGCGGTGATCATCCAGTGCTTGTGATGATCGAGCAGCGCGGTTCGCACCGACGCGGCGACCATCACGCCTTCGCCCGCCTGCAATCCCGAGGCGAGCGCGACCCCGGCGCCCAGGGTTCCCAGCACCAGCATCCACAGCGCCGCCCACTTGAGCGAGTCGCCGCCGCCGACCGCGGCGATAAAGTACAGGAGCGCCGCACCGCACAGAAACGCGATCGGGAAATGGACCACGATCGGGTGGATATTCTGTAGATGCGACGCTCCCGGAAGCAGCCGTTCGAGCAAGCGCTTACTTCACAGAATCGACGGTCAGGAAATTGACGCCGCCCTTGCTATATTCCTTGCCGGACACGGTGACGGTGTCTTCCATCTTGCTGACCACGTCATCGGGAAGCGCCTGGGCGTTCTTGGGCGGCAGAAGAACGAAAACCTTCTTCGAGCCCTTTTCGACCAGCGAGACCGGGATACCGGCCTTGGCACAGCCCATCGCACACTTCTTGTGGCTTGCGCCGTGCGCCCCCATCGTGCTGTAGCAGAAACTGTCCTCGAGGGTGCCGGTGACGGATTTCGCGGCGCCGGTGTCAGCCGCAATCGCGGCCGACGCGAGACCAAAGCTCAGGACCATCCCCAAGCCAGCGAGCAGGAATCGTTTCATGAAATTCCTCCAGGTTACGGGTTCATCGGACTGGCGCTCGGCGATGCGAACGCATCACACAACCAAATGCGGGCGCGCTAGAACTTATCGGAGTAATTATTGCGGAAACGCCCTTGCTCCGCCAAGAGCCGCGCTTAAGGCATCAGCGGCGCACCGAGGGTGCCTCGACCTGCGGATCCACTTCGTGGATCATCTCGCGCCATCGAGCGCGCTTGCCCGCGCCGCGCGGGCGCGCGCCAAACTTGACGAGATGATGCTCGAGGATCTCCTTGAGTTCATCGGCCATGCGCTCGAGCTCGACCTCCTCGGGCATCTTGGGCCGCGGCTGCCCTTCGGTCAGGCCTCCACGCCGGCGTCCGTAAAGCTGCTGGAGACGCAACTCCGCCTTGGCCAGCATGGCCTTGTACTTGTAGTCGAGGCGGCTCAGGTCCTCAGACAGATTGGCCAGAATCACGTAGCGCCGCCGCATCCGCCACCACTCGAACAGCGTGACGATCATCGCGCCGAACATCAGCGCCCCTGCGACGATAGTTGACAGCGCGGTAGCCCTCCACCATGGCAGCAGGCGCAGGCTCGAGGTGAGGGATTGGTTGTCCTCGCCCAGCTCCTGCGCCTTTTCCTGCATCGCGGTTAGATCGCGCTGGGCGGCTTGGGCCTTGTCTTCGGCGGCTTGCGCCGCGGCGCTCAACGAATCGATCTGTGTCTGCATCGATTTCGCCTGCGCAGCGAAGGGATTTGGAACCTTGAGCACGTCGCCCGAGATCAACTCATCATCGGGGTTGATCCGGTTGCTATGCGCCAGTTGCTCGGGCGTAAGACCGAACATCTGTGCGACCGTCCCGAGCGTGTCGCCGGGGCGGACGGTGTAGGGAAGCGTCGCGCGCGGGCGCAGCACGGGCTTGGGCGCGGAATCCGAAGCGGCGGAGGATGAAGCGTCGGAAATCCCCGACGCCGCCGCCACGGCAGGGTGAACGGCGGTCGGTGGCCCCGAGGCGGGAATATTCTGCTCGGAAAAATTGCCGGTCTGGGCAAGCGCTGGCAGAGCGAACGCCAGCGAGAAAATCGCTGCGAGGCGGATTTGAGAAGCGTGATTGATTTTCCGTAGCGCGGGCATTAAGCGCCACCGGGGCTTGACTAGCAGGGTATTAGATTGCCGCCCGGAAGCAAATAGGCTATTCAGAGCCGTTTAATCTTGGCGACACACGGGGTTCATCGCGGCGTAAGCCGCGCCAACCACCCCGCCGATCGGACCCAGAGCGGCGCGCACGATTTTCGCCTGTGCCGCGATTGCGGTGAAGGCGCGGGCGCGGACCTCGGCGTGCATCGCCTTGCGCATATATGGCAACGCACCCGCGACTCCGCCGCCGATCACCACCAGATCGGGATTGAAGATGTTGAGCAGCGACGCGAGCGCGATTCCAAGGTAGCGACCGGCGCTGGCGAAAACTTCGAGCGCGAGCCGGTCGTGCGCGCGGGCCCGCGCCGTCATCCGGCGCACACTGAAATTCCCGCCGGCGTCGAGGTACTCGGCGGGAATCGGCGCGCGCGCGCGGAGCCGCATCGCCACCATCGCGCGCATCCCCGACGACGACGCGTACGCCTCGACGCAGCCGCGCGCGCCGCAGTCGCACTGCAGCCCATCCGGCTCGACAGTCACGTGGCCCAGCTCGCCGGCCATCCCGCTGCGGCCGTGGACGATCTTTCCACCGACGATCAACCCTCCGCCGACTCCGGTGCCGAGCGTCAGCAGCACCACGTCGCGCCGGCCGCGCGCGGCGCCGCACCAGAACTCGCCGAGTGCCCACGCATTGGCGTCGTTTTCGATGGCCACGCGCATTCCGAGTTCGGCTTCCAGGCGCGCGCGCAGCGGGAACGAGCGCCACGCCTTAACGTGCGGCGCGGTCATCACGACCCCGCGATAAACGTCGAGCGGGCCGGGAACCGCGACCCCGATCGCACGCGGCGCGCCGAGGCCGCGGCGGCGCGCGGATTCAATCAGCGCGCGAATCTGCGCGGCGATATTCGACGCGACCGCGGGCGCGCGGTCACCCGCTTTCGACGGCGCCCGGCGCAGCATCAGCACGCGGCCCGCCGGCGACACCGCCGCGCAGCGGATATTGGTGCCGCCCATGTCGAGTCCGATTACGTAGCGCGATGCCATAGCTCCTCGGCGCGCCGGTCAGCGGCGCATATGCGCCAGATACTCGAGGTTACCCTTGGCGCCCGCGAGCGGCGACTCGAACGCGGGGCTGACCGCAAGCCCGAGCCCGCGCGCGAAATCCACGATCGCCGCGACCGCCGCGAGCCGCGTGGCGGCGTCGCGCACGATTCCGCCCTTGCCGACTTTTCCCTTGCCGACCTCGAACTGCGGCTTGATAAGCGCGATAACTTCGGCCTTTGGCGTTGCAAGTGCAAGCGCCGCGGGGAGCACGAGTTTGAGCGAGATGAAGCTCGCGTCGATCGTCACGAGATCGGGCGCGTAGGGCAGCTCAGCGGGAGTGACGGTCCTGATATTGCGGCGATCGAGCACGGTCACGCGCGTATCGACCCGCAGCCGCTCGATTATCTGGCCATAGCCGACATCGAGCGCGATCACGTGCGCGGCGCCCCGAGCAAGCAGCACGTCGGTGAAGCCGCCGGTCGAGGCGCCGACATCAAGCGCGCGGCGGCCCTCGACGTTGATCGAAAAATGCTCGAGCGCGGCGATCAGCTTGTGCGCGCCGCGGCTCGCGTACTCGGGCGCTCCCGCGAGCACGATGATCTCGCTGTCCTCGGTGACGCGGAGATCGGGCTTGGCGGCGGGCTGCGAGTTGACGCGCACGCGCCCGGCCATGATCAGGCGCTGCGCAATCTCGCGGCTGGGCGCAAGTCCGCGCCGCGCCATCGCGGAATCCAGCCGCTCACGTGTCATCGGTATGCACGGTGGTAACGGGTCACGCGATGGCGACCCGGCGAAAAGCGGGATTGCTCGCGCTGCTGCCGGAGCCTGCGCTGAGCCTGCCCAACTGCGCGGGAACGGCAGAGCAAAGGCGTCGAGCGCAATGAATTGAGAGACCGGCCCACTTTGCGCCGGTTCAGAACGGAATGTCGTCGTCGTCCGCGCTATGGCGGGGCGGCTTGGCCGGGGGGCCGGCGTCCGCCAGCGGCGCGGTCACCAGTTTGCCCTCGGCATCGCGGGTCAGCATCTCGACCTTGCGCTCGACCTCGTCGAGTTTCTGGCTGAGCGACTTGACCAGCGCGACGCCGCGCTCGAATGCGCCGATCGATTCGTCGAGCGAAAGCTCGCCGGAGTCGATCTGATTAACGATCGTCTCGAGGTCCTTGAGCTCGTCTTCGAACTTTTTCGTCTTCGCCGCCATCGTGGACCTCCGCGCTCTAATTTCCTCGCGCGATCACGCGCGCGCTGAGCCTGCCTTTCATCAGCCTGATATCCAGCTCGTCGCCGATTGCGGCGGCCTCGGCGTCAACCACGACTCGCCGGTCGCGGGCGCTGGTCACGACGGAGTAACCGCGCTCGAGCACTTTGAGGGGCGACAGCGAATCCATCCGCGCGGCGAGTTCCACCAAGCGCGCCCGGCGCGCCGCGGTTGTCTTCGCGGCGGCTGCACCAAGCGCATCCGCCATCGCCTTGACGCTAAGTTCGTTCTCGCGCGCGCGGGCGCGCATCGAGCGCGCCAGCGACAGGACCGCCCGCGCCACAGCCTCGCGTGCGGCGGCCAGCATCGCGCCCGGATGACGCAAGCGCGTGGCGTAGTCGTCCAGCGACTCGCGCAGGCCGTCAAGCGTGCGCGCCATCGCGACCGCCAGCGATTCAGCGGAGGCATTGACGCGCTCAGCTAGTTCGGCTTTGGCCGGCACTACCATCTGTGCGGCGGCGGTCGGAGTGGGCGCGCGCACGTCGGCCACGAAATCCGCGATTGTATAATCGATCTCGTGGCCGACCGCCGAGATGATCGGAATCGCGGAGCGGAAAATCGCGCGCGCAACCGCCTCTTCGTTAAACGCCCACAGGTCTTCGAGCGAGCCGCCGCCGCGGCCGACAATCAGCACTTCGGCGCGGCCGTCGCGATTCAGATCCTCGATCGCCGCCGCGATATCGCTCGCGGCGGATTCGCCCTGCACCAGCGCGGGACGAAAAATCAGGTGGCGATCCGGATAGCGATCGCCGAGCACGCGCAGAATATCGCGCAGTCCCGCGCCCGAGCGCGCCGTCACGATTCCGATCACGCGGGGCAGAAACGGAAGCGCACGCTTGCGCGCGTCATCGAACAACCCCTCGGCCGCGAGCCGCTGTTTAAGCTGCTCGAAGGCGAGTTGCAGCGCGCCCGCGCCGCGCGGCTCGATCGCGGCCGCGATAACCTGCAACTGGCCGCGCGCCTCGAACAGGTTTGCGCGCCCGCGCACCAGGATCGCCATCCCGTCGGCAACCCGGAATTTCAGCCTCGAGTACGCGCCCTTGAACATCACGACGCTAATCGAGCTGCGGTCATCCTTGAGGGTGAAATACAGATGCCCCGATACGGGAATCCGCGCGTTCGAGACTTCTCCGGTGACCCAGAACTCGTCGAGATTCGCCTCGAGCGTGCCGCTGATCAGGCGCACCAACTCGAAGACGCTGAGCGCCTTGCGCGGCGCGGGGGCAAGCGTGAGATCGAGTTGTCCGTCGGATGCCATCGTAATGACGCGAGGCGGCCTCCACGCGTGTGGTGAACTTATCAGATGAGGCGCGGATGGTCCTATCGGCGGTGGCGGCGGACGGCTCGTCCGCCCTCGGCCTGCAGCCTTGGTGCGCGGCTACTTGCCCAGACCGAGACGGAGGCGCGCGTACATCTCGGCTGACGAATCGAAATCGATACTCGCGTGTTGCGCGCCCACGTTGATATTGCGAAACGCCGCCTGGAGCGGACTCGACTCGTACACCGAATGCGCTCCCGACGCGGAATAGAGCCGCGCCACGGCGCGGCGGCATAGCTCGACCTCGCCCTCAACGCCGCCTTTTTCGTGCGCACCTCGTGCGGCATACAAAACTCGCTGGCGAAGCGCCAGTGCCTAGCGTGGTGGTATTTTGACAATGGTCTCATTGCTAGTCCGTCAGCGGGAATCGTACAAGGCCCCGCTCGCACCAGCAATCGGTAATTGCCGTGATCGTCGAGGCCGAGTGTCCACGTCTGTCTCAACGCATTCGTGATACTGCCGAGTTGATTGAAAGTCGGGGCATTGCGCTACGGCGGCTCACTGGACGATGGAATTATCGGAACCTTGCGGCAGGACGACACCGAGTTGGGTGACGGTTGAAACGTAGCATTTCAGATGAATACTCACAAAGCGGCTGCATACGAGGCCGGCGAGATTGGTCTTGATTAACAAGTAGTATTTCTTAAGCGGGATATTGTCGGCGGTGACGTTTGCGCCACCATAATAGCCATCCGGTAACCGCCGCGGCCAGGAAGACCGCCATCGCTATCCAATAGCCGCCTTCTCTTACCAGATGGACAACCAAGTTCAAATGATTGCTGACAACGTATCCGAGCGTGATAAACATAAAACACGAGACGCTGGCGCCCAACAGGTTCCATCCAAAGAACCTCCAATACGGCATTCCTGCTGCGCCCGCCATCGGTCCCGCCATAAAGCGCGCGCCCATGACGAACCGGGATAAGAACACCGCGCTGTCGCCGTGCGCCTTGAAGAACGTCTGCAAGCGTTGGTAGCGCCGGCCCATAAAATTGAAGTTTCTCGCAAGCCATTCAAATAGCCCCTCTCCACCCGTACGTCCTACTAAAAAGCCGCAGGAGTCCCCCGTCACCACACTTAGAATCGCCAGCACGTACAGGATGGCGAGGTCAAGAACCTTACGCCCGGCCAGGACTCCGGCAACAAGCAAGACCAACTTCTCGGGTATCGGTATCCCCACGTTGCCCAAAAATAGACATATGAAAATGCCTGGATAACCCCAGTTTGAAAGCCAATCCGTCATCCCAAGGAGCCTGAACTACCACGCATCGGAGATTTATCGGGAGCCTCTTCCTTGATCGTTTCCGGTAGGAGAGCATGCCCCGGTCCGCGCCGCCGCCAAACTTATCGCCAACTGGCACAGAAGCAAAGCCCCGAGCGAATCGGCGGCGCTGCGGACCGGGCACTCGCTATGGCTTGGCTCTATCGCTCAAGCGCGACGCCCATTTGACCCTGGCGTACCGCCGCCTGCATCATGCTGAAACGCAGAGGCGAACGCGCCGCAGAAGAGGCGCTATCAAGAACGAAAGCAGAGATAACATTGACCACGCCCCAAACTTCGTCGACGCCCAGCGACGACGCAATACCCTCGACGCTCGAACGGCCCGGCGCCGCTCGCTTTTGGCTGTCGGTTATTCTCACCGGAGTCGGCACAGGCGTCGGCGCGGCAGCGCTGACCCTGCTTCTGGAAGTAGTGCAACACTTTGCGTGGAATGGCTCCGGCACCAACATACTGGAGGCCGCCGAGCACGCCGGAGCTTGGAGGCACATTCTTGTGTTACTCGGTGCCGGACTGCTGACTGGCGCTGGACAGATCATCCTCAGGCAACTGTCCAGCGGTAATGGTATCGATACGACGGCAGCCATTTGGTTCCATGCGGGACGGATGCCGGCTTTGCGGACTCTGGGAAGCGCTGTGCTGTCGGTACTTGGCGTTGCCATGGGCGTATCGCTCGGTCGCGAGGGTGCACCAAAGCAAGCCGGGGCGGTAATCGCCAATTTTTTCTCAGACCGGGAACGATTGTCCGACGAGCAACGCCGTCTTTTGGTAGCGTGTGGCTCCGGGGCTGGAATGGGAGCGGCCTATGGGGTCCCATTAGGAGGGGCACTTTTCGCGCTCGAGGTGATGCGCGGGAGGCTGGCGCTTCGATTCGTGCTGCCCGCCATAATTACCTCTGTGATTGCCACAGCGGTGTCATGGCTTGCGCTACCCGACGCGCCGACCTACATCATTCCAGCTTATTCCAGCTCGGCATCGAGTATCGTATGGGCGCTGCTGGCGGGTCCGATCATCGGAGTACTTTCCGTTGGCTACGTTCGCATTATCACTTGGTCCGATCGCAATAGGCCGAAGGGCCGGCAGCGACTGGCAGCACCGCTCCTAGGACTGGGGCTGCTCGGCGGCGTGTCCATCTGGTTCCCGCAACTGCTCGGCAATGGCAAGGATATCTCCCAGTTGGCATTCACTAACCAGGTAACGCCGATGCTGCTGTTGACGCTGCTTCTGTTGAAGCCCGCCGCCATCGTGTTGTGCATGCGCAGCGGCGCACCGGGCGGCATGTTCACACCCTCACTAACGGTAGGCGCGTTGCTGGGCGCCGTACTCGGCCACGCATGGTCATGGCTCTGGCCGGGCGTTCCCCCTGGATTGTTCGCAATACTCGGGGCTGGAGCGGTCCTGGCAGCAACTACACAAGGCCCAATCTCAACAGTGGTTCTGATGGTGGAATTGACTGGCCGCGACCGATCCTTCATCTTGCCGATGCTGTTGGTAGTTTGCACCGCAACGCTCGTTGCAAGGACCATCGAACCTCGATCGATCTACGACGCCCGCCTGACCGATGAGGAGGTCGCGGTCCGGCAGAAATTACGCGAAGAAGCGTCGCAATAGCTGCATACTCACCATGTCGCTCCTGGCTGTTCGTTGAAAGCTTGGCCGGCAAACTCTTTATTGCGCCGTCGCAGCAGGAGATGGCAGGGGCGGGGATCTCTGTAGCCGGTCAATTTTCCGGATTGCGCCGACTTTCGGCGCTCGTTAACAATGCTCCGCGCTGCCCAACTGCTTTTTCGAGGAAATCGAGATAAACTCGGTACGCCCAGTCCCGGATGGTCGCAAGCACGTTCATGCAGGGCGATTTCGTATCTGCGGATCTCGACTGGGTGCGCTCTTCAGCCGTCTCTATGCTGAGGGAGTTACAGTAATACCCGCTGACCACGCCGATACAGGCACGTGATCTTAGCGCCGCCCGTCAGCAAGATGTGGATAGCTGCCCCGGCGCCGCTTCAAGAAGAATACCTTCGCGCGTTCTGAAGTTTGCCGAATGTTTCGATCGATTCAACAAATCGAGAGCGGTGCGACTTGCCCGGCGGAATGCCAAGCTCCACGTACAGTTGTCGGAACAGACTTGCTTTGAGTCTGTCCCGCCACGCCTGCGCGGCTCTACTCCTCCCAGCGGACATCTCTAGATGTTTATGCCCCGGACATTTCCAATGTTTATGACAGGCGCGCCGGCACACATCGCGCGCGGCACCTGCCGTATGCTAACAAGCGGCATACGGCGTCGATGAAATTTCCCGAGGAATTTCTGTGGGGCACCGCAGCGCCGCATACCAGATCGAGGGCGCGCGGGATTACGCCGCACGCAATCGCACTCGGCGATTGCCGAAACTCGCGACGACTTCGAGTTCGCCACCGAGAGCCGTCACATACCGCTGCAGAGTGGAGAGCCGGTAATCCAAGCGGCTTTCAAGCCGAGATATCTCCGACTGCGCCTTCTTGAGTGCCACCGCCATTTCCGCTTGCGTCTTGCCCGCGGCCTCACGCAGTTCCTTCAGATCCATTTCGAGCAGCTCGTGCTCGACGGCGCGATCGATCTTCTTGAGCTTGCTCGGCGAAAACTTCCGCGCCCTGATCTCTCGCCATGGCTTGGTATTCATGTTCATTTCTCCTGCTCTTCGAAGCCCGCCAAGTACTCGGCCAATATCCGCTCGGCGCGCGTGATAAATGTTTTGTAGAAGCGGTTGTCTCCGGTCTTGTCTCCGCCCAAAAGCAGGACCGCCCGAGTAATTGTCAAATGTTGTGGATCGGCCTGGCATGATCAGGCGGCTTCCCTGGGTTGATTATCGGTTGAGTGAGTAATGCTGTAGGGTCGATCCTGGTGAACTCCGTCGATGAACTTGACGCCGGCGCGGACCAGCGGC
>DATKSQ010000135.1:0-14296 GCA_035531615.1 Binataceae bacterium (SeqCode)
GCGGCGAGATCATGCGAGCCGCGATTGACGAAACCCGCCGCCACGGACATGGCGCGCATCACGCCAACACAACCTCCGCGGAGACCGCGACGGAAACCACAAAATGAAATTGTACATTCTGAGACACGGAATCGCCGAAGAGGCCGCGCCCGGCGGCGACGATGGCGCGCGCAAGCTGACCGCGCGCGGACGCGAGAAGCTGCGCGACGGAGCCGAACGAATGCGCGCGCTCGGACTCAAGTTCAACGTGATTCTGACCAGCCCTCTGGCCCGCGCCACCGAAACCGCGGAGATCGTCGCCGCCGCCTACGCCAACGATCCGCCGCCGCAGGTGCTTCCCGCCCTGGCCACCGGAGTCGCGCCGCAAGAGGCGATCACGGCGCTGCGCGCCTTCGCCAAGCATCGCCACGTGATGATTGTCGGGCACGAACCGCAACTGAGCGCGATCGCTTCGATACTGTTAACCGCGGCGCCCGGCGCCGTGAATATCAGCCTGAAGAAGGGCGGGCTCATTTCCCTCGCGGTTCCCGCGCGTCCCGATCGCGGCAGCGCGCAGTTGCGATGGATGCTGACGGCGCGCCAATTGCGAAAACTGCGCAAGTAGCGCGCGCGGAGCAAGTCGAGGCCACGCCGCGAATTGCCTATTCCCGGACGTTGACCACGTTCACGCGCTCGGCGCGCGCACGGCCGCAGGTTTGATCGACGACATACTCACTTGGTTGGATTGGCGGATGGCGCGGCTGGTTTCATCGCCTGCCAGAAGCTCAGCGGCTGACTCGCTACATATTGCTCGAGCGATGTGACCGCCTGCCGCATCCCGTCGCGGAACATCTCGGGATAGCCGAAATCCATCGCGAAATTGTAATAGATGCCTTCGGTCTTGGAGTAGTTCTGATTGATCTCGTCAGTCCAGAGAACCGCCCCGTTGGACTGCTGAAGTAATTCGAGCCGCAGGTTCAGAGTATTTTCCGCCGTACCGATTGGGGCTCCAAAAAGCCACGGCAGCGCCCCATACGGTCCGAGCAGATAGGTGTACTCGGAGCCGTCCCAGTTGGTATTGATAATCGTGCCGCGCAGGATCAGTTGCGCGCTTGGATCCATGTCGCGGTCGGTGACAAAGACTTCGTGGAAAATATCGTCTTGCTTGATTTCGAGGGCAGCGGCATTGGCCAAATCAGCCGAGGGCCGGAAGTTGTACGCGGCCTCCGTCAAAAATCCATTGGCGGTGTCGGGGCGTTGATAGCTCGAGGAGCAATACGGCACCAACGGGATTATACAGACCCAAAAGTACCTGGAGTTTTGCGTTCCTCTTTGGTCCTTGAAGTGCTCGACGGCTAAAGTCAGCGGCACATGGGTCGCGGTTAACTGTGGCGGGTTAGGCTGGTAGCTCCATCCCGCGTTACTCGCGCATCCGGCGACCGCCATCATCACTACCGCTACGACTAATGCCCTGCCCTGTCTTCTCAGAATGGTCATAGCAACTCCCTGCGCTCGGCGGTTTTTCGATCGGCCAGATTGTTCAACTGCCGCGACATCCTGTCAACGCGCGGATGATTCCGCTTCACCACAATGGCAGCCTGACGCCCGCCGTCACGATCGCGCCCGCTGCGACGCCCATCAGCGCCTCGCCGGCGATCATCCCGGCGGCGAACAGCAATCCCGCGCCACCGCTTGCGCCTTCTTTATGACCGAAACGCGCGCGCACGAGCGCGCCCGCCGCAATCGCGACCGATAGCCCGAGCGGCAGGTAGAGCCCGATGGCGACCGGCATGATCGGCGTGCGCCACGATGCGCCCGCGGCTTCCAGCGCCGCGTCGCTCGCGGCCAAAAGCGCGGCGAGTGCGGCGCCGATCGCGATGGTTCCCCACGGCAGCCCTCCGTTGAATACGCCCTGCGCGACTTTCGCCATCAGGAACGCCTGCGGCGCCGCCAGCGCTCCCGCGCGCGCGGTCGCCGTGCCGGCGATTCCGTAGGCGCCGATCAGCAGATTCAGAATCGGCGCCATCACGAACGAAGCCGCAAGCGCGCCGATCAGCACCGCGATTTCGAGCGCGCGCGGCGTCGCGCCGACGTGATATCCCGTCGCCAGATCGTGCAGCGAATCACCCGCCATCGCCGCCGCCGTGCAGACCACAGCGCCCGCCAGAATCGCCAGGCGCGGGCCGGCGCTGGCGCCCTCGACTCCCGCCGCGCGCAGATACATCGCGATTCCGAGCAGCACGATCACCGTCACGCCCGAGACCGGGTTATTCGACGCGCCGACTATCCCGGTCAGGTAGCCCGCCACGGCGGTCGCGAAAAATCCGATCAGCGCCAGTACGATCGCGAGCGACACGCTGAGCCACACGCGTCCCGAGAGCATCAGGCACAGCGCGAAGATCACCACAACCACCAGCCCCATCGCGGCCATCACCGCGCGCGCCGAAAGATCCGTGTCCTCGCGAGCGCGAGCAACGCCGCCGCGCACGCGCAGCACCCTGACGCTGTCGGCGAGCGCCGCCCCGATTCGCGTCCGCAGCCGCCATAGCGTCACGACTCCCCCGGTCAGCATCGCGCCCACGCCCAGGTAGCGCACCTGCCCGCTCCATAGCTGCGCGGCGGCGGAGGCCGCATCGGACGAGTGCGGGGAGCCCGGATGAATGAGCATCAGGAACGGGATCGCGATCATCCACGCGAACGCGCCACCGGCGAAGACCAGCATCGCGATGCGCGGGCCGACGATATAGCCGACGCCGACGAGCGCCGCCGAAATATCCACCGAGCCGGAAATCGCCGCGCCGCCGATCCATCGCGCGCCCGAGAGCGCCGCCGGAATCAGGCCGAGAATGTCCTGCGAAGCCTTGAGCAGCGCAGCCAGAATTCCGCCCCACGCGAGCGGCGCGGCGCTCACCGCTTTGTCGCCGGATCGCAGCACTTCAGCGCAGGCGACGCCTTCGGGAAACGGCAGCCGCTCATCGACGATATAAGCGCGGCGCAGGAACACGACCAGCAGCGCGCCCATCGTGCCGCCGGCGGCGCATAGCGCGGTGACTTCAAGGTAGGGCAGCGGGCCGTGAATACCCAGGATCACGATCGCGGGAAAAGTGAAAATCGCGCCGGCCGCGACGGCCTCTCCCGCCGAGGCAATCGTCTGCACCACATTGTTTTCGACGATCGTCGCGCCGCCCAGCACGCGCAGGATCGCCATCGAGATGACCGCGGCCGGGATGCTCGCCGAGACCGTCATCCCCGCGTACATCCCAAGGTACGCGTTAGCCGCGCCCAGAATCAGCGCGAGCATCACCCCGAGCACGACGGCCCGGATCGTCAGCTCACGCGGCGAGGTCGCGGACGTATCGGGCGCGGGGCCGGCCGGCGGCGAATCGATAGGCACGGCGCGACTATATGCGATCGTGGCGCGGAGAAAAATTAGCGGGAGGAAATTTGCGCGGCGCGCTCAGGAGCCGGAAGCGCCGGCCGCCGAACTCTCGACGCTGCCGTCAGGCATCTCGACGGGTTTTCCCGCGGCGCGCCATCCGGAGATGCCGTCGCGCATTTCGCTCACGTCCGTGTAGCCAGCTTGCGCCGCCCGCCGGGCGGCGTCATCCGAGGCCGTTCATTGCGGATTGTGGCAGTAGAAAACCAGCTTGGCGCTGCGAGCAGTTGGAAGCTCGTCGGCCACGTTGTACTTGTCCGATGAGGTCAACGGCCGCGCGCCGGGGATCATCCCCTCGCTTCGGCGAACGCTGGGAGGATTCGCGTCGTAGATGCGCACATGCGAGTTCGGATCGGCCATCAGTTTGGCGAGATCCTTCACATAGATCACCTGGATATTCACTGCGGCTGCCGGCTGGTTATCGATCACCGCGCCGATATCAGCGCCGCTGGCGCGCCCGGCCAGTGGAGTCGCGAGGATCATGATCGCCGCGGCGAATGCCGGAAGGCCGCGCCGCCAAATGTGCAAACGCTCATGCATTTGATATACGCTAGCAGACTCGGCGCGCTGGCAGAATAGCTCTGAGTCCCGCCCGCGACAGCGGCGGCGCCCAAGTGATGCTCGCAGGTCTGAAGAACGGAACGATCCGCTGTTCAGAGGAATTTCACTGACGCGTCCGAGTGAGACGGCGCGAAATTAATCGGAGGCATCCATGATCGAAGAGGCAATCGAGATTCGCACCGCCGACGGAACCGCTGACGGCATTTTGTTTCGCGACGAAGGCGGACGCCGCATGCCGGGCGTTATTCATTTGACCGATATCGGCGGTATCCGCCCCTCGCATCGCGAGATGGCGCGCCGCCTCGCCACGACCGGCTACACGGTTCTGCTGCCCAACGTTTTCTACCGGACCGGACGCCCGCCGATGTTCGACTTCACGCCTACGATGGGCGAAGAGCGGACCATGAAGCGGTTCGGCGAGCTGGCCGGAGCGCTGAATGCCGACGCGATGAATCGCGACGCCGGGTATTACGTTGATTTTCTTGCCGGGCTCCCATCGGTAAGCGCTGGCTCTCTGGGCGTGGTCGGGTACTGTTTCACCGGCGCGATGGCGATGCGCACGGCGGCCGAACGGCCGGCCAAGATCGCGGCCGCGGCGTCGTTTCACGGCGGCAGCCTGTTCACCGACACGGCCTCAAGCCCGCATCACGTGCTGGCGCGCGTAAAGGCGCGGCTCTACTTTGGCCACGCGATCCAGGATCGCAGCATGCCGGCCGACGCGATCGAAAAGCTCGACCGCGCGCTGGCCGCGTGGGGCGGAAAATTCGAGAGCGAAGTTTACGACGCCGCCTATCACGGATGGACCACCCCGGACGCCGCCGTTTACAACCAGCCGCAGGCCGAGCGCGCGTTCGAGAAGCTGACCGCGCTGTTCGCGGCGACCTTGAAATAGCGCCGGCCGCCGCGCGCCGATCGCACGCGGCGGCTTCGCCGCGCGCATCGACCACGCAATCGATCCTGCGCGCGTTTATCCGCACGGGTTACGGCGCGAACTTGAACGAACTGCCCGCCTTGGTGATCTTGCCGGCCGACGGCGTGCCGAAGTGCGTGCCGAACACCAGCACTTCCGTATCCGCGTAACGCTCGCAGAACGCGCGACGCGTCTTCTTGGCCATCGCGCCGTCGGAATCGAACGAGTCGTCCCATTCGGGGAACATGCATTGAATCGGATGATGCATCAGGTCGCCGGTGATCACCGCTTCTTTTCCCCTGGATGAAATCCTGACGCTGTGATGTCCGGGGGTGTGGCCGGGAGTTGGCTCGAGCCAGACTTCATCGGTGATCTTGTGGTTTGATTCGACCATCCGCGCCTGTCCGGAATCGACCACCGGGCGCACCGAATCCTCGACCGGGTCGCGCATGTCGGCACCGTCGAAGTGCGACCAGTAATCCCATTCCGTGCCGCCGATTATGTAGCTGGCGTTGCGGAAGGTCGGCGCCCATTTGCCGTTCTCGAGGGTGGTGTTCCATCCGACATGATCGACGTGCAGATGCGTGCAGACCACGTGGTCAACGTTGTCGCGCGTGCATCCCACCGCCTTCAGATTGTCCAGAAACGGCAGCTTGAGCTTGCTCCAGACCGGATTGGAACGCACCTTGTCGTTGCCGATGCAGGTATCGACGACGATCCGTTTGCCTTTCGATTCGATCACGAGCGCATGGATGCTCATGACGAGCTTGCCCTTGGCATCCATGAAATGCGGCTGCAGCCAATCGGCGTACTTGAGCATGTTTTCGGGCGTCGCGTTGGGCAGAATGAAGGTGCCCGGCCACGGCGATTCGCTCTCGATTATGCGGCTGATCTTAACGTCCCCGATATTCCAGGAATTCATCGCATCCGACCTCCGAGTGTGGCGTCCGTGGGCGGAATCTATCCCGAATCGAGGCTCCGCGCCAAGCGCCGTGCGCGCCGACAGCGGCGCCGCGGCGCGCTCACGCCCGCGTCTAATTCGCGATATACGTGTGCATCTGATCCCGCATTTTCTGTAGAACAGAACCAGGAGCATCGCGACCCACATGGCAATCAAACCACCGACGGAAGCGGAAATCCGCGAACTCGCGCTCGCGCATCAGATCGATCTCACCCCCGCCGAGGTGCGCTCGCTCACCGGAGCTATCACCGCGCAACTGCCGGGCTTCGAGAAAGTGCTCGCGACGACCCCGCGGCCCGCGCCCGCGAAATATCCAACGCGCGACCCCGGCGCGCGGACGGAGCGCAAGGACGACCCGCTAAACGCGGTGGTCCGGCGATGCCGCGTCGCCGGCGCCGCATCGGGCAAGCTCGCGGGCAAAAGAATCGGGGTGAAAGACAGCGTCTGCGTCGCGGGAATTCCCGCCAGCGGCGGCTCGCACGTTCTGCAAGGCTTCGTGCCCGACCGCGACGCGACGATCGTGACGCGGATGCTCGACGCGGGCGCCGAGATCGTCGCCACACTCAACATGGACGACTTCGCGCTCTCCGGCGACGGCCGCACCAGCGCATACGGAGCGACCCTTAATCCGCACAGTCCCACGCACTGCTCCGGCGGATCGTCATGCGGTTCCGGCGCCGCGCTTTATTACGACTGGGTCGATATCACGATCGGCACCGACCAGGGCGGCTCGATCCGCATCCCGGCCTCGTGGTGCGGAGTCGTCGGGCTTAAGCCAACCTACGGCCTGGTGCCCTACACCGGCGTGATGAGCATCGACCCGTCGATCGACCACGTCGGCCCGATGGCGCGAACCGTCCGTGAGGTCGCGCTGACGCTCGAGGTTATCGCGGGCCGCGATCCGCTCGATCATCGGCAACTGCGCGACGTGCCGGCGGCCGCGTACACTGCCACGCTCGAGCGCGGCGTCAAAGGCAGGAGACTCGGAATCCTGCGCGAGGGTTTCACCCAGCCCGGCGCCGAAAAGGACGTGAGCGATGCGGTGCGCAGCGCCGCGGCGGAACTAGAAAAGCTCGGCGCCCGGGTCCAGGAGATCTCGGTGCCGGCGCACCTCGACGCGACCGGACTGCTCTACGCGATCCTTCCGGAGGGAATGATGCGGCTGATGCGCACCGGGCTGGTGAGCGCGCATCACAATGGGATCTATAATGAGCCGCTGGTCGAGTTCTTCGCGGAACATTACGGCGAACGCGCAAGCCGCGAGGCATCGACGGTCAAATTCATGGCCGTGCTGGGAGAATTCTCCGCGCGCCGCTTCGGAGGGCTGCTTTACGCCAAGGCGCAAAATGCGCGCCGCGAGCTGACCGCCGCATACGACGCGGCGCTCGCGCGCTGCGACGCGCTTGTGATGCCCTCGACGCCGATGAAGGCGTATCGCCAGGACGAGCAGGCGCCGTACTCGATGGTCACCAACACCGCGCCGTTCGACTTGACCGGCCATCCGGGACTGAGCGTGCCGTGCGCGATGTCGGCAGGGCTGCCGGTCGGGATGATGCTTATCGGGCGCCATTTCGAGGACGCGGCGCTGCTCGAGATCGCGCACGCCTTCGAGAGCAGCGGCGATTGGCGCAAGCGCTGAGCGCGCTCAGGGGCGGCAGCACATCCGATCGATCACGCGCCGCACAATCGACGGGCCGCGCTCGAAATTATCGCGCAGGACGAATTCGTCGGGCTGGTGCGCCTGATCCATCTGGCCGGGGCCGCAGATCAGCGAAGTGATATTCGATTGCGCGAACCATCCCCCGTCGGTTCCGAACAGCACGCCGCCCGTGCCGCTCGCGCCGGTCGCCTCGAACAGCGCCGCCTCAAGCGGCGTCGCGCGCGGAGAGTTGAGCGGCGGCACCACCATCGGCGCGCCCAGCTCGATCGACGCCGGAATAGCGCGCGAGGCGAAGTCGTACCGCTCGAGCGCGCGCAGCCGGCGCGCGGCCTCGCGGTAAAGCTCGAGTGGGTCGGCATCGGGAAGCGAGCGGTAGCTGATTCGGAGCACGCATTGCTCGGCGATCATGTTGAGCGCCATTCCCCCCGCGATCGTGCCGAAGTTCAGCACGTCATAGGGCGCATCGGGGAAAATTGCGCGAAACGCTGCCTTGGGCTGCGCGCGGCGCTCTTCCTGGATACGGCCGACCGCGTCGATCACTCGGCCCATCACCGCGATCGCATTGACGCCCGCCGCCGGCGCTCCGCTGTGTCCGCCGCGTCCGCGCACGATCACATCGAACAACACGATACTCTTGTGCGCGTGGCTGACGGCCCAGGAGGTCGGCTCGCCAATCCACGCGAGCCGCGGCGCCGGAATCGTGCCGAGAATCTGGCGCAACGCGGGTCCGACCGATTGCGCGCCCAGGCATCCGACCTCTTCGCTCGCGGTGAAGACGAACACCAGCGGACGCAAAAGGCGCGACAGGTCAAATTGCCGGGTCGCGTCCAGGCACTCGGCGATGAAGCCTTTCATGTCGGTGGCGCCGCGTCCGAAGACGCGATCTCCAGCGGCCTCGAACTTGAGCGCGTCGCGCGTCCATCCGGGCTGCCCGTCGAATGGGACGGTGTCGATGTGACCGGAAATGATCAGGCCATCAGCGCGCGCGGGCCCCGCCCACGCGACCAGATTGGCCTGCGCGATTCCCCCGAGTTCCACCGGATGCACCGCGGCCGCGAATTTCTGCGCGCGCAACTCCGCCGCCAGATACTCGATCGCCGCGATATCGCTATGGGCGCTGACGGTGTCAAAAGCGATCAGCCGCCGCGCCACTTCGTATAGGTAATCAGTCATCCGAGCAGGCTCCGCACCAGCGCGAAAGCCGCGCCAGCACAAACCTATCACGCTGGCGCCGGATGAGTCCCGTACGCCACGCGCATCCAGATGGTGACCAGAGTGTCGAGCAGCACGCAGGAATCAGTCTTCGGATCGTGATCGAGTCTGGCGATTTTCCTGGTGCGCGCGCCACCGCGAGCCGGGCAAGATCGAGCAAGGGCGAATGGCCGAATCGGGGTGGTCGCGTCAGCCGGGTGCGGCGCGCTAGGATAATTAGGCAATCGGGAGCGCCCTATGGCTAATCAGACGGCAACCACTCAGACCGAATCGCCGCGCGCGAGTGACGCTGACGGCGCCGCGTCATTGTACGCCGCCAGGGAATTGCCGGCGGGGGCGCCTGGCGGCGGCGATCCTGGCGCGAGCGCGGTGGTCCGCATCGATTCCGACTTGAGCGCGCCCGAGCTGTTCCTCAATCGCGAGCTGACCTGGCTGGCATTCAATCGCCGGGTGCTTGAAGAAGCGCTCGACGCGCGCAATCCGCTGCTCGAAAGGGTCAAGTTTCTCGCGATCACAGCCTCGAACCTCGACGAATTTTTTATGAAGCGGATCGGCGGGCTCAAGCAGCAGGTGGTCGCCGGAATGCACGACCAGACCGTGGATGGGCGCACGCCGCATCAGCAGATTGCCGAATGCCTTGCCAACGCGCGCGACTTCGACGCGCAGCAGCGCGCGGTTTTGCCCGCGCTGCTCGGCGAGCTGCGCAAGTACGGCATCGAGGTGCTCGGCTGGGATCAGCTCACGGGCGACGAGCAGGTCTGGATGCGCGATTTTTATTTTCGCAACATTTTTCCGCTGATGACGCCGCTCGCGATGGATCCGGCGCATCCGTTTCCGTTCGTGTCGAACCTTTCGCTCAACCTGCTGGTCACGCTACGCGGTGCGGACGAGTCTGAAACGTCGATGGCCAGGGTCAAGATTCCGGTCGGAGCCGGAATCGCCCGATTTCTCCGGATCGATGGCGCCAACCGCTTCGTGCTGCTCGAAGACGTGATCGCGCACACGCTGGATCTGCTGTTTCCCTCGATGACGGTCGAGGCATGCGAGTTTTTCCGGGTCACGCGCAACGCCAATACCGAGCGCGACGAGGACGAGGCCGACGATCTGCTCGAACTAATCGAATCCGAGTTGCGCGACCGGCGTTTCGCGCCGATGGTGCGGCTCGAGATCGTCAAGGGCATGAATCCGGTGCATCGCGGGATGCTGGCCGCGGAAGTCGGGCTCAATGAACGCGACGACGTGTTCGAGATCGAGGGGATGCTGGCGCTGCGCGACTTGATGGAATTGACCGCGGTGGACAATCCAATCCTCCACGATCCACCGCATCATCCGGTGGACCATCCGCGCCTGACGCCCTCGCGGAGCATTTTTCATGTCATCCGCGAGGCGGGCGCGGTGCTGCTGATGCACCCGTATGAGTCGTTTTCGACCTCCGTCGGGCGCTTCCTGCGCGAGGCGAGCATCGATCCAAAGGTCCGCGCGATTAAGATGACGCTGTACCGGACCTCGGCCGACTCCGAGATCATCGGCTACCTGTGCGACGCCGCGCGCAACGGCAAGCAGGTCGCGGTGGTGGTCGAATTGAAGGCGCGTTTCGACGAGGCCGCCAACATCCAGTTCGCGAGCCGGCTCGAGGAATATGGAATTCATGTCACCTACGGAGTGCTGGGGCTGAAGACCCACTCGAAGGTGATTCTGGTGGTTCGCCAGGACTACAACGGGCTGCGCCGCTACGCGCATATCGGCACCGGCAACTATCATCCCGGAACCGCGCGGGTCTATTCCGATTTCGGCCTGCTGACCAGCGACGACACCATTGGCGAAGACCTGACTCAGCTCTTCAATTTTTTGACTACTGGATATCGCGGCGGACGAATCTTCAAGAAGATCATTCCGGCGCCGACTTTTCTGAAAAAGGCGCTGCTCGATCGAATCGAACGCGAGAGCAAGTTGCATTCGGCGGCCTCGCCCGGGCTCATCCAGATGAAGATGAACGCGCTCGAGGACGCCGACATCACGCGCGCGCTTTACCGCGCCGCGCGCGCGGGGGTCAAGGTCGATCTCATCGTGCGCGATACCTGCCGGCTGCGCCCCGGGATTGCGGGACTGTCGGAGACCGTGCGGGTGGTCAGTATCGTCGGGCGGTTCCTCGAGCACGGGCGGATTTATTATTTCCGCAACGGCGGAGCCGAGGAATATCTGATCGGATCGGCCGATTGCATGAAGCGCAACCTCGAGAGCCGCGTCGAAGTGGTGGCGCCCGTCGAGGACCCCGCGCTGCGCAAGGAACTCCGCACCGTGCTGGACTTGCAGCTCGCACCCAATCACGCGGCGTGGGAGATGCGCGCGGATGGCAGCTACGTTCGGCTCGCGCCCGATAATCCCGCGATCAACTGCCAGCAGGCGCTTATCGATCTGTTTGAGAATCGGGAAAAAGAAGCCTCAAAAACCCGGCGGCGGCGGCGCAAAGGCTTCGCCCGGCGCGCAATCAAGTAGCGCTGGCGCGAGTCGCTGCTCAATCGGGGGTTCGTTCCCGTTCGGAATGCAGGATGTGCAGCGCGACCAGCCGCGCGACCAGGATTGCGACGTACATCTGACCGACAATCGCCTCGAGCGCGGAGACCGCGCGGGCGGGACCGTTGGACGGGATAACGTCGCCGTAGCCCAGGGTCGTCAGCGTTACGAAGCTATAGTAAATGAGCCGTTGAAGTTCTTCGTGGGTTTTCGCGAGGCTTGCCAGTGCGACGTTGCCGGTGAGCGTAAAGGCGCCCGGCCACCACAATTCCACCGCCAAATACGCGAACGCCCACATCACTCCAATCAAAAAGTAGGCGCAGAGCGCGCCGCTGATCGTATCGTAGGTAACGCGGCCCGGATGCAACACCTGTTTCATGACACCAGCGGTTACGAAGCCGAGAAAGGCGATCGTGAACAGCGCGGCGCCAACCTGAAGCTCAGCGCTCAGACCGTGGTCCGATAGCCATCGACCCGTCAGCCCCGGAAGCATCAACGCGGCGGCGATGATCAGATCGCGCCGGCGCCGCGTGCTCGCATAAAGCGCCGCGAGCAATACCGCCGTTAGAGTCACGTGCACCAGGGCGAGAGCGTTTTCGTGTCCTTCAAAGAATGGGACCACGCCGACCAGCCCGGCCAGCAACACGAGCAGGACGGTGAACCGCCCGCGAACCAGGGCACTTCGCCACGCGCCTCGCGCGCGAGTGCTGGCGGGTTTATTCATCGTGAATACCGTAC
The DNA here is from genome assembly GCA_035531615.1 of Binataceae bacterium (SeqCode). GTDB lineage: Bacteria > Desulfobacterota > Binatia > Binatales > Binataceae > JBARDN01. The sequence continues at coordinate 11,972 of DATKSQ010000135.1, forward strand.
CTGTGGATTCTGCCGCGCACTCATCGGTCCAGAAACGCGCGCAGCCGCGCGGCCAGCTCCTGCGGCTTCTCTTCCGGAATGAAATGACCGCAATCCGGGATCGAGCCGCCGCTCGCGCTCTTTGCGACACGCCGCAGCGACTCGACGACCAGGTCCCCGCGGCCGCGCGGACCGCCGCCGCCTAACCCGAGCGTGGGCATCGGCAACTTGAACCCGCCCGCGAGAGTCGCGCGATTGTCTTCGATATCGCGCCCGAGCGCACGGTAGAGATTGAATCCCGCGCGCATCGCGCCCGGCTGCGAATAGGTGCGAACGTATTCGGCGATATCGGCGTCACTGAAGGTGCCCGCCTGATCGATTCCATTCATGAAGAAAAATTCCAGATAGATTCGCTCGCGGCCTGCCGTCAGCGCCTCCGGCAGATCGGGGATCTGATGGAACAGGTGATGCCACCTTGGCGCGCCGCGCGGATCCATTCCGCCGCCAGCGCCCGCGGGACGATCGCCGGGCACCGGCACGTCGAGCATTACCAGATGCGTGACCTCACCCGGATGATCGGCGGCAAGGCGAAACGCGGTCGGCGCGCCCCAATCGTGCCCGACCGCGATAAAGTGCTCGTGGCCAAGATGATTGCGCATCAACCCCCACACGTCGTTCGCCACAGTGCGCTTGTCGTAGCCCGACGATGGGCGCGACGAATCGCCGAGCCCGCGCAGGTCCGGCGCAACCATCGCGTACTTGTCCGCCAGCAGCGGCATCAAGCGGCGCCACTCGAACCAGGTTTGCGGCCATCCGTGCAGCAGAACCATCGGCACACCCCGCCCCATCGTCACATAGTGGATTCGCACGCCTTTGAGGTTCGCATAGTGATGCTTGAATTCGTTCATCGTCTCCGCTCCCGCGCGCAAGGCTAGCAGAAACGGGGCCGCGGGGAGGAGGACAATCCCGCGCTGAATTCAGCGCATGGGGCCGGCGCCATTTATCGACGAAGTCGCTGGTGCACCCGCCAGGCGCGCCTTAAGTGCGGGAAAGAGGTTCGCGAGCAACGGCAGCGTGGGCCGCTCGATGGCGCCATCTTCCCAGACGAAATTGACCGCGACCCATCGATCCGACACGGGCGTGGCAACACCCTCGCCTTTGGTGTCGACATAGACCTCGGCGAAGTCACTCCACGGCCGCACTTCATTTCATAATATCGGAAAGGCGGTACCGCGCGCGGCACCCAGGTTTACGAGGTCCAGCATATGCTACTCGTGCGGCGACGTTCCCACGCGTTCACTGTTCATCCATGTGACGTGGCCCGCAGTAGTGATATCGATTTCAACTTTCTTGGCCACGGTCAGGAATAAGATGCTCGGATCTTTCAGACCCCATTTGACGTAGGGAATCGAAAGGTGACCGGTCGCGATGAGACGGTCACCGTCCAGCCGCCCTTGGGCCTCGACAACCACATCGTGCTGGGCACCATGAAGTGTCAGCACGCCGTGGAGCTTGGCATGGAAGTCGCCGTGGGCATCGAGCTGCCCATCGACGTGTCGCGGGTCGAAAGTTATTTCCGGCCACGCTGCCGCTTCGAGTACGCTATCGCGCATCTCGTTGTCGCGCAGAAAGTCGCCACTCTTCCCGCTGGCGGCGTCGATAACGATTTCACCTTGGGTATCGCCCGTAGCCTCATTCGCCTTTATAGTGCCGCGCTTCAATCGAAACGTCCCATGCGTGGTATGCAATGAACCCTCGAGTTTGAACTCGACCATGGTCTTCGACGGATCAAGTTCGAGGATGCCGACTCGCGCTTGGGTCGCGTCGGCCGGCACGCAGTAGCCGAACACGAACGCAATAGCTAGCGCGAGGCCCGCGAGGAGCGCGCGATTGGTCTGGCGGCGCACGCCGGTAGCGCGATGGATCTTTTCAAAACGACTCTTGCTGTCTTCGACGCCGGCCCATTCATTCCAGAGGGCGGCGGAAATGACTTCCTGGGGGTAACTATCTTGCGGTAGCGCGCGGCCAATCGACCGCACTATGGGAAATTGCGTGTCACTACTCATTTGCCGACTAACAAGTCTCCTCGAAACAACTGGAGTTTCAAATTTGTGCTGTGGATGTTTGTAAGGCCGTCATCGAACACTGGCGAGACCACTAAAACACCCAAACGCATTCCTCGCTCGGCTACAGGCCGTCCGCGCCCTAGCAGGATGCTGAAAAAAGATCGTTTTTCACTGGACTATGCTGTAGAATAGGCAGTCGGCGGTAGTGGAGTTGAGGAGGAGTGGGGATGCGTGGAGCGGACCGGCAGCAGTCTTCGATGTTCAGCTACATATCGGCGGA
>DATKSQ010000136.1:0-8932 GCA_035531615.1 Binataceae bacterium (SeqCode)
CCCCGCATCTTTCCCCTCGGCCTCCATTTCGGGTGAGAGGCCGAGGGGAAAGATGCTCACTTTAAGCCTTTCTTCAGATACAAGGCCCGCGCGGAAAAAAATTGCGCGGTGATGAAAGCAAAGCGCAGCACGCCCTGCCGCATATGCGGAAGCGGGCGAAACAAAACAAGGAGATGGAGGTAACGACAATGGCAATCAACAAGGTGATCGTGATCGGCAATCTGGGAGCTAACCCCAAGATTCGTGCGCTGCCGTCCGGGCAGAACGTCGCGAATTTCTCGCTGGCGACCACGGAGCGGTTTACCGACCGCGATGGAGCGAAGCAGGCGCGCACCGAGTGGCATCGGATCGTCGCGTTCGGAGCGCTGGCCGATACCTGCGAGCGGTTCCTCAGCAAAGGCCGTCAGGTTTACGTCGAAGGCCGGCTTACTACCCGCCAGTACGAAGCCAAGGACGGATCGGGCAAGCGCTACCGGACCGAAATCGTGGCGCGGCAACTCCGCCTGCTCGGGAACCGGGCAAGCGGCAACGCACCCAAGGCGGAAGCATCCGACGACATCCCCTTCTAGCCAACCCACCCAGGGAGAGCCGCGCAAGCGGTTCTCCCGCAATCCACCAATTCACAATCGGAGATTACGGACATGGACGTTTACAGCATAATCACGGAGCGGATTATCGAGAAGCTCGAACAGGGCACGATTGCGTGGCACAAACCATGGCGCAGCATCGGAGCGCCGCGCAACCTCGTATCGAAGAAGTCATATAGAGGGATCAACGTGTGGCTGCTGGCCGCACAGGGTTGCGTTTCGCCGTACTGGGCGACCATCCGGCAGATCAATGAGCTTGGCGGCCAGGTGCGTAAAGGTGAGAAGGCAACCCCCGTGGTCTTCTGGCGGATTTACGTCGATGGCGTCGAAGTCAAGTCCAACGGCGACGAGCAGGAGCCGCAGCACGAACCCAGGGAAGAGCAAGGCAGCCGGCGGTTTGTTTTGCGCTACTATTCAGTTTTCAACTCGGAGCAGTGCGAGCTTCCCGGCGAAGTCACCGAAAGGCTCGCGCTTCCCGAGCAAAGGCAGCTTGAGCCGATCGAGGCTTGCGAGAAGCTTCTTGCCGGCATGCCAAACCCGCCCGAGATCGTCCACGCCGGCGACAAGGCTTTCTATTCGCCGACGACCGACCGGGTAACGATGCCGCCGCAGAGTTTATTCGAGAGCGCCGAGGAGTATTGGGCAACCCTATGGCACGAGTGCGGCGGCCACGCGACCGGCCACCCGAAGCGGCTCAACCGCGACTCGATCAAAGAAGCCGCGCCGTTCGGCTCGGCGACCTACAGCCTCGAAGAGTGCATCGCGGAAATGGCGGCGGCCTATCTGTGCGGAGTGACCGGCATCGCGAACCGCACGATCGATAATTCCGCCGCCTACATCGCGGGATGGCTCCGCCAGAAACTCCGCGATGACCGCAAGTTCCTCGTCCACGCCGCCGCCCAAGCGCAGCGCGCATGCGATTACGTGCTGAACGGAAAGGCTCAAGATTGAACCGCACGCAAGCACGCGGGACGGGGGCGGCCGTCAATCCGGCCGCCCCCGTTATTATGTGCAAGCTCTGCGCGCAGGGCCCGCCGTGCGATAGCGCGGCGGGGGCGGAAAGGCGCGCGCGAGATTACTGCTCGCTGCGCGCCTTCTCCGGCCGGATCGGATCAACGAGGCCAAACTCGCGGATTTCGTCCGGTTCGCTGCGGCAGATCACCAGAACCTTCGTCTCCACCGCTGCGAAGAACCCGTGCGGATGCGCTTGCGGATTGAGCACGTAATCGCCGGGAAAATGGATGAGATCGCCCGCCTTGTTACAGTAGCCGCCTTCGAGCAGGTAAACATTTTCATCTGAACGCGCTACCGCTATCATCTGGCAGGGGCGCTGGGCGGCGCTTTGGCCGAGCGATCATTTGCAAGGGAATGGCTCGCGCCCGTGCGCCAGAGCCGGGCGGCGCGCCTGACCGACCGCGGGCGGGCGGCGTTCAAGGAAAGCCTCGGGATCGCGCTCTGACCCGAAGCAACCACCGCGACTCGGTCGCGGACGAACCCCTTGCGGATCGGCAAGCTACAGCGCCCAGGAAGTTCTAAAGCTCAGGGTTCGGACCGGAGCCTGTTACCGCTGTTTAGTTGAGGGAGTCAAAATCATGACCGATCACGAACGCCGGCTGGTGCTGCGCGCGATGAACATCGCGCGCGGGCTGCTGATCAACACGCCATGCACCCACCACGGCCTGATCAAGGAGTACCTGAAGGCGCTGGCCGAGGCATGGAAGATCGACGACGGCGGCCCGCAACGCCAGGCCGAGTTCAAGCAGCTGGTGGCGGAGATGAACGAGGCGATCGCCGCCACTTTTCCGGACGCCGCCAATATCCGGGAGGTCGTTGGCAAGCCGCCATTCAAGAACCGCAACTGACCAGAAACCGGCGATCAAGGGCGCGCCGCGCCGCCTTTGATCCGCGCAATCATCTCCGGCCGGCGAAAGTAGCTGGCGCCTCCGCAGCGCGGTGGCGGCGTTGTGGACCAGCACGATCTTTTCAACGTAGCTCCACACACCCTGGACTTTCACCTCCAAGTCACGCGCCCTGCCGGGCGCGCAATTTTCGGCATCGCTCGGCTCTGCGCCGAGCGATGCCTTCCTGCCCGCCGAACGGCTGGAACCATCGTCGCTTGGAATTACCCGAGTTGCTGCGCTCAAGTTCCTTATAGCGTAAGAACAAATAGACGTAAAAAATGCCTTCTTGAGCTGGTCAACGGCGCAGCGGGCGGCTAGTATTTGCCGCACTGTATGCCTGTGGATAACGAGCAGTCAGCAACCATGAGTTTAGAATTCGCAGGGCGCCGCCTTGCGCCGGACTCGCTCTCCGGCTCCGCTCTCGATTTTGGCGCGCCCCATCCTCAATCGGATTTCACTCGCTTGCTCATTAACCTGGATGGTTCGGCGATCGTTCTCAGCTCGAGGGCGAATCGCCGTTTCTGTGGATCAACCCAAACCGACCGGAGAGGTGAAGTATGCGGAAACCAGCGGGCAATGGTGGATCGCCCCTTGGACCGCAAGGGTTCGGTGCGGCGGGACTTTTCAGTGTCCCGAGGCTGGAGGAGCTGGTGGCGGACCCTTGCCAGGTCAGGGTGCTCGATGCGCACACGGCGCGCGTACTCAGGACGCAGGCGATTGCCGCGCTCAATGTACTCAACGGCCACGATCTGGAGATCGCGCGCGCCGGGACCGAAGCATCCGGGCAGCAGCGGCACGACCGGCTCCTGAACATCGCGGAAGCGGCAGAGAAGCTCAGCAGCAAGAAGGATTGGCTGTACCGCCATCATCGGGAACTCGGATTCACCGTGCGCCATGGCAGGCTGCTGCGTTTCTCGGAACTCGGAGTCGAAGAGTACATCCGCAAACGTCGCGGTTGAAAAATCGGCGCCCGGGCAGTTGACACGGCGGCGAACGAAACATTGATCTATATCTATAGTGTTGAAGCGACCCTTGCTCGGCGGCTTCAGTGGCCGCCGCGCTTGGGCCATCGCGAGCGCCGGGCTTCACCCGGCGGTTCGCCGGTGAAGCTGTGCATCTGCGGGCACTCCCGAAAGCCAGGGACGCAAACCAATGAGAGGGATGGGCCGAATTTTCAAGCGTGGTCCCGTCTACTGGATTGCGTACAGTTATCGCGGCAAGGAGCACCGCGAAAGCGCGTGCTCCGGGAGTGAGAGCCAGGCGCGCAAGCTGCTCAAGCAACGAATCGGCGAAACCAGCGCCGGCACATTCATCGGCCCGAACGAAGCGCGCGTCGCGTTCGAGGGTATGGCCGACCTGCTGTTGACCGACTACCAGATTAACGGCAAGCGATCGATCGCGACGCTGCGCGGGCTGATTCGGCATCTCGGCGGCTCCTTCGCGATGGCCAGGGCGGTCGATATCACGGCCGACCGAATCGCGGCCTATATCGCCGTTCGCCAGCGCGAGGGCGCCGCGAACGCCTCGATCAATCGGGAACTCGCGGCGCTCAAGCGGATGTTCACGCTGGCGGTCAGGGCGCGCAAGCTGAGTCACGCGCCCTATGTCGCGATGCTGGCCGAGAACAACGCCCGGCAGGGTTTCGTGGATCATCCGGGCTTCCTCGCCGTCAGGGACGCGTTGCCGGCGCATCTTCAGGACCCAATCACGTTTCTATATTTCTCCGGATGGCGCGTCGGCGAGATGCGGGCGCTCCAATGGCGCGACGTTGACCTCGACGGAAGGATCGTTCGGCTCCGGCCCGAGAACAGCAAGAACAAAGACGGGCGGGTATTACCACTGGCCGGTGAGCTGCTTGAGGTTGTGGAACGGTCGCGCGCGAAGCGGCGCCCCGATTGTCCGTTTGTGTTCCATGACGACGGTCAGCCGATCGGTAACTTTCGCAAGGCTTGGAGCGCCGCGTGTAAAGCGGCGGGCCGAAACGAGATTCTGGTTCACGATCTGCGACGCACCGCCGTGCGCAATATGGTCCGCGCCGGAGTCCCCGATCGCATCGCGATGGCGCTTTCCGGGCACAAGACGCGCAGCATCTTCGACCGCTACAACATCGTCAGCGAGTCGGACCTTGTGGCGGCCAGCGAACGCCTGCAGGCGCACTTAAAGGTGCAAACCGGGTCGGGCAAGGTGGAGCCAATAGGGAAACAGGCAACCAGCCAGAAGCGAATTCGTTGACCGCGTAACATTGGAACGCTCAGCGGCAACCACCAAGAAAACGGATTCGCACACAGATCTTGAATGCCCAGCAATCGTCCCTCGCGCGAGGATTAGCATGGCCACGGACTTATCCAAGATTCTTTCCGGTCAATGAAGCGCCACAAACGCAAAATCGGCGTCATGCGTTGTCTGGCAAGGATGACGATTCTTGTCTTCCTTGGGTTTCTCGCGTGCAGCCCGTCGGCACTGCTCGCGGCGCAGATCGGCAGTGGTGTTACGATTGTCAGCAGCAAAGCGGAGATTGAAAGCCGAACCTGCTTTCGCTTCGATGAGACTGCTCGCATGGAGGAGTCGCCCCGCGCGGTCTTCGACGCTTTCACCCGTATCGATCAATGGGGAGGAATGAGACCGCTTCGTGTGATCGGATCTCCCGACCATCGGTCAACGATTCTCGAATTCGACTTCGTTCTCAGCCATGCGGAGCCCCCTCGGGGTCAAGGGGTGGTGTATCAGCGTCAATTCCTGTTCGACCCGCAGAAGCTCACGGTGTCAGTCCAGTGGCTCAACGACCGGCCCATACCTTTAGGCGAGCATTACCAACTTTCGCCCCTCGGAGACGGCACCGGGACTCTGGTTAAGTACCGCGGTTCGGAGTGTATTCCTGATCGCCCCAGCGATGATCTCGGGACTGCGGAGGGTCTTGAGCGTCAAGTAAGCTCGGGCTTAAAGCGCACGCTGGAGGATGTCGAACGCGATATCACCTTCAAAGCTCCCGAAGGCGCAGGAGCCTCGCCCCATACCGCGCCCCTCAACGCCGATAACCAAACGAGCCCGTCCGCCTTTGCGACGCCGCCGCTATCGCAACGATGAAGCCGAGACGAGATTCACAGCCCCGGCCAATGCCGTGCTGGTGGCCATCCGTGCTGGGAACGCCCGACATCTCCCGAAGTCCATAAACCCGCCACGCCAGTCTCGCCGCGCGAACTCCCGACAGCGTTGGATTTTCTGGACACCACATGGCGGTGGGAATCACTCGCACCTCAAGCCCATGGCGTATCGCGAACATCAGAGCGCCCGGAATAACAGCGGCGTATCGCTCCGCGTTGTCTCGATCGATCACGGTATCGGGTGGCCTGCCCCTCCTCGCCCCTCCGCGTGAAAAGGCATTGATGTTGAGCGGGCAGGATATCTTCGATTGCCCGCGCACTGTCGGTCGCGATGGTTACCGCAGCTACCATTCTTTGGGCTTCTCTGTCGGATTTAATTTACTTGGCATCAATGATCGAGATCGCCTGGTTCACGCGGATTGACCTGGACTCGAGGTCAGCTCGACCGGCGGAGCTTGCGGCGAACACGAACTGTCGCGCCCACTGCGCACGCCAGCGCTTGACGCGCCGCTGCAAGGTTCGGAGTTGGGCGCCGGTGGGATAAAGATCTGGAAGCTGACTGGTTAGCCGCGTCATTAGTTCTTTGGCGGTGATATTGGGCTCCGCCACCAGCCAGCTTTCCACCAGCGGCAAGCTTTCTGCGAATGGATCGGCGCGCGTCCTCCACCAGTGCTTGGCGACCGTCTTTCTCCGCCCCCTTGGGCGCGCGGTAATCGTTATGCCACGCGGTCGCGAATGCATTGAAGTACTCCGGTTGTGCCGCGGCCGCAGCCGCGCTGGTCTCGTGATTCGACAGGGCGACCAACTGTTGCTGTACCTCGCGGATCGCGTTTAGCAGCGCCACCGGATCGAGCGCTGCAAATTGCTCGCGCAGGCGCAGCTTGACCGACTCATCGACCGCATCGGAAGCCAGCAGCCGCTGGTACGGGGTGAGCGGCGGATAATAGCGTTTGTGCACCTGCGCCCCATCGCGTTGCTTGCTCGCCAGCTTGAACGACGGCTGAAAAAAGTTGACGTAGAGCCGGGCGCTCTCATACAGGGGCTGAACGGCCCCGGCCGCGGCAAGCCCGCTCAGCCTTCCGTATCCGGCCAAACGGCGAACCACCGCGCCGTTCTTCTGCTCGACCCAGGCCTGATCGTTTTTGTGATAAGCGCGCGAGCGGGTCCATTCGATGCGGTGCTGCGCGCAATAGCCCTGCAGCGTCTCATTCATGAACGCGCTGTCGTTGTCGGTTTCAAGGCCGCGCAGGGCGAAAGGAAGGCACTGTGCGATGGCGTCGATCCCTTCGACCACCAGACTCTGTTCCCGTATCACGAGGGCTGCGCATTCGGTCCAGCCACTGTGAATGTCGGTCAAGGTCAGCGTATGCACGAAGTTCCCGCCTTCCTTCACGCCGCCACAGTGTTCGACCATATCGCACTCGCAGTAGCCGGGCGGCGGATCACCCCAATCGGCAAAGGTGCGTATCGGCACACTCTGCCGAATCGCCGAGCCCGCGCCCCAGCGGCGCCGCCGCGCACGTCCGGCCGCTCCGCGCTGCGGGCCCAGCAGCCGATCAATGGTGGCGGCGCTCACGCTCAGCAGCCGGGTTCTTACCCCCGCGTCGAGTTCGAGATGGCCGTGGCGCTCCATGGCATCGATCAAAACCGGGATCAGCGCCCGCAACCGCTTGCCGCAGATGCGATCGCCCGCCTCCCACAACACCGTCACGGCTTGCCGTACCGCTTCATCGTAAAGTCGCCCCCGTGGGCGCTGGCTTTGCGGCGCCGGCGCTTGATTCAGCACGCGCAGCGCGTGTTTACGATGATACCCGGTTACTCGTACGAACTCGGATAGAATCTGCTCTCGCTCCTCCCGCCTGGTGGCCGCTTGATACCGTTCTCTAATCGCAGCTTTCAGCTCTCGCCGTGTCGCCACGCTCAATCGCCTCGCCATCTCCTCCACCACCCCGCAGCTCCGCTGCTGGGTAGCAGTTTACGTGAGGCAACCAGTACCGACTCGGTAACAAAAATCGTGAGTCAATGCGACCGGCAAATTTAATTGCCGTTGATCACCCGGACCATACTGTTCTCGATTTTGTGCGTTGCCAAGATCCTCATCGCGAGACCCAGCGGACGACTGACCCCAACAGAAATTCCTCGACTGGAATGCCGTCTCCGCCCACGAGGAGTTGTCGGATCGGTTTGAATGAATCCGCAAAAGCCACGAGGCCAGGATGAGTATCGCGGCTGCGACCGCTCTTCACCTCGATCGCGGTAATCTCGCGCCCGGCACGCGCGACGAAGTCCACTTCTCGGTTGCGCTCGCGCCAGTAGAAGAGCTCGCATTCGTCCACCGCCGCCGCATTAGCGAGGTGAGCGCCGATGGCTGATTCCACCAGGCGTCCCCAAAACTCGCGGTCCTCTTTCGCTTCTTCGAAAGAGAGCCCGGACTGGGCGGTCATAAGCGCGGTGTTCAGAACTTGGAGCTTCGGGCTCGACCCCTTCTGCCGAGCAGGACGGCGGGCGAATTTGGAGAGTCCGGTGAGCAACCCCGCTCCGCCGAGCAACTCGAGATAGTGGGCCAGCGTAGTAGTATTGCCGGCGTCGTGAAGTTGCCCGAGCATCTTGGTGTAGGACAGCACTTGTCCCGAGTAACGACAGCCCAGTTCGAACAGGCGTCGCAGCAGAGCCGGTTTGTCCACACGAGTTAGCAACAGCACATCTCGGGCGATCGTAGTCTCGACCAGCGCGTCGAGGATGTAGCGCCGCCAGCGTGCAGGCTCACCTGCCAACGGTGCGGCGCCGGGGTAGCCCCCGAAATAGAGATATTGTTCAACGCTGAAGTCGAATGCCGCCTGCATCTCCGCCAAAGACCAGTGCGGCAGGCGCAGGATCTCGAAGCGGCCAGCCAGGCTCTCGCTGAGACCTTGTTGGACAAGCAGCGGTGCCGAGCCGAGTAGCACCACCTTGATCGGTCGCTTGGCGCGAGTGTCCTCGTCCCACAGACGCTTCACCGACTCGGACCATCCAATCGCCTTCTGCACCTCATCGAGAACAAGGATCGCGCCGGCGTGACCGCCGGACAGGCGCGCCGCTTCCCACTGCTGCGCGATCCAGTCGGCACCGCGCAGGGTAGGCTCGTCGGCGCTGGCGAAGCGGACGGGAACGGTGATGTCGCCGGTGACTTGCTGCACCAAGGTGGTTTTACCGACCTGACGCGCGCCAGCCACCACCTGGATGTGTCGCCGCGGTTCCCGGAGTCGGCGGGCGAGCTCGGCTCCTTGAGGTCGCCGAAAAGGTTCTGTCGATTTGCTCATTGTTCTGAGTATTTTTACTCAGTATCTTGAGTAAAACAATACTC
>DATKSQ010000137.1:0-3522 GCA_035531615.1 Binataceae bacterium (SeqCode)
GCGGGCAACGTCTAAATCAGTTGCCGGATTCGATTCATCGCAAAGGCAAATCCGCGGAAAGCGCGGCTCATCGTGAGCCGCGCTTTCGCTCTATCCTGTTCATCTGCGCGGCGAATACCGCGCGCAGCGTGATGGCCGAGCATATCCTGCGCCGCGAGCTGACCGCGCGCGGAATCGACCGCCACGTCAGCGTTACTTCGGCCGGAATCGCACCGTTCGCGCGCGACGGCGCGCTGGTATCGCTCGATACTCGCCTCGCTCTGCGCGAAGTCGGTATCCACCTGGGCGAGGAAGCTACTTCGACCGATCTCAAACGCCACCCCGAGCTGCTCGCCGGCGCCGACCTGGTAATCGCGATGACCGAGCAGCAGGCGCGTGAGCTGGTCGAAAAATTTCCCGGCGCGCGCGGCCGGATGGTACATACTCTGCGCTCATTCACGGGCACGTCGGGCGATATCGACGACCCGTACGAGAAGGGCGATATCGTGTTCGCCGAGTGCCGCGAGGAAATCAACCGGTTGATTCCGTCCTTAATCGATCGCCTGTTCGACGAATAGCCGGAAACCGCCCCGATGCTCTTCGAGAATCCCTCTGACGCCGCGATCAAGACGATTTTGTCGCGTTCATGCACGGTCGCCGTCATCGGATGCTCCGATAATCCAGCGCGCGACAGCCTGCAAATCGCAAAGCTCTGGAAGTCGCGCGGCTTTTCCGTGATTCCGGTTAATCCGCAACTCGCGCCCGACGTGCTGCAAGCAGCGCTCGGCGAGCGATGCTATCCCGACCTCGCATCGATTCCCCGGCCGGTCGAAATAGTGGATGTCTTTCGCCGCTCCGAGTTCGTCGCCGCCGCCGCCGACGAAGCGATCGCCAAGCACGCGAAAGTCCTGTGGTGTCAACTCGGCGTAATCGATTACGAAGCGGCCGCGAAGGCGAAATCCGCCGGGATGACGGTGATCATGGACCGCTGCCCCGCAATCGAATACGCCCGCCTGTTCTGAGCCCCACCTGCCGCAAATATCGCGCGTCCCTCCGGAGTTGTTGCCACTGACAGGCGGGCGCCAAGTTCCTGCAGATTCCCACGCCTCGGGGAGAGCTCTCTACATACCTGGTCGGCGGTCCGGATGGGCGAGATTCCTCGCGATAGTTTGTCGTGCGGCATTCTGCGCATGAGGTGCAACAGATCGCCTTCACGCGCTCGGAATGACAATTTCGCGTTACTTTTCCTGTCATTCCGAGCGCGTGCGGATCCCTCGTATCGCGTGGTACGGTTCACGTCGCGGAGCACTCGCCGCGAGGAATCTCGCCATCGGCCTTCCTCACCTCCCCGGCCGGGTTATGCACAGATTTTCGGGGGGAGGGAGTATGAATTGGAGAAACGATAATCTGATGCAGGCGCGCGCTACCCAACTATGAAACCCCGCAAGTGGAAAACCCTGCATAGCGAGACTGTCTATCGCACGCCGATCTTCGATCTTGAGCGGCGGCGCGCGGCGCATCCCAAGCGCGGCGAACGCGATTTCTACATCCTTGGCGCGACCGACTGGATCAATATCATCCCGCTTACGCGCGACCGCCGAGTCGTGATGGTCCGCCAGTTCCGCCACGGCATCGCGGACTTCACGATCGAAATTCCCGGCGGGATGGTCGATGCGGCCGACGCGTCGCCGATGCACGCGGCGCGGCGCGAGATGATCGAGGAGACCGGTTACGACTCGAACGCGATCCTCGCGCTCGGCAAGGTGCATCCGAACCCCGCGATCGAGGGCAACATCTGCCATTCGTTTCTGGCGCGCAACGTGACGCTTGGCTGCAAGCCCGCCGAGCTGGGCGCCGAGGAAACCGTGGTCGAGCTGGTGCCGCTTGCAAATATCAAGCGGATGATTGCGAGCGGCGAGATCATGCACGCCCTGACAATCGCGGCGTTCTCATTCTTCCACCTGTACAACCCACCCCCGCCCCGCCGTTGAGCGCGGGGAAGCGCTTACGCGAGTTCCATCCGCAAGCGCTTGCCGAGGACCTTAGCCGCACGTGCCATAGTCCGCAGAGTCACGGATTCGCTCGATGGGTCAAGCAAGCGATCGAGTGCGGCGCGGCTGGTACGCATCGCTCGCGCCATGTCGGATTTGGATATTCGCTTCTCGGTCATCCCGATTTCAATCTGCCATGCAATCACCCGCTTCAGGGCAGCCGTCTCCGCCTCCGCGACCATTCCGTCATCCGCGAGCAAATCGTCAAGCGACGAACCGATATGCTTTTGTTGTCTCACTATGGCCGCTCCAGTGTGCGCTTGCGGAACGCTGGGTGATCAGCGAAATCGCATACGCGGCGATCTTCGTGCTGCTGGTCCAGTTTGCGCTGCGCCGTTTTCTGGGACGCGCCGCGGGCCGTCGCCCGCCTGCAGCCTTCGTGCTGTTGCCTATCGCGGCGCGAGCTGCCGTGCGTGCATCTCGGCAAGCGCGCGGTGTGCTACCGGCTCGCCGACATTCTCGCGCTCATCGAGGCGCGCTCAGGCGCGGCGATCGGGTGAGGGCGACTCGCTGTGCCAGTTGACGCTGCTAGGCCCTTAGCATACATGACCCTCATGGCGATGGACGTGAGCGAAGCCGGGCGGATGGGCGGCCTAAAGCGCACCAAACAGATGACGGCTGAACAACGCACGAAGCTGGCGCGCAAGGCGGCGCGGGCGCGCTGGCGCAAGCGCCGCAAGAACTCCAAGGGGTAAACGAACCTCGTGCAACCGCTGGACCCGCAGTCGCCATCCGACACAAAGGCGGAACGCGTACCAATTTGGTTCAGGCTCTTGATGGCGCTGACATTCGCGCCGCTAGTAGCGCTCTGCGTCAACCCGGCCGGAACCAAGCGGGATTTCGCCCGACGATGCGTATGGCCTGGTTACTTCGTGTGGTTGGTGGGCGAGGCAGCACGAAGCTTCCTTTCAAAACCGCCACTCGATGCAACTGCTCACTGGATGTCTGCCGCTATGGTGAACGCTTTAGTCTTTGGCGGGGTCTACTGGTGGCTTCGAGCTGGAGAAAAGGGCGCTAAGCCGCGCCGGGAGAGGCGAGTGATGTACGGACTCACACGCAACGAAGCCCTCGTTGTCTGCTACGCACTCAAAGAGAGCTTTCTACCACAGGAAGAAGCCGGGCTGCCCGCCGGAACTTACTTGGTGCCTAAGTTCGGTGATTCGATCGCGTTCCACCAGGTCGCTGAGAGACTTGGTGTCGATAAAGCGAAGCTACGGGAGAAAGTAGAGAACCTTAAACGCGACAACGCAGACCAACTGGTTAAGGCGGTCAAGCTCCTTTGGGACGATGCTGATCTGGCGACCGATGAGGCGCTGCGGGCGGTCGGACTCATCGGCTGACCCGCGACCGCCGAGTCGTGATGGTCCGCCAGTTCCGCCACGGCATTGCGGACTTCACGATCGAAATTCCCGGCGGGATGGTCGATGCGGCCGACGCGTCGCCGATGCACGCGGCGCGGCGCGAGATGATCGAAGAGACCGGCTACGACTCG
>DATKSQ010000138.1:0-5747 GCA_035531615.1 Binataceae bacterium (SeqCode)
CGGGGCCCTCGCCGGGTGCGTCGCGGAGCGGGCTTAAGCGCCTAAACCAAATCCGAGACGAACGCCCTGGGCGGTGGGCCGATGAAGCCGCCCCGGGCGTTTTCTTTTTTGCGCCATCGGCGTCTTCGGTCCACGCGGGGATGAGGAGGAACTGACCCTATGGCTACCGAAAGCGCGGTCCACGCCGATTCCGACTGGGTGCGGATTTTCGACACCACTCTGCGCGACGGCGAGCAATCGCCCGGATGCACGATGAACGTCGAAGAGAAGGTGGCGCTCGCGCGTCAGCTCGAACGGCTCAACGTCGATGTAATCGAGGCCGGGTTCGCCGCGTCCTCGCCCGGCGATTTCGAGTCGGTCCGCCGCGTCGCCGAGGCCGCGCGCGGCCCAGTAGTGCTGTCGCTGTCGCGCACTCGCGAGGAAGACGTCGATTCCGCGCTGCGCGCGGTCGATAAATCCGCTCACCCCGGGATCCACATTTTCATCGCGACGTCGGATATCCATCTCAAGTACAAGCTCAACATGACGCGCGAGGACGTGCTCGACGGGGCCACTTGGGCGGTCACGCGCGCGAAGAAGCATCTCGACTATATCGAGTTCTCGTGCGAGGACGCCTCGCGCTCGGATTGGGATTACATGGTCACGGTCTGCACCAGCGTGATCGCGGCGGGCGCCACCACGATCAACCTGCCCGACACCACCGGACACGCGATTCCAGAAGAATTCGGGCGGATGTTCGCGTACCTGCGCGAGCGCGTTCCGGGCTCCGACAAAGTCATCTGGAGCGCGCACTGCCACAACGATCTGGGCCTGGCGGTCGCCAACTCGCTGGCCGCGGTGCGCAGCGGCGCGCGCCAGATCGAATGCACCATCAACGGAATCGGCGAGCGCGCGGGCAACTGTTCGATGGAAGAAGTCGTGATGGCGATGAAGACGCGGCTCGATCTGATGGGCGTGCAGTCACGCGTCAACACGCGCCAGATCTATCCGGCCTCGCGCCTGCTCTCGCAAGTGATCGGGCAGCCGGTGCCCGCCAACAAGCCAATCGTCGGCGACAACGCATTCGCGCACGAGGCCGGAATCCATCAGGACGGCGTGCTCAAGTACAAGCTCACCTACGAGATCATGAAGCCCGAAGATATCGGGCTGCCCTCGAACAAGCTGGTGCTGGGAAAGCATTCGGGCCGCCACGCGTTCACCAATCGGCTCAAGGATTTGGGCGTCGATTGCGACTCGGTCGATATCAACCGGGCGTTCGCCGAGTTCAAGGCGCTGTGCGACAAAAAGAAAATCGTGTACGACGACGATATCCTCGCGCTGGTCACCGAGGAGACGCGCCGCACGGTGGACAACTTCGAGCTGGTCGATATGCGCGTGTCGTCGTCCTCATCCAAGGCGATGCCGCACGCCTCGGTCACGATGCGCGTGGCCGGGGTCGAGAAAACCGCCGAGGCGGAAGGCGACGGGATGGTCGATGCCGCCTACAAGGCGATCTACAAAATCGCGGGCGTGCATCCCGCGCTCGAACGCTACTCGGTCAAGGCTATAACCGGCGGCACCGATGCGCTCGGCGAGGTGAGCTGCCTGGTGCGCGACGACGGGATGACGGTCGCCGGCGCGGGCGCGCATAGCGATATCGTGATGGCGTCGGCGCTGGCGCTGGTGAACGCGCTCAATCGTCTCAAGGGCCGCAAGCATCAGCCGCTCAAGCCGACCACCGACGTTCCGTAACCGTGCGGGACTTGCCGCAATTGGCGCGTTCGGCTAAGTGCTATGGAACTTGATTTCTATGATCATTCGTTCCGCCCCCACCGCGCGGGCGCGGCGGGGGCGGTGACAAAACCCAAGCCGCGCATAACCGCACGCGATCAGGATCTCCGCCTCGGTAAATGGCTTACAAAATTCTAGTTCTCAAGGGTGATGGTATCGGCCCCGAGGTTGTGGGCGAAGCCCTGCAAGTCCTCAAGGTGATCGCGCGCCGCTCGGCGATCGATCTCGAGTTTAAGGAAGGCCATATCGGCGGCCACGCGATCGATCAGTTCGGCACTCCGATGCCGGAAGAGACGCTCAAGCAGGCGCAGAACAGCGACGCGATCCTGCTCGGCGCCGTCGGCGGTCCCAAGTGGGATAATCCCAACGCCACCGTGCGCCCCGAGCAGGCGCTCTTGGGCTTGCGCAAGGCATTGGGGCTATTCGCCAACTTGCGCCCGGTGCGCGCGGTCCGCGAACTGCTCTCGGCCTCGCCGCTCAAGCCCGAGATTATCGGCACGGTCGATCTGGTCGTTATCCGCGAGCTGACCGGCGGCATCTACTATGGCCAGCCGAGCGAGAAGCGCCAGGGCAAAGATGGGCGCGAGGCGGTCGATACCTGCTTCTACACCGAAGCCGAGATCGCGCGCGTGCTGCGCTTCGCCTTCGAGCTGGCGCGCAACCGGCGCCGCAAGCTCACCTCGGTGGACAAGGCCAACGTGCTTTCGACCTCGCGGCTGTGGCGTGAGATCGCAACCGAGATCGCCCTCGAGTTCAAGGACGTCGCCTGCGAGCATCAGCTCGTCGATTCGATGGCGATGCATCTGCTGCGCCGCCCCAAGGACTTCGACGTGGTCGTCACCGAGAATATGTTCGGCGATATCCTGACCGACGAGGCTTCGGTGCTGGCCGGCTCGATGGGCCTTTTGCCGTCGGCGTCGCTCGGCGACGAACTCAACAGCGCGGGCTACCGGGTGGGACTCTACGAACCGATTCACGGCAGCGCGCCGGATATCGCCGGCCGCGACGAGGCCAATCCGCTGGCCGCGATTTTGTCGGCCGCGATGCTGCTCGAACATTCGCTCGGCCTGCGCTCCGAGGCCGAGGTTATCGAGCAGGCGGTCGATGCGGTCGTGAAGGACGGGCATCGCACCCGCGACATCGCCGGCGGCGCCGGAACCAAGACCGTGGGGTGCAAGGCGATGGGCAGGCTAGTGCGCGAAAAGATCGAGAGTCTCGAGGCCTGATGGTGATCTCCCGCGAACCGAAAGTGGCCGTGGTCGGCGCCACCGGTGCGGTCGGAAACCAGATCGTCGAACTCATCGCGGCGCGCGCGTTCCCTTATTCCGAGCTGAAACTTTTCGCCGCCAGCGCGGGGTCCGCAGGCACGCTCGAGGCCGGCGACGACGAATATCTGATCGATCGATTCGAGGATCCGGGCGATCTCTCCGGCTACGACGTGGCGTTCCTGGCGGTGCCGGAAGATCCCGCGCTCGAAATTATCAACGCGCGCCCCGGCCCGCTGTTGATCGATCTGAGCGCCTGCTCGCGCGCGCCCACCGACGCGATCGTGTCGCCCGGCATAACCTCGCGCGAGCGAGCCGCCGCCCTGCGCGGGCGCAAGCTCTACGCCATCGCAAATCCGGTCGCGCACGCTATCGCACTGTGCCTCGGCGCGATCGGAACCACGCCCGGCGCGGCGGCCACGGCGCTGCAAGGGGCGTCGGCGCGCGGCCGCCTGATGATCGCGCGCACCGTCGATCAAACCACCGATCTGCTTGCCGCCCGCCTCGACCTCGAGGACGACGATACCCAGCGCGCCTTCAACGCCTTCGTGCGCGAAAGCGAACGCGCAACCGCCGGACGGATCGCCGAGCAGACGCTCGCGATGCTCTCGCGTCCCGCGCTCGCGCTGAGCGTTCAGCTCGCCGCGATCCCCGTGCTGCACGGCACGATGCTCGCGCTGCATGTGCGCGAGCCCGCCGAGGGATGGATCGACAGGCTGCGCGCCGCGCCGGGCCTGCTGATGGTCGAGGACGCGGAGCCGCTGTCGCTGGTGGACGCGGTCGGCCAGGAAGCGATTCTGGTTCGCGCCGAAGATCGTGCGGAAGATCGCACCGAGCATCGCGCCGCCGGCCCGGTCATATGGTGCGCGTTCGACAACACGCGCATCGCGGCGCTGTGCGCGCTCTGGATCGCGGAGACTTTCGCGCTCGAGTCTCCCGCCGGGCACTGAAACGCCCGCACGGTCCCGCGATGCTGCTAAAGCTGCTGCTCGAATACGACGGCACCAACTACTGCGGATGGCAACTGCAATCGGGACAGGACTCGATTCAGGGGCGGATCGAATCCGCGCTCGAACAAATCTTTCAGACCCCCGTCCGCGTGTACGGCGCAGGCCGCACCGACGCGGGCGTGCACGCGCGTGGGCAGGTCGCGGCGATTCGGCTGCCGCGCGAATTTCCTGCCGCGGACTTGCAGCGCGCACTCAACGCGACCCTGCCGCGCGATATCGTGGTTCTGGAGGCGTCCCCAGCTCCCGATAATTTCGACCCGCGCCGCGCCGCGCGCTCGCGCGTGTACGAGTACCGGATTCTCAATCGCGCGATGGCGTCGGCCTTCGAGTATCGATACGCATACCTGGTGCGCGACCCGCTCGAGCTGGCCGCGATGCAGGCGGCGGCCACGGTGTTTATCGGCGAGCACGATTTCGCCGCGATGCGCACGCTCGGCTCGATGGAAACGACCACGATGCGCCGCGTGATCGAAAGTGTGTGGCGCCGCGAGCATGAATTGCTCGTCTATCGCGTCGAGGCGACCAGCTTTCTGCGCCACATGGTGCGCACGATGGTGGCGGCGATGATCGAAGCGGGGCGCGGCCGAATCGACGCGGACGAAGTCGCGGCGATTGTGGCCTCGCGCGATCGCGCGCGCGCCCCGGCCGCCGCTCCCGCCGCCGGACTCTATCTGACCGAAGTGCTCTACTGAGCGCCGGCGCGCGCGCAAGTGCCTGTCTTTGCTAGGCGCACGGAAGCTCGGCTGCGCAAACCCCGCTGTGCGTGTGGATTCGGCGCCCGGCTGTTCAAAAACCAGCTCGATTTCTAGGAAATGTGCAAAGATCGAAGCGCGTTGCCCTTGAAAAACGGCTGCCACTTCGTCACCCTCTGTGACAGCCCGCAAACCGGGCCGCAAGGAGGAGGATGATGACGCAGTCGCAGGTAGCAGCCCATATGGCTGACAAGCTCGGAGTATCCAAAAAGCAGGGAAAGGCGGCGCTCGAGGAGTTGACCGCCCTTGTGGTGCGCGAACTCAAGAAGGAAGGTTCCCTGCGCCTGGCCGGGCTCGGAATTTTCCGCAAGCGCCAGTCCAAGGCGCGGATGGGCCGCAACCCGGCCACCGGCGAGGCGATCAAGATCCCGGCTCGCACCCGGCTGCGTTTCACGCCGGCCAAGGCGCTCAAGGACTCGGTGCTCGGCGCGAAGCGCAAGTAGATTTGGGATCAGAATCGGCGGCGTTTCCGCGCCGATCGTCTTTGCGCAAACCGCAGGGCTGCGCTGGCCTTGCGGTTTGCGATTTTACACGGCGCTGCGAACGCTCAGGTTTTGGCGCCGGGGTTTTTGCGCGCGGCGCGCGCCCGCTCGAGCCATTCGCGAATCCGAATCTCGTAGCCGCGTTCGTTAGGCTCGTAATAGATCCGCTCGGCGAGTTCCTCGGGAAGAAAACGCTGCCCGATCACCGCGCCCTCGAAGTCGTGCGGATAGCGATAGTCCTTGCCGTAGCCCAACCCCTTCATCAGCGCGGTCGGCGCGTTGCGCAGATGCATCGGCACCGGCAGCGCGCCCTTTTGCGCGTCCTCACGCGCCCGGTTCATCGCAACGTACGACGCGTTCGATTTCGGCGCGCACGCAAGATAGGTGACGCCCTGCGCGAGAGGAATAACGCCCTCGGGCAGGCCGACAAAGTCGATCGCGTCCTTGACCGCGAGCGCGATTTGCAGT
>DATKSQ010000139.1:0-15157 GCA_035531615.1 Binataceae bacterium (SeqCode)
GTCCGTTACCTTCAGCATCCTTCGACTCCGCTCAGGACTGGCGTCTCCTTCCACCCGGCTCCCACCGGGGTTCGCGTGGTCTACGCGGAAGGGTACGCCGCCTTTTTCATCCCGTGACGATCCACAACTTTCGGTGATAACTCTGCCGCATGGTGCTGAACCGTTTGCTAGATGGCTTTGAGGGCAAGCTCACGACATCGAAATACGCCAAGCTGGCCAAGTGTTCGCAGGACACGGCTCTGCGCGACATTTTGCCGCTCGTCGAACGCGGCATTCTCGTGCGCAATCCCGAAGGCGGCCGTAGCACCAGCTATGCCCTTGCACTGAATCCAACCGAACCCGAGGTAGTAATGCGATGAACGAGCAATATCTGACTGCGGCCGTCCACGAATTAATCCTCGAAAGCGCGTTCGAGCGCCGCGACGAGTTGGAGAATCTTTGGCAGAAATACTCCCCTAACTTTGCGCACGCTACCGATGAGAAAGACTTCAAGGTGGAAGGTGGCGCTCTAAGGTGGAACGCGGTCTCCCAGACAGACAGCTCAACTCCATGGTTGTCGATTGCCTCGGCAATCGCAGCATTCGCACGCTCATCTTCGAAACCATGCTCGGCGGCTATGCGCCCCAAACTCCGCGTGAAGAGGGCGCAACCCTGTTCGATGCTGCGGCGAAGATCGATGATGCCTCTCGCTTTGGCAAAGAGAGCGCGTTAAACATCTTCCGTTGATATGAAGACCTTTGGCCAAGTGATTATAGAAGCTCGCAAGAAGGCGGGGCTTACTCAGAAAGAGGTCGCCGGGCGTCTCCGCCGGGAAGACGGCCGCAGGGTTTTACCACCGTACCTTAACGATCTGGAGCACGACCGGCGCTACCCGCCGGAGAATTCCGTTATCGACCAACTCGCCAAAATCCTCGGCGTCTCGGCCGATGTGTTGTACTTCCACGCGAACCGATTGTCCGATGATATCATTCGCGCCGCCGACGGTGCCGATGTCCAAGCCGCCTTCCGAGCCTTTCGGAAGGTCCTCGATACGCGCAAAGCCAGCGGCAAGTCCGAGAAGAGCAAGAAGTAGCAAATCCTGATTCCTGGCAGGATGCAGAAAAAGTATCGTTTCTCAGCGGATTGACATGTAGATTGGTTGGTGGTCGAGGGGTGAGGAGGGAATGAGGATGCGTGGGACCGACTATCGGCAGTCTTCGATGTTCAGTTACATATCGGCGGAGCGGCGGTTGCCCGGCGGATCATCCGCTGCGCGCGGTGCGCGCGATGGTGGATGCGGCGCTGGGCGAGCTCGGGCCGCGGTTCGACGCGCGCTGCTTTTGCAGGTGCTGTACACGGTGCGCAGCGAGCGGCTCGGGTAACCCTGGGCGCCGACAAGGGCTATGACCGCAAGGAGTTTGTCCTGCAACTGCGCGAGCATCAAGTGACGCCACATATCGCCTGCAAGCAGACCAGCATCATCGACGCGCGCACCACTTCGTCATCCGGGCTGCCTGATCAGCCAAGAAAAGCGCAAACGGGTTGAAGAAATCTTCGGCTGGGTCAAAACCGTCGCCGGTCTGCGCAAGACTCGCCATCGCGGAGTCGCTCGAGTCGGCTGGATCTTCACCTTCGCGCTGGCCGCCTACAACCTGGTCAGAGTAAGCAACCTGCTCCCCGCGCCCGCATCAATCATCCAATCAAGTATTCACCATAGCGTCGGCGACCGGCAAAAACCGGACCGTGAGTATCTCCCGACCGCCACCAACCTACTCATCGCGACCCCAAAATCCAAATCTCACGAGAAACTCCACCGCGAACGCGCCTTTTTCAACCCTGATAACGATCGAGATTGCTGGAATAGCTATTTCAAAGGTTTCACGAATTTATATGGGGCGCAGTTTCGGGCTGTTGCCGGCCAATCGCGGTATTGTATCCATCCAAAGGTCCGTTCCGGCTGGTCCGGCATCCGGTATACCTTGGATGGTTTATACTCATTTCGGGATTCACGCTGGCCTACCCGACGCTGCGCAACTTCTTATGCCTGGCGTCGTCAATTCCCTTCATCGCGTGGCGGATCGTGATCGAGGAAGCGCTCTTGTCCGAAGATCCCGCTTAGCCGTTATCTCGCGGCCGTTCGTTATCGGCTGATACCCGAATTGACTTAGCAAATCGGCGCTTTCTGGATTCTTCACCAGACCTCATCCGGCTACGGCGCCGGGTTACAATTCGACCTTGAACGTATCCTCAGGAGGTCCGCCGACCGGGCCGGCGTATGAAACGCGGCTTGGCCTGATGCGGACCATCCGCAACCGTCCGACATATTTCGGCGCAAAGAACGGCGCTTCAAACGGGTTCTTATCCAGGAAGATCGCCTTGAGCCTGTCCCACTGCGGGCTGTTTTGCGCGACCTCGTTGGCTATACCCTGTATGGACGCGCGCGAGACCGCAAGCTTACGCACGTCGCCGGTATCGCGATCGTCGATGAGTATGGCGGCATTTGGCCTGCGGCTTAGGTTTTGGAACTTGTCGCTGTCCGCGGGCATGATGAAGATCAAATCCAATTCGGAAGTTTCCGCGAACGCCTGCATCGTGACCGTTGGCCAATCCTCGCCGATCGTGACTATGGCGGCGACGTGCTCGCGCGCGCAGAGCGTCGCCAATTTGCTCTTCTGATAATCGTTCATTGCTATTGCGCTGACTGCCCTTTGAGTGCGCTGCGCACGACTCCATCGTGAGCCAGTCGCGTGACCTCGACTGGGTTGTAGCCCAATTCAGCCATGATCGCGGCGCTATCCGCGCCAAGGATCGGTGCGAGCGTGCGGATGGCGGCGGGCGTGCGATCGAATTGCGCGGCAGGACGCGGCTGTCTGACGGTGCCAAACGCCACGCTCGGATGCTCTTCGAGGATGTGGTTCTCACGCACCTGTGGCTCCTGAAGCAGCTCGAGCCGGCTCAGGACGGGAGCCGAAGGAACGTCGTTGGCAAGCAGCCGCGCCAGAATTTCACTGGCGGGCCACTTTTCCAGCTCGGTGCTGGTAATCTCGCGCCGCGCGACCCCATTAACCGATCGATCGCGCGCGGTCTTGAATCGGGGATCGTCGATGAGATCCTCACGTTCGAGCGCACGACACATTCCCGCCCACTCGCGGTCGGATAGCGCCGCCGCTGTGATGTATCGGTCCTGGGTTGCGAACACCAAATCAGGACCGATCTCGCCGTCGGAGGGATCGCGTTCGTCGCCGACGAAGGTCAGGCTCGGCATCGCCTCGGGCCATAGATAGGAAATCATCGCGTCGAGCATCGCGATCCGTACGTGCTGGCCCTGCCCGGTTCGCTCCCTGGAGAAGATCGCCGCGGTAATCGCCTGCGCGGCGGTCAGCGCCGTGGTGTAGTCCGCAATGATAGTACGTACCATCCGCGGGCGTCTGGATTCGCGATCGCGTTGGATATCGGCCAGGCCCGACAATGCCTGGATCACTGGATCGTAGGCGCGTTGTCCGGCGTACGGACCGTGCTCCCCAAACCCGCTAATCGATACGTACACGATATCTGCGCGGAGCTTGCGCACCATATCCTCGCCCAGTCCCATGCGCTCGGCGATACCGGGGCGGAAATTGTGCACGAAGACGGCGGCCGAAGCGATCAGCTTTCTGACGACTTCGAGACCTTCGGCCGTTTTCAAATTCACCGCCAACGAGCGCTTGTTGCGATTGCAGGCCAGAAACGATGCGGACACGCCGTTGCGCCCGTGACTGAGATGGCGCATCAGCTCTCCGTCTGGCGGCTCGATCTTGATCACATCCGCGCCCTGGTCCGCCATCATCATGGTCGCGACGGGTCCGGCGACCATCGTCGTCAAGTCCAGAACTCGGACTCCGTCCAGCGGTCCAGCCATCGTCTTTACTCCTTTCTCTCTGCGCGAAAATCCAGATGCTATTAAAGCGAATCGCTCGAATGCGCTTCCATCGCGCCGCCGGTCCATCCCGCCCGAGGCGATAACCTCCGTCGCGATTGCACGCGCGCGCGCAGCGCAGTCCCATCGGTTTGCGACGCCCACAGATGCAGCGCCGCGTACGCGCGCCACGGCCGCCACGACTCGGCTCGTGCCAGTAGCTCGGCCGCAGTGGGGCGGCGGCCGGACTGGCCGGCCATCGCGCGCAGCAAGCCGACGTCGCTGGCCGGAAATGCGTCGGATTCGCGCACTGCCCGCATCGCGACATATTGCGCGGTCCACTCGCCGATTCCGCGCAAGGCGCGCAGTCGCTCAATGGTGCGTTCGAGATCACGCCCCGGCCCGAGCAGATGCGGGTCGGAGGCGAAACTTGCCGCAAGTGTGCGGATAGCGGACTTGCGCGCACCCGGCATCCCGAGCCGGGCGAGGTCCGCGCAGGCCAGCTTCTCGCATGACGCGAAGACATGCGAAAGACCGCTCGGAGCCTCCGCCAGTGCGAGTGGTTGACCGCACGCGAGCACCAACCGGCCGGCAAGCGCGGTCGCGGCGCCCACCGTAATTTGCTGGCCGAGCACCGCACGAACCGCGAGCTCGAAGCCGTCCCATGCGCCGGGAACCCGCAACCCAGGCCGTGCGGCGATCATTGGCGAGAGCACGGGGTCTGACGCGAGATGCGCTTCAATCGCAGTGATATCGGCCGCAAGATCAAACATCCGCCGGACACGCGCCACGATTTCGCCCAGCGCGGTCACGCGCGGAAAGTGGATCGTAACCAGCAGGGCGTCACCGCGCGGCTGGGGCGCGACCTCGATCCAGCCGTGCAGGCCGTCAAGCGCGATCGTGCGCATATAGCATCCTTGAGCGATTGCCTCGACGCCGGGTATCGCGCGCGCCGCTAAAAACGCCACCATCGCCTCCCAATCGTAGGGCGGCGAATAGCCCAGAGTCAGCGTCAGGCCGGAGCTTGAGGCGCCGGCGAGCTTGGGATCGCGCCTGGCGCGGCGGAGCTCCCGCGGTGATCTGCCATAGAGATGCCGCAAGGTGTGATTGAAGCGCCGGACGCTTCCAAAGCCCGCGCCGAGCGCGACCTGCGTCATCGACAGCCGCGTCTCATTGATGAGCTGCTTGGCGAACAGTGCGCGTTTGGTTTGCGCAACCGCGATCGGCGAGCCTCCGAGGTGATGCCTGAACAGCCGGCGGAGTTGACGCTCGCCGATTCCGAGGCGTCCGGCGAGTGCTTCCACACAAGCCCCGTCGCCATCGAGAGAACCCGCTTCGATTAGGGCGAGCGCGCGGCGAACCGTGATCGAGGCGCCGTGCCATGCCGCAAGCCTCGGCGAGGTCTCCGGCCGGCAGCGCAGGCAGGGGCGAAATCCCGCGCTCTGGGCAGCAGTGGCGGAAGCGAAAAAACGGCAGTTCTCCGGCTTGGCGGTGCGCGCCGGACAGATCGGACGGCAATAGATTCCCGTGCTCACGACCGCGACGAACAGGCGTCCGTCAAAACGCGCGTCGCGAGTTCGGAGCGCCCGGTAGCAGGCTTGAAAATCCATGTCCATGCCGTCAACGATGCCGCCTCGATCGATAGGGTCGCGACTGATGCGGACACGGAGGCGGTTGGCCGCGCGGGGCGGCATCGCGCCGCGCGCCGATTCGCGTCTGTCGTTCATCTCAGGAATCTTGGCGGCGTTCAGGTCCGCGGCGAATCGCGATTCCACCGGCGGCGCGATCCGGAATTGCGCTGATCGGGAACGGAAATTCGGCGCCCTCATGAGCCAGCAGCCATTGCTTGCGTTCCAGTCCGCCGCCATAGCCGATGAGCGAGCCGTTGGCGCCGATCACACGATGGCAAGGGACGACGATCGCGACTGGATTCGCGCCGTTTGCCATACCGACGGCGCGAACCGCCTTGGGGCGATCGATCCGCGCCGCGAGCGCGGCATAGCTGATCGTCTGACCGGCCGGAATCCGGCGCAACTCGGCCCACACCGCGCGCTGAAAAGCGGTGCCGCCGGTTTCAACGCGCAGGCTATCGATCGCGCGCAGGTCGCCGGCCAAATAATCCTCGAGCCGGCAGCGGGCGCTCGAGGCCGCGCGATCCTCGATACGCACTGCGCTGCATGGGCCATAATGGAGACCAAGCAGGCGCAGCATCCGTTCGGCATCGTCTTCGAAATCCAGCGCTCGCAGCCGATCCCGGTCGTCGGTCACGATCGCGATGGCGCCGATGGGACTCGGCGCATACTCGACACGGAAAGTCAGGGTCGTCATTGCGCAGCTCACCTATATTCGGGTCTCGCGCTAAAGTATATTCCGGGATGGCGCGCGATACTGGCCGCTTTCGGACTCTATCACGAGCACGCGCGGACCCGGGATCGCAGCGTGGAGGAAATTAACCCGGGCGCGGACGGTAAGCGACCGGGGCCGCTCCGATCTGATATTGAAGAGCGCGCGGCTGCGGATCGCCAATCTTGCCAAGCCCGGCCGCGAGATTGGCCGGGAACCGCGGTCGCACCGCGCCAGGAGAGTCGTCTTTGGAACCAAGAAACGCCACTGTGGCGATTATCGGCGCCGGCGATTATATTGGCGGCTCCATCGCCAAAAAATTCGCCGCCGAAGGCTTCGTGGTCTTCGCCGGACGGCGCAGCGCCGACAAGCTTGCTCCCCTGGCCGCCGAGGTCGAGGCGCGCGGCGGCAGTATCGTTGCGCGCGCGCTCGACGCGCGCAAGGAAGACGACCTGACCGCGTTTCTGCACGCCGCGGATCAGCGCGCGCCGCTCGAAGTCTGCGTCTTCAACGTCGGCGCGAACGTCAATTTTCCGCTGCTCGATACCACCGATCGCGTGTTTCGCAAAGTTTGGGAGATGGCCTGCTATTCAGGTTTTATCGCGGGCCGCGAGGCTGCCCGGCTGATGCTCCCACGGGAACGCGGATGCATCTTCTTCACCGGCGCGACCGCGAGCCTGCGTGGCGGAATCGGATACGCGGCCTTCGCCAGCGCAAAATTTGGATTGCGCGCGGTTGCGCAGTCCGCCGCAAGGGAACTCGGACCCAGGAACATCCACGTCGCTCATTTGATAATCGACGCGGGTGTCGATACCGCGTGGGTTCGCGAGCGAATCAGGGAGCGGGAGGGCGAAACGGCCCTGAACAACCTCGATCCAGGGCGGCTTATGAATCCAGCATCGGTCGGCGATGCATACTGGCAGCTCTACCAGCAGCCTCGCGATGCGTGGACGTTCGAGCAGGAGATTCGCCCCTATGGCGAGAAATGGTGAAACCATGGCCACGGTGGAGTTTCATTTTGACTTCGGCAGTCCCAATGCCTATTTGAGCCATCTGATCGTCCCCGGGATTCAGGAGCGCACGGGAGCCAGATTCGAGTACGTTCCGGTCCTGCTCGGCGGCGTGTTCAAGCTCACCAACAACCGTTCACCGGCCGAAAGTCTGGCGGGAATCAAAAACAAACCCGAGTACGAGCGGCTCGAGACCGCGCGTTTCCTCCGCCGCAACCAGATTACTCGATTCAAGTCCAATCCGTTCTTTCCGGTGAACACGCTCGTGATGATGCGCGGCGCAATCGCGGCCCAATCGCTGGGCGGGTTCGATCACTACGTGGATGAGATGTTCCGCCATATGTGGGCCGACCCGAAGAAAATGGACGATCCGCAAGTGTTCCGCGCGGCCCTGCTGGAGTCCGGCTTCGACGCTGAACGAATCCTCGAACTGACCCAGAGCCCGGAGGTCAAGGCTCGCTTGCTGGACAACACCCGGCGCTCGGTTGAGCGCGGCGCCTTCGGATCGCCAACCTTCTTCGTCGGCGAGGAGATTTTCTTTGGAAAGGACCGCCTCCGCGATGTCGAAGAACTGATAGCCGCATCGCGATAAGAGCCGCGCGCATCGCGCAATACCGCCCTGGGAGGTGCAAAACAAATCATGAAACTCAATGCGCTCGCGGGACTGCCGGCGCCGGCCTCGATCCTGGTCAATGTTCCACGGCTGGTGACTGCCTACTATGCGGAGCGCCCCGACCCGGCAGTCGCGGCGCAGCGCGTGGCATTTGGAACCTCGGGTCATCGCGGCAGCGCATTCGAGCGCACCTTCAACGAAGCGCACATTGTGGCGATCACCCAGGCGATCTGCCGATATCGCGCCGAGCATCAAATCGACGGCCCGCTATTTCTTGGAATGGATACCCACGCGCTGTCCGAGCCGGCCTTTGCCAGCGCGCTCGAGGTGCTGGCCGCCAACGGCGTCGAGGTGATGATCGATCTCGAGCGCGGCTACACGCCGACGCCCGTCATTTCTCACGCGATCCTGACCTATAACCGCGGACGGACCGATCATCTGGCGGACGGAATTGTGATTACGCCCTCACATAACCCGCCGGAAGACGGCGGCTTCAAATACAACCCTCCCAATGGCGGCCCCGCGGAGTCCGCCGTAACCGGCTGGATCGAAGAGACCGCCAACGCGCTTCTGGCGCACGGGTTGCGCGCGGTGAACCGCATCCCGTTCGAGCGCGCGATACGAGCCGCCACCACGCATCGCCACGATTTCATCAATGCTTACGTCGGCGATCTCGCGAGCGTTGTCGATATGGAGATTATCCGTACCGCCGGCGTCAGGATCGGCGTCGATCCGCTGGGCGGAGCCGGCGTGCGCTACTGGCAGCCGGTCATCGAGCGCTACGGAATCGCGGCGACTATAGTCAATGACGCGATCGACCCGACCTTTCGCTTCATGACCGTGGATTGGGACGGCAAAATCCGAATGGATTGCTCATCGCCATCCGCGATGGCGCCGATCGTCGCGATGCGAGACCGGTTTGATGTCGCATTCGCCAACGACACCGACAACGACCGGCATGGAATAGTCACTCCATCGGCGGGACTGATGAACCCCAATCATTTTCTGGCGGTCGCGATATCTTATCTTTTCAAGCATCGCACCCGATGGTCCGCACGCGCCGCGGTCGGCAAGACAGTGGTTAGCAGCGCGATCATCGACCGCGTGGCTGCCGGACTTGGAAGACGCCTCTACGAGGTGCCGGTGGGATTCAAGTGGTTTGTGGCCGGCCTGCTCGACGGCTCGCTCGGCTTCGGCGGCGAAGAGAGCGCTGGAGCGTCGATGCTGCGGATCGACGGCACGGTGTGGACCACCGACAAGGACGGTATCATCCTGGGGCTTCTGGCCGCCGAGATAACCGCGCGGACTGGACACGATCCGGGAGTACACTACGAGTCATTGACGCGCGAATTCGGCGCTCCGCTCTATGCGAGAATCGACGCGCCCGCGACCGCCGCGCAGAAGGAAATTTTGAAGAAGCTTGAGCCCAGCCAGATTCACGCGTCCACCCTGGCCGGCGGACGGATCACCGCGATGTTCACCAACGCGCCGGGAAATGACGCCGCGATCGGCGGGATCAAGGTCGTGGCCGAAGACGGATGGTTTGCGGCACGCCCTTCCGGGACCGAGGAGATATATAAGATTTACGCCGAGAGCTTCCGCGACGCCGCCCATCTCGAGCAAATCCAGCAGGCTGCGCAATCTATTATTCAGGACGTTTTCAAGCGAACGCCGAATTCCCAGTAGCGAAATGTCAGGACGCTTCGCCACCGTCGCCGCACGGTCCCGGCGTTGCCTGTGCTCTTATTCATAGACATTCGAGTCAGCCGCAAAATACTATGTCAGTAGTCACAACTCCCTCCGCAAAACCAGGCGATGCGGGCGCCGGCGAATCGTCGCAGGGCCTTGCCGTTGACGAGGCCGCGCGGCGCCTCGCGAAGTTCGGACCCAACGCGGTGCCCGACACCGCGGTACACCCACTGCGATCGGCCCTCGGCAAGTTCTGGGCGCCGGTGCCCTGGATGCTCGAGGCCGCGATCCTGCTCGAGCTGGTGCTCGGGAAATATGTCGAATCGGCGGTTATCGGATTTCTGCTGATCTTCAACGCCGCCCTCGGCCTGTTTCAGGAGTCGCGCGCGCAGGCCACCCTCGAAGCCCTCAAATCACGGCTCGCGCTCAATGCCTCCGTGCGCCGCGGCGGCGTCTGGATGACCGTTCCCGCCGCCACTCTCGTGCCGGGTGATATCGTAAAGCTCTCGCTTGGGGCGGTGGTCGCCGCCGACGTTCGCCTGCTCGGTGGATCGGTGCTCCTTGACCAGTCGATGCTCACTGGAGAATCGGTCCCGATCGAAGCCGGCGCCGGAACTGATACCTACGCGGGCGCGCTGGTGCGTCGTGGCGAGGCGATCGCCGAGGTCACGGCGACCGGAACGCGCACCAAGTTCGGCCGCACCGCCGAACTGGTCCGGATCGCGCATGTGGTCAGCTCTCAGCAAAAGGCCGTGCTGCGAGTCGTGCGCAACCTCGCCATGTTCAACGGCGTGATCATCGTGATGCTGTTGGGGTACGCCTATCGGCTCGCGATGCCGCTTGCCGAAATCATCCCCCTGGTCCTGACCGCGATTCTGGCCACGATTCCGGTCGCGTTGCCTGCCACCTTCACCCTCGCCGAAGCGCTCGGAGCGCGCGCCCTCGCCGCGCTCGGCGTCCTGCCCACGCGCCTGTCCGCCGTTGATGAAGCGGCAACCATGGACGT
Organism: Binataceae bacterium (SeqCode); assembly: GCA_035531615.1. Taxonomy (GTDB): domain Bacteria; phylum Desulfobacterota; class Binatia; order Binatales; family Binataceae; genus JBARDN01. The sequence continues at coordinate 10,536 of DATKSQ010000139.1, forward strand.
TCTATGCTCCGACAAAACGGGGACATTGACCCGTAACGAGCTTACCGTGACGGCTATCCGGCCGATGCCGGGTTTCGATGAACCGCGGGTTCTTGCGCTGGCCGCGCTGGCGAGCGCCGAAGGCGGGCAGGATCCCGTGGACGCGGCGATTCGAGCGGCGGCATCGCGCACGCCCGCTTGCGAAGCGTTCAAGCCCGTCAGTTTCGTGCCCTTTGATCCATCGACCAAGCGTTCCGAAGCAACTGTTACCGATGCAAAGGGCGCCACCGTGCGCGTCGTTAAGGGTGCCTTCGCTGCAGTCTCTGGCCTCGCCCAGCCGTCACCGGCCGCGGCGCAGGCGGCGCAGGAACTCGAAGCCAAGGGCTTTCGGGTTCTGGCCGTGGCGGTTGGCGCACCGCCCGCGCAACTCGAACTGGCCGGCGTTATCGCGCTCAGCGATCCGCCTCGCGACGATTCCGCGCCGCTAATCGCTCAACTGCGCGCCGCCGGCGTGCGCACCGTGATGGTGACTGGCGATGCCCCCACCACGGCGGCGATTGTGGCGCGCGCCGTTGGACTCGAAGGGGCGGTTTGTCCGCCGGGAGCGATTCCGGCCACGGTTCAGCCCGATCAATTTGCGGTCTTCGCGGGAATCCTGCCCGAGGGCAAGTATCAACTCGTCAAGGCGTATCAGGCCGGCGGCCACACGGTCGGCATGTGCGGTGACGGCGCCAACGACGCTCCGGCGCTGCGTCAGGCGCACATGGGAATAGCGGTATCCACCGCGACCGACGTCGCAAAATCCGCGGCGGGAATCGTACTGACCAAACCCGGGCTGACTGGAATAGTCGCCGCCGTGAAAGAAGGCCGAACGACCTTTCAGCGCATACTAACTTACACGTTGAACTCGGTAATCAAGAAGATCGTCCAGGTGCTGTTTCTGGCGGTCGGGTTGTTCATGACCGGACACGCGATACTCACTCCGATGCTTATGGTCATCGTGATGATCACCGGCGATTTTCTGACCATGTCGCTGACCACCGACAATGTGGCGCCGTCGCCGATGCCCAATGTATGGCGCATCGGCAGATTGACGGTCGCCGGCGCCGTGATCGGAACCTGCGAATTGCTATTCTGCACCGCCGTCCTGGCGGTCGGAACATTCCGGATGCATCTGGACCTCCGGACCTTGCAGACCCTGTCGTTCGTGGCGCTGGTGTTCGCCAGCGAGGCTACCCTGTACGCGATTCGCGATCGCCACCATCTGTGGTCGTCGCCAAGCGGATGGCTGATTCTATCCTCGGTCGGCGATTTGCTGATCATCGCGACGCTCGCCGCCCTGGGAATCGCGATGGCGCCGCTGCCTATCGTCGTCATCGCAGCCGTGCTCGGCGCCGCGGTCTCGTTTGGCCTGGCCGTGGACGTCCTGAAACTCTGGCTCTTCAGCCGCCTCAGGATTGCTTAGCCGACTGGCGAATCGCTCCGCGCCCCGACGCGCCGATCGCACGCATCGTGAACTTGCGCACGGTTGCGCCGTGGCTCGGCGGCCCATCGCGCATCAGGCGCCAGAGCGCGACACGCAGCGCGGATCCGTGGTCCGACAGCCCAATCAAGGTACCCATCCGAGGCCTTCCAGGATGCGCTTTGTGCGCGCTTCTGAGTCGTCGGGACATCACCAAATAGTCCAGAACGCGCTCAAGTAGGCGTCTTAAATCCCGATTTGCTCGCGAAAGCTCTTCTTTTTCCGTCGTTGGAGCGGCGTTGATCACGCACTCAACTTGTCGGCAGGTAACAAGCGTCTTACCATCTTGTGCCGGCAGCGCGAAATTGGTCTCAAGACGGGAATAGCGGTTATGCTTCAGCTCTTCCCAAGATACGGTATGGCGCAGCGGATCAGCCACCACTCGCTCCTTCGAAGCGACCATAAAATCTTCGTCCACGGTGACACCCTTTCGGGGCCGCATTTCCCCCGCGCCCATTCCGCCGTCCCACTTCAAAATCGCGTGCGGTGGTCCTTTGACTCTTCCACGCTCAATAATCTCAAGGAGTAGCCAAGGGCGGCAAGCCGCTCCTGATGCACAAGTACGTCAAACACGGCATTCAGCGGGGCTGCTACCGACGCTACTGCCTCGTAATGGAAGCAGCCGTGAGAGTCGAGATGGCTTTGCTTGTCCCGCACGGTTACGGGAGACGCGGTGCTCCCTATCGTCACGCCGCCTCGCGGGGCTTGAGGCGGCCGAAATTGCGGTGCGCCTTCCGGAGCCGCAGTGCTCCCCATCGCAATGTAGAGCAGGCCAGCCGCAAAACCGAACCACCACCTATCATGACCGTGCACTCTCTCGGACTGAAACATCATCGACCTCGCACACGAGCCAGCGATCTCCGGCGTCATCGCTTAATCGAAAACTTGTTGATTTCGCCGCCGAGGTACAGGGCCGAAGGAAGCATCAAGAACGGCCAGTTTACCACAACTGCGCTAATTTTCAGGAATTAGCACCTCCCAGCCATAAGTTGTACCAAGCAGGTTCGATGAATTCGAATACGTTGAGGTGTATGGCCCGAAGGCGCCGCCGGAGCCGGGCATCGCGACGTCGGCGGCGAGATATCACGCCCCCGACAGCAGCGTCTCCGGGGTCATGCTCGGAGGCTTGAACGGTCGTTTAATTTTTCGCGAGAATATTGATAGGCTCGAACTTAAGTACCGCACGGAATAAATTTACCGCAACGTAAAGGAACATCTATGGCCGGCACCAAACTTCGCTTCGGCGCGTTTATCGCGCCCTTCCATCCCCTCGGCGAAAACCCCACCCTCGCGATCGAACGCGATCTCGAGCTTGTGCAGTGGATGGACAAACTCAACTATGACGAGGCATGGATCGGCGAGCATCACTCGGCCGGCTACGAGATTATCGCCAGCCCCGAGATCTTCATCGCGACCGCCGCCGAGCGCACCAGAAATATCCGGCTCGGCACCGGCGTTTCGTCGCTGCCGTATCATCATCCGCTGATGCTCGCGGATCGCATAAATCAGCTCGATCACATCACCCGCGGGCGGGTGATGTTCGGAGTCGGACCGGGCGCGCTGCCCTCTGACGCCATGATGATGGGAATTGACGTCGCCAAGCAGCGCGACATGATGGACGAGTCGCTCGAGGCGCTCGTACCATTGCTGCGCGGCGAAACCGTCACCCGGAAAACCGATTGGTTCACGTTACAAGACGCGCGTCTCCAGATGACGCCGTACTCGCGCCCCTCGGTTGAGATTGCGGTCGCAAGCCAGGTCTCGCCGACCGGATCGCGCGCGGCGGGCAAGCACGGCGTCGGACTCCTTTCGCTCGGCGCGACGACCGCGGGCGGATTCAACGCGCTCTCATCTAACTGGGCGATCGCCGAAGAGATGGCGCGCGACAGCGGCACCGTGATGGACCGCGCGCGATGGCGTCTGGTCGGTCCGGTGCATGTCGCCGAGACCCGCGAGCAAGCGCGCGCCAACGTCCGCTTCGGACTCGAGAAGTGGCTGTTCTATTTCCGCGAGGTCGCCGCACTGCCGGTCGCCCCTGACGATGGCTCCGATCCGGTCGATGCGCTGATCGCTTCGGGATTGGCTGTCGTCGGCACCCCGGATGATTGCATCGCGCAGATCGAACGGCTGCAGGGGCAATCGGGAGGCTTCGGCTGCTTTCTTCAGCTCGCGCACAACTGGGCGAACTGGGAGGCCACCCGGCATTCGTATGAGTTGATCGCGCGCTATGTGATGCCGAAATTCCAGGACTTGAACCTCAATCGCGAAACTTCCCTCGAGTGGGCCAAGAGCAATCGCGGCAGCTTCATCGGCGCCGCGATGGCCGCGGTCGGCTCGCGTATCGCGCAGCACATTTCGGAAAAAGGCGCGGAGAACATCCGTCCCGAGATTCTGCAGGCGATGGGGATGGCCAAGAGTTCGGACGCGCCCTCGGTTCTGTCGGCGATTTCGCCATTGCCGGGCAAGGCCAACGGAAGATAAGCCGCCGGAGGGTCGCGGCTCGCCAGCGCCGCCGGTTTTTCTTTGCAGGGTGACCCCCCGTACCGACGTATGGTGCGCGCGGTCCCGGAAACCATCAGGGCCGGTAGCCCGAGCAAGTCCGGCGGTGGGCTGCGATATCAACAGGAGGAACTGTCATGAGTTGGGATTTTGAAACCGATCCGGAGTTCCAGAAGGAACTCGATTGGATCGATCAGTTCGTGCGCGAGGAAGTCGAGCCGCTCGACTACGTGCTCGGGCATCCTTACGACGTGCGCGATCCGAAGCGCAACGCACTTGTGCGCCCGCTCCAGGCCGAGGTCAGAAAACGCAAGCTGTGGGCGTGCCATCTCGGTCCCGAGCTGGGCGGTCCGGGCTACGGCCAGATCAAGCTCGCGCTGATGAACGAAATTCTCGGGCGCTCACGCTTCGCCCCGATTGTCTTCGGATGCCAGGCTCCCGATTCAGGCAACGCCGAAATCCTGGCGCACTACGGCACCCCGGAGCAGAAAAAGCGCTTCCTGCAGCCGCTGCTCGACAACGAGATCGTCTCCGCGTTTTCGATGACCGAGCCGCAGGGCGGCGCGGACCCGAAAGTCTTCACCACCAAGGCCGAGCTGCGCGGCGACAATTGGGTGATCAA
>DATKSQ010000140.1:0-45996 GCA_035531615.1 Binataceae bacterium (SeqCode)
CAAAGACGCCTTAATTCCAATTCCACCGTCCGCGACCGCGCAGACAAATCGCTCGCCGCTCTCGGACTGATAAAACTGGATCAAGCCCAAGCAGCCGATTTCAGATTGAGAATGCTGCACCGCATTCATCGCCAGCTCCGCGAACACCTCCGCCACCACCGAATAAAGATTGGCGGCGCCGACCCCGGCCGTGCTCAACCGATCGCTCGCTTGATTGGCGATTCTATCCACCTCCAATTCGGTGGTGAATTGCGTGATCGGTATGATCAGCCGCGTAGCTGACCCACTGCCCACACCTCGATCGTCCACTTCCACACCGCTCGCCTGAAGTATCCGGAACAACTCCATCGACTTCAAATAAATCGCCACGCCCAGGTGCTCCGGAACCAGAAGCCGGCAGCGTGCGTTCTTCTTGGCGACAAGAAGGCCGTAAACGCCGCACCATAGAGCGGCCGCAGGTTGAATGAATTCGCAAGCACGCAAATCGATGTCTACGTCGTGTTCCAAAAGGTCCGTCCGCCGCGGGTCTTCCGATGCTGACCTCGGATCAAGGTCGCCCGCATGCACGAAATGAACTGGCGCTTGGATCTCCATCTCGGCGAGTATACCCCACGATCCCTTGGCAATCACAAACTTCGAGATTCGTAGGCCCTGGGCAGTAGTTTGGCAACGAACGGAACGAGCTTAGGCGTTATGCGAGGCCACCTGAGATCACGTCAGGTCCGAAAACGTCGGCCGCCAGAACCCCTGGAGTCTCATCCGCAGTATCGCTCCCCGCCTCTCTGGCAAGCGTTTTGCTCATCTCATGAATCCAGCGAGCACGAATTTCACAGAGCGTGCTCGATCATCAGCAGGGAGGCGTCGGCATGGAAGGCAGTGTCTATCTCAAAGCGCGGCAGGAATGCGACGAGCGGTACGCTGATTTGGTTCTCGGCAAACGCGACTGGCGGATCGCCGCCGCCGGCGTGATGGCTATCACGCTGGTGCTCGCCTACGGGATGGTCTGGCCGAGCACGCGCGGCAAGTTCGTTCCTGACCTCGTGGAGGTCCGTTTTAGTTGCCTATTCGGACGGTCGCGCTGAGCGCAGAAATCAGATAAGTGCTTGATAAATGAGCTTCGCAGGGGTGGCCGAGTGGTTGAAGGCGCTGGCTCGCGTCCCGATCGTGAAATCCTAAACCGCTGCGGGCGGCGTGGGGTTGTCGTATGTTCGATCTGATTATTCGCGGCGGCCAGGTGGTAACTCCTGACGGGGTGGGCCGATTCAACGTCGGGGTTGTCGGCGAAAAAATCGTAGCGGTCCAAGTCCAGGATCTCGGCACTGAAGCCGCACGAATAATCGACCTTGGCGAGAAAATTATGGTTCCAGGCGGAATCGAACCGCACGCCCATATGTACAGCGTGATCGGGATGCATCCCGCAGAACGTTTCTTAACTCTCGGTCCCGAGGAAGACACCGTCGGGATGGCCTTCGGAGGGACCACCACCCACCTCGATTTCTGTTTCGTCAATCCCGCGCTCGACATCCCAAAAGCGCTGGCGCGGCGGCTCGAGCGCTGGAAGAACAAGTCCTACGTCGATTACTCTTTTCATATCGCACTCGGCGGCCAGTTGCCGCTCAAGGTTTTCGACCAGATCGGCGATGCTATCGCAGAGGGGTTCCCGAGCTTCAAGGTTTTCACCGCCGATACCCTCCCGCCGCATCCCAAACGGCACCCGTTTCGTCTCGATTACGGCCGCATCCAGTACGCCATGGAGAGGCTCGCCCGCCACGGAGGCATCATGGCCGTGCACGGCGAGGACCACGATCTCGTCCAGTTCAACTACGAGCGATTCACCGCGCAGGCGCGCACCCACGGAACCAACCTGGCATTGGTGCACACCAAGCTGTCCGAGCAGCTCTCTTTCCGGAACACGATCCAGCTTGCCGAAGCGACCGGCGCGGCCGTCTATTTCGTGCATACCTCGGCGCGCGAGGGCGTCGAGGCGGTGGTCGAGGCGCGTGCGAAGCGGCTGCCGGTTTACGCCGAGACGCTGCACAACTATGCGTGCTTCAACGCCGAGGATTATGCCAAGCCCCGCGGCTTCTGCTACCACACCTATCCATCGCTCAAATTTCCCGATGACCAAGCGGCGCTATGGGAGGGGCTGGTGCGCGACGGCGTCTCGACGGTCGGCACCGACGAGTTCCCGACCTCGTTGCAGGTCAAGCTCCGCGGGGATCGGATCGACAACGTAACCGGCGGCAATCTCGGCGCCGAAGCTCGCATGGGGATCATCTACAGCGAAGGTGTCGTGAAGCGCGGGATGTCGCTGATGCGCTTCGCCGACGTGACCGCTGCCAACGCCGCGCGAATCATGGGCCTTTACCCGCGCAAAGGAATAATCGCGCCCGGCAGCGACGCCGACCTATGCGTCATCGACCCGGCGATCGCGAAGACGCTGGCGCGCGAGGACTTCCACGTCAGCGATTACAGCCCGTGGGAGGGATGGCGGATCACGGGATGGCCGGTCGTGACGATCCTGCGCGGCAAGGTGATCGTCGAAAATGGAAAGCTCCTCGGCGCCATGGACTACGGACGTGTCATCCCGCGCAAGATCGATGCGGCGATCCTGAATCGTCCGGCGAGCTGATAACCTCGTCAAAGGGCAGTTCAAACCGTGACCGACCGCGGGCGAATCCGTCGGCGCGATTCGCGCGGTTCCGCGTCAGTGCGGGGCGAGGCGAAAGACCGCGAGCGAGCGATTCTCGGCGATCGGCGTCAGATCGAAGTCGGCGCTGAGCTTGGCGATTTCGTGTTTCAGCACCGTCGCGTATTCGCGTGATTCGGGTGCGCACAGGATCAGGTATGCGCCGGCGGGAGTGCGCGCCGACGCGGCGAGGAGCTTTTCGGCGTCGGGCGAAATTGAATCGCTTACGAAGATCGTCGGCGGAATCGGGCCGGTCCATCCTTGGGAGCGTTTAACGAACAGGCGACTGAGATGGTAGTCGGTGAAGCGCTCGCCGGGATCGCGCGAGTTCAGTCCGATGAAGCTTCGATCCACGCCCGGGATGTAGAGCTGCAGGAACTGAAGCGAGATGTTGCTGGCGACCGCCGCGCCCGGAGAAATCTGCGCATCAACCCGCGCGAGCGCCGCGACCATCACGGATTCCTGCGGCGGCGCGGGTAGCCCCGCGAGAGCCTCCGCGCCGATCGCGAATACCAGCATCGCATCGAGCACGATCACGCCGAGCACGCCCGCCGCCTGACCGGCATTATTGCGGCGCATCCTGAATCTCGCGAACACCCATCGGTTAGCGATCGTCGCGCCATAGCCCGCGCCGAGGAACATCACGAAGCATGCGGGCATCAGGAACACCACGTCGGTAAAGACATGAACCGAATAGATCGCCGTCAGCGCGGCCAGAAAGCCAATACCGAACCAGACCACGCGCCGCGCGGCGCGAAGCTCGGGCGCACGAAGCAGCGCCGCGATTCCGATAATCGCGAACGCCGCCGCCGCGAACGGATACAGGAAGAAGCGCGCGTCGCCCCGGTCGCCGAGCATCCCGTCCACGCCGAGCAGCGCGCTTGCGTACACAATCACGTTGCCGTGCGGATTGCGCGGCATCGTCGGCCCGAACAGGTAGGCAATCGAAAAACCGGCGCCGCCGGCGCCGTAAACCTCCTTGACCCACCACGCATAGCCGCTCCGAAACGCTCCGCCCAGATAGACCGCGTTGTTGCGCACGAGCCACAGGACGGGCAGCGCGAAGGCGGCCGCTGAGGCACCCAGCGGCTTGATTAGTTCGGCGATCGATTCCCGCGGCGGCCGCACCATCGCAAACCCCAGCGCCAGCCCGGCTAGCATCGCGGCGTTGGTAGGACGAATCGCGACGGCATATCCCGCAGCGAGTCCGAAGCCCGCCCACAACGCAATCGCGACGCGCGGCCGGCGCGGTTCTCGATCCTCCTCGACTCCGATCGCGAACAGCAAACCCGCCGCCGCGATCGCAAGCAGTGTCGCGGGCACGTCGCTCAAGACCAGGGTCGAGTAGGTGATGAAGAGCGGCGAGGTGGCGAGGACCAGCGCCGCGACTGTAGCGCATTGCAGATCGAACATCCGCCGCACCAGCACGAACATCGCCGCGAGCGCCATCAACCCGATCGCGATCGTAACGGCGTAGGCGTGCGAGATTCCAACCGGGTGCGGCACCAGCGCCGCGATCATCAGCGGGTAGCCAGCCGGGTATCGTGACGGGTAAGAATAGCCACCGAAATGGAGCACAGGTCCAAGGCCATGCGCGAGGTTGACCGTCATCGCGGCGTATTCGAGTCCGTCGGGCCACGGCATGAACTCGGCGCCGCGGCGCGATCCCGCGTGCAGCATCATCAGCAGCGCGAAGCCCAGAATTCCCGCCATCGCAACGGCCTCGCGCAGGCCGAAGCGCGCCGCGGAGCCGGCGGCGGGCGATGCCGGCTCACGGGCGGAAGTCCGGCGCGAAGCCTGTCCGGGAGATCGGCGTGACGGCGCGGAAGTCATCGCCAGGTGCGCGCTCCAATAACGCCGGACCCACGCACGCGCGAATTGGCGCGGCGATAGCGGTACTTCTGCTCCTGCCGCGGATAGTCAGGCTCTTGTATCCGGAGGTCTGGGTCGAAGACGATTTTTATCTCGAGAGCGCATATCTGGTGGCGGCCGGGATGCGCCCGTACGTGGATTTCGTGCATCCGCATCTGCCGGTCCTCGAGTGGATCGCGGGCGGGTATCTGAAGATTTTTGGCGCGAGCCATTATCGAATCGAACTCCTGAACGAAGCCGCGATTTATATCACAAGTATCCTGGTTTTCGCGCTGGGCGACCGCGCCGCGGGGCGGCGCGCCGCGGTCGCGTCGGCGATTCTATACGCTTTCAGTTCGCTGGTCTTTCGCTACCACGTCTATGAGCGCGAATGCTTTGTTGCGCCGATCGTGATGGGCGCTGCGATCATGGTGATGGACGGCGCGGCGGGCGCCTCGTTTTTGCGCGCGATGGCGATTGCCGGACTGCTGGCGCTTGCGTGCTCGATCAAGCTGACGGCGGTGGTTCCGGCCGCGGTGATATTGATCTTCATCGCGGCGGCCGAGCGGCGGATCGTGCGGGCAATCGAAATCGGCGCGGCGATGACCGCGGCGCTCGCGGCGCTGAGCGCGTTTTGCTACTGGCGCTACGGATACGACTTCATCTTTCAGACCTATCTGTTTCACTTCCTTAAGGGGCGCGACACGACCGGGCAAATCGCGCTCTACCCGGCCGAGATCCTCGACCTGCTGGCGCCGCTCACGATTTTGGGCGCGATCCGGCTTGCCGCCGCACGCGCGATCAATCGGGCGACCGCGATGGTCCTCGCGATCGCGGCGGCCGAATATGTTTTCTTCGGCATACTCAGTCCGACCGCGTGGGGGCACAACTACCTCGAAGCGCTCCCCTTCATCGCGGTCTTTGCCGGGCTTGGCGCGATACGCCTGATCGAGGCGATCCGCAATCTCGTCATCACCGAGCGGCCTGATCGCGGCGACTGGCGATGGCTCATTGGCGGCGGCGCGCTGATCATCGTGAGCCTGCTGTGGCTGACACCGCTCGTAAACCAGAACTGGCTGCACGGCAGCGTGTACGGATTCGGCTACCTCGAACGCTCGGAAATCGCTCGGCTCGCGGATGCGATCGACCGCGCGAGCGCACCCGGCGACCAGATTATCGCGCCGTCGTTTCTGTGCTTCGAGGCGAACCGGATCGAGTTGATTCGTTTTCCCGAGACCTACGGCGTGTATCGCGAGGCGCGCGCCGAGGTCGCACGAGATGGGTTCATGGCCGCGCGCCGCAAGCTCGGCCGGGCGGATTTCTTCGCGCTTATAGCAGACACCTCGCACTACTGGACGGCGCAAATACACGACGCGATCACGGCGCATCGCGTGCCGGTTGTGATTTCGGATTCTCCCATCGAGATGCTGCCGCTGGTCAACGTGCCGCCCGGCTTCATAGCCGAAAACGGATATCGTCCGATTCTGCGCACGGAGCATTTCACCGTGTGGGCTCTCGGCCCGGCCCCTGGCGCTCCGGATTCGGGAGCGGCTGGCCATTTGACCCCTCCCGAACCGGGCGCCAGATAGGATTGCAGAGCTTGGCTTCAGACCGTCTTCGAGACCATCGCGTTGAGCCGCTGCTGACTCTCGGGCCGCCAAACATCCTTGAGTTTGTAGAATGCGGCAAACGCGGGGACATCGTTCGGCAGGATAATCCACGGCAGTTTGCTGCGGGTGAATATATGGATATCGGGCTTCACCGCCTCTGGATTATCCAGCGTGCCGGCGCGGACGAAGCGGCTGTCTCCGGGAGCGCCGTGGTAGTTGCTCCATAGATAAGTGCCGCACTCGCCGCAGAAAAAAACGTCGTGAGGTTTTCCGGTTCCGCCTTCGAGCCGGAACGACTTGAGCGCCGACTCGTCGGCGGCCAGGCGCCGCTTCTCGATCCACAGGTTGATCACGAATGCGCTGCCAGTGAGGCGCTGGCAATCGCGGCAGTGACAGGCATGAACAATCAGCGGATCGGCGGTGAGCTGGTAGCGCGCCGCCCCGCACGCGCATCGACCTTGCAAAGCCATAAGGCCTCCTTGATGAGATGTTCTGGATGTTCAACCTGCCGGCGAATCGCTCAGGCAGGTTCATGGCAGACGACTTCGAGGTTGTTGCCGTCCGGGTCGAGCACGAACGCGGCGTAGTAAGTCGGGCTGTAATCGGTTCTGAGGCCCGGCGCGCCATTGTCCTTGCCTCCCGCCGCCAAAGCGGCCGCGTGGAAGCGGTTGACGGCGCCGCGGTCGCGCGAGCGCAGAGCGATATGGGTGCGAGTCGCTGGACTGCCTTCGCCAATCCAAAGGTCGATGGCGCCCTTGATGCCGAAGCCCGCGGCCTTGTTCTTCGGATCGTCGTACTCGGCATGGTATCCGAGCGGCTCCAACGCCTGCGCGAAAAACCGGCGGCTGATCTCGAAGCTCGTGACCTTGAGTCCGATATGATCGATCATTTTTTTCTCTCCTGCTTTTGTCCGGGCCCGCCGATGCGGATGCTCGTGAGGCAAAACCTTACCTGTCGCGAAGTCTGGAAACTTGGTAAAAATTGCGCGATGGATGCGAATTCCGACCTGCCAGATCCGTCCCCGCAGTGGCGCGAGGTAGTGCGCGACGGACTCGTACGGGTACGGGAGTATCGATGCGCCGCGTGCGCGGGGGATCCACCGCAGGACGATCAGTTCGGCCAGGACTCGATCGCGATCGTTCGTTCAGGTGTATTTGAGGTGCGCAGCGCAAAGCGCTCCGAGCTTTTGACGACCGGATTCCTGCTGCTCGGAAACGCCGGGCAGCATTATGAAGTCTCGCACGAGCACGCGGGCGCGGACACTTGCCTGGTGTTCAATTTCGCGGCTCCGGTGCTCGACGAAATCGCCGGCGCGGTCCGGCGCGGCGCGATGCGCCGTCTGTTCGCGATCAATGTGCTCGCGCCGCGCCCGCGCGCCGACGCGATCATGCGGCGCGCCGAGCGAAGCCTGCGCCCGGGCGCCTCCGCGATGGGCCTCGAGGAGCTGGGGCTCGCGCTCGCCGAATATGTCCTCGGCGAAGCTGGTACGGGCGCCGCGCGGGCGGCAGGTTGGGCGCCCGAGAATCCGCGCGCGCGCGAGCAGGTGCTCGCCGCGATCGCCGAAATCGAGAATCGGGCGCATGAGGATCTTGACCTGGCCGGACTTGCACAAGCGGTCAACGCGAGCCCGTTCCATCTGGTGCGGATTTTCAAGCGCGAGACCGGCGTGACGCCCTATCGATTCCTGCTTCAGACCCGGATTCGCAATGCTATCGAGTTCCTGAACGACACCGACGCGCCCATCACCGACATCGCATTCGACGTCGGCTTCGGCGACCTGTCGAACTTCATCAACGCGTTCCGGCGCGAGGTCGGATGCTCCCCGCGCGAGTACCGGAAATCCGGCCTCGGCCCGCGCCCCACGCGGTCAGCGGCGAGGCGGCGGATTGTACAGGTGGAAGAATGAAAACGCCGCGATCGTCAGCGCGTGCATGATCTCGCCGCTCGCGATCATCGGCTTGATATCCGCCAGCGGCACCAGCTCGACGTGGGTTTCCTCGGCTCCGGTTTCGCGCGGCTTAATGCCGGGGGTCACGTTGCGCGCCAGGAACGAATGGCAGATGTTGCCCTCGATCGCGGGGTTGGGATGCACCTTGCCGAGCGCGATAATCGCGTCGGAGTCGTAGCCGGTCTCCTCGATCATCTCGCGGCGCGCCGCGTGCATCGGCGACGCGTCGTCCGCATCGACCATCCCGCCCGGAATCTCGATCGTGAAGTCCGAAATACCGTGGCGGAACTGGCGCACCATCACCACCTGCCGGTCGCGCGTGAGCGGGATGATGTTGATCCAGTCGGTCGCGCCGAGGACGTAGAAATCGCGCTCGCCGCGCCGCGGATGCGAAGCGCGGCGCCGCTGAAGATCGAAAATCGGCGTGTGATAAACGACCTCGTTGCCAAGGGTTTTCCAGCGCCGCGGTTTCACTTAAGCCGCCCGGGGTTCCCGATGTCCCCGCAAGTGCAGATCGACATCCTTCCCCAGCGCCCGCAGCGCCATTTCAAGTTGATCGAGACGGCTGTCATGCGTCAGATCCAATAGCCGATCAATTCCCGCATTTGTAGTCCGGAGACGCGACTTAAGATCAACCTTGCGCATCTTTCTGGCCTTCATTTCGGTATAAATCGCCAGCTTCAGCATCCCGATCAGCCGCGGACGGATAGTTCTGCGGCCACGTGGCGCAGACGGTTTCGGCAAATCCCTCCCCGCCTCCACATAGAACGACAGCGCCGTTTCAAGCGCATCGATGGCGTTCGCGATCGCCTCGGCCATCGTGTCGCCTTCCGTGATTGCCTCGGGAACGTCGGGAAAGGTTACCGTGTAGCCGTTTTCTCCGTGGCCCCGAGAATGTATCAGCTTCACCGGAAAGTCGAACACGACCTGCTCCTTTTGCCCCTAATCGTCCCGTAGGCCGAGCGTTTCAAGATGGCGCGCCTGGTTGGCTCTTTGAGGTCTTTACCCTTATGGACCGGAACAACCGATCGCTTATCGTTTAAATAAACTTTCACGTGACTTCCTTTGCCAGGTTTGAAGGCGCAACCTTTTCTCTCTAACCAGCGAAGAAATTCCGCGCCCTTCATTGCAATAGTATCACTTCTGATACTCGCCGGTCACGCTCAGCAGCCATAACGGCTAGCGGGAGCAGGATCGATGCGCTCGGCTTCGGTCACGGTTTCCACCCGGGAACGCCAATCTCCCGATTGGCGTAGTTCTCCGCCCCGGAATACGCGCTACTCCATCGCCAACTCTCAGCCGTGGCAGCCAAGCCCGCCTTCACTGGAATCTGATGGATATACTCAATCACTTGTTCGACGTGCCTCTGGCTGCGGATATAACGATCCCAATACTCCCGATGCCAGACCGGAGCGCCAGGCGCGCCGCCGCTATCCCGCAGCGCATCGCAAATCTTGTGGGCCGTGAACTTCTTCCAAGCGGCTACGATCTTCGCGACGGTCCATCCGTTGATCGGCTGGAACAGGACGTGAACGTGATTCGGCATCACGACCCACGCCAGCATCCGGTAGCGGCGCGAATCGAAGGCCAGCAGGGAGCCTTGCACCATGGCGGCGATGCGGGCATCGCGCAGGATACACGAGCCGAGGCCAGCGTCGATCCACGCATCCAGGCGCTCGCGGCGTTCGGCCTCCCGCTTCTCGGCGGGGAGAGCCTTCAACTCGTCATCCAATCGGAGAATCACCGATTGCGGCAAGCTGTCCGCCAGATGGAAGGTGACATGCTGCGTAACCTCGGCGCTTTCAAAGTGCGGCAGATATCCGCGGCTGTGCCACCCGGGAGCGCCGGGTTCCCTGGGAGCGCCATTCTCCTCAATGGCGTCTTTCTGTACGCCAATCGGGAGATTGGCGTGCCCGGGGTTAAACAATCGGGCGTATTCGATCGCGGGGCAGCGGTCCATGAGCACGGTCAGCCCCGCCGCTTGCGCGCGCGCGGCGGCGGCGTCGTCGATCACGCCGAGTTGGCACCACAGCACCCGTGCGCGCTTCGCGATCGCTTCTTCGGCGGCGGCGGCGAGATATTCCGAGCGGCGGAAGACATCGACGATCTCGACCGGCCCGGGAATCGACGCGAGGTCCGGGTAGCATCGCTCGCCGAGCATCGCTTCGAGCGCGCTGGGCGAAAGCTGCGGATTGACGGGAATCACGCGGAAGCCGTGCGACTTCCAGAGCCTGGCGATGCGTAGGCTGTCACGCGCGGGATTATCGGAGCATCCGATGACGGCGACCGTCGATGGACGCGACAAAATCGCCTTGATCGCGGCGTCGTCAGGATTCTCGAAGCGCAATCGCGCAGCTCCCGGGTTACTCGGCGAACAGCCGCTCGATGAGCGAGGGAATCAGCCGGTTGATTTCCTCGCGGCACTCGGCGAACACCTGATCACCTTTCTCGTATGGGTCGTCGATATCTCCGGCGGAGCCGGTGAACGAGCGCAGCGTGTGCACGATGCGGCCGCGCGCGCCGGGAAATTTCTCGACCAGCTCGCGGGCCTGCTGCTCGGTCATCGCGATCACCAAATCGGCGCGCTCGAGCATCTCAGGATGGCGCTTCAAGTCGGTCGAGGTCGCCTCGTCGCCGAGGTCGATTCCGACTTCGCGCAGCGCCATCCGGGTATCGAGCGACACCAGCGCTCCGTCGCGCGCATACGGCGCGATTCCCGCCGAGGTGACGCTGACATGATGATCGATTCCGCGCGCGGCCAGCTCGCGGCGCAGCATATGCTCCGCCATCACGCTGCGCGCGGTATTGGCCGCGCAGATGAACAGGATAGAGCGGAAGCGCGGCTCACGATGAGCCGCGCTTCCCGCGTGATGTTTGTGAATGTGATCGGAGCCGGACAAGCTGCTAGACGTTGCCCGCCATCACGGCGCCCATGTTCTCTTTCTTGGTGATACCCTTGGCGAGCTCTTCCTTGAGCCGCGCGCCCAGTTCGGCGGGCTCCCACATAGCACCCTTCTTGGCGACCTTGCCGGCGGTATGCCAGCCCTGCATCAGCCACACCGTGCCCATCCCGACGCGGAAGACTTCGCCGTGAACGTCCTTGGCGTCGTCGCTCGAGAGCCACGCGACCAGCGGCGCGACGTGCGCGGGAGTAAACGCATCCCACTCTCCCGCCTTGGCGGTAGCCATCCCGGCGGCGGTCTGCGGGGTCGCATCGACGGTGAGCCGGGTGCGCGCGACCGGGGCGATCGCGTTGGCGGTGACGCCGTAGCGGCTCATCTCGCGATCGACGATTATCGCCATCGCGGCGACCGCGGCCTTGGCCGCGCCGTAGTTGCCCTGGCCGGCGTTGCCGAGGATGCCGGAGTCCGAGCTGGTGTTGATAAGCCGTCCGTTGAGGACGTTGCCGGCCTTATGCTGTTCGCGCCAGTAGGCGGCGGCGTGATGGGCGACGTTGAAGCTGCCCTTCAAATGCACCGCGACGACGGCGTCCCAGTCTTCCTCGGTCATGTTGAAGATCATGCGGTCGCGCAGGATGCCTGCGTTGTTGACGACGATGCTGAGCTTGCCGAAGTTATCGACCGCGCACTCGACGATCCTTTTTGCGGCCTTGAAATCGGTCACGCTTTCGTAATTGGCGACCGCCTCGCCGCCGGCGGTGCGGATTTCCTTGACGACATCTTCAGCGGGCGAGCGCGACTGGCCGGTGCCATCGAAATGGCCGCCCAGGTCGTTGACGACGACCTTGGCGCCATGTTTGGCGAGCAGGAGCGCCTCTTCGCGGCCAATGCCGCGTCCGGCTCCGGTGATCACTGCGACTTTTCCATCCAATAGTGCCATCGTTGTGGTTCCTCTTCTTGCTAGTTCTGTTTGGTGTTGGGTTGAGAATTTGGGGCCTGCTGCGCAACCGGCCCGGGTCCCTCGACATCAAAGGTTTCCTGCGGTTCGAGCAGCGAGGGATCGACCTTGCTCGGCATTTCGTAAATCAGGTCGATGGTCATTATCGATTTATCGTTGTCGCTCGGGTAGAGCATGATGCTGCCGGGACGGCCCTCTTTGTGAAAGTCGCAGGACCAGGTGCGGCGCGCGGGCATGATGAGCGACGAGGTCACGCGGAAGTTATTTTTCTTGAGCTCGTCTTTGAAGTAAGCAACCAGCGCGGGCATCGTGGCGCCGGACGAGAAGACGATCTCGCGCATCGCGCCTTTCGGGCGGCGGACGTGCTCGATCGCGGCGCCGGGGTAAACCGGCATCTCCTTGTAGATATCTGGCGGCAGGGTCTTGTACGGCTCGTCGGGGCCAAGCGCGACGGTCGCAGCCGCGGCTGGAGCCGGCTGCGACGGAGGCTTGCCGCATCCGGCCGCCATCGCGCCGAGCAGACACAGCGTGGCCAGCGCGGCAATCAAGCGGCGCGTGCGAGCCGCGGGATCAGGGATTTCGCGCCGGATGAAGAAGTAACGCAGCAGCTTCGTCAAGTTCGTCGAGGTGGATATCAAGGTCAAAAATCCCCACAGTGTTGGCAACCGTGGCCGCGATCAGAAAAAAAGACCGTCAAGCGGTCAAAACTTGGATAGACTTGAGCGGCCAAGAAGTCAAGGCAAAGGCCAACCTCAGGCGCGGTGGATGGCGCCGCGCCGCAACCTTCGGCGAGGTGACACCGCGGCCGGCGGGCCGCTGCTTCGTGAAATTCCCAGATTGCGCTAAGCGTGCGCGCGTCCTATGCTTTGGGGGTCACGCCGTTGGCGTTTGAGCGGCTAATTCTAGCGGCGCAAAGTCCTCGCGAAATGGTTGTTTTGTCTCCGCGGCGTTAGTCCCTCTTGACAAAAACGACCCTTTGTTCCATTAAAGGCTTCCGTGTCGTTTCGGACATGCCGGATTGAAGCCGGATGAATGGGATGTGAAATCCCCGGGATGATGCGAGTATTGGGCGGCCGCTTCTGGGGAGAACCGCGGCACAAAGTTTGGGGCTAGAAAATGGTCCGGGCGGGACCTTGAAGTTACACCGCTCAAAATCTAACCACATTGTGAGGATAGGCGATGTCTAATCAGTTCGGCATATTGGGGATGATTCAACAGGGTTACTACGCGACGTATCCCCTGCTGTTAATTTCGGTGGTCTGTCTGGCGATCATCTTCGAGCGCTTGTGGGCGCTGCGCGGAATCATGTCCAAGACCGCAAAGAGCGCGGACGCGCTTATTCCGCAGCTCCGCCAGGGCAACTTCAACCAGGCGCTGCAGGCCACCCAGGCCCGCGCCAGCGCTTCGGACCGCGTGTTCCATACCCTTATTTCCGCTGCGCAGACGATGGACCGCGGGCAGCTCGCCGAGCTGGACGACGAGCGCCGCTACCAGGAAGGGCTCGAACTCAAGCGCTACGTCTGGGTGCTCGCGACCGCGGGCGCGTCGGCTCCGTTCATCGGACTGTTCGGGACCGTCGTCGGCATCCTGGTCGCGTTCCAATCGATGGCGATCATGGGCACCGGCGGATTCTCGGTGGTCGCCGCCGGTATCTCCGAGGCGCTGATTTCGACCGCGCTGGGTTTGGCGGTCGCGATTATCGCGGTTATTTTCTACAATTACTTCTCGGTGAAGATTGAAAATATCAACGCGATCCTGCACATCAACGCAGACCGTCTGATGGACGCTGCGCTGCAGGGGAGGCAGGCCGGTGGCCGTTAGTGGACCCAAGGGTGAGGGTGGCGGCGTCTTCGCTGACATCAATATCACCCCGCTGACCGATATCTTCCTGGTGCTGCTGATCATCTTCATGGTGACCACCTCGGTCACTATCGAGTCGGCAGCGCATGTGGATTTGCCCACCGCGACCAACACCAACCCCGAGAACAAGGGCGTGATCGTGACCTACACGGCGCAGCACGAGCTGTTCGTGAACTCGAAGGACGTTCCCGAGCGGGAACTGCTGCCGAGCTTGCGCGAGGCGCTGGGCAAGGTCGATGCGAAGATCGTCGTGTTTCAGGGCGACCGCAAGGTGCTGTTGGGCGACATGGTCCGAATCCTGAATATCGCGAAGGCCGCCGGTGCGTTACAGATCGCGATTGCGGCCAAGCGGGTCACCGGCGCGCAGCTCGCCAACCAGGCTTCATCGGGAGGTTGAGCGACGGAGCGTAACGCTCTAGCGAACGCATCCGTTCTCGATAAGGATTCGCCAATGACAATCAAAAAAAAGAAAAGCGGACATGGTGGCGGCGGGGTATTCGCCGACATCAATATCACCCCGCTGACCGATATCTTTCTGGTGCTGCTGATCATCTTCATGGTGACCACCGCAGTCACGATCGAATCCGCCGCGCATGTGGATCTGCCCAAGGCCGAAGCGCCCACCACGAATGAGACGCCCAAGGGAATCATCGTCACCTACACCGCGGACCATCAGATCATGGTGGGCTCGCAATCGGTGACGGAAGCGCAGTTGATGACGACGCTGCAACAGCAGCTCGCGCCGCTGCAATCCTCGGACAAAATCGTGATCTTCCAGGGCGACCCGAAGGTCATCCTCGGCGACATGGTCCGGATTCTCGATATCGCCAAGACCGCGGGTGCCGAGGCAATCGCGATTGCCGTCTCGTCGCTGCCACCGGGCGGCGGCGCAGGCGGAACTCCGGGCGCCGGCGCGTAGCAGCGGGGAGCACTTCATCAAATGTTCTGGCCAATACTAATCGTAGTTTTGTTGCTTTCGATGTTCGTGACGGCTTTCGTGCTGTATCGCGCTACATCGAAGAAAGAAGCCGCGGCCGAGATCTACGGCGAGGAAGACACCGCCGACGTAACCCGTCTGCAAAGGCTTCGCGATGGGCTCCGGATCGTGATCGGCCCGTTCCCGCTTTCGGTCGCAATTCACGTCCTGATTCTGCTCTTCCTGATCATCACGGTGCATGAGCAGCGCGGGCGCGAGTTGATCATGGTGAACCTCGAGGCGGGCGGCGGCGGCGGCAACAGCAACGAGATGCAGGACCTCGACATGCCAGAGGTGCCGATGCCTGACACCGCCGCGCAGCAGGAAGCGCCGCAGGCGGTCGATACCTCGCAGGCCGTAGGACTGGCCAACGATTACGTGCGCGCCGCCGGCGGCGGCGGAATCGGCATCGGCCGTGGCGGCGGCATCGGTTCGGGTTACGGGCACGGCGTCGGCGCGGGCTTCGGCGGGTTTATCGGCGAACTCAGGCGCAAGGGACTTGACGTGGTGCTGGTAATCGACGGGACCGGCTCGATGAGCCTGATCATCAACGACGTCAAGGCTAAGATGTCGCAGCTCATCCAGGCGATCCATCGGCTGGTGCCGATCGCGCGGGTCGGGATCATCGTGTTCGGCGGCAAGGGTGAAAAGATGGAGATCCAGCCGCTGACGCTGTCGCCGGCCAAGCTGACCGACTTCCTGGCCCACATCACCGCCAAGGGCGGCGGCGAATGGGAGGAAGATACCTTCGGCGCGTGCCAGACCGCGATGCAAAAGATGGACTGGAAGCCGTACGCGAAGAAGGTGGTGGTGCTGGTGGGCGACTCGCCGCCGCACAAAGAGGACTTCGCGCCGCTGATCGCGATGATCCGCAAGTTCAAGGATCAGAACGGAACCTTCAACACGGTGGATGTGGCGGCCGAGGAGCACGAGCGTTTCGAGCGCGAGTTCTGGCTCAAGGTGCATCGCGAGGAGCCGCCGAAGATCTCGCCGCTGCCGGAGTTCTACCAGCAGACGCGCGCCGCCTATAAGGTTCTGGCCAACGCGGGCGGCGGTGCGATGCGCTCGCTCACTCACGACTCGCACATCAACCAGCAGGTCCTCATCCTGGCCTTCGGAGAGCAGTGGCAGAACCAGGTCTCCGCCTTCGGCAGAGGCATCAGCTCCGGTGGCGGGAGCGGCTCTGAATGACGAATTCGGAAGTGCCTGCCACCGTCTAATCTGCTAAAGATTAGACCGCCATGAAAATGCTACGCATAACCAGCGCGGCCGCTCTGATAGCGGCCGCGCTGCTGTTTTCACCCGTGGGCATCCGGCCCGCACCCGCGGCCTCGCTGCCGCATCATCGCATCCAGAAGGATCTTCCACCGGGGCTGCAGCGCTCGCTGACCGACAAGATCTCGGACGAAGCGGGTCCGTATCTGGATGAGCAGGATCAGCGCAAGAATGCAAAGAAGACCTACGTCGACTTGCAGCAGAAGTTCGAATACCTGCCGACCTGGGGACCGCACCATCAGCTTACATGCAGCGTGAAGCTCGGCGGCGCGCAGTACGATCCGAACAAGCCCGGCAGCTCAAAGGGCGCGGCGACCGGCACGCTTAAGTACCTGGTCTTTTCCTATGCGCTCAAAAACGGCAAATGGGTCGAGATGGCCAAGCCACGATGGGAACAGCAGGTGCTCGGCGCCGCGGCGGGCGGAAAGATGACCGGCAATATCGCGCGCGGCGACAAGTACAAGCAGGCGCAGCAGAAAGCGGCCGCCGCACACGCGGCCGCGGCTGCGGCCGCCGCAGCCGCTCAAAAAGCCGCCAACCACTGAACGGGAATAATCACAGGCGCAATCGCGCCCGCCAGATGCGCAACCTTGGCGAGCCGTCAGTCGGCGGCGGCGCGATCCGATTCGGCGGCGACCCGGCTATGGAACCGGCCATAGCCGAAGTAGATTCCGAACCCGATCGCCATCCAGACAAAGAACCTGATCCAGGTAACGGCCGGCAGGCTCAGCATCAGGTACACGCAGAAGATCACGCCCAGGATCGGCACCACCGGCACCAGCGGGGTGCGAAACGGACGGCGCATCTCCGGCGCGACGGTGCGCAGAATCATCAGGCCCAGGCAGACCAGCACGAACGCGAACAGCGTCCCGATATTGGTCAGTTCGGCAATCTCCTGAATCGGCAGGATCGCCGCCGTGATCCCGACCGCGATTCCGGTCAGCGTGGTGGGGATGTAGGGGGTGCGGAAGCGCGGATGGATTCGGCTGAAGGCCGGCGGCAGCAGCCCGTCGCGCGAAACCGCGAAGAACACGCGGGATTGTCCCAGCAGCAGCACCAGCAGCACCGAGGTCAAGCCCGCCACGGCGCCGAGCGAAATTATCCCGGACACGGCGTTGAGTCCGCGATGTACAAATGCAGAGGCGAGCGGTGCGTTCAAATCTATCGTGTGCGCCGGAACCATGCCGGTCAGCACGGCGGCGACCAAAATGTAAAGCGCGGTGCAGACGAACAGCGAGGCCAGGATTCCGATCGGCAGATCGCGCATCGGATCGATCACCTCTTCGGCTGCGGTCGAGACCGCGTCGAATCCGATATAGGCGAAGAAGATCACCGCCGCGCCCTTCATCACCCCGACCCACCCCATCGGCGCGAACGGCGACCAGTTGGCGGGACGGATGTAGAAGACGCCAACGACGATCACGAGCGCAATCACCGCGAGTTTGATCGCGACGATCACCGAATTGAGCCGCGCGCTCTCGGAAATTCCCACGTACAGCACCGCCGATATCGCGAGCACGATCAGGAGCGCGGGCAGATCGATGACGCCGCCCGGTCCCGCGCCGTGCGCGTGCGCAAACGCGTTCGGAATCGCGATACCGAAGCCCTTCAGAATCACCTGCAAGTATCCCGACCATCCGACCGCAACCGCGGCCGCACCGACCGCGTACTCGAGGACGAGATCCCATCCGATGATCCACGCGACCAGTTCGCCCATCGTCGCGTAGGAATATGAATACGCGCTGCCCGCAACCGGAATCATCGCGGCAAACTCGGCGTAGCACAGCGCCGCCATCGCGCACGCGAATCCCGACACCACGAACGACAGGGTGACGGCCGGGCCCGCGTATTTGGCCGCGGCGACGCCGGTCAGCACGAATATTCCGGCCCCGACGATCGCGCCGATCCCAAGCATCGTAAGGTCCAGCGCGCCGAGCGCGCGCTTAAGGCCGCCGCCACCGCGGTTCTCGGCCTCGGCGGCCAGCATCGCGGCCGGCTTGCGGCGCAGGAGCTGGCGCGCAAGCTTGGTGTCACTCATTTCGTGTCTCCCGCCGCGCTCGCGTATCGCAGGCCGAGCACGCAGCCCGCGTCACCACGCGGTGTAGCCGCCGTCAATCGCGAGCATCGCGCCGGTAACGTAGCTGGAAGCGGGACCGGCAAGAAAGACCACCGCGCCGCGAATTTCCTCGGGGCGGCCCAGGCGGCCAAGCGGAGTGAACGCCTCCATGCGCTGCCGGTTGGCGGCCTTGGCGATTCCGCCCTCGGTCGCCTCGGTGGGAATCCATCCGGGCGCAATAGCATTAACCAGGATTCCGTGCGGCGCCCATTCGACGGCGAGCTGGCGGGTGAGATTGGCGAGCGCCGCCTTGGTGGCGGCGTACGCTGACAGGCGATAGACGGCGCTCGCGACGCTCGAGTAGATCGACGCCATGTTGATAATCCGGCCCGGCTTTTTCGCGGCGATAAGCGCGCGTGCGATCCGCTGCGAGAGCATCATCGGCGCGGTCAGATTTACCGCCAGCGCCTGGTCCCAGTCCTCGCGCTTGAAATTCTCCGCGCGTCCGGTCGGCGAGACCCCGGCGTTGTTGACGAGGATATCGACCTCGCCGCCCAGCGCGCCCGCCGCCTGCGCCACGGCGCGTTCGAGGTCGGCGTCGCTCGAAACGTCGGCGCCGATTCCCGCGGCCTTGACGCCATAATCGTGTGCGAGCGTGGCCGCGAGCTTTACCACGCGGTCGGCGCGCCGCGCGACCAGGGCGATATCAGCACCCGCCAGAGCAAGCGCGATAGCGCATTCGACGCCCAAGCCCGACGACGCGCCGGTTACCAGAGCGCGATGCCCGCGGATCGAGAAGAGCGAATCAAGCGAGTCCATGCTTCACCAACCGCCGCCAATAATCATGCTTCGCAGGCACAGCGCCGATTCAGGCGGCACGTTTGACCCGGGCGGCAATTTCGGCGCCACGCTCGCGCTGGACGACTGCGAGCTCGTATTGAACCTGCAGATTCATCCAGAACTGGGGCGCGTTGCCGAAGTACCGGCCGAGCCGGAGCGCGGTGTCCGGAGTAACCGCGCGCTTGCAGTTGAGAATTTCGACGATCCGGCCCGACGGCACCGCCAGATCGAGGCTGAGGCGGTTGGCGCTGAGCCGACGAGCCGCGAGCTCTTCCTTCAAAATCTTGCCCGGATGGGATGGAATTCTGTTCATTGTGCTTCATCCCCCGTGGTAATCGACACGATCTCGGAATTGTAGACAACCTCTCGCGCGCTAATCGGCAAAGGCTTCGGCGGCGGCTTGGGCCGCGAGCGCGACCGCGCGGTCGATATCGGCGCGGGTAATTCCGTAGTGCGTGACCGCGCGGAATGACCCCGGCTCGCGCGGCGAGATCAGCACGCCCCGCTCCTTCATAGCGGCCTGGAATTTCCGCGCCTCCGCCGCGCCGCCGTCGGTGTCGAACACCACCATGTTGGTGCGGCGCGCGACCGGGCGCACGTTGAGTCCCGCGACCAGCGCGAGCCCCTGGGCAAGGGCGCGTGCGTGCGAATGGTCTTCGCCGAGCCGCTCGAGCATCGTGGTCAGCGCAACGATTCCCGCCGCGGCAAGGATTCCCGCCTGGCGCATCCCGCCGCCCAGCAGCTTGCGCGTGCGGCGCGCGCGCGCGATAAATTCACGGCTCCCGCACAGCATCGAGCCCGCGGGGCACGCAAGCCCCTTCGACAGGCAAAACGAGACCGTATCGGCGTGCGCCGCTATCTGCGCCACTTTGGCTTCCAGAGCTATCGCGGCGTTAAAGATGCGCGCGCCGTCGAGATGCACCGGCAGCGCGCGGCGATGCGCCAGATCGGAAACTTCCGCCATGTGAGACAGGGCGATCGGCGCGCCGCCGCAGCGGTTGTGCGTGTTCTCGATCACCACCAGCGCCGGCCGGGCGAAGTGATCGTCGTCGGGGGCCGCGAGTTCGCGGCGCAGATCCTCGACCGAAAGCTCGCCGCTGTCATGGTTCGGGACCGGCGTCAGGATAATGCCGCCCAGCGCCGAGGCGCCGCCCGCCTCGTAAAGATTGGTATGCGATTGCGATCCCACCAGGGCGCGGGTGCCGCGCGCGCAATGGGTCAGCATCGCGGCCAGATTGCCCATCGTGCCGCTCGGCACCAACAGCGCGGCTTCCTTGCCGAGCATCGCGGCGGCCATCGCCTCGAGCCGGTTGACGGTCGGATCTTCGCCGTAAACATCGTCACCCAGCTCGGCGCGCGCGATCGCCTCGCGCATCGCGGGGGTCGGCAGGGTGACCGTGTCGCTGCGCAGGTCGATCACGAGGCCTCGTGCGCGAAAGCGCGCTGGCGGCTCATTGACCCAGCGGATAGAGCGGCACGAAATTGCCGTTGGAGGTATCGGTCGCCTGCACCGAGTTTTCCGTGGTGTCGGAGTAATACAGCGTCTTGCCGTCGCTGGTGATGGCGCATCCGGAACCGATATGGCCGTTGACCTGGGTGAGGGTGGTCACAGCGGAAGTGCCGGTATCGATTTTCCGGATCGCGTGATTATCGCCGTCCATCACGTAGAGTGTGGTTCCGTTCAGGCACATCGCGCCCGGGTTATTAAACTGCGCCTCGGCGCCGGCGCCGTCCTTGCTGCCTTCTTCACCGGTGCCGACCATGGTTGAGGTGGTCAGCGTCGAAAGATCGATCTTCCGGATCACGTCGTTACCCGTGTCGGCGACATAGACGACCTTGCCGTCGGTGGCGACTCCGCTCGGTCCGCTGAACATCGATTTCGTTACGGGACCGTCCTGTTTTCCGCTCTGCTGGGCCTGTCCGCCGATCGTCTTGACCATCCCGTCGGCGAGCGACAAGCGGCGGATAGTGTTGTTACCGGTATCGGAGATGTAGAGATTCTGTCCGTCAGTCGTGATTTGGCTGGGCAGGTTGAAGTGCGCCGCGCTGGCGTGTCCGTCTTCGGTGCCCGAGATATTGGCGGTGCCGGCGGCGGTGCTGACCGCGTGGGAGTCGAGATTGACCTTGCGCAGATCGGAATTGTTGGTGTCGATCACGTACAGGTCGCGATTGACCAGGGCTATCCCGTCGGGGCTGTTGAAGCGGGCGGTCGCGCCAACGCCGTCATTGCTGCCGTCCTGGAAGTTGGTTCCTGCAACCAGCGTGATGCTGTGCGAGACGACATCGACCGCGACGACCGTGTTATTGCGCGAGTTCGAGACATATACGGTGCGATTATCGGTCGCGAGTCCCGCGGGAAAATCGAGCCGCGGCCCCGTCTGAAGGCTCGCGGTAGGAACCTGTGCCCGCGCCGGCGCGGTCGAGCCCAGCACCGCCGCTATCACGGCCCCAGCCAGCAGCGCACCTGTCCGTCGAAGAAGTTTTGTCATGTCGAACCTCGCCTATGCGTCAAACCAAGGCCGCGCGGACGCGCGGGTTATTGCGAATCGCCGCGGCTACGGAAAGATCGCCTTTACAACTTCATCGATCGCGCGCTTGCTGTCGGCCTCGTCGGTCAGCGACCAGGTGACCGCCACGGTCGCGGCGCGGCGCGGCGCGATACCTTGCCGGATCAACTCGCCCGCGTAAATCAGCAGCCGGGTCGAGACCCCCTCTTCGAGCCCCGAGGCTTT
Organism: Binataceae bacterium (SeqCode); assembly: GCA_035531615.1. Taxonomy (GTDB): domain Bacteria; phylum Desulfobacterota; class Binatia; order Binatales; family Binataceae; genus JBARDN01. The sequence goes on from DATKSQ010000140.1 coordinate 21,696, forward strand.
CAGGTTGCGCACCTTTTCGCCCAGCACCGCAAGCTGCATCGCCATCTCGAGATCGAGCCCCGCCTCGTGGGCGATGATATCAACTTCCTTCACCGCGGGCGGATAGTCGAATTCGATCGTGACGAAGCGCTGGCGCGTCGAATGCTTCAGGTTCTTCTGAATACTCTGGTAGCCTGGGTTATACGAGATGACCAGCAGGAAGCCGTCGTGCGCCTCGATGGTCTCGCCGCGCTTCTCGATCGGCAGAATCCGGCGATGGTCGGACAGCGGATGGATCAGGACCGTGGTGTCCTTGCGCGCCTCTACAATTTCATCGAGGTAGCAGATCGCGCCGCGCCGCACCGCCTGCGTCAGGGGACCATCGACCCACACCGTTTCGTCGGCCTGGATCAGAAAGCGGCCGACCAGATCCGAGCCGGTCAGATCCTCGTGGCACGCGACCGTGATAAGTTCGTTGGGCCCGTTTTCGAGCGCGGCGAGCTGATGCGCCATGTGCTCGACGAAGCGGGTCTTGCCGCATCCGGTCGGGCCTTTGAGCAGGACCGGCAGGCGGGCGTTGTAGGCCGCGGTGAAGATCTGCACTTCGTCGCCGATCGGCAGGTAGTAGGGCGCGTTGGCCGGGTCGAGATGCTTGACCTCGGGTCCGTCGGCCTTCGAGCGCGAGTCGAATTTTTTTAGCTCAATTCCCATCAATCACCTGTTGCTGAGTCCACACCGGTCAAGGCGGGATTGTAAGAGAGCAGGGGCATTCGGTTCAAGGCAAACCGAACGGTCCGCTCGAAGAGAATTCATTGACCTCGAAGCTGATAGACCGCGCTTCCGTCGCGATTATCCTTGACCTCGTAGCCGCGGGATTCGAGTTCGGCGCGCAATTCGTCGGCGCGTTTGAAATCGCGCGACTTGCGCGCCGCCGCGCGTTCGTCGATCAACGCCTGGATTTCGGGCGCGATCGCCGATACCTCGCTCGCCGCCGCGGCGCGAGTCTCGGCGAGACCCAGGCCAAGCACGGAATCGAACGCGCAGAGCGTCTTCCAGATTCGCTTGTCGGCGCGCCGATATGCCTCGGCGACCAGCTCGAGCGCGCCGGCGATCGCCTGCGGCGTATTGAGATCGTTGTTAAGCGCGGCGCCGAACCGCGCGTGGTATTCGGCGGCGAAATCGGCGTCGGACGGCGATTGCGCCGCGTCAACCGGCAAGCTGCGCGCGAACTCGCGGAAGTATTCGAGATTCGATTGCGCGGCCTTCAGCGCCTGGTCCGACAGCGCGATCTCCGAGCGATACTTCGCGCCGAAGCAGAACAGCCGGAACGCCAATGGATCGATGCCGGCCGCGGTCAGATCGGACAGGAGCGGGAACTTGCCCGCGCTCTTCGAGATCTTCGCGCCGTCCTTGCCGGTCAGAAAGGCGTTGTGAAGGAAATAGCGCACGAACGGCTTGCCGGTCGCGCTCTCGGACTGCGCGATCTCGTTCTCGTGGTGAATCGGAATATGGTCCATCCCGCCGGCGTGGATATCGATCGTCTCGCCCAGGTATTTCATCGACATCGCGGAGCACTCGATATGCCATCCGGGGTACCCGCGCCCCCACGGCGATTCCCACTGCATCATGTGATGCGGTTGCGCGAGCACCCACAGTGCGAAGTCGTGCGGACTGTGCTTGTCGGAAGAATGTTCGAGGCGATTGCCCGCGTGCTGCTCGTCAAGGCTCTGGCGCGAGAGCCGTCCGGCGCGGTTGGCGCCGCGATATTTTTCGACATCGAAGTACACCCCCGACGGCGTCACATAGGCCATCCCGGCGGCGATAATCCGCTCGATTAGCGCAATCATGTCGGGGATATGATCGGTAGCGCGGCACCATACCCGCGGCGGTTCGACGTGCAACGCCGCAAGGTCGCTGTGGAACATCGCGAGATAGCGGTCGGCGATTTCGAGCGGGGTCTTGTGCTGCTCGCGCGCGGTCTTTTCGATCTTGTCCTCGCCCGCGTCCTCATCGGAGGTCATGTGGCCGACATCGGTCACGTTGATGACCGAGCTGACGGCGTAGCCGTTGAACTCGAGCGCGCGGCGCAGAAAATCCCAGCACAGGTAGGCGCGCAGGTTGCCCAGATGCTGCGGCAGATAGACGGTCGGCCCGCAGGCGTAAAGGGTGACCGCGGGCGGATGCAGAGGATGAAATTCTTCGACCGAGCGCGACAGAGTGTTGTAGATGAAAAACGGCTTCACGGCGGTAAGCCCTTTATGCTACCGCGCAAATGGTCCTCGAAACAACGCACCGACCGCGCGCTGGCGTCAACCCTGCGGCGTGGATTGCTGCTTGATGTGGCCCTGGGCGTCGCGGGTGTGGCGGGTGGCGGCGATTCGCTTGTATTGGCGATCTGCCAGCCACGCGTAGCCCGGCACGTACCAGAGATACGCCAGCAATCCGCGCACGCCGGTCTGCATCCGCAATACCTGATTGATCGCGCGGGCGCCCCGATACACCTGCCCTTGATCGTCAACCGCGTGCAGTTCTTCGAGCAGCGCTTCCATCGCAAGCTCCGGGAACTGGGCGCGCGCCTCGGGGTTATGCAGATCGAGCGCCTCGATCATCCCCGAGTTGTCGAAGTGGCGCACGCCCGCGACGCTGGCGCGGCACATCTCGCACGAGCCGTCGTAAAGGATCGCGAGCTTGCCGGGCGAGGCCTTGCCAACTTGCCCGCTGGCGGCGTCTTCGCGCGGCGCCGTGCTCACCTGCGTGACAGGCGCGGATTTCCGCCCATCCTTTGCAGTTTCAGGTTCTCGGTGTAGATGCGCCATTCGTAGCCATCGAGGAGCGATTTCCATCCCGCCTCGACCGTGTTCGCCGACTTGGCGAGCGTGGTCCAGGTGTGATGGCCGTCGGAAAATTTCTTGACCGACACGACTTCCGCCTCGGTCGAGTCGCCGCTGGCGTGGGTATAGGTCTCGATGACGCGCACGGTTTCCAGAAACGGGAAATATTTGAGCAACGCCTTGCGCAGCGCCACGTCGAGCGCGTGGACCACGCCGACGCCGCTGGCGGCCTCGGTTTCTTCGACCGTGCCGATCCGGATCACCAAGGTCGCATCGATGGTGGCCTTGCCGTCGAACAGGTCGTCGATAACCCGGCGGCGGACAATCTCGAACGGTGCGACATAGTCGCGCGACGTGCGCAGTTCGGCCAGCTCGCGCGAGGCCTGCGGCGCCTCGGTCTCATAAAAATCCGTCTGTCGTTCTGGAGTCATTTTGGCGCACCCGATTCTCAGCGGATTATCGTGACCGCGCACAAGCCTTTCAAGCATCTTCGACGATCCCATATGGTTGACTTATGCGGCGCACAGGGAATCTCAAACGGGGCAAAGCGATTTCGAGCGAACCCGCTGTCGATATCCGTGCTCGGCGGGCGGGGCGCGCCCTGCGTTTTGCGCTCGCAATTGTGGCCGCGCTGGCGATGATTACCGCCGCGGCGGCTCGCCCGGCGCGTGCGGCCGACGTAAGCGTGCCGATCACGGTCGATTACCTGACGCTCAGCGCCGCACTGAAAGCCCAGATGTACACCGCGCCTGGCGGCAGAGCGGCGCTGTGGAACGGCGCCGACAACTGCCAGTTCCTGTACGCGGAAAATCCCGCGTTCTCGTCCGCCAGTCCGCGTTTGCGCCTGGAGACCGCGGCGAGCCTGGGGCTTGGCGTGAGCCTCGGTGGGCGATGCCTGAGTCCGATTGCGTGGAGCGGACTCGTCGAGGCGGAATCCACCCCTTACATCGCGCCGGGCCTGCGCTTGAAACTGAAGATCGCGGATTTGAATCTGTACAACGCGATGCATCAGAAGACGCTGATTGCCGGCCAGGGCTTTGATCTGATCAAGCAATACCTGATACCCGAGCTCGAGACTTTCACTTACGACCTGAACCCGTCGATCCAGCAGCTCGGCGCGATGGCCGAAGATGCGGCCACGCCGGAGACCGCCGCGCGAATCCGCGCCGCAATCGCGACCGTGCGCGCCGACCCGCAAATCCAGGTGCTGGCTCAGGGTATCCGGATCACGCTGGTCGTGACCGTACCTGATTTTCCCGCACCCGCCGCTTCTCAAACACCCGCTGAGCCGACGCCGGCGGAGCTCGCCGCTTTTAAGAAACAGCTCAATCAGTGGGATGCCTTCCTGGTGTTCACGATTAAACAGCTTGGCGACAGTGTGGGTGACCAGCAATTCCGCGATCAACTGATGCGGATTCTGATCGAGAGCCGCTACCTGCTGGTCGATGCTCTTGGGAAGCCGCCGTCCGTCGCCGGGCCGGACCCCGTGAGGACGCTGTTTGTCGATACCTGGCGCAAGCTCGGCGCCGCGGTGCATGACGCCGCCGCGCGGGGCAAGCTGGGCGCGAAGGGTTTGCAGTTCCTTTCGTTCATCTCGGCAGGCGACGCGCTGTTCGCGCTCGATGAAGCGGCACCCGCGCTCGGGATGCGCGTATCGGCGGCGGATTTGCGCCGGCTCGCCCATATCATGGCGCCCCACGCCACGGGAGATCCGCTCCGGTTCAATTTCGACGAGGACAAGGGGCTCAAGAAAATGTTCGGCGTGACCGAACCGCTGTCGAGTCCGCCGTCGGCGAACCCGAACCAGACCGGCACACTTTCGGAAAAGCCGCCGGAGTCATCGCCCGCGCCGCCGGCGCCTGCTCCGTCGGGAGCCGCGACTTTTTCGGAATCGATCATCGGATCTTCGGCGCCAACGCCCGCCGGCTCCGCAACGATCTCCACCCCCAGCGCAACGCCGACACCCACCACCCCGTCGGCGGCGCCGCACGCATCAGCAGCGCGATGGCTTCGAGTCCCGCTGTGGTTCTTCGAACCTGCCGACGCCTGCGCCGCCGAGCCGATGGCCGGAATCGTCCCGGAACTCAACCAGCTCGGGCGGAGACTCGAGCGAGTGGTGGTCGATCAATCCAACGCGCAGCGTTATCGCGACGCGATGGATCGCCTGCTCGAACTCAGCACCAAGCGCGAGATTGACGAGTCGAATTTGCCGGCACGCTATCAGACCGCATTCCGGCTGCTGGTCAAAAGCGCCGCGTGGCAGGAGAGCTGCTGGCGGCAATTCGTGTGGCGCAACGGACGCGTGAGATGGCTCGAGAGCTCGACCGGCGACATTGGCCTGATGCAGGTGAACAAGCACGTGTGGCGGGGCTTCTACAATCTGGACAAGCTGCGCTGGGATGTTCTTTACAACGCCGGCGCGGGCACCGGGATTCTGCGCGAGATGCTGACGGGAGTGGCCGCCCGGCCGCATATTGATCCGGTGCGCGACAATACCATCGCGCTCGCGCGTTCAACGTACGCGGCTTACAACGGCGGTCCGGACGCGTACAACCGCTGGCGCGGGCGCTATCACGAAGGGGCTCGAACCCGCGCGATCGACACCGCGTATCTGAAAAAGCTGCGCGCGGTCGAGCGCGGCGAGCAGATTGATATTCTCAGTTGCGCGCAGGCTTGGGGCCACGCGACCGCGCAGTAGCCGCTCGGCCCGGCGCGCCGCGCGCGATGCTACATCGCGAGGCCGCCGTCCACGTTGATCACCGCGCCGGTGACGTATGCGGCCGCGTCGGAGAGCAGGAACGCCGCGAGCGGGGCCACGTCCGCGACCGTGCCGAAGCGCCCGAGCGGGATCATCGCGAGCGCCTGCGCCTTGTTTTCCTCGGGCAGAGCGGCGGTCATGTCGGTCTCGATAAATCCGAGCGCCAGCGCGTTCGCGCGCACGCCCAGGCGCCCTACTTCCTTGGCAATCGACTTGGTAAGCCCGATCACGCCGGCCTTCGCGGCGGAGTAGTTCGCCTGTCCGGGCAATCCGATGATCCCGCTAATCGAGGTGATGTTGAGAATCGAGCCGTGTTTGGCTTTCATCATCATGAAAGCCGCGGCGCGCACGAAATTGAACGCGCCGGTCAGGTTGATGCGGATAACCTCGGCCCAATCCTCCTCGCTCATCATCACGAGGACTTTGTCGCGCGTGATGCCGGCGTTGTTGACCAGGCCGTCGATCGCGCCGAACTCCTTCTTGACCGCGTTCACCATCTCGCGCACCGGCTTGAGATCGCCGACGTCGCATTTGAAGGCGAGCGACTGTCCTCCGAGCGCGTCGAGTTCGGCCTTGAGCACGGCGGCGTGCGCGTCGCTCTTTACATAGTTGAAGGCGATGCGAGCGCCGCGGCGCGCGCACTCGAGCGCGATCGCCCTGCCAATTCCGCGCGTGGCGCCGGTAACGATGATCCCCTTGCCGTCCAGATCTTTCACTGCCATCTCCATTACGATCGAGAGTACGCCGCTAGGCGCCGGAATCGAATCGCAGGGCTTCGCGTTCCAGCGCTTCGCGATATTGCCCGATATACGACAGGTAGTTGAAGCCGAACGCGCGCTCAAGTTCGGCGTCGTAGCGCGGCGGCGCGCCGCCCAGCGCCGCGATCAACTGCGTGTAGAGCGTCCACTCCTCGGAGCGCGGCGCTTTGCGCAGAAGGTCGCGCCGGAGCATCACCCGGATCGGATCGCAGCCGAGTATCGCGGCGAGCAGACCGACCAGTTCACTGTCGTTCTTCGCGAGCTCATCGCGCGCGAACATGTTGACCGAATGGATCAGCATCGCGCCCAGGCAGGCCTCGACGGTGGCCGGGGCCGCGCGATCGGCGCAAGCCTCGAGTGGTCCGCCGCGCCCGAGCGCGTAAGCCAGAAATTCCGCGTTCGCGTCCAGGATTATCGATACGAACCTGATAGCCCGCGGCGCGCCGAACCGCGCCAGCCGCGCGCGCATCGCGCCGGTCGCGGGACGCGCGTAGCGGCGCATGAAGCGCCGCCGCGCAGGCGAAAGCCAGAAGAGCAGCGCCGCGAGCATCGTGGCGCCGGTTTAGCACATCGCGGAGCGCGGGCTAAACCGCCAAAGAAAAGGCCGCCGGAGCATGCTCGCGGCGGCCTTGTAGTGCGATTGAATTTCGCTCAGGCGCTGAACGACGACCCGCATCCGCAGGTCCGGCTGGCGCGCGGATTGTCGAAGCGGAACCCGGCCCCATGCAGCCCCTCGACAAAATCAAGTGTGGTGCCCGCCATATACGGGAGCGAGAAATCGTCGATATACACGCGCATCCCGTCGAACTCCGCCACGCGGTCGCCTTCCTTGCGGGTGTCGAACTTGATCTGATACTGAAAGCCCGAGCATCCACCCCCGACCACGCTGATCCGGATACCGTGCTCGGAATCGAGACCCTCTTTCGCGTGCATCTTGCGCACCATCTCGATCGCCTTGGGCGTAAGCTTTACGTCGGGCAGAGTCGAGTTATCGATCGTGCCGGAATTTTCCGCGCCGGAATTTTCCGTGCCGGAATTCTCCGCGTGCGCGTGAGCATGAGAATGAGAAAGTTCGGTGAGTTCCTGGTTCAGTTCTTCGGCCATCTTGGTCCTCCGGAGACGGATGCGGTCCGGATCTACCGGATCTCCTCTTTGAACCTAATTACTCCCAAATCTGGAGTCAATGACTCCACAATTATAAGCTCGATTATATCGCACTGTACCTATGGTTTTTGATGCCGATGCTGGAATTGACCCGAACTATCGAGACCGCGGCGCGCGCCGGCGGATTTGCGATGGTGGGTTACGCGCGGCTTGATCGGCTGGCCGATCGCGAAAGCTTTTTCGCCGAATGGATCGCGTCCGGACGCAACGGTGCGATGACCTACCTCGCGCGCGAGCCGGCGCGGCGAATCGACCCGCGCGTGCTCGATTCGCGGTTCAAATCGGTGGTGAGTCTCGCCTATCCGTACGCCGCGGCGCGGCCGCCGGAGATCGATTGGCGCGCGGAATTGCGCGGACGAATCGCGGCGTATGCGCTGGGCCCGGATTACCATGACTACGTGCTCAAGGCGGCGCGCGCGGTGGCCGATGCGATCGCGGCATCGCATCCGGATTCGATCACACGTACCTACGTTGATACCGGACCGGTCTTCGAGCGCGAATGGGCCGCGCGGGCCGGGCTCGGATGGTTCGGGCGGAACACGATGCTGCTGAGCCGCGAGCACGGCTCGTATTTTTTTCTCGCCGAAATTTTCACCGACCTGGAAATCGACGCGCCCGCCGCACCCTACCGCGATCACTGCGGCACCTGCCAGCGCTGCGCCGATCTGTGCCCGACCGGCGCGATCGAAGACGGCTACAAGCTCGAGCCGCGGGTCTGCATCTCGTACCTGACCATCGAGCATCGCGGCTCGATAGCACGCGAGCTGCGGCCGAAGCTCGGCCAATGGATTTTCGGCTGCGACATCTGCAATGACGTATGCCCGTGGAACGCCGCGCCCGAGCCCGGCGCCACGCTTGCGGCGCTGCCGTATCTGCCCGAGCTGCTGGCGCTCGACGACGCGGCGTTTAGCAAGCGGTTCACGCGCAGCGCGATCAAGCGCACCAAGCGCCGCGGGCTTTTGCGCAACGCCGCAATCGTGCTGGGCAATACCGGCAATCGCGACGCGGTCGCGACGCTTGCGCGCGCGCTCGCGGGCGAGCACGAAGCGACCGTGCGGGGGCACGCGGCGTGGGCGCTCGGCCGGCTCGGCGGTGCGCCTGCGCGCCGCGCACTGGAAGCGCAACGCGGGCGGGAGACCGAGGGTGCGGTCAGCGCGGAAATCATCGCGGCACTCGGCGAAATCGGCACGTAGGTGCTTGTCAAAGCGCGCAAGTCATTAGAGACTCGAACCGATGGAGATCCGTTATGAACGATGACGCGCGGCGCGAGTTTTCCGCGCTGGCCGCGCGCGAGCCGGTACCGCTGATGCGCGGCGCGCTGCTGATCGCCAAAGAGGAGTACCCGAGCCTCGACGTTGACCTCTACTTGGACCGCATCAGCGAACTCGCTCGCGAGGCCGAGCCGATAGTCCACGCGGGCGGCGACACCGTCGAGCGCATCCAGTTGCTCTCGCACTATCTTTTCGAGCAGAAGGGCTTCGAGGGAAATCGCGATCAATACAGCGACCCACGCAACTCGTTTTTGAACGACGTGCTCGAGCGCCGCACAGGAATTCCGATCACGCTCTCGGTCATTTACCTCGAAGTCGGACGCCGGCTCGGAATGAATTTGTACGGCATCTCGTTCCCGACCCATTTCCTGGTCAAAGCGGTGGACGAACGCGGCGAGTTGGTGATCGATCCGTTTTACGCCGGCGCGATTCTAAGCCTCGAGGATATTCGCGCGCGGCTCGCGCAAATTTACGGGCAGCCGGTCGAGCTCAATCCCGCGATGCTTAAGCCGGTCGGGGCGCGCGCGATCCTGGCCCGGATTCTGCGCAACCTGAAGGGAATTTACCTGGGCGCGTCGGACTGGACCCGCGCGCTTTCGGCGCTCGACCGGATTCTGCTGCTCGATCCGCGCGCGCTCGAGGAGCTTGCCGAGCGCGGCGGCCTGTTCGAGCGGCTGGAATGCTTTCAGGCCGCGCTCGACGATTTCCAAAGCTTTCTCTCGATTGCACCCGAGCATCCCGGCGCCGACGCGGCGCGCGAATCGGTGCTCCGCCTGGTGCGGCAGGTCGCGCTGATCAACTAACCGGCGGCGTGCGCACCGCGCCCGCGCATCCGCCCGGACGGTACCCGGATTATTCTCGGATGACCGAATCACCCAAACCGCGTGACTTCTTTCAGGCCAGCGAGGCCGGCGCCGCCGACCACGAGCTGCACCGCAAGCTCGAAAGCGCCAGCGCGCGCCATCTCGGACACTTCGTGCAGGTGCGTGACGAATTCGCGCCGTACGAAGACGAACGTTCGGCCGCGCGCGCGATCAAACAGGACTCGATCGGCCGCCTCGACGAGCTGCTCATCGAGCTGACCCGCAGGCTCGAAGCGCACGGATGCAAGGTTTTCTTCGCCGCAGACGCCGCCGAGGCGCGCGACTATATCGTCGCGCTCGCGCGCCGCTCGGGAGCGCATCGCATCGTCAAGGGCAAGTCGATGACCACCGAGGAGATCGCACTCAACCCTGCCCTGGAACAGGCCGGAATCGAGGTGCTCGAGACCGACCTGGGCGAATATATCGTGCAGCTTCGCGGCGAGCCGCCCTCGCATATCATCACGCCCGCGATTCATCTTTCCAAAGAAGACATCGGCGACTTGTTTCACGTGAAACTTGGAATTCCGTACACGCCGGAACCGGCCGAGCTGACCGCCGTGGCCCGCAGCCGCCTGCGCGAGAGCTTTCTGCGCGCCGACCTGGGAATCACCGGGGTCAACTTCGCGATCGCCGAGACCGGCTCGTTGATCGTCGTCGAGAACGAGGGCAACGGCCGTATGTCTTCGACCCTGCCCGAAGTGTTCGTCGCCGTGATGGGAATCGAAAAGGTCATCCCGAAGCTCGCCGACCTGCCGCACTTTCTCGAGATCCTCGGGCGCACGGCGACCGGGCAAAAGCTCACCACCTACACTAACTTCATCCAGGGTCCGCGCGCGCCCGGCGAGCTTGACGGACCGCGCGAGATGCACGTCGTCATCCTCGACAACGGGCGCAGCGCGATGCTCGCCGACCCCGTCCTGCGCGAGGCGCTGATGTGCATCCGATGCGGCGCGTGCCTGAACGTGTGCCCCGTCTATCGGCGCATCGGGGGCCACGCCTACCAGTCGCCCTACCCCGGGCCGATCGGATCGATTATCAGCCCGAACCTGGTTGGCTCCGCGGCCGCGCATCTGCCGTTCGCCTCGACGCTGTGCGGCGCGTGCAAGGACGTGTGCCCGGTGAAGATCGATATCCCGCGCATCCTGCTGCATCTGCGCTGGAAGGAATCCGCGTCGCCGACACCGCCCCAGTGGCCCGGCGCGGCACGGCGCGCGCGCGCCGGAGCGCGGCGCTTCGCGCGGATGGCGCGGCATCCGCGCACGATGCGGCTGATGGGGCGAATCGTTGCGCTGATGCTCCGGCCGCTTGCGCATGACGGATGGATCCGGCGGATGCCGCCGCCGTTCGGCAACTGGACCAAACTGCGCGACTTTCCGGCGCCGCGGCCGGGCCGGCCGCGCGCGACGGAAAATCAGGACGCCAAGCTCTGACCATGGCCGAGCTGCACAAACTCGTCGCGGCGCTGAGGACCGCTCTGGAAGCAGACACTGCTGCATCGCCGCACGCGCCGGCCGAGCGCCCGGCGATGCCGGTTGCGCCCGACGGGTTTCGCGCGGAACTGGCCGCGCGCTTCGCACGCGAGCTCGAAGCGGTCGGCGGACGCCTGCTCGGAATCCTTACCCCCGCCGAGGCGATCGATCGAATCGTCGCGATCGCCAAGGAAACAAATCCGCGCCTGGTCGCGATCGCGGACGGCGCCGCGGGCGACTGTGCGGCGATCGCGGCCGCGCTCGACGCGGCAGGTTTCGCCGTGATGCGCACCACGCCCACCACCGACGACGGCGCTCGCGCCGCGATCCGCGACCGTCTTTCCCGCGCCGATATCGGCATCGCGGAGGCCGACTACGCGATCGCCTCGACCGGAACGCTCGCCGTGTTGTCCACGCCCAATCGCCCGAGCTCGCTTACGTTGCTCCCGCCGTCGAGCGTGATTATCGTGCGCGTCGATCGAATCGTGACCGACTTGGCGGCCGCTCTGGAAGCGCTCGGGCCGGAAACCCTCGCCACGCATCGGATGACGCTGATAACCGGGCCGAGCCGCACCGCCGATATCGAAAAACGCATCGTGCTCGGAGTGCACGGGCCGAAATCCCTCGACGTGATCGTGGTATGGCCGCACGATGACTGAAGTACAGCTCTTCTCGACCTGCCTTGCCGAGGAATTTTTTCCCGAGGTAGGCGCCGCCGCCACGGCGGTGCTCGAACGGCTGCGGCTCAAAGTGCGTCCGCTCAAGGGCGCGTTCTGCTGCGGGCAGGTGGCGTTCAACGAGGGGCTGCGCGATGAAGCCGTCGATCTGGCGCGGCGCTTTCTTTGTGCGTGCAAGCCCGACACGCCAATCGTAGTGCCGTCGGGCTCGTGCTCGAGCATGCTGCGAATCTTCTACACCGACCTGCTCGCGCACGATACGGCGCTGGCGCAGCGCGCGGCGGCGGTTCGTCCGTGGATTTACGAATTCTCGCAGTTCATCGTCGGCGTGATGAAGGTCAAGTATTTGGGCGCGCGCTTCGAGCGCGCCGTCGCCTACCATCCGTCGTGCCATCTGATGCGCGAGTTGCGGGTGCGCGAGGAACCGATGGCGCTATTGAGCGCGGTCAACGGAATTCGCCTGGTCGAGGTGCGCGACCGTGAGGAATGCTGCGGCTTCGGTGGGCTGTTCTCGGTCAAGTTTCCGCATATCTCGGGTGCGATGCTCGAAGACAAGCTCGCGCGAATCCGCGAAAGCGGCGCGCAGGTCGTGGTCTCGAACGATTGCGGATGCCTGATGCAGATCGGCGGCGGACTGCGCCGCGCGGGCGCGGGAATCGAAGTGCGCCACCTGGCGGAGATCCTGGCCGCGCGATAAAGCTCCGGTTGCGCCGGATTGCGCTCGCGGCTAGACCCGGGCCGCCTGGGTGGTCGCGATCAGATTGGCGATCTTCTGGATGCGCTCATCGATGCGCGCCTCATGCTCGCGCATGTGCGCATCGAGCGTCCGGGCCTGCTCGGCCAACTCGGCGAGCTTGCGTTCGAGCTCGGCGATACGCGCTTCGGTCTCTCGTGCAGCCGGTTTGTTGGTTCCAGCGTTGTCCATCGCGTCTCCTCCGGAAAGCGCGGCGCGGTCAATGCCGCTCGTGGACGTAAATTCCCGGCGCGGGTTCGCCGGGTTGATAGCTCTCGCCGCCGAGCTGGACTGGCGCGGGTTTTTCCGATCCGGCGCGCGCGACCAGCCATTTGAGCCAGTGCTCCCACCAGCTTCCCTTGCTCTCGGTGGCGCCCTTTAGCCAATTGTCGGGATCGTCGGGCCGGCGCTGGTTGATATAGTAGCGCGCCTTGAAGTTGCCGGGCGGATTCACCAGGCTCTGGATATGCCCGCTCGAGCCGAGCACGAACTCGACATTGCCGCCGAACATCCGCGTCGATCGGTAGCACGCGCGCCACGCGCAGATGTGATCGTTTAGGCCGGCGACCAGGTACATATCATTCTTGACCGCGCGCAGATCGATGGGCGTGCCGAGAATACTCACTTCGCCGGCGCGGGTCAGCGGATTGCGCAGGAACAGATCGAGAAATCCCTCATGCAGCTTCGCGGGCAGGCAGGTCGAGTCGCTGTTCCAGTACAGGATATCGAACGCGGCCGGGCGCTGGCCCATCAGGTAGTTGTTCACCCAATAGTTCCACACGAGATCGTTGGGCCTGAGCCACGCGAACACCCGCGCCATGTCGGCGCCGTCGAGCACGCCCTTGCGCCGGGAGCGCGCGACGGCGGACTTGATCGCGTCCTCGGTCGCGAACATCCCGGTCATCGACGGCATCGACGTATCCAGCATCGTGACCAAAAGCGTCGCCGCGTGGACGCGCTTCTCGCCCGCTGCGGCGAGATGCCCGAGCAGCAGGCTCGAGGTAATTCCGCCCGCGCAGACCGCGACCAGGTTGGCGTCGGCACTACCGGTGATTTCGCACGCCGCATCTATCGCCTGCTTGCAGGCGGTGACGTAATCATCGAGGCCCCAATCGCGATTGGCCGGGGTCGGATTGCGCCAGCTAATCGTGAAGACCTGAATTCCGTGCTTGACTGCGTATTCGATAAAGCTGCGTCCCGGCGCCAGATCCATGATGTAGTATTTGTTGATTTGCGGCGGAATGAGCACGAGCGGACGCTCGAACACCTTCTCGGTCGCGGGTGAGTATTGAATCACCTCGCACAGCGGGGTGCGCATCACGACCGCCCCGGCGGAGGCCGCCAGATTTCGCCCGACCGCGAACGGGCGCTTGTCCACCTGCTCGGGCATCGCGCCGTTGTAAATGATGTCGCTCGCGAAGTTTTTGAGGCCCCGCGCGATACTCATCCCCGCGGTGTCGAACAGACGCTTGAGCGCCGCGGGATTTCCCGCAAGCGTGTTGGTAGGAGCCAGCGCCTCGGTCATCAGCGTGACCGCGAACCGCATCTGCTCGGCGTCCTTCCAGTCGCCGGAATCGCCGTCGCCGCCGGCCAGATCGTGCATCGCGGTGCGCCACGCCAGATACGACTGCATCACGCGGCGGTAGATCGGATGGTCGCGCCAGGCGGGATCAGCGAAGCGCTTGTCGCCCGCTTCGGGTTCGATCTCGGACATCCCGGTGGCGACCTGCGCAAGCTCACGCCCGAGCTGCGTGCCGCGCGCGGCGACGGCGCCCGGATGGGCGGCGAGATGCCCGAAAAATCGGGCGATGGTGCCGACGACTTGCGCGGCGTCGAGTCCGACGAACGGATTTGCGCCCAGGATCGCACCGAGCGCCGGATGATCGTCCTCCGGGATTCTGTTCTCCGGGATTTTGTTCTCCGCGATGCCGGGATTGACCCGAGTTCTGGCCGCGCCGTCCATAGCGTCTCCTCCCGGTCGTCCGGGCAATTCCACAGCCGACGCTTGAGCCGTAGCAGAGCACACACGCTATCGGCAAGGCGGCGCGCGGCTGATTGCGCACACGCCGCGCGGACGGGACTGTCAGTTAATCACCCCGCTCAGCCGAGCAGCTCGAGCCCGTGCGAAAACATCGTCGGCGCGGATAGCGCTATATCCTCCCAATGCGGATCTTCGCGCTTGCCGCGCCGATGCAGCATCAGGTTGAAGCAGGTGATGACTCCGAAGCGGTACCCGGCGAACGCGCGGAACCATCGCGCGTCATCCGCCGAAACCGGAAATCTGGCGGCCTGCGTGTACGCCGCGACAATCTCGTCGGCGCCAAGCGGAGCGACTCGATTCAAATCGTTCGCGCCGTGAAAACTCGCCGGGTCGGAGAAAAAGCAAATCCATCCCACGTCGAGCAGGGTCGGCCCGCACAGCGCGATCTCCCAATCGATCAGCGCGGCGACCTCGCCGTTGCTGAACATGATATTGGACCATTGGAAATCGCCGTGAACGCATCCGACGCGCGGATTTTCCGGCAGCGATGAGTAGAGCTTCGCGCGCAGCTCGGGCCCGCGCGCGACCGCCGCGGGGTCAAGCGTCGGGCGGTCAAGCAGGTGGTCAAGGCGCTTCAGCTCGTCGCTCAGCGCGGTGGGATCGCCCCACGCGTCGCGGCGCGCTTTCCAATCGACGCGATGCAGCGCAGCGAGCTTGGCGATGGCTTTGCGCGCAAGCGTGCGCGCTTCGTCGCGCGAGATCGGAGGATTATCGGCGAGCCGAAATCCCTCCAGGAATCCATCGACAAAATACGGCCGGCCGAAAAATTCGGCTTCGTCGCCGTACCAGATAATCGGCGGCACCGGGACCTCGGTTCCCGCCAGCGATTGCATGATCTTCGCCTGCCGAATCACGTCGGCCGGACCCGCGATTCGCACTCCTTCGGGTGCGACGCGCAACACCAGCTTGCCGCGCGCGCCGCCCGTGGTGGTGCGCTCGAGGATGAAGCTGTAGCCGAATCCGGCATGGCCCTGCAGCGGCGTTATCTCGCGCACCGCGGCCCGCGCGTCGCCGGTTTTGGCGCGCACCAAGCGGGTCAGTTGCGCGGAGATTTCTTCAACGGTCGGCGCCATCGATCATTTCCCTGGGCTGGCTCGCGCACCCTGCCGGCGTCGCGCGGGGGCGTCCGCAGGGTGCGGTTTGCGCTAGCCCTTTACTCCGGCTTGCGCCGACGCCGGATGCAGGCTCGCCTTCGCGCTCGGACGCGCATCGACGCGCTTGAACCACGCGCCCAGATTTTTCAGCGACGGATCGATCGTCTGCCCGACCCCGACGCCGAAATCGAGCGCGCAGTACAGGATGATGTCGCCAACCGTGAAACGCTTGCCGGCGATATAGTCGCGCCCCGCAAGCAATCCGTCGAGCCATTTCTGGCCGTCCTGCGAGATCTGCTTGAGGCCGGGCGCCGCCTCGGGCAGGATGCGCATACGATCTTTGAAAATCGGCGCGCCTTCCGAAAAACGGAAACCGTTATAGAGGTGCTCGGTGATTTTCAGCTCGACGCGCCGCTGCCACATCCGCGCCTCCGCGCGCTCCTCGGCGGTGGCGCCGATCAGCGCGGGCGTCGGATGTTTCTCTTCCAGGTATTCCCAGATGGCGACGGTCTCGCCGATACAAGCGCCGTTGTCGAGCTCGAGGGCCGGCAGTTGTCCGCCGGGATTGCGATCGGTAAAAGGCGGGCGGCGATTTTCCGCGCCCCGCAAATCGACAGTCTTGATGTCAAGCTGGATACCTTTTTCCGCAAGAAACATCCGCATCGCGCGCGGATTGGGACCGAATGAATCATACAGCAGCATATGCGTATCTCCTCGACCTCAATTCTGCCGAACTATACCGCATCTGGGCGCGGTTCATAAACCCGCTCGCCGCCGCCGTATTGCTTATACCCGATCCCGTCAGGTAGGGATCTGACGATGAGATTTTGCCCGCACTGCGGCGCCCCCCTGATGGCAGGCGCGAAGTTCTGTGTCGAATGCGGCCGCACGCTCGGCGCGGCGGCCTCTACCGGGGGTGCGGAAGAAGCGGGGCCGCGCGTCGCGGCCCCAGGCGCGAAAGAGTCGATGCCGCTGACCACCGCGTTCGTGGTCGTGTTCGTCGCAATAACCGTAATCGGGCTTGGCGCCGCGGCCTGGATCATGCTGCGCACGCCGGCCGCCGTGCGCCAGCAGGTCGCGTCGGCCCCCGTTCCGGGCGCGGACAGCAACTCGATTCCAAACGGCAACGCGAGCAATTCTCTGGGTGGCACCGCGGGCAACAACGCTCCCAATCAGCTCCCGGCGGGGCATCCGCGTGTCCAGCTTCCGACCGAGGCGCGCAGTTTTATCGACAAGATCGAGAAAGACGCCAAAGCGAAACCCAAGGACATCGCGGCGTGGAACCAGTTCGGCAATGTCGCGATGCGGGCCGCGATGTTCGACGATACGTATTACGCCAAGGCCACGAACGCTTTTGGGCACGTGCTCAAACTCGACGCCGACAACCTGCAGGCGCTGCGCGGAATCGGCGATATCGACTACGACACCAACAAGTACGACGAGGCGGTCGCGGCCTACGAGCACTATTTGAAGAAGAAGCCCGACGATCCCGAGGTCCGCACCGATCTCGGCACGATGTACCTCTACACCGGCAATCCGGATCAGGCGCTGGTGCAATATCAGCGCGCGCTCAAGATCAAGCCCGACATGTTTCAGGCTTACTACAACATGGGCGTCGCGTTCGCGCAGCAGAACAAACCGGGCGACGCGCAGGCCGCGCTCCAGAAGGCGTACAAGCTTGCGCCCGACGACAACGCCAAAGCCCAGGTTAAGGATTTGCTCGCGAAAATCGCGGGCGGCGGCGGCCCGGTCGCCTCGGCCGGGCAGGACTCAGGCGCGCCGGCCGCGCAGTCGCCGGCCGCCCCGCCGGTCACGGCGCCGAAGACGTTTCAGGGCGACTTCGAGCAGATCGTGCGCGGGCTTCCGATCGCGGGACCAAAGGTCGGATCGATCCAGTGGGCGGCAAAGGACAAAGCCAAGCTCCTGATGGATAACTTTCCGATGGATCAGATGCCGCCCTTCGCCAAGCAGAAGTTTCTAACCGATCTCAAGTCGGGAATCGATTCCGCGAAAAAGGATTACAAGGTCAGCGGACCCATCCAAGTGCAGATTATCGATACCCAGAGCGGCCGCGTGATGGAAACCGTCACCGAGTAGGCGGCGAAGCGCGGCGCGGGAACCCTGCATGATCGGCAAGCTGGTCAAATTGCGCGGCTACGAGAAATCCGACGCCGACGCGCTGGTGCGATGGTTCTCCGACGAGGAGGTCACCGAGTATCTTGGACCCGTCGCGGTGCCGATGACGCGCGCATTTCAGGAGCGGATGATTGAAGAATTATTGGCGCGCGACTCTCCGGTCAAGGCGTTCGCGATCGAAGCGCTATCGGGCGAGCTGATCGGCGACTGCGGCTTGCGCGAGATCAGCTGGGTGAGCCGAAAGGCTGACCTGTTCATCACGATCGGCGACAAGAGTTACTGGGGGCGCGGCTACGGCGCTGACGCGGTGCGGCTTCTGTTGCGGCTCGCGTTCGAGTCGATGAACCTGAACAGCGTGGTTCTGACCACGCTGGCGACCAATACGCGCGCGATCAAATGCTACGAAAAGTGCGGCTTTGAGAAGCAGGGATTGTTCCGCGAGAACAGCTTCGTGCGCGGCAAGTTTGTCGATGTCGTGCCAATGGGCATCCTGCGCGCCGACTGGGAGCGCTCCCGCCCGTAGGTGCTCGGACCCCGCGGATTACGAGGGCTCGCCGCCCTCGGCCACGCGCTTTAGGCTTTCGACCCAGTTCTGATGCCCCCGCTCGAGCATCGGGCGCAGATACCACCACGCGAGCATCGGCAGGATTCCGTTCTGCGTCTCCTCGGTAGTCACGCGGCACACGGCGCCCGCGGTCTCGATCGTCCATCCGTGCACCGCGCGCAAAATTCCGCGCGCGTCCCACGCGAGTTCGTGCGGAGGATTGAATACGATCACGCGGCTCGTGATCGCCGCACCGAAAGTTTTCCATTTGAACTCACGGCCGGGCGCAAGCTCGGCGCCGCCGCCGCTTTGGTACTCGACGTTCGAGCTGTTGCTGTACCAATCGGGCCAGCGCGCCGCGCGAATCATCCAGCGCCAGATCCGCTCCGGCGCCGCGGCGATCACGATTTCGTTGCGCGCATAGACAGACGATTTGTCAGGCTCGAATCCGGGCGGCCATTTCATCACGGGCTCCTTCGCGCCGTCTCGCGTTTCATCCGACAGTAGCCGCGCGCAAGCGCCAACGCCATCGCCAAGCCTGGCGCTGATGCTATAACGATCGCGAGATGACGCTTCGCGAGCGCACCGCATTCGTTCTCTACAAGCCGCAGCAGGCGGGCAATATCGGCTCGGTCGCTCGCGCGCTCAAGAACATGGGTGTCGCCGATCTGCGAATAGTCGCGCCCGAAGCGCCACCGAACAGCCGCGCGGCGGCGACGATGGCGGTGCATGCGCGCGACCTGTTGGCGCGCGCCGCGATTCATCCCGACCTCGCCGGCGCGATCGCCGATCGCACGATCACCGTCGGCACGACCTGCCGCGCGGGAGGGTACCGCGGCCACGCCGCGCCGCTGCGCGAGTCGGTCCGTGAGCTGGCCGCGCTCGGGACGGACAACCGGATCGCGATTGTGTTCGGTCCCGAGGATCGCGGACTGACCAATCGCGAACTCAAGCTCTGCAACCGGCTCATCACCATCCCCACCGCGCCGGAATATCCGTCGCTGAATCTCGCGCAGGCGGTGATGATCGTCGCGTACGAGCTGATGCTGGCGGGATCGGATAGCGCCGCGGCCAGGCGCGCGGCGCCGAGATTCGCCGATGCCGCCGCGGCCGAGGCGGCGCTTGACCGGCTGGCCGAGGCGCTGGTCGCGATTGGCTTTCTTCCCGCCGACAATCCCGAGCACATCATGCTGGCGATTCGCGCGATTTTCGGCCGCAGCGGACTGACGGCGCGTGAGGTCGAAATCGTAAATGGAATCGCGCGCCAGGCGCGATGGGCCGCCGAAGGCGGCGCCGCCACGCTTATGGCCAAGCGCGCGGCCGGCCGCAAACTCAAGTAATTCGCGGGCTGTGCGCCGGTCCTGAATCGTTTTCGCGGCCGCTTCGTATATCTATATTGAACTGCGGAAGACTGCTGTGAACGACACCGGCGCCATATCCGGCCAAGAGCGGCCGCTTCATGTCCTGAACCGCCTTGCGTTCGGCCCGCGCCCCGGCGATGTCGAGCGGGTCCGCCAGCTTGGCGCCGAGCGATATATCCACGAGCAGCTCTATCCCGACGCCGAAGTACCAATCCCCGAAAGCCTGCGGCGCAAGATCGCCGGCTACTATACGCTGCACATGTCGCCGCTCGAGTTGTTTCGCACCTTTCAGCTCCCCGTGATCGAAGTTCGGCGCGCGGACAAGGGCGCAGGCAACGAGGCTCTGAAAAGCGACCTCAAGGCCGCGCGCATCCGCCAGCGAATTGTGCTGCAAGAAGCGATCGAAGCGCGCGTCGCACGCGCGATCGAAGGTCCGCGCCAGCTCCAGGAGCTGCTGACCGCGTTCTGGTTCAACCACTTCAACGTCTTTCGCGGCAAAGGTCTCGACAGCATCTGGACCGGCTCGTTCGAGCAGACCTCCATCCGCCCGCATACGATGGGCAAGTTTCGCGCGCTTCTGGGCGCCACCGCGAAGCATCCCGCGATGCTGTTCTACCTCGACAACTGGCGGAACACCGCGCCGGGCAGCCCCGGCGCCAGGGGCAAATTCGACGGGATCAACGAGAACTACGCGCGCGAGGTGATGGAGCTGCATACCCTTGGCGTCAATGGCGGATACACGCAGGCCGACGTGATCGCGCTTGCACATATACTCACCGGATGGGGTATCGCGCGGAAAAATCCGTCACCGATGCTGCGGCGCGAAATGCTCGAACCGATGGCGCGCTTGCGCCGCGGCTTCGGATGGCGCAACGCGAACCGGATGCCGCCGCCGTCGCCAAGCCTGTTTTACTTCGACCCGCGCCGCCACGACTTCTCGTCCAAGGTTTTTCTAGGGCGCACGATTCAAGGCGCAGGAATTTCGGAAGGCGAGCGCGCACTCGATATCCTGGCGCGTCATCCGTCAACCGCGAAGCATCTGAGCTTCGAGCTCGCGCGCTTCTTCGTGACCGACAATCCCCCCGACTCGCTCATCGGCCCGATGGCGGCGCGATACCTTGCGACCGACGGCGATATCCGCGAGGTGCTGGCGCTGATGTTCGCGGCGCCGGAATTCTGGCAGCGCCGCTACTACCGCTCGAAATTCAAATCGCCGTACGAGTATGTGATTTCATGCGCGCGCGCGACCGGCGTCGAAGTCCGCAACTATCGCCCGCTATACGGCACCATGCAGCTCTTGGGGCAGCCGCTCTACGGATGCCTGACGCCGAATGGATACTCCAACACCGAGGACGCATGGCTGAATCCCGACGGCATGATGATGCGGCTCAGCTTCGCGACGGCTCTAGGCAACGGCAATCTGCCGCTTGATCGCCCGCCCTTCGAGGAAGCTGCCGGTGAAGCCGCTATCGGCGGTCCCGCGGCGCGTGGTGGCGCGCGGCGCGGCGCGATGAACGCCAAATTCGCCGCGCCCGAGCGCCCGCATCCGGGGCCAAAGATGGTCCCGCCGGATGCCGTTGCACTGACTCAGACGCTCGGCTCAGGCGCGCTCGGCGCAAACACCGCGCAGGCGGTCGAGTCCGCGCCGCCGCGGTTGCGCACCGCGCTAATCCTGGGCAGTCCCGAGTTCATGACGCGTTAGGAGCCGGACGATGGAACCAATCGACGAAAAGCTTCTGGCCGGCAACTCGCGATGCGAGCTATGCGCGGCAGGCGCGGCGCGCGCGCCCGACACTCTGTCGCGGCGCGCGTTTCTGCGCCGCGCCGCCGTGCTTTCGGCGGCTGGAATTGTGCTCATCAGTCCGCACGCGTGGGCTGGCCGCGCGTTCGCTTCGAGCGGAAACAAGAATCGCCTGGTGGTGGTGTTCCTGCGCGGCGCGGTGGACGGCATGAACGTAATAGTACCGCACGGCGATCCGATCTATTACGAATCGCGCCCGACTATAGCGGTCGGACGCACCGGCAGCCCGGGCGGCGTGCTCGATCTTGACGGTTACTTCGGGATGCATCCCGCGCTCGGTCCGATGATGCCGCTGTGGAAGGAGCGCACTCTCGCCTTCGTGCATGCGTGCGGATCGCCCGACCCGACGCGCTCGCATTTCGACGCGCAAGACTACATGGAAAGCGGCACGCCCGGCGTCAAGAGCACGCAAGACGGATGGCTGAACCGCACCCTCGGCCAGCTTCCGGGCGCGCACGGACCGACCGAGGCGCTCAGCATGGGCGCCACGATGCCGCGTATCCTGTCCGGAAAAATGCCCGCGGCCAACATGCCGCTCGGGCGCGGCGCGGCGCGCCCGCTGCCACTTGACCGGCCGTTTATCGAAGCGGCTTTCGACCGGCTTTATACCGGCAACGACCCGATCAGCGTCGCCTATCGTGACGGGCGGATGGCGCGCAAGAAACTGCTCGCCGAGCTCGAGCAGGACATGACGGTCGCCGACGCGGGCGCGCCCTCGCCGCAAGGCTTCTCGCAGGATACCGACCGCCTGGCGCACCTGATGACGCGCGACCCTACGATCCGCGTCGCGTTTCTGGCGCTCGGCGGATGGGACACTCACGTCAGCCAGGGCGGCGCCGAGGGCCAGCTCGCAGGCCATCTCCGGCCGCTGGCGGAAGGACTCGCGAGCTTCAAAGCGTCGCTCGGGCAGACCTGGCAGGACACCACAATTCTGGTGATCTCCGAGTTCGGGCGCACGATGCATGAAAACGGCAACGCCGGCACCGATCACGGTCACGGCAACGTGATGTGGGTGATGGGTGGTCCGGTGCGCGGCGGCAAGGTCTATGGCCGATGGCCCGGCTTGCAACCGGGGGCGCTATACCAGGAGCGCGACCTAGCGATCACCACCGACTTCCGCGACCCAATCGCCGTCGTCCTCGCCACGCACATGGGCCTCGGCGACGCGCAGATCGATCGAATCTTCCCCGCCCGCCCGCGCCCCAGCGGAGACGCGAGCGGCCTGATCAAGGCGTAACGGACCGTAGGCGACGCTCAGGCCAGATCGCGGATGCGCAGGTCGGCGGATAGATGCGCCGTCAGGTCGGCGAGATCGAAGAGCCGCTCCGCGCTTTGCACGCCGAAGGGTTTGCGCGTCTTTAGCCGTTCGATTGCGGCGTCGAGAAACGCGCGCGTCACAATCGCGGTGCTGCGATAGTCGCCCTCGCCTTCCGTGACCGTCGCGGCGAGCCGCCTGCCGCTCGCGTCGTAAACCGCAACCCACTGGCGCATCGGCTCGGTCGTCGCGATTGCGGGTGCGGATTTGGCGGCGCCGCCCGTGAATAGCGAGCGCGGCAGAGCGCGAATCAGGCGCGTCGCCCGAAGCGCCGCGAGTGCGCGATGGATTATCGGCTCGGCGAATCCGACATAGACTCCCGCCTCGCCCTCGGGGATCAGCGCGTGCAGTATCTCGCGCTCCGGCAGCGCGGCTGAGAAGCATCGCCGCCGCCCGATCGGCGCGCTGAATCCGATCTCGCGCGAGTGCTCGAACGGCAGCCGCGTCAGCGCCGCGTATGCGAACTCGCGCCCCTGCGGACCGCTCGCTCCGCGCGCCGAAAAACACATCGCGACTTCCAGCCGCGCCGCCTCCGGATACCGCCCCACGAGCGCCTTGGCGATAAGAGCCTGCAAGCCCAGCGGCGCAAGCCCCGCATGCACGATCGCAAGTCCCCGTCCGCGCAGCGACACATGCCCGCCGATAGGCAGGACCGCGCTCGAGATATTTATCGACCGCGAGCCGGTTTCGACCACCACCCGTTCGAGCTCGAACTGCGGATCGGCGACCGTGCTGATCGCGAAATCGACGCCGGCAAGCGCCGGCGCGATCGTTTCAGGCTTCGCCAGATCGACGTAGCGAAAATCCTTGCGCCGCTCGGCGCGCCGCCCGCCAATCAGCACCGCCAAATCGCCTCGCTCGCGCATCGCGTCCGCGACGATCGAACCCAGCGCGCCCTGTCCGCCAATGATCAGTACGCTTGTCATCCAAGGATGGAATTTCATACGCCCGCGCCGCCGCGCGCAAGTGGGCGCGGGCTGGAGTCAGCGCCATCGGCAGGAAAATCTCGCGCTTGGTCCCGAGCCGCCGCGCTCGCAGCCGATTTGCGCGGACTGCGACGATGCGCCTAGATTCCGGCCTATGGAATACGATCTCCTGATTCGCAACGGCACGATTATCGACGGCTCCGGTGCTCCGCGCCGGCGCGCTGACGTCGCGGTGAAGGATCGCCGGATCGCCGCGCTCCTCGAACCCACCGAAGGCGCGCAAGCCTCTGCCGCGCGCGGGATCGATGCGAGCGGCATGATCGTCGCCCCAGGATTTATCGATCTTCATTCTCATTCCGACTGGATCGCACCGATCCCCGAGCACGGCTCGATTCTGAGGCCGTTCCTGAGGCAAGGCGTCACCACGTTTGTCGGCGGCAACTGCGGATTCTCGGTCGCTCCCGTTCATCTGGGGAAGACGCGGATGCTCGACGCGTCGGGGCAGATGCTCTCGGAGCGCAAGCTCGATTGGAAATGGAACAGCGTCGGCGAGTACGGAGCGCATCTCAAGCGCCAGGGC
>DATKSQ010000141.1:0-31387 GCA_035531615.1 Binataceae bacterium (SeqCode)
TTGCCGCCGATATTGAGAGTCATTGTTTGGTTACCAACAATCTTTGGCCTGATTTTGGGCCTCTACGTCTTTTCCTTCGTCGCATGGCGCAACGCCTCGGACAAGGTTCCCCCTTCGGGAACGACCGCGGCTTGAGATGGACGATTTCTCCATGGTGACGCCCGCCGCAGCGTCGAGTCTTCTCAGAGCGTGCAGAGGCCTCATGTTCGTCGCGTGGGCGTTCATACTGCTTATGATGTATTTCCTCGCGTCCGAGGCGATTCAGCCTAGGCCGAACCTTGCGTTCCTTACGCTGATTGGCGTTCTCACGTTCGCCCTGTACTTTCTTCGATCAACGCGATGTCCGCGCTGTCATCGCGAATTCTTTGCCGAGAAGAGTGGGGTTGGCGTGCTGTTCGGCCGGTTTGCGTGTGTCGCTTGCGGTTTCGATCCGACGGCGAGCCGCAGCGATGGCGAATCGCCATGACTGCGACAAATCATCGCGGCGCCTTGTGCGTTGCGATCCACCAGGTGTTGCCGCTCGGATCGATGACGCCGCACACGCGGTCGCCCCAGGTCTGATCGGCGGGTTCACGGGAAGAGATTGCGCCCGCCGCGAGCGCGCGCTGGTAAGTCGCGTCGGAGTCGGAAACGTAAATCCAGATGGCGGCTTTCATCGAGGCGTCGGTCCAGTAGCCTTTGCCGATGAGCAGCTTCGAGTCGCCGATTTCGAGCTCGGCGTGCAGATTGCCAGCCGCGTCGGGCGTGCCGGCTTGCAGCTCGCGCGCGCCGAAGACGGTCTTCACGAACTCGATCAATTCAAGGCCGCCGTAAAGAACGGGCGTCAGCGCGTGATGGCCGGGCTGGATATATTTCGCTTCGCCGCTCATTGGAGAATCCCCTCGAGAAGCGGTTCGAGCGGTGGCCTACGGATGCGCGGGTGGTTCGGTGAGCGGGCCCGTCTTGTGCGCGGCGGCGGCGGGGGGCTTGGCGGCGGCGAAGGTGCTCGGCATCGGGCGCATCACGGGGACCTTTTCGTGCAGCTCTTCGCCGCGGGCCATCAGGTACGGACCCGAGAGCACGAATGTGGTTGCGAGCATGAACGCGGTAAGTTGCGGCAGCGCGAACAACAGCGCGGCCACGACCAGCACGGCGATCATCAGCTCGACCTGTGCGCGATGGTTGAAATCGAGGCCTTTGAAGCTTGGGTAGGGCACCCGTGAGATCATCAGCCATCCGAGCGCGAGCGTCAGCGGAACCATCACGATGCATAGCATCCGCGGCGAGCTGAACTCGAAATAGCTATAGGCCAGCGCGGTTCCTGCGATCATGATCGCGGCACCCGGCACCGGCAGTCCGACGAAGCGGCGCTTGTCCACCGTCTCGACCTGGACGTTGAAGCGCGCCAGGCGCAGCGCGGCGCAGACCACGAACAGGCCGCTGACCGCGATGCCGAGCGTGCCGATCGGCTTGAGCGCCCAGGTGTAGGCGAGGATCGCCGGCGCCATCCCGAAGGCGACCACGTCGGAGAGGCTGTCATACTCGACGCCGAACTGGCTCGAGGTGCGCGACAGGCGCGCGATGCGGCCGTCAAGGCCGTCGCAGATGAACGCGATCAGGATCATCAGGGCGGCAAGCTCGAAGTGGCCGCCGATCGCCGAGATCGCCGAGTAGAAGCCCGACAGCAGGCCGAGCGAGGTTATGGTCGCGGGGACCAGATAGACGCCGCGGCGAAAAGGGCCCGCGACCTTTGCGCGCTGTTCGCGCAAGCGGCCGCGAACGGCGCGGATGCGCTCACGTTCTTCACGGGTGCGGGTTGCGCGCGTGCGCTGCGACTCGGGGTTCATGGTTGGGTTTTCTCCGCGGAGATTTCCGCCAGAATCGATTCGCCGGCGCGCACCCGGTCTCCGATGGCGACGGCGAGCTTGAACTCGGGCGCGAAGTAATGATCGACGCGGCTGCCGAACATGATCAGGCCGACCCTTTGGCCCGGTTCAATTCTATCATGAATCCGCAGCCGGCATACGATCCGGCGCGCCAGGTATCCCGCCACCTGCATCATGCCAAAGCGGCGCCCGGCGGAGTCGGAAAAGACCATCAGATTGCGCTCGTTGCGCTCGCTCGCGTCGTCGCGGAACGCGGCGCGGAACTCGCCCGCGGTATGCTCGACGCGAAGCACCTCGCCGCCGACCGGGGCGCGGTTGACGTGCACGTTGAGCGGCGACATGAAGACGGCGACGCGGGTGAATTTCGCGCCGTCGGGAGCGCCCGGCAGATTTGCTTCACTGATATCGGTGACCTTGCCGTCGGCGCCGCTGATCACGACGCCTTCGGTGCGCGCGGGAAAGCGCTCGGGGTCTCGAAAGAACATCGCGATCGCGACGGCGGCGAGGATCACGATCGCGGCGATGAAATGCACGCCGGCGAGCGCGAGGACAATTCCGGCGAGCGCCGCGCAAATCGATAGCGCGACGCCTTCGGCCGCGATCCCCGCCGCAGCGCCGATGCGCGCGACGAGCGCGCCCGGCTGAGGGCGCGAGCTATCTGGGCCGCCGCTCATCGAGCTCCGGCGGAGGGTGTTCTCTGTTCCCTCTCCCTCCGGTTGGCGCCATCGGCACCCTCACCCGCCGCTTCGCGGCACCCTCTCCCGGTGGGCGAGGGAACAGGACGCTGCGGAAATGACACCTCAGCGCCCACAGAGAGGCGGCAGCATGTCGAAAAAAGGCGGTTCAGCATCTCGCTAGTTCTTCGACTTATCGACCAGCCGGTCGCTCGCGAGCCACGGCATGAAGGCGCGCAGTTTGCGGCCGACCTCTTCGACCGGATGTTGCTCGCCTTCCTTGCGCATCTTTTTGAAGTTGGGCAGGCCGGCGCGATATTCGGCGATCCATTCGTTGGCGAACTTTCCCGACTGGATGTCGGCGAGAATCTGCTTCATCGCGGCGCGGGTCTCGGTGCCGACCACGCGCTTGCCGCGGGTCATGTCGCCGTATTCGGCGGTGTTGCTGATCGAGTAGCGCATGTTCGAGATACCGCCCTCGTAGATCAAATCCACGATCAGCTTGACCTCGTGCAGGCACTCGAAATACGCCATCTCGGGCGCGTAGCCGGCCTCGACCAGGGTTTCCCATCCGGCGCGGATCAGTTCGGTCAGTCCGCCGCATAGCACCGATTGCTCGCCGAACAGATCGGTTTCGGTTTCTTCCTTGAAGGTGGTTTCGATAATCGCGGCGCGTCCGCCGCCGATCCCGCTGCCCCACGCGAGTCCGACCTTGCGCGTATCGCCCGAAGGGTCCTGCTCGATAGCGAGCAGGCACGGAACGCCGCGTCCTTTGACATACTCGGAGCGGACCAGGTGGCCGGGGCCTTTGGGCGCGATCATGAAGACGTTGACGTCGGAGGGCGCCTTGATGAATTTGAAATGGATATTGAAGCCGTGGCCGAAGGCCAGGTACTTGCCCTTGGCGAGGCCGGGCGCGATCTCCTTGGCGTAGATATCGCCGCCCATCTCGTCCGGCACCAGCATCATGATGACGTCGGCCTGGCGCGCGGCCTCGGCGGTATCAAGAACCTGCAGGCCTTGCTTGATGGCTTTATCGCGCGAGGGGCTCGTGGCGCCCAGCCCAACCCGCACGTCCATCCCGCTGTCGCGCAGGTTGAGCGCGTGGGCGTGGCCCTGGCTGCCGAATCCGATCACGGCGATTTTCTTTCCGCGTAGCGCATTAAGATCCGCGTCGCGGTCGTAATAAACTTTCATGAGGATTATCTCCCGGGATTCGCAGGGTTATGGGCGATGATGCCGGTGATTGTCGGCTGCTGTCTGCACCGCGCGCGCCATCGCGACCTTGCCCGAGCGCACTATCTCCTTGATACCGAGCGGGCGGACCAGGGTGATGAAGGCTGTAACCTTGTCGGTGTTTCCGGTCAGCTCGACGGCGACCGAATGGGGTCCGATGTCGATCACGTGGGCGCGAAACGCGTGTACGATCGAGTCGAGTTCCGAGCGCGTGCGCTCGTCCACCGCGACCTTGACGATCACCATCTCGCGGTCGACGGTATCGACGCCCTTGAAATCCGTGACCTTGATCACGGAGACGAGTTTGTTGAGCTGCTTGTTGATCTGCTCGAGGACCTGGTCGTCGCCTTCGGCGACCAGGACGATCCTCGAGACGCTGGGGTCAAGCGGGTCGGCCGCGACCGTCAGCGATTCGATATTGAAGCCGCGGCCCGAGAACAGGCCCGCCACGCGGGCGAGCACGCCGAACTCGTTTTCGACCAGGACGGATATGGTATGATTGGGCATGCTATGGACGTGCTCGTGCGCATCGTAACACTCGGGCGGGCTTCCGGCGGTCAGCGGGCGTCAGTCTGATAGCGCTCGAGAATCGCCATCATCCGGTCCTTGGAAGCGAGTTTGAGTTTCTGGATGCGTTTTTCCTCGATTTCCTCTTCCGTGGTCAGATAGTGCTTGCCGCGATATTCCTGGAGCTTCTGTTTGAGCAATTCGTGTTCTTCAAACAGTGATCTGAGTTCGCGGTCGTGAATCAGATGCTGCCGAATGAGTTCTTCCTCTCTGCGCTCCATACGCCCTCCATTGTGGCCTCCGCGGCGCGGGCGGCGCGCGCGGCCTCGGCTTGCGGCGGCCGGACATAAAGCGGCTCGAAGGCGCCGAGGGAATCGGACTCGCCGCGCGCGATCCGCGCGGCGCCCAGCGCGGCGACATAGCGCCCGCGCGTCTCCATCGTCCGGCTTCCCGAAACAGTCACTTCGATGCCCTTGCGATGCGCAAGGGCAGCCGCGTCGTTTGCCTTGGTGTCGCCCGCCACGATCGCACCGTGGTCCAATTCCGATATCAAGCGGGCAAGCGGCATCACCAAATCCTGAGACAACTTCTCTAACCCATTGGGTACGATTCGGTAAAGAGCAGTGTAAACCTCGCCCTTGCGGGCGTCCAGAATCGGGCACACGGTCAGACCGGGGCGCGCGCCGGGAACCTCGAGTGCGCCGACCGCGATCGCGTCGAGACTCGGGACGCCCACGATCGCGCATCGGGCGGCAAACGCGAACCCCTTTGCGTAGCTGACGCCGATTCTGAGACCGGTAAACGAGCCGGGGCCGATCCCGACCGCGATCGCGCCCAGCTCGCCGATGGTTATTCCCGCCGCGGCTATCAGTTCATCGACCGCGCCCGCCAGCGCGGCGCCGTGCGCGGTGGCGGGCCGCGAGATTTCGGCGGCGATGCGGCCGTTCAGAACAATCGCAAGGCTGGCGGGAGATGCACCGGTATCGAGGCCGATCACCGCGCTGATTGCGGCGGCCTGGCCGAGCAGAGTCTCAGCCCTGCACAATACGCGCGATGTCATTGAAGATCACAAACGCCATCAAAACCACCAGCAGGAATAGTCCCACCTGCAAAGCCATTTCGCGATGGCGCAGCGCCAGCGGCTTACCGCGAATTCCCTCACAGGCGAAAAACAGCAGATGCCCGCCGTCGAGCAACGGCACCGGCAGCAGGTTTATCAACCCGAGCTCGAGGCTAAGCATCACCATGAACATCGCCACGCTGGCAAAGCCCTCGTGTGCCTCGCGTCCAGCCAATTGGGCGATCATGATCGGGCCGCCGAGAGCCTCTCGCACCGGCGTCGCGCCGGAAACGATACTGGCCAGTCCGGTCACCAACTGGCTCATCATCGAGCCGGCGGTGAGGACCGCGCTGATCGCGGCGTGATACGGATCGTCGCGCTTGATGAGTTCATCGCCGCGCGGCATCACGCCGATAATCCACTGCTCGACGGAGGCGCCGACGAAATTTTTTTCCGCCTCGCGTTTGGGGCTGATCGACATGGTAAGGCGGGCGGGCGCGGCGCCGGCCGTGCGCTCGACCTCGAGCTTCAGAGAGGAGCCTTTGCTGGCCTTGACCAGGTCCGCAAAGTCAACCCAAGTGGCGGTCGGATGGCCGTCAATCGCGACGATCCGATCGCCGGTGCGCAAGCCAACAAGCGCAGCCGGAAGGCCTTGCTTGACCTGACCGATGATCGGCTGCAGGACCGGCACGCCGTACATGAAGACGATCCAGAGCAGGAACGGAGCGAACACGAGATTGGAAAGCGGACCGGCCAGCACGATTGCGAAACGCTTCCACAGCCGCTGGGTGGGAAACGCGCGGGATTGAAAGGCGGTGATGAGCGTGGGCGGAGGATTTTCGCACAACGCGGCGCGCGCGGCCTCGAACGTGCCGCCCATCCGCATCCGATTCACCAGCGCGATCTCTTCGGGCTTGAGCGCGCGGCCAATCGCGGCCAGAGGGTTCGAGTCGCCGCTGGCGGCGCCCTCGGAGATCAGCAGATCGGCCACGATGCGCACCTGCGCCTCGAAGCTCCCGGCCGCCAGTGGCGTGCCACGCTTGCGCGCTGCGCCGATCAGGTCGTGGCCGATTTCATTGATAAAGATTTCAAGCTCTTCGGGTTTGGGTTCCTCGCCAACTTCATCGCCCAGCATCCGCACGTATCCGCCAAGCGGAGTCGCGCCGATTTGATACTCGGTCTCGCCGCGCCGGATCGACAAGATTTTTGGCGGGTATCCGATCGAGAAACGAAGCACACGGACGCCCAGCCGTTTGGCCATCGCAAAGTGTCCGGCTTCGTGGACGATTACCAGGATTCCGAGAATGACCACGGCCGCGACAATGGATGTAAGCATAGAACTCCGATCCGGGTTAAATCAGGCGCAAGCAAACCCCTGCGGCCCCGCACCGCATCATTTGAAACAATAATAGGTGAAGACTGCCGCAAAGACTAGGCTGCACGTGCGATCGATCAGGCCGCCGTGGCCAGGGAAAATCCATCCCGAGTCCTTGAC
Source organism: Binataceae bacterium (SeqCode) (assembly GCA_035531615.1). GTDB lineage: Bacteria > Desulfobacterota > Binatia > Binatales > Binataceae > JBARDN01. The sequence goes on from DATKSQ010000141.1 coordinate 6,838, forward strand.
CCCGGCGGCTCGCTTGAAGGCGGATCCGGCCAAGTCGCCAACTTGGGCGAGAATCGCGATCGCAACCGAGATCGCCGCCGCCGCCGACAGGCTGAGCTCGGGCGCAAGCCATCGGCGCAGGAGCAGACCGGCGACGAGCGCCGCCGCGAGTCCACCGATCGCGCCCTCGACCGATTTGTTCGGACTCACCCGCGGCGCGAGTTTGGTGCGGCCGATGGCCGAGCCGGCAAAGTAAGCACCGCTGTCGCTCGCTACGACCAATAAAAGCATAAGAATGATCATCGGAATTCCGCCGGGCAGGTTTCGCAGTATCGCGAAGTATGGATACAGCACGCCAATATAGAGCGCGCCCAGCACCCCGAGCCCTCGGCGGCCCGGCGCACCGGCGGGGCCGCGAAAGGCAACTGACACGACCAGCGCGATCATCGCGGCGGTGACCACGGTGGGGATGATCCAGAGATTCCCATCGCCACGCGCCAGGAGCACGAATAGCGGCACGGCTCCTGCCGTGGCCAGTATCCCGAGTGAGAGCGCGTCGCGCGCGAGCGTCATTGTGGCGACTTCATACAATGCCCACAGGCCCAGCACCGCTATAAAGGCCGAGAACATCGCTCCGGACGCGAACATCAACATCGCCAGTACGGCGGGTAGCACCACCGCCGCGGTCAGGAGCCTGGTTCTGAGCACGCGCTAAGAATTCCCGCGGCGCAATGCGTGCGCTAGCCCGGAGCCACGCTTCCGAAGCGGCGCTCGCGCATCTGGTAGGCGGCAATCGCGCTCAGAAGCTCGCGTTCGCGGAAGTCCGGCCACAGCGTGTCGGTAAAATAGAGTTCGGTGTAGGCGAGTTGAAACAGAAAAAAATTCGAGATGCGCAGTTCGCCGGAAGTGCGGATCAGCAAATCGGGATCAGGCATCGCGGCGGTGGTGAGCGCGCCCTCGACCGCGGCGGAATCGATCTGCTCGGCGGTCATTTCCCCGGCCGCGACCGCGCGCGCCAGCTTTCTGACCGCGGTGACGACGTCCTGGCGTCCGCCGTAAGAGAGCGCCAACGCGACCGTCATATCGCGATTGTCGCGCGTCGCCTCGACGGTCTGGGCCAGCACCTGGCGCAGGCGGGGGGGCAGCCGCTCGGTGTCGCCGAGCGCCAGAATCCGGATGCCGCGCTTCATGAGGCGCTTGGTTTCGGTGAGCAGGTAGCGATGGAACAGGCGCATCAGGAAATCGACTTCGGTCGAGGGGCGCGCCCAGTTTTCGGCCGAGAAGGCGAACAGGGTCAGGTACGGGATGCCGAGTTCGCGCGCGGCTTCGACCACCGCGCGCACCGAGTCCTTGCCGCGGCGATGGCCCTCGTTGCGGCCGAGCCCGCGCCTGCGCGCCCAGCGGCCGTTGCCATCCATGACGATCGCCACGTGGCGCGGCAGGCGCGCAGGATCACGCGAGAGTTCGGGAAAGTCGTTGAGTGGAAGTGAGATGGCCACGGGATAATGCGAACCAATTATTTGAACGCGGCGAGCTACGCCAGTGCTGCGAGCGATGCGCGTGGCGCGGCCCGGTTCAGACCTCCATAATCTCGGCTTCCTTGGCGTGCAACACTTTGTCGATTTTTTCGATGAACTCGGTCGTGAAGGCCTGCACCTTCGCTTCGCCGGTGCGCATGTCGTCTTCGGCGATCTGCTTGTCCTTGTGCAGCTCCTTGAGCATATCGTTGGCGTCGCGGCGATGGTTGCGCACACCGACACGGAATTCCTCGGCGAGTTTGCGCACGTGCTTGACGAGATCCTTGCGCCGATCTTCGGTGAGTTCCGGCAGCGGCACGCGAATCACCTTACCATCGTTCATCGGGTTGAGGCCGAGGTCGGAGGTCTGGATCGCCTTCTCGATTTCGTGCATCGCGCCCTTGTCGTACGGGGTGATGACGATCAGGCGGGGTTCGGGCGCCGCCAATCCGGCCAACTGTCGGATCGGGGTTTTCGCGCCGTAATAATTGACTTGCAGGTTTTCGACCAGCGCGGTCGATGCGCGCCCCGTGCGTACCCGTGAGAGGTCATGGCGGAAGGCCTCGACGGACTTCTCCATCTCCTTGCGTGCCAGCTCGATGACTTCTCCCGTCATGACGCGGTTCCGCTTCCCACCCAGGTGCCGATCGGCTCTCCCATCACGGCCCTTCTTATATTACCCGGTTTGCGCAAATTGAACACGACAATCGGCAGATGGTTATCCATGCACATCGAGATTGCCGTCGAGTCCATCACCTTGAGGTTCTTCTGCAGAATATCGAGATAGGTCAGCCGCTCGAAGCGTATAGCGCCCGGATCGAGGACCGGGTCGCGATCATATACGCCGTCAACGGTATGGCTGGCTTTCAGGATTACCTGCGCGCCGATTTCGAGCGCGCGCAGGCTCGCTGCGGTGTCGGTCGTGAAATAAGGATTTCCGGTGCCTGCGGCGAAGATCACGACGCGGCCCTTTTCGAGATGGCGCACCGCCCGGCGCAGGATATACGGCTCGGCCACCGCCTGCATCGCTACCGCCGAAAGCACCCGGGTGCTGACCCCGACGTGCTCGAGGGCGTTTTGCAGGGCGAGCGCGTTGATCACGGTGCCGAGCATTCCCATCTGGTCGGCGGTCGAGCGATCCATCCCGCGCGCCTCGTAGTCGGAGCCGCGGATAAAGTTGCCGGCGCCGATCACGATCGCGAGCTGGATTTCGAGCGCCGCGATCTCTTTGACCTCGAGCGCGAACTGTGCCAGCACGTCAAGGTCGATACCGCTGTGATTATCGAGGGCCAGCGCCTGCCCGGAGAGCTTGAGCAGAACGCGGCCAAAGCGAGGCTGCGCGCGGGTGTTTCTTTCAACCTCGTCGATCGCCATCGTTATTCCAGGGCTTTGGCTCCCAGGCTCTGGTCCAGCCGAGTCACCTCGGGTTCAGGCGGTTTTGGATTCCGTGTTTTCGCCGAGCTGAAAGCGCACGAAGCGGCGCACGTCGATCTTTTCCTTGAGCTTGGCGCCGAACTCGAGCACCAGGTCGTTGACGGTGCGATTTGGGTCGCGCACATAGCTCTGCTCGAGCAGGCAGACGTCTTTGAGGAATTTCTCCATCTTACCCTCGACGATTTTCGCCATCACCGCCTCTGGCTTGCCTGCGGCGGCGGCCTGCTGCGCGTAAATATGGCGTTCCTGCTCGACGATTTCGGCGGGCAGTTCTTCACGCCGGACGACGCGCGGATTCGCCGCCGCGACTTGCATCGCGATTTCCTTTACCAGCGCCTGGAAGTCGTCGGTCTTGGCGACGAAATCGCTCTCGCAATTCACTTCGACCAGTACGCCCAGCTTGCCGCCGGCGTGGATATAGCTGCCCACCGAGCCTTCGGAGGCTTTGCGTCCCGCGCGCTTGGCAGCCTGCGCAATACCCTGCTCGTGCAGCCATCGGACGGCCAGTTCGAGGTCGCCGTTGGACTCGGCCAGGGCCTTCTTGCAGTCCATCACGCCTGCGCCGGTCTTGTCGCGCAGTTCCTTTACGGTAGAGGGTTTGACTTCCATTTGAGCTGGCACCGGAGCATCGGTTTGCGGATTCGCGCCGCGGGCCGATTCGGGTGCGAATCGGGCCAGGGCCGCGCGCCGCTGCAGTTTGGTTCGTGGGTTAAACCGCGCTGGGCGATTCCGGCGCGGGTCCGCCATCCCGGGAATCGTCCTGCTGGCCTTTCTGGCGCTCCTCGGCGAGCTGCTTGCCCTCGAGGATCGCGTCGGCGATCGCGGCGGTGAACAGCTTGATCGCGCGAATCGCGTCGTCGTTGCCGGGAATCCGGTACGCGATCAGGTCGGGATCGCAATTGGTATCGACCACCGCCGCGACCGGAATGCCGAGCCGCTTGGCCTCGGACACCGCGATATCTTCCTTCTTGGTATCGATAACCCACAGCGCGTCGGGGAGCTTGCGCATGTTCTTGATCCCGCCGAGCGTCGCCATCAGCTTGCCGTGCTCGCGCGCGTTGTCGCTCATTTCCTTCTTGGTCAGAGCCTGCGCCATCGCGGGGTCGGAGAGAACTTCCTCGAGCTTCTTGAGCCGGTCGATCGAGGCGCGGATCGTCTGGAAATTGGTCAGCATCCCGCCGAGCCAGCGGTTGTTGACGTAGAACATCCCGCAGCGCTCGGCTTCTTCCTTGACGATATCCTGGGCCTGCTTCTTGGTGCCGACGAACAGCATCGTGCCGCCCTGCGCGGCCAGATCGCGCGCGAAGTCGTAGGTGGCGCGGAACATCCGCACGGTCTGCTGCAAGTCGATAATGTAAATTCCGTTGCGGGCCCCGAAGATGTAGGGTTTCATCTTCGGATTCCAGCGGCTGGTCTGATGGCCGAAGTGGACCCCGGCCTCCAGAAGCTGCTTCATGCTGATTTCGGTCATGTCGCTATTCTGATCCTCGTTAAGTTGCGCGCCATCGCCCCCGGCATCAGGGGCAATCGTCCAGTATTATAGATTGGCGCCCGCGGGTCAAAGGATGGGGGTGCGGCGGGCGGAAGCTGAGCGGATGGTTCTCGACCTCCGCAATGTCCGCTGTCCTTATCTGCCTCGGACGGTCCGGCACTTTTATCGCTGCGTTTAACATTGGTTGAGCGGACCTCTGGCCCGCCATCGACGGCGGGCGGGACGCCCGCCCTACCAATCAGATTCGCGGCTTCGCGGGATGTGGGCGCTCGCTTGACGGATTGTCAATCTTGCGAAGCGTTTTCCCGGGCGGACTAGCCGTCCGCCCCTACTGGCGGAAAGGAGCGTCAGTAGGGCCGCCGGCTCGGCGGCCTTTGGCGCGCGACCGGCGGGACGCCGGTCCTACTGGCGCAGGCGCTTTACGCGTTCATCGATTCGAGGAATTCGTCGTTGGTCTTGGTGCCTTGCATCTTGTCGATCAGGAATTCCATTGCTTCGACGGCATTCAGCTGCGAGAGCAGCTTGCGCAGAATCCAGATGCGGTTGAGCGTCGTGCGCTGGAGCAGCAGCTCTTCCTTGCGGGTGGTCGAGCGCTGAATGTCGATGGTCGGAAACACGCGCTTTTCGAGCAAGCGGCGGTCCAGCGCGACCTGCTGATTGCCGGTTCCCTTGAACTCTTCGAAGATGACCTCGTCCATGCGGCTGCCGGTATCGACCAGCGCGGTTGCGATAATCGTCAGGCTGCCGCCGTCTTCGGTGTTGCGCGCGGCGCCGAAAAACTTCTTGGGCTTGTGCAGCGCGTTCGAGTCCACTCCGCCCGACAGAATCTTTCCCGAAGGCGGCACGACGGTGTTGTAGGCGCGCGCCAGGCGCGTGATCGAATCGAGCAGGATCACGACGTCGCGTCCGTGCTCGACCAGCCGGCGCGCCTTCTCGATCACCATCTCGGCCACCTGCACGTGGCGCGTGGGCGGCTCGTCGAAGGTCGAGCTGACGACCTCGCCCTGGACCGAGCGCAGCATGTCGGTGACTTCCTCGGGGCGTTCATCGACCAGCAGCACGATCAGCACGATCTCCGGATGATTATGCGCAATCGCTTTCGCGATCGCCTGCAGCATCATCGTCTTGCCGGTGAACGGCGCCGCGACGATAAGCCCGCGCTGGCCTTTTCCGATCGGCGCGACCAGGTCGATGATCCGCGTGGTCAGGTCCTCGTGATCGTATTCGAGCTTGATGCGCTCCTGCGGGTAAAGCGGGGTCAGGTTGTCGAACAGAATCTTGTCGTGCGCCTTTTCGGGATCCTCGAAATTAATCGATTCGACCTTGAGCAGCGCGAAGTAGCGCTCGCCCTCTTTGGGCGGGCGGATCAGGCCCGACACCGTGTCGCCGGTGCGCAGATTGAATTTACGAATCTGGCTCGGAGAGATGTAGATGTCATCGGGGCCGGGCAGATAGTTGTAGTCGGGCGCGCGCAGGAAGCCGAAGCCGTCGGGCAGAATCTCGAGCACGCCTTCGCCGAGGATCGAACCGTTCTTGGCGGCCTGCGCCTGGAGGATCGAAAAGATCATCTCCTGCTTGCGCATGTTGGCGGCGCCTTCGACGTTGAAGTCGCGCGCCATCGAGGCCAGCTCGGTGATCTTCGAACTCTTGAGTGCTTTGAGATTCAGCACTCCGTCATCGGTCATCACGATGAGCGGCTCGGTGTGATGCGGTTGAACCTGGCGCGGCGGCGCGGAAACGTCGTTGAGATGAGCCTGGTTTTCGCGCGCTGCGCCTCTGCCCTTAGCCATATGCCTTCCCCGCAACTCTGCCTCACTATATATGCTGGATTGCCGCGCTCCCGCCGTCGCGGTGGCGCGGGTTTAGATTACGTTGGTCCGGAAGGGATTCCGCCCAGCGGAATACCTTGTGCAGTTCACTTGCTCCAAGCGGTCGGGAATCGAAACAGAGTAGCCGTGAGATCGAAAAACGGACCGCCCGGAAGCGAGGGGTATGTTCTCCTCCACCCCGCCACAGCGTCCTTGGTGCGGAAGCTCAAGTACGACGCTAACCGCCCGCTGCCCCCGTGTCAACGGTCGATCATGCGGTTTCGATCCATCGCCGGAGGTTCTTGGCGCCGCACTCGATCCCGTGTGCCGCGAGGAACGTCGCGAAATCGCCGGGCGGCGGCGCGACGAACTCGAGCGCGGCTCCCGTGCGCGGATGCGCGATTGCCAGCGCCAGAGCGTGCAGCGCGTGGCGCGCGAATGAGTCCGCGGCGGCCTCGAGGCCGCCGCGCTTCGCCGCGCCGCCATACAGCGCGTCGCCAAGGCAGGGATGACCAATCGACGCGAGATGCACGCGAATCTGATGCGTGCGTCCGGTCTCGGGCCGGACCCGCACCAGCGTCGCGCCGGATTCGCCGCGCGCCGCGGGTTTGAAGCGCGCGAGCACGGTCACGTGGCTGGTCGCGTCGCGCGGGTTATGCGACGCGACCGACATCCGCTTGCGCTCGACCGGATGCCGTCCGATTGCGCGCGCGACCGTCTGCCGGTCTTTCGCGACCACTGCGCGCACGATCGCCAGATACAGCTTGCGCACCGTGCGCTCCTTGAACTGGCGCGACAGCGCGGCGCGCGCGAACGGAGTCCGCGCGATCACCATCACCCCGGAAGTGTCCTTGTCCAGGCGATGCACTATTCCCGGGCGCAACACGCCGTCGGGCTCGGCCATCGTGGCCAGCTCCGGAAAGCGCGCCAGCAGCGCATCGACTAGAGTCGCGTCGGGATGCCCCGGTGCGGGATGCACGGTCATGCCGGCGGCCTTGTTCACGACGATCAGCTCGTCATCGGCGAATAGCACGTCGATTGCGGGAGCGGCGCCGGTGGATTGATGCGGCTCGGGCGCCGCGGGCGGCGCGATCGCGATCGCATCTCCCGCGCGCACCGCGGAGGCGGCGCGCGCCGGAGCGCCGTTGACGGTAACGAGGCCCGCTTTGATCATCCGCGCAACCTGCGAGCGCGAGTACTCGGGCGCGAGCCGCGCCGAAATGAACACGTCGAGCCGCATCCCCGCGTGCGTGGTCGCGACCCGGAAAATGGGAAACCCGCTCACGATTTCAAAGGAGATTTGCGTGAGTTGTGCGCGACGCATCGAGCAGCAACAGTCGCGGGGAATCTCGCCTTGAGCACCTGCACACCTTATCCGATCCGGATGAGTTATGCCGGGATCTCCGCCCGGGCCGGGATCTGTCCGATCAGCTTAACACCGGTTCCCGGACCTGACGCGACGCATTGAAGACCACCGCCGGCACGCGCAGGCGTTCGTCGGATTCATAGATCGTGCGAATTTCCGGGAACGCGGCGTCACCGCCCATCGTCAGCGCCGCCGCCCGATCGAACAGAGCCAGATCGTTGTCGATCAAGGGAACTTCGGGCTCGCGCATCGAACCCCACACGTCCCACGGCAGCATCTCCATGCGGTTGAGCGACGCGAGATCGCGCAGCAGGTTCTGCGCGATGAACCACAGCCCGCTCTCATTGATGAAGCTAAGGCCGTAGCGGCTCGGGTCGGCGCGGCCGGCGCGGCACATCTGCCATGCGTCGCCCGCGATCACAAAGCGGTCGCGCGCAACGTCGAGCGGATCGAGATCGATTCTGAAGGCTTTGCGCTGGATCGCGTCGAGTTGCGCATCCACCAGAATCCAGCGCGCCTGCGCGGCGTTCCAGTACTCGCAGACCCAATGATCCTCGAACTTACCGGGCATGAAGTATCCGCCAAAGCCGCATCGTGCCCGCGCCGGAATCCCCTTCTCGCGCAGTATCGCGGACAGCATCACGGCGAAATGCCGGCACACCACTGCCATCCGCGCGCGCGGCTCGCGCGCGGCGCCAAGCGGACGCGCGTCGAGCGCCGAAATCTTTGTCAGCATCGCGGCGGTCGTGCGCAGATTCGCTTCGTCGTACCGCTCGGGCGGAAGTTTCAGCGCGTAAAAGAATGGCGCCTGGTCGCGATGAATCAGCACAGCCTGCACAACTTCGCACAGCGCCGCGAGGCCGGAGGGCAGCGCACGCAACTCCGCCGCGCGCCCGCCCGGCGCGGTCATCGGTCCGTGGTCCTTAAAAAATTCCAGCGCCTTTTCCATGCCTGCGCTTCCGGTTCGATCGAGATCGTATCCTCACGCCGCGGCGCTGTGGACGCAAACGAGATAACGCTCAAGGTTCTCAAGAGGTCCGTTCCAATCGAACATGCCGGCGCGGCCGCACCGGCGGCCCTCGCGCATCGGTGCGCTATCCATCGCGGACATTTCATCGATCGCCATGCGCGCCTCGCCTACCGCATCCGCATATGTCGCCGCCGCGCCAATCGCGCCGCCTCCCACATCAAAACCGGCAACGCTCCAGTACCATGCGCGCTCGCGGTTCCAGACCTCGAAACTATTGCCCAAGTATCGACGACTACGCATGTGCCATCCTCCGAATCTTCCTGGCTATCAGGTACGACCACGACCCACGCACAGGATCACACGCGGCGTCCGCGGATGCGCCGCGGCCGGAATCGAAAGCCCGGCGCCGATTCCAAGCGCGACGTGAGCCGCGATACATGCCGGGCGCTTTGATCCAGGCATATCCATTCAACGGCCCGAGCCACGTGCCGCAAGCGCGGCTGCGATGCGCGCGCTGGCTCCGGGCTTTCCCGGATCGCCCAGCTCCTCGAAGGTGGGGAGGGCGGACGGCAGCACCACCCACGGATGCTTCGAGCGCGTGAAATAGTGGGCCTCGGGCGGCAGGCGCTCGCCGCGATCCAGCGTGCCCACGCCGACGAAAGCGATCGCGTCGCCGAACTTCGGGTGATAGGACCAGAGGCTGAACCCGCAGTCCGGGCACAGCAGCGCCTTCTGACCGTCCGCGCCCTGGAACGGCTGGGGTGCGCCTTCCAGGATGGTCAACCGATCGGTCTCGATCATGGCGTTGATGCTGAAGGCCGACCCGCTGACCTTCTGGCACGTACGGCAATGGCAGCAGTGGGTGATGATCGGCGCGACCTCCATGCGGAAGCGCACCTTTCCGCATTTGCAGCCGCCGGTGAGCGGAACGAAGGGAGGGTCGATGGTCATGATCGGGTCTCCTGGGCGAAATGGATGAGCATTCCAGTCGCCGCGCGTTGCGACGTTTCGACAACTGTCCGAGGCAACGAGTCATCTCCTAAGATCACGCTTGCGCCAAAACTTCTTCCAGACGATCGAGCGCGCTCGTCCATCCGCCGCGATGCATATCGCGCGCGGTGACCGACTCGAACACCGCCTGATGCAGCGTCAGCTTGGTCTTTGCGCCGTGGTCCTCGAAGGTGACGGTCAGCAGCGTTTCAGGCCTGGTCGGATTTCCATCGGCATCCGCCCACGCATAGGTCTGTACGATCCGCTCGCCTTCGACGATTTCGCGAAACACGCCCTGCTGCCAATGGTCGCCGCCCTCGGGATCGCGCATGTAAAAGCGATACGCGCCGCCGGGCCGAGCGTCCATTTTGATGATCTTGCCGGTGAATCCTTTCGGACCAAGCCATTTGACCATTTGTTCGGGGTCGGCCCATGCCTGGTAAACCACTTTGCGCGGCGCATCGAAGATGCGCGTGATAACCAGTTCCCGTTCCGCTGGAATCGCGGCGGCATTACTTGTTGCGGCCATTTTGCTTCTCCTTATTTTGCACTTGGTTTTGCACTGGGCGGTCCTGTACTTCACGCAGATAGTCTTCCAGGCGATCTAAACTCTCCTCCCAAAACTGGCGATAGGTCTCGATCCAGTCCGCCGCCTGCTTGAGCGGACCCGCCGCGAGCCGACATGGACGCCACTGCGCCTCGCGCCCGCGCGCGATCAGTCCAGCGCGCTCGAGCACCTTCAGATGCTTCGAGACGGCGGGCAGGCTCATCTTGAAGGGCCCGGCCAACTCCGTGACCGAGCGCTCGCCGGAGGCGAGGCGCGCGAGAATCGCGCGGCGGGTGGGATCGGCCAGGGCGGAAAAGGTGATGCTGAGATTGGGCGATGTGCGTTGCTGAACCATATGGTTAAATAACTGATAAGTTAAATACAACCTGGACGAAGGTATGTCAAGCGGCGTCCACCGCTTGGCAACCGGTCATTACCGCTCGAGCAATCCTGTTCTCGCGCCGCGCCGCGTTTACATGCACCGCAGGATCGTCACTTCGAGCCAGTGCCAATCGAGCGCGCCCGGTCCGGGCGGTTTCCGTCGCGGGCGTCCGCCCGGCGGGGAATCCCGGGTCTGCGCGCGATGCGCAGCCCGCGCGCCCGGAATTTCTCCCGTTGGTCGAAATGACGGATGCGGGCATGTCGGAGGGATTAGGGCTCGACGCCGTCACCTTCGCAGCCTCCACTGGTCCACGATCCGTCATTTCGAGCCATCGGCGAGAAATCCCGAGGCGCTCGTGCACCGGCTTGCGATGCTTCATCACGCCTGCGTAAGGATGCCGCGCGCGGCGAACGGGATTCCTCGCCTATGGCTCGGAATGACGGCCCGCCGAGGGCTCGCGTCGATCGCCGGTGGAAATTTCCGCGCTCTTGCTTGCGGAGCGCCGCGCTGGCGCGCGTTACAGCTCGGCGCGGATGTCCTCGGTGTCGGACAACACGCGGACCTTGATGTGATGATCGGTCTCGGCGAGCGAGCCCCAGTGCATCGCGAAATTCTCGAGCTGGATATCGGACTTGAAGCGCGCCGACACGCCCATCACGACTTCCTCGGCGCCGAGCACGTAGGCCACCCGCGCGATCGCGTAAACCTGATCGTTCGAGACCGCGACCAGGGGCGTAACCGCACGCCCGTGGTCCTCGCAGACCTTGACGACCTTGCTGAACAGCTTTTGCTCGGCGCTGGTGAAGTCCTCCGCGCCGTCGCTCGAAGCGAGGCCCTTTTCGCTGCGCACCGTGACGGCGATCAAATCGGCGCTGTCAGGCTCGGCGAGGTAGCGATGCAGATGGGCAAGGTTGTTGGGGTCGCGAATCGCGATAACGCGCTTGGCCGCGGCGCTCAGGTTAAGCCGCGCGGGGTCAAGATGCTCTTCATCGATCATTTCGAGATTGAATTTTTCCGGCTCTTCGCCGTAAGCGTGCTCGGCCTGTCCGTTGATTTTCTGCGAGATCTCGAAGACCACGAACAGGCCCACGGTGAACGAAATTCCCGCGATCGTTGCGACCTGTTTGGTGAACAGGTTCACCACCGCGGTCATGAACAGCACCAAAAACGTGAGCGCCAGGCCGAGCGGAAAATCCTGTCCTCCCGGGCGGAAGAATTTCAGGTTGAGCGGCACCCGCCACAGACGCTGATACTTGTGCTTGTAGCGCAGCACCAGCACCGACAGCGTCTTGAAGACGAAGCTCCAGATGACGCCGAAGGCATACGCCTCGCCCAGGACGTACATATCGCCCCTGGACAGAATGATCGTCGCGATTTGCAGAATCGCGACCATGTTTACGATCCGGTAGTTGGTGCCGTATTTCCGATGCGGATGCCGGAACCAGTCGAGCAGGACGCCGTCTTCGGCGACCCGGGTCAGCACTCCGACCGAGCCGACGATCGCGGTGTTCACCGCGCCCGCCAGAATCAGGAAGCCCACGAATACCACGAACGCGCGCAGCGCAAGGCGCAGCCACAGCGGCCCCACCACGTACATCGCCAGGCCGCCGATCAGGTCGTCGCCGTACAGCGGCATCCGCACGCTATCCGGGATGATCATCACCGCGAAAAACGAGATGAGCGAGGTCAAGAGCAGGCTGTAGATGAATATGATGAAACCGACCCGGAGCAGGTTCTTGAGCTTGGGCGCCTGGATTTCGCGGTTGATCTGCGCCAGCGATTCCTCGCCCGACATGGCCAGAATCGAATGTCCGAACGCAATCAAAATTCCAAACGCGCCGAAAGTCCGCGCCGCCGGCGTATGCGCCAGCCATCCAAGCGAGCTGTCGGGAAAATTCAAATGCAGCGGCGGCATGTGGAAGCCGCGCGTGTACAGCGTCAGCCCGCACCATCCGATCATCATCACCGCCATCACGGTGGTGACCTGCATGATGCGCATCGCCTTGCCGCTGGATTCCTCGATGCCGAGAATATTCTGCCACCAGAAGTAAACCGTGCATCCGATCGCGAAGATCGCGGCGGTGAAATCCGGCGGCAGCGCGATCCCGACGTGCGCGAGCTTGAGCAGTTCGTTGATCAGCCCGACCAGGTATTGTCCCGCCGATACGCCGCTGGTCGGTCCGGTCAGGATATAGTCGAACATCAGGGCCGATACGCTGAGTTTGGCCAGCGTCGAACCCATCGCTTCCTTGACCACCCGGTACACGCCGCCGCGCGTGAACATCGAGCACGACTCGACGTACACCGCGCGCACCGCATACGAGAAAAGCATCACCGCCAGGATGAAATAGGGCGCCGATTTGCCGACCGCGCCCTCGACGATGCCGCCGATGTAGTATGCGGTCGAGGCGAGGTCGCACAGCACCACCGCCGACGCGCGCCAGAACGAGATAAAGGCGAGCATCCCGGTTGTGACGACGATCGCGCGGGTTTGCTTTTTCGAGCCGGTCGCCGCCGGATTCGCACCGGCAACGGGCGCTCCCTTTATAGTAGCAGCCAAAAAATCCTCCAAGGTAACCGCAGGCAGTATTATGCCTTGGCCCTCCGGGACATGATGCAATTTGCAGTCCGGATGACAAACCCTTGCCGAGGCTTGGACTTTTTACGCCGCATACTTGCAATTGGCAGTCCTCTGCTTGAGTTTTGGCCGTGCATTGTGCAATGAACCTCAGGCGTACTCGTGATACTTCCGGCCGCCAGCGCGCTACAATGCCCCCATGTCGCCGCAGGGCTTCCCGGTCTCGACAACCACGATTCGCCGCCCAAGCGCGGGCTTGGTCGCTTGAAAATCGCACTCGCATTTATGATTGGCGCCGCGGCCGCCGCCTTAGGGTCGCGCGCGTGGTTCACCCGCCAGTTCCGTGCGCTGACGGACTGGGTCGCGCGATCGCGGCCCGGCGGCGAAGACGCGCTCGAGCGCCCCGGCGTCCTCGGAGCGGAGCCCGGCGCGCTTGCGGACCAGATCGAAGCGGCGGCGGCCCGAATCGAGCGGCACTATGAGGCGCGGGTCGCGGAGCTGGACCACGAGCGCTCGAAGATCGACGCGATAATCGAAAGCGTCGAGGACGGCCTGATCGTGCTCGACGGCGCGCGCCGGATCGTACACATCAACGAAGTCGCCGCGGCGATCCTGGTGCTCGACGCCGGGCCCGGCATGGTGCTCGATTCGCTGGCGGCGCAAAATCCGCATGTGGCGCGGCTGCTCACCGCGCTGGCCGATCAGCACGGCGGCGCGAACGCACCCGCCGAGTTCAAGGTCTTCCTGCGCGGACGCGACCACACCTACATCAGCCGCCAGCTCCAATGGACCGGCAACTCGACCGAGCCGCTTGGCACCATCCTGCTGCTCCAGGATGTGACCTTCATCCGCGATCAGGAGCGCCAGCGCACCAACCTGATCGCGACTCTGTCGCACGAACTAAAGACTCCGCTGACCTCGCTTTCCATAGGCGCCGAGCTGATGGCGGAATCGGCGCGCAGCGAGGTCAGCGCGCGCCAGCGCGAGCTGCTCGAAACGATCCGCAACGATATCGAACGGCTGACCGCGATTGCCGACAACCTGCTCGACGCGTCGCGCACCAGCTTCGCGCGGATCGGCGTCGAGCGCAGGCCGATTCTGCTCGACCGGGTGATCGGCGAGGTCTGCCGTCCGCTCGAACTCCAGGCCGCGGAAAAAAGCATCACGCTCGAAGTCCGCTCCTGCGAGCGCCCGATTCCAATCTTTGGCGATCCGATCAAGCTGCCGTGGGTCATCACCAACCTGGTCGGCAACTCGTTGCGCTACACTCCGGCTGGCGGACGAATCACAATCAAGCTCGAGCGCGAGGGCGCTATCGCGCGCACCATCGTGACCGACACCGGAAGCGGCATCGCGCCCGAGCTGATGCCGCGGATCTTCGAACCGTACGCGCAGTTTTCCGAGACGGGATTCGCGATGGGGTCGGCGGGACTCGGGTTGTATATCGCCAAAGAGATTGTCGAGGCGCATAACGGGCGAATCTTTGCCCACAGCGATCGCGGTCACGGCACCATGTTCACCATCGAAATACCCTTGCGGGAGGACGCCCTTGGCCCGGATTCTGGTCGTTGACGACGACCGCAATATACGCCGGATGCTGGCCGCGAGCCTCGAGGGTGCGGGGCATCGCGTCACCGAGGCGGACAGCGCCGAGCGCGCGCTCGAGCTGCTCGCGCCGAGCGACGCCGAGATCGTGATCAGCGACGTGCGGATGGCGGGGCTGGGCGGCTTCAAGCTGTTGCAGACGATCAAGCAGTCGAGTCCCGCCGTTGGGGTCGTGATGATGACCGCGTACGGATCGATTCCCGACGCGGTCGAGGCGATGCGCTTTGGCGCTTACGATTATCTGCCCAAACCGTTTAGCGCGGAACATATCCGCCGCGTGGTCGGGCGCGCGCTCGAGGTGCAGAACCTGCGCGCGGAAAATCGCTTCCTTCGCGCCGAGGTCGAACGGCTTTCGACCCCCGAAGCTTTTCTGACGCTCAGCGCGCACACCCGCAAGCTGGCCGAGACCGCCGCGCAGATTGCGGACAGCGACGCCACGATCCTGCTCAGCGGCGAAAGCGGCACCGGCAAGAGCATGCTCGCCAGCCATATCCATCGCACCAGTCCCCGCAAGGACGGGCCCTTCGTGCAGGTGGCCTGCACCACGCTAAGCGAGCATCTGCTCGAGAGCGAACTGTTTGGCCACGTGCGCGGCGCCTTTACCGGCGCGATCAAGGACAAGCCGGGCCGGCTGGAAGCGGCCGAACGCGGCACCGTGCTGCTCGACGAGATTGGCGATCTGTCGCCCGCGGTGCAGTCCAAACTTTTGCGATTTTTGCAGGAAAAGACCTTCGAGCGGGTCGGCGGCGCCGAGACGATCACGGTTGACGCGCGCATCATCGCGGCGACCAACCAGGATCTCGAGCAGCTCGTGCATCAGAAACGCTTCCGCGAGGATTTGTACTACCGCCTCAACGTAATCGAGCTGCGGGTGCCCCCGCTGCGCGAGCGCCCCGGCGAAATTCCGCGTCTGGCCGCGCACTTCGCCGGCGATGCCGCGCTGCGCCATCACAAGACTCCCCTCAAGTTCGCGCCCGAGGCGATTCGCGCGCTGTCCTCATACCCGTGGCCGGGCAACGTGCGCGAGCTGCGCAACGTTATCGAGCGCGCGGTGGTGTTGAGCCGCGGCGACACCATCACGCTGAGCGATCTACCCGATCGCCTGCTGGCGGGACCGGGCAAGGCCGATCAGAGCCAGACCCTCGAGGAACTTGAGCGCCGCCATATCGAGGCGGTGCTCGAACAGGCGGTAACGCTCGAAGAGGCGGCCGACATGCTGGGGATCAACGTCGCGACACTGTGGCGCAAGCGCCGCAAGTACGGACTCGACTAAAAAACGCCGGAGAGCGCGGTCGCTCTCCGGCGCGTAAGTGATGCCCTCATCGCGCGGGTTATTTCTTCTTCATCACCGCCTCGAGCCGCGCTTTGTTCCTCACGCAAACTCCCAGGTCGTCGAGCGGATCGGGCCAGTCGTGCTTAACGCATTCCGGCAGCACCGCCATCTCATCGGTCGTGTAGCCGGCCTTCGTCAGCTCTTTCTGCATGCAATCGGCGTGAGAAGGATTCTTGCCCTCGACGCCCGCGGCGTCATCGGCCGCTTCCTGGATCAGCGCCTGGCGCAACGCCGTGCGCACCCCGTAGTCATTGGTCTTGCCGAGTGCACCGGCGATGTTGCTCGACGGACCGCAGGTTCCGACCGCGTTAACGAAGTTCTCCTCGAGACCGGTGGTTGACAAATCCTTGGCCGATCCGATGCCAGCCGCGGCGAGCACAAACACCGCGGAAATCAAACCGACGAGCAATCGCTTCATAGTGCCTCCTGGGTAAAGTTTCGCCGGCCAAAGCAGCCGATCCGTTGTTCTCTTTAGTTGTAGAACCAGCAAAACGGAATGTCCAGCCGCATATTTGGCGGCTTGGCGGCCTTGATCGGTCCTCGACAATCCTCTTGACGAGCCACGGCGCATGATGGAAATGTCGCAGCGTCGCTCGAAAAGGAAATCACTCATGGCAAAATTCGCCCTCGCGTTCTCAACTCTTCCCGATTCTCCGCCCGCCACCCTGATCGAATGGTCCAAAGCCGCCGAAGACGCCGGCCTGGCGGGAGTTTTCATGACTGAAGCCGGCAGCGACGCGCTCGCCTGCTCGCTCGCGCTCGGGATGCACACCAAGCGGATTATGCTCGGCACGGCGATCAGCAATATCTATTTGCGCCATCCCGCGCTGCTCGCCAACGAAGCCGCCGCGGTGCAGGAGTTCACCGGCGGACGCTTCATCCTGGGCCTCGGCACGGGGCATCGCGAAATGAATACGATCTTGAAGATCGACATGGGCGATCCGATGACCCGGATGCGCGAAACGGTCGCCGCGATCCGAAAGCCGCTCGAGAGCGGCGCCACCGGGCCGCGGGTCACCAAGAAGCTGCCGATCTATCTGGCGGGGGTTTCCAAGCCGATGGTGAAGCTGGCGGGCGAAATCGCCGACGGCGTGATCTTCAATTTCTTTCCGCCCCGGCGCGTCACCCAGGCGCTCGGTGAGCTGGCCCTGGGCGCGAAAAAAGCCGGCCGCGATCCGAAAGCGATCGAGCCCACGCTGTTCGCAACCGCATTCATCTCCGACGATCTCGAGGCCGCGCGGCGCCCCGCGCGCAAGCTGCTGTCACGCTACGGGGCGCTTACGTTTTACGGCAACATGATCGCGCGCGCGGGCTTCGAGAGCGAAATCGCGGGCATTCGCGCCGCCGGACGCGACGCCGCCGCCGCGATGAAAGCTGTCACCGACGCGATGATCGATGCGACGCTGCTGGTGGGCTCCGAGGCGCGGGTGCGCGAGCAGCTGGCCGAGCTGGTCGCACCCGGAATCGGCACCGCGATCGTGTTCACCAATCCGGTCAACGAAGATCGCTCGAGCTCAGTCAAGCGCACGATTCGCGCACTCGGAAATTTCTAAGAAGATCAGACGGCCACCAAGACACTAAGACACCAAGACATACGGACGGGGCCTTCCCGAAGGAACGCCCCGTCTATTCTTCTTAGTGTCTTCGTGTCTTGGTGGCCGCTTGGATTTTCCTACGCCGTGGCCTGCAGCTTCGCGAAGAATCCCACGATTCGCTTGTAGTTGACCCCGAAATCGCCGATCCCGTCGCGCGACTTCGAGCGCATCTCGACGATGCTGCCGCCGCCGTCGGCGGGCCGCACCTGAATCACGAAATCATCCTGGAAATGAAACAGGCTCGAAGTGCTGACCCCTTCGATCGTCATCGTCGCCGGATCGGTGCTGGTGATCGACCAGGCCGGCATCGCCGCCGCGAGCTGCTTCACGCGCTCGAACGCCGCCGCTGGTGGATCGGCGAGATGCAAAGGCGCGAGCGGCGGATAGCCTTTTTGCTGCGCCGCCATGAAGCGCGCCTGATTGTACTTGAGATCGCGCCCGCGATTCGCGGCCAGCGCCTGCGCGTGCGTGAACTCGGGAGGATTGGTGAAGTCGGTCGTGATGTCGTTGATCCCCGGATATTTGAGCCCCGACAGGACCAGCACCGCGACCGGCACGAACACGATCAGCGACATCACCAGTCCCACCTTGGCGCGCGGACGGCCGCCGGCGCGCTCGGGCGCGCCCGTGCGCACCATCGCGACGATTCCGACGATCGTGCCGATAAGCGCGATAAAGGTTCCCCAGATCATCGCGAGCTGAAATCCCACGAACGGCGCAATCAGGCGAAAGTACGCGCCCAGCATTCCCGCCAGGAACAACGCGATCGCGATCATCCCGTCATAGAAGGCAAGCCAAGCAGGAATCATCGATTGTCCCCCAGGTTCAAGTCCCGAAGCTCGAGTCGTCGGCCGCGCCGGCTGCGACCCGGCTACGCTTTATTTCCCCGTACGATGAACTGCGGGAGCACGAACAGAAATCTCTGCTCCGCAATCGCAGCGTTGATCTCGCCGAGCCATCGCTCGACCTCGGCGGGGTTGATGCGCCCCGAATCACGCGCGTAGTGCGCCCAGCTCGACTTCAGCATTGGCAGCGAGCGCCCGGCGGTGTCCGCGCCCGCCATAATCTCGACCTTGACGCCGGCCAGCCCGGCGGCGCGAAAAATCCCGTACAAGCGCCGCCCGATGCGCGGCTCCTTGATCGCGATCGATTTCGCCGCCGCCAGCACGCTATCGGTCAAATCCCTCACCTCGTCTCCCGCGCCAAGATCGAGCGCGAGCATGTCCCAATCGCTATCGGTCGCGACCACGACGCCGCCCGGCGCCGCGACCCGCGCCATCTCGGCGACGGTGGCGGAGGCGGAATCGACATACTCGAGCACGTTCTTGCAGAACACGCGATCGAACGATCCGCCGGGGAACGGAAGCGGCGGAAAAGCGCTATTGACGAACTCGGCCTTCGACTTTTGCTCGCGTGCACGTGCCGATGCGCGCGCGACGAATTCGGCGTTGATATCGACGCCCGTCACCTTGCCCGACGGCGCCACACGCCGCGCCAGTTCGAGCGTCGTATGCCCCGGCCCCGAGCCGACATCGAGCACGCAGAGCCCGGCGCGCAACTCGAGCGGGCGCAGGATAGGTTCCATCGTGGGATGAAACGCCAGAATCTGGTCGTAGGCCGCGTGCCGGTCGGGTTCGATATCGATCCAATGCTGCTTGTAATACGGCTCCGGCATCCCTCTTTCTCCTCTCATCAAAGCGTTATCGCACCCGCCGCGCGAATACAAAGGATAGCCGCGCCTACCGTCCGGACCGGATTGATGCTCAGGCACCTCGCGACACTATCGGCTGAACAACGGATTGACAGAAAGAATTGTGGCGGCTGGATTCCAGCCGCCACCGCCGCGAACACTTCCGCGTCGCGCCAATCCGCAACGCAAGTTACTGCGGCATAAACAACTGCCATCCCCACAGATTAAATGCCGAGAGGTTGTCCGTTAGGATATACTGGTCTATCGGGGTCTGAGCGGCGGGAATTCCCAAATCCGCGAGCTCGTAGGGTGAACTGCCAGTAGCCTGCGGCTCGACTGTCGCGGGAGGCGAACCCGTCAGAGAGCTGTAACCCGCGCCGGATTCGTTACTTTCCGGTGATTCATACCCGCCGCCCATGAAGACATTCAAGAGGATTCCCGGCGACGGCGAGTTGGACGGAGCCGGTCCCACAATAATCGCCGCGCCAGGCTGGGGGGCAGGGTATCCGTAAAGCAGCAGATTGCTCAGATTTGTACTAGCCCCGCGATACCCGGCTAGGAAGCCTTCAATCTCCGGGACGTATCCACCGCAGATGGTGAAAACAACATGCTTGAAGTCATAGATTCCTGTTTCCGTTGAAGATCCATAGACGTGGGCATATGCGTATTCTGTGCTTAAGCCCGATGCACATTTGCCCTGCTGCATACTCACTGCCCCACCCAGATTCGCGATTGGCAATTCGACCCAAGTCGAGTCCGGAGGTTTTGGCGGCGTGACAAAGCTCCCACCCATATCCAAGAACGCCACTACCACGTCGCCGTTCTGCAAGCCGCTCGGCGCCGGAAGCTTTGCGGTGCAAATGTTTCCAGAACCGACGTCGCATTCCCGCTCGCCGTAGCTGTTGCCCACAAGGAAAGGCTGCCCGATCGGGAGCGGCGTCCAGACCGTTGACTGATCGGTGGCGCCCTGCGTGAACTGGAGCACGCTCCATAGTCCGCTTAGCCCGCTTCCCAAACCGGGCTGATTGGGATCCCAGTTCATCGAATTATAGTCACCCCAGCGCTGCAGAATTGGACCTGGCGTGGGAGTCGCGGACGGAGACGGGGTCGGACCACCGAAGGCTCCGGTTGGAGTAGCGGTCGGGCAAGTGTTCTGTCCGGTGAATACTCCGTTGCTCTGTGCGAGACTCCCGCCGTAAACGAGATTGAGCTGCCCCGTGGTTTCGAAATTGCGCTGTACGTTCCATTGCGAATAGGTGTAATTGGTTGGAGAAAAATTGGTGAGAGTAGCGTACAGGTCGAGTTGTGGGTCGGCACCGATGGTAGCGTAGGTTTGCGTAACCCCAATGTTGCCTTCGGCGAGAAACTCCCCGGCCCAATCACTGGTTTCCAGTTGGCCCGCGAAAAAGGCAGCCCCGGCACCGACGAAATAAAAGCCAGCATACGCAGCAGAATACTCAGAAGTAAAGGCGGTTAGCAGATAATGAAACTTGCCCGCGGTATCGTATTGTACGACGGCCTGCTGGATTCGGCCCTGGTCCGAAATATTGATCATGCAGTTCGAGGCCGGAACGGTACAGCCGGGTTGCGGCGCAGGTATACCAGCCAAATATTGGTTTGTCGAGAATGATCCATAAGGCAGGAAACCCGGGCTGGTGCTCAGAAACGTGGCTACCGGAGTCGCCGAAGCGGTGGGCGCGGCGATTCCGCACAGAGTTACCTCCGGCGCATTCGGAGCCTGAGTCGAGAACTGAGCCGAAGCAAGTACCAATTGGGAGAAGCCTTGGCCTGGTCCTGATATATCGCGCGCGGGCCGTGACGCGGCCAGCGGGGGAGTGATTATCGATTGGTTTGGGGTCGCAGTCAGCGGTGGATTTACGATTGAGCCATTCGGAATTAACACGAGCGTGTCGGTACCGTTTGGAAAATTGCTGGCGGGGTCGAGGCAGATCGTGTCAACCGCCGCCCAACTCGAATTGTAACCCAGGACTGGCTGGTCGGGATAAAGATTGTATGGGTAATTTTGGGAACCGGGGCAGACCGGAATGTCATACCGCATCCAGGCGCCGGTACCGTCGATCGCACTGGCGCTCGTTGAGATTGCGAATAACAGGTCGCCGGTTTCCGCAGGCTTCTTGATTGCCAGTGTTGTTGCGAGCCATCTTGAATCGAACGGATCAAATGCGATCTGGGTGTCAACGAGCTGCACCAGGTAGGGATTCCCGATGGCGGAGCATGCCGGCAGAATTTGCCCGTTGGCGCCAGGGCTGTTGCACCAGAACTGATAGAGCGACTCAGGGCCGCCGTTTTGATTGCTGCCGCTCTTGTCGAAAACCCACAGTCCCTGATTCAGCATCTCGACATTCTGGGTAGGCGACACATCCGCAGCTACGTCCAGCGGGGATGTGGGAGGAATCAGGCCGGTTGTGGGCGCGGGAGCCGGGCAGGCTGAGGCGCCGCCACCAAAACCAAAAATCGGCGCTGTTGCAATCGCCTCAGGAATGGCGGGCAACGCGGACTGCGGGGAAGCCGGAGGCTGAGCCGGGGGGGGGGGACGACAGGCGAGGGTATATGGGCGGCATCGCGGGGTTGATGAGTCCGCCTACGGGCCCGGGAGGCGCATCTGGCGTTCTGATGGAACTCCAACTCATTCGGCAGCCTTCGTACTCGTCCTGCGAAAACGGCTTCAGAGCTTTGATTTGCTGCGGGCTCATTGTTTGCGCGGCGGCGACTTCGCTGAATAAATCAAGGCAATGCTGGCGGTAGGCCGTCCACTCGGCTTGCGTCCATACACCCCTGGCCTCCTTTGGCACCGTTTCTGGCATGCCCAGCGTTGTGTGCGGCGGAAGCGGGGTAGCTTGAGGCGCCGGGCTTGTGCCGGGCACCTGCGCTGCGACGACTCCAACAGCGCTAAGTAGTCCGGCTAACGCGAGGGCGCCGATCAGCTTTCGAGGTGTCTTGACCACGCTCACCTCCTCGGGCGCAACGCGGCCAAGACCGCGTCGCGCGAACCATTGTGCTTACACTTGCGCACCGTGAGTTAGCGCAACCTCATGCAAAGGTCAATGCGGGGAACCACGCGAGAATCCGATCACACCAGTCAAGTCAGTCCGCGGAAAGCACCGCGTCAGCGCTTGATCAACTCGGCGAGGCCGTCCTCGATCGGTACGCGCGGGGTCCATCCGAGGATGCGGCCGGCCAGCGCGCGGTCGGCCAGCGTGTCGCGCATGTCGCCGGGGCGGGCGGGGGTATGCACTATCGGTCCGCCGAAAATCTGCGCGATGCGATTGATGCTCACATTGTGGCCGAAGCCGATATTGATCGGGCGGCCATCGGCGACCTCGGCGTCCATCGCGAGGATATTGGCCGCGACCACGTCGCGTACGTGCGTGAAATCGCGGGTCTGCTCGCCGTCGCCATGAATCTCGAGCGGGCGGCCTTCGCGCCGGGCGCGCAAAAACGCCGCGATCGCCAGCATGTATGCACCCTCTTCCGCCATCCCCGGCCCATACACCGCGAAGTATCTGAGCGTGACGGCCTGCACGCCGTACAGCCGATGGAACATCCGGGCGTATTCCTCACCGACGAACTTCTGCAACGCGTACGGACTTTGCGGATTGGGCTGCATGCTCTCGACCAGCGGCAGCCGATCCTGAATTCCATAAACCGACGACGATCCGGAAAACACCAGGCGCCGGATTTTCGCCTCCCGCACCGCCATCAGGACATTCAGCGTTCCGACCACGTTGGTCAGATGGGTCTCGACCGGCTTTGCGATCGAAAGCGGAATCCGCGGCAACGCGGCGGTATGAAACACGCAATCGACGCCGCCATTGAACGCCGGCTCGATCGCGGCGGCATCGCGGATATCGGCATCGAACAGCTCCGCGCCGGGATTGACCCGATCGTGGTGGCCGGTCGCGAAGTTATCGACGATCCGCACGCGAAATCCGCAATCGACCAGCGCGTTGGCCAGATGCGACCCGATAAAGCCCGCGCCTCCGGTGACTACCACCAGCCGCGCGCGATCACCCGCCGCCATCATCACCCTCCAATTTCCGCCAGCACGGAGTTGCGCGAGCCTGGCGCGGCCAGGTCAAATTGAATGGAGATAGGCGCTGGGATAAGGTTGAATGTCACTTGGACTTACCGGCGGACTCTAACAATGGCCACAGACGCAAACCGGATCAAGCTGCTCAAGGATTTGCTCACCCGGCGAATCCTGGTGCTCGACGGCGCGTTCGGCACCTTCATCCTGGGCCATCAGCTCTCGGCCGAGGACTACGGCGGCGCGAGCCTCGAGGGATGTCCGGAAAATATCGTGCGCACGCGCCCGGGCCTGATTCGCGAGATGCACGACGGCTTTTTGGAAGTCGGCGCCGATATTATCGAGACCGCGACCTTCGGTGCGATGCCGATCGTGCTGGCCGAATACGGAATCGCCGATCAGGCGCGCGAGATCAACCGGCTCGCGGCGCAAATCGCGCGCGAGGAAGCCGCGAAATTCAGCACCGCCGAAAAGCCCCGCTTCGTGGCCGGCTCGATCGGTCCGACCACCAAGAACATCTCGATCACCGCCACCGCGACCTTCGATCAGATGGCCGCCACCTACGAAGAGCAAGCCCTCGGGCTGATCGAGGGCGGCGTCGATATTCTGCTGCTCGAGACCGTCAACGACACGCTTAGCTGCAAGGCGGGGCTCGCCGGAATCGATCGCGCGATCGCAAAGACAGGAGTCAAGCCCGAGCTCGCCGTCTCTGGAACCATCGAGACGATGGGCACGCTGCTCGGCGGGCAGGATATCGAGGCGTTTTACGTCTCGCTCGCGCATCGCGATCTCCTGTGGATGGGGCTCAACTGCGCGACCGGTCCCGACTTCATGACCGATCATCTGCGCACGCTGTCCGCGATCTCGCGCTTCAATGTCGCATGCGTTCCCAACGCGGGTCTGCCTAACGACGACGGCGGCTTCAACGAGACGCCGGACTTGTTCGGGGGCAAGCTTGCGCGTTTCATCGCCAACGGATGGGTGAATCTGGTCGGCGGATGCTGCGGCACGACGCCCGAGCATATCGCCCTGCTGGTCGCGGCCGCCAAAGGCGTCCAACCGCGCATCGCGGCGGCGCCGCGGCGCTCAGTGGTGTCGGGAATCGAAACCGTGGTGATCGATCAGGACACCCGCCCGATTATCGTGGGCGAGCGCACCAACGTGCTCGGCAGCCGCAAATTCAAGCGGCTGATCGCGGACAACAAGTTCGAGGAAG
>DATKSQ010000142.1:0-58204 GCA_035531615.1 Binataceae bacterium (SeqCode)
AAATCGATTCCAATCGCGGTAATCTTCATCGCGGACCCTCCTCGCTTCCATTCAAGATGTTGCTTACATCTTTGGCCCGTATCGAGGCCGTTAAAAGGCGGGCGGGGGTCCATACCATCATTCCCGCGCGCGTGTCCGGCGTGCGCGAGGAATCCCGAATTGCAGGACTGCGGCGGACGAGAAGACCGGGATTCCTCGCGCGGCAGCCACGCGCGGGAATGACACGCCAAGCTATCGAGCAAGAGCGGAATTGTCACTATGATATGCAGGACTCAATAATTCGCGAGAGTGAAGTAGTGGCTTTGCCGGGCCCGGGAATTTAGCCTGCCTACCGTCTCTGTTATACCCCTATTTTTTGATGGAGCCGACCCAAATCGACTGAGCAGCTTTGAGGAGGAGGTTATGGCGTTTTGGAAGATCAATTGTATGGAGAATGACTATCCAGGAATGTGGCAGCGTTGGTTCTTGCATCAATGTGTGGGTGTAGGATGGTACAGTGGCTGGGGTTTTCACTTAAGCGGTGAAACAGAAGGCGGAAGAGGCTGGAAAGCGGCTCGAAGCGCTCTCCAGAACATCAATGTCGGCGACCATGTCGTGGTCGCATTACGCAATCATCGTGTAGGGCGGCTCGGCGAGGTCACCGGTAAAGCGATCGAAGATAGTGATTGGAACCCGCTGGTGCCGCGCAGTTCGAGCCTGCCAGACGGTGAAATGGGCCGCAGGATTCTCGTTCGATGGGACATGACGGTTGGACCGGAAAGCCGCGAGATGGTGGTTGGGCTTCCTATCGGGACGCAGTTCACGATGGGTGAGCTACGGCCAACGCTCTCGCAAATTCGATCAGTGTCATTGCCCACGCTCAAAACTGCGATGAATGACCCGGCGAACTGGGTGGCACTGTGGTCTCACTTCGACTACGAACGGGCCCTATCAGGGTATATCGCGGCCTACCCGCACCGACTGGAAGATGGTTTGCTTCAGCATCCAAGCGAAAAGGTTCGAGAACGGGTGTTCGGCGACCGATCTCGCTCAGACGTGATTCTCATTGACCGCAACGGCATTCCGGTCATCGTCGAATGCAAGCAGGGACAACCGTCGATCCCAGATATCGAGCAGCTTCGTCATTACCTCGAAGCCTTGCAGAAAGAGACCGGGAGAGAAGCACGAGGCCTACTCGTACACGGAGGCGCGAGAAAGGTCCTGCCAGAGGTGGCTGCCGCGGCTCGGTCGAAGCCGTCGGTCGAGCTTATACAATACAGGCTCCAGGTTGAATTCACTCCTTGTGGGTAGCCCCAAGGTTGGGCTCTGATTACATATCTTGGCGTGAGAACTGAGGTTTAGAAGATAGGTCGATCGGTTGATCGAGCACCGCGCTGACGAGCCAACCGTCCAGCGCGATCAACTTCATGCAGACGGGTTAGCTCGCAAATTTACGGCAATTCAGAAGGAACGGGAATCTCAAGCTGTCGCGGTTCGGTTAGGTCACTAGCCCTGGTTCTGGACGTAGGCTATGCACTGGGATTGGTTTTGGAACGGGGGATTGCTGTAGGTTTGCCAGCCGCCGTTTTTGCAATCTTTTATCAACTGCGGCTCTAGCGTTCGCAGCGACGTATCGTCTAGCGCGAGCTGGTCGATTTCCTGGTTCGCGAACCATCCGTAGGCGTTTCCGCCCGCGGCCGAGACCGGAAGCGGCTGTCCTTCGGCGCATAGCCCGAGCGATTGCGGCATCTGGCAGATCGGATGCAGCGTCCAAGCCGCCGCGAGCGTACCGGTCTGCTTGTTCGTGATCGTCATGTCAACTTCCAGATTGCCGCTTACGTCGGGCTTGAAGACATGCTGGAACGTGTACCATCCGGAGGCCGCGATGCATTGCGGATTGTGACTCGAATCCTCGGGGTCGGAGCTCTCGCGCAAGGCGCTGGTCGAGGCGGCGATAACGAAGTGCGAGTTTCCCGTCACGGTCCCGGCCGCTATGCAGGGATCATTGGGCAGCGCGGTTCCGACATTGAAGACGTAATCCTGCAGGAACTGCCCGGTCGAGTCGTTCAGCGCCGAGTCCCAATCGAATCGGTAATCCTTGTGAGCGGCGGCATACGCCGTGTCCAGATAGATGTCAGCGGAGGTCGAAACCCCTCCGGCCGGGAAGCGGGCCGCCGAAGCGCCGAGGCCCCAATCGGTGTAAGGTCCGATGCAATCCTTCGCGCCCGGCGTGCATTGCGGATCTCCCGCGCTGCTGAAATTGGCGGCCGGATCCACGTGCAGGCGCGCATGATAGTCGCCCTGCGCCGACGCGATCCCATCGGCGTAACCGCCCGAAGTCGAAAACCCCGACGCAACCCGAGCGATGCTGCCGTTACCCTGATTGAACCAGCCACTGGTGTCCGTCTCGAAGCCTTGAGAAAAGGCTTGCGCATGCGCCGCCACAGGCAGCAGCAGCGCGATGATCAACGCAAGCGTACGAATGGCGAATACTCTCATCTCCCACCGCCGAACGCGAATTCCCCTGCATCTGTGAGAGGCGCCGCGACCGAAGAGCCGGTCCGGAACAGATACTCATACATGGTTATCAAAACCAGCCGAGTCGGCGCAATCACTGAAATTAATGGACGTTTAGGCGTTCAGCGATCGCATTCGCCGCCGATCATGTTGATCATGCCAAAAGTCGTTATGATATCGGGAATCATGTGTCCGATAAGCATCTGGCCCAGCGCCCCCATCCCGAAGAAACACGGCGGACGCACCCGCACCCGATACGGCCGCCCGCTGCCGTCGCTGACCACGTAGAAACCCAGCTCGCCGTTGGCGCCCTCGACGGCGGTATAGGTCTCGCCGGCCGGAACCTTGATCCCTTCCATCACCAGCTTGAAGTGGTTCATCAAGCCTTCGATCGAATTGTACACGCGCTCCTTGGGCGGCATCACGACCTTGGGATCGTCGATCGATACGGGCCCCTGCGGCAGCGACGCCATCGCCTGCTCGAGGATCCGCCGCGATTGCGCGATCTCGCGGAAGCGCACGTTGAAGCGGTCGTAGTTGTCGCCCCGCTCGCCAAGCGGAACCTCGAAGTCGAAGCGGTCGTAAACCAGGTAGGGATGCGCTTTGCGCACGTCGTATGAGACCCCGGAGGCCCGCAGCAGCGGACCAGTCAGGCCATAGGAAATCGCGTCCGCGCGCGGGATGATGCCGATGCCGCTCATCCGATCGATGAACACGCGATTGCGCGACAGCAGCTTGTCACAATCGCTCAGCACCGCGTCCAGGCACTTGAACGCTGCCCTCAGCCGCTCGGCGAAATCGGCGGGCAGGTCGTGCGCCACGCCGCCCACGCGGCACCAGGTGACGGTCACGCGCGCGCCGGTGACGGCCTCGATCAAGTCGTACAAAAGCTCGCGCGCTTCGAGCATGTAGAACATCACGGTCTGCGCACCGACCTCGCCGGCCGCCATCCCGAGGCAGGTGAGATGGTCGGTGATCCGCGAGACCTCGCTCATGATCGTGCGCACGTAATTGCCGCGCTCGGGAACCTGGATATCGAGCAGGTTTTCAACCGCCAGCGCGAAGGCGACATTATTGATGCACGGCGAGGCGTAGTTGAGCCGATCGGTATAGGGGAACGCCTGCGTCCAGGTGCCCTGCTCGCACATCTTCTCGAACCCGCGATGCAGGTAGCCGACCTCGACATCGCAATCCACGATCCGCTCACCGTCGAGTTTCAAGTTGAACTTGATGGTGCCGTGGGAGGCGGGATGCGACGGCCCCATCTGGATCTCCATGATTTCGTCGGCGGGATCCGAGGCCTCGAGTTTGTCTTTCCAGCGCGCTGGTAATGGCATTTGTCGTCTCTGGCGCGGCCGTCAATATGACCGGGATGATCGCATGTCCGCTAGCGGGACATCGGGCGCGGGTTCACGATCGGATCGATCTCGGGAACGATCGGCTGGCGCTTCTGGTAGGGGTAATCCTTGCGCAGCGGATGGCCCTCGAAGGCGTCGTAGAGCAGAATCCGCCGCAGGTCCGGATGGCCGCGGAACTCGATTCCGAACATGTCGAAGCATTCGCGCTCGAGCCAGTCCGCCGCCTTCCACACCGAAACCGCGCTATGCGCCCACGCGTCATCGCCGGGAATCGGCAGCTTGACGCGAATGCGATGGTTTCGGGTCAGCGAGTTGAGGTTGTAAACCACCTCGAAGCGCGGCTTGCGCTCGGGCCAGTCAACCGCCGTCAGATCCGACAGCGAGTTGAACTCGAACTCGGGCTCGGCGGCGAGCGCGCGCAATAGCTCGAGCGCGGCGTCGCGCGCGACGACGATAAAATCCTGACCGTGCGCCGCACCCGAGGACGTAATCACGGCGCCGAAGCGTTGGTTGATTCTCTCGATAAGCATGAATTCACTTCCGTGCGCCCGCGCCGCCACGCCCGCATCCCGGTTGAACCTTGCAGTGCGTGCCGCGCAGCCCTCAATCCCAATCAAGCGCACCGCGCTGCCAAGCGTATATCAGCCCGACCGACAGAATCGCGATGAAGACCACCGCCTCGACGAATCCGAACATCCCGAGTTTGCGGATCTCGACCGCCCACGGATACAGGAACACCAGATCGACGTCGAAGATCAGGAACAGCAGTGCGGTCAGATAAAACCGCACCGAGAAGCGTCCCCATGCGCCGCCGCTCGAGGGATTGCCGCACTCGAAGACTTCGCTCTTGATCGCGCCGGGACGCTTGGGGCCGATAATCGAGTTGATCGTGACCATCACGCCCACCACCACGGCGGCGAATATCAGCGTCACGAGAATCGGAATCCAGGTTGTCATCTGTTGTATCGAACCGCCGCCGATTTCGGATGCGCGCGCGGGCGGTCTTCAATTAATACCGGATGCGAGCGTGCTTTTCCAACCGGCACGCGCCGGCCTTCAGAGCCGGGGCCGGTCCATACCGATCGTTCAGGAACCGCGGGCATCTAACAAACATAAGTTAGTCTGTAAAATATTTGGTGCGCCGCTTACTTTGATTCCAGCTTCAGCGGATCAACCCACAGAACCCCAATTAGAGCAAATATACTGATTTTCCAATGGTTTATGAGCTTCAGGAGCGGGAGCCGGCGACGATGAATTAGAACGGTTGACAAATCACAGTAAGATCATTAATCAACCAGTCGGGAATCGAGGCTTTTGGGGAACTTTTCATCAGCCTCCGGCCATGCGCCGGAGAAGGGGTCATTATGGACCGAGAGAGAAGCTCGCTTATCACCGCGCTGATCGGGTTCGCATCGATCCTCCTGCTCGCCGCGGCACCGGCTGCCGCGCAGGTCAAGCCGGGCGACAAGATCGGACCCAACAACGCTTATAAGGTAAAAGATCTGGTCTCGCCGGGCGTGTTCTGGCGGGTAAAGAACGGCATGCAGATGCTGATCACGCCAACCGAGCGAATCGATTGGCCGCCGCCGTACAAAGAGGCCACCGAGAAATACTCGCCACAGGTGCGCCTGAGCGCCGACCATCGTTCGCTGGTCGGCTATGTCGCGGGACAGCCGTTCCCGCTGCTGGACCCGAATGACCCGCAAGTGGCCAACAAGATCATGTGGAACTACTTTTTCCGCCCGATCTCGACCGACGATTATGACCTGCGCTACTTCGACTGCGAGAGCGTGTACGGCGGACTCAATAAACCCTACCGGGTGCTCTGGTATTACACCGTTGGGCACTATGCCGGTTACAACGAGGTTGGCCGCACCGAGGTCGATCCGATGCCGGTTGACCCGGACTTCCTGGTATCAGGCCGTTACTCGATGACCGGCCTGTATCCGCAGCTCTCGCCCGAAGACGGAGCCGGAGCGGGCTTCGTACGCTACCGCTATGCCAAACCGACCAAGGGCGATGACGCTTACACCTACCTGCCCGGCGCGCATCGCCTACGGCGCCTCAATGAGACCTTGCTGAGCACGGCTCAGGACTCGGGGCCCGAATCATACAGCCCCGACGACTTCGAATGCTTCGCCGGCAAGAACGAAAACTATGATTGGAAGTACTTGGGCGAAAAACAGATGCTGGCTGTGATGGACGACCCGGCCGACCCGCCGCTCACTTGCGCGACCGACGGCGGCGCGAGCCATTGCCCGGCGAACTGGCAGATGCGCCATCTTTATATCCTACAGGGAATCGCTCGGAAGGCGCGGCTGCCCGGCGATCTCTACAGCAAGCACGTCTTATATATCGATTCAGAAGCCGACTTCGGGATGTATCAGGACCAGTACGACCGCAAGGGCGAGCTGTTCATCAATTACACCTCGTGGTGCAAATACAACGACCGGGTTACGCCACAGGCGCGCGTCGCGATCTATCCGTTCAAGCGCCTGTTCCAGACCGGGTCT
Organism: Binataceae bacterium (SeqCode); assembly: GCA_035531615.1. GTDB lineage: Bacteria > Desulfobacterota > Binatia > Binatales > Binataceae > JBARDN01. The sequence goes on from DATKSQ010000142.1 coordinate 6,368, forward strand.
TCTTCGACCGATGTGCAGTCCGGTCTCTCGACGGTCTGCTACCATCCGGGCTACGGCACGCCCGAGAAGGAGTGCTGGTATATCAACATGGGCGCGGTGGACCGGAGCTTCTTCAATCCGATGGCGATCGTCAAGGCGTCAAACCGCTAGCGCCACGGTTGCGGATGCGCATCGCGATAGCGAGAAGCATCGGCGTGCGGGCGCGCGACACAGGTTGCTGATTACGCGCCCGCACGCGGCCACCTAGGCGCCACGCCCCCGGCTGCCTGGCGGGCGATCGACCGGCGACCGAGCTCCCGCCACGGGCGTGGCGGGAGCATTGCTCGTGAGCCATCGTGGCTCGGAGCGCGCGCTCGAAATCGGCGCGCCCGGGGAGTCGAGCCATACCGGCTGAACGCATACCACCGGCGCGGCCTTCGAGCCGCGCCGGTTTTTTTATTCCTCGGCGCGCGCGGTACGCCCATTTCGATCAGGCCGGTTTCAGGGCCCCGACTCGAGGCGCTGGGAATCGAGTGAATCGCGTTTCGATCGGAGACATTTGACTCGATCGGCGCCAGAGTTGGACTCAGCGGCCGGCGTACTAATCGACTTGATCGCTGAAAATCCCGGCGGCATGGGCGATTTTCCGTACCGCGCGGGCCGCCGCAAGCAATCGCGATGGCATGTGTTGTGCGTATCGCACTTCGGGGTCAAGCGGTTCGCACGTTAAAAAAACCGGCACGATGCCACCAATCAGTTTAGGCGTCGAACGGGTTCTTGATGCGTTATGCGATCTGCGCGAGGGAAATTCGCGGTGATGCGCTCCAGTCCTAACAGTGGTTAGAGAACATGGATGCGCCGGACGCGAAGGCTATTGTCCGGCGCGATGCGGTCCACAGGAGGTGGAACATGAACGGCCGGAAAAACAAGCTCACTTGGCTCGTGGTGGCTGCGGCGGCTGTTGTACTCGTCGGCGCCGCACAGGCACGCGCTCAAGTCAAACCAGGGGATTTCATCACGCCCGATAACGCCTTCAAGGTGAAGGATCTTCTCCCGCCGGGAGATTACATGCGGGTGCTTCACGGGATGTCGATTAAGGTCGAGCCGACCGAGCTTATCGAGTGGCCGCCGCCGTATAAGGAAGCGACCGAAAAGTACTCCTCGCAGGTGCGGCTATCGAACGACCATCGCAGCTTGGTTGGTTACGTCGCCGGCCAGCCCTTCCCGATGATCGATGCAAACGACCCCAACGCGGGTACCGAAGTCGTCTGGAACGAGGTCTTCCGGCCGATCTCGACCGATGATTACGATTTGCGCTGGTATCAGTGCGAGGATCTCTACTGGGGGCTCAACAAGTCCTACTTCGAAATCCTCGACAACGAGGTCGGCCACTACGCGGGCTATAACGAGGTCGGCCGCACCGAAGTCGAGCCGATTCCGACCGACCCCGACTTCCGCGTTACGGGGCGCTATTACGCGACGTTCAATGGCCCGGTGCTGGCGCCGGCCACGTCGCGCGGCTCGGCGGAACTGAAATTCATGTACGCCGATCCCAAGCGGGAGAACGACACTTGGAGTTGGTCGCCCGGAGCGCGCCGCCTGCGCCGGCTGAACTATTCGATGGAAGACAGTTCCGGGGGAATCGATGACTACAACCCCAATCATTGGGAAGGCTGGAGCGGCAAACCCGAGGATTACGACTACAAGTTCCTGGGCGAAAAAACCATGCTCGCCGCGATCGATGTTCATCACGGGGTTGACGTGCGCTGTCCGACCGATGGGGGCGCCAGCCACTGCCCCGATCCTTGGGAGTTGCGCCGCCAGTATGTGGTCGAGGCTGTCCAGCGCGCGGATCGGGTGACGGCTCGGCTCTTCAGCCGCGAAATTATCTACGTCGATAGCGAGGCCGACTTCCCGATGTTCGTGGACATGTACGACCAGAATGGTGCGCTGCTCAAGAACTACACGTCGTGGATGAACTACGCGGATCGTGCGCAGCCGGGTTCACGCATCGCGATCTATCCCTTCAAGCGCTTGTTCCAAGTCGGTTCCTCGACGCAAAACGTCCAGAACGGAATGTCCGGCGTTTGCTACCACCCGTCGGCCAACGCTCCGACGCAGGATTCATGGTTCATCAACATGGGCGCGGTGAATCTCAATTGGTTCATGCCCGAGAAAATGGCCGCGGCGGCTGAGGGCGGCCGCTGGGAGTCGGGTGACTGATCGCTGAATGCTGAAGGGAGGCTGGGATCGCATCCTCCCGCGGCGCCTGATTGAACTGAACGCATACCACCGGCGCGGCCCTGGGGCCGCGCCGGTTTCGCTTGCTTCCATCCCCCGCGTGCTGCATACCGGGCCGCGCGCCGATACAATCGATCGCGATGAGAACGGACCCGGATGCCGACGCCGCGGTTGACGCCGGACGCCTACGCTGGGCGCGCGAGGCTGCGGCACGCCGATGGCCGGGCGCCGCAGTCGCTAAGATCGACCTGCTGCGCGGTGACGCGTCGGCACGCCGCTTCTGGCGCATTCATCTTGCGCGCGGCGCCAAGCCCGCTCCGGCCTCCGCGATCCTGGTCGATCTCGGACCCGATGACTTGCCACGCTATGCGCGCGTGCTCGGCATGATCTCCGAACCGCTGGCCGAACCGCCATGGATCAACCTGCATCGGTTTTTGACTGAACTCGGCGCTCCGGTGCCCGCGCTCTACGCTTTCGCGCCGGCGCTGCGCGCGATGCTGGTCGAGGATGCCGGCGAAGTTGCGCTGTTCGATATCCTGCGCGCACGCGGCGCTGGAACCGCCGACCTGCTGCGCGCCGCCGTCGAGCTGCTGTTCGTGCTGCACGTCGAGGGCGCCCGGCGCATCGATTCGCGATGCCTCGCCGCGCGGATCAATTACGACGCTCGGCTGTTTCGCTGGGAGCTGAAGGAATTTCTCGAACTCGGATGCGCCCGTATCGCGCCCGGCGCTGACCCTGCCGCCCTCGCACCCGAACTTGACGCACTGGCGCGCTCGCTGGGCGAATTTCCGCGCGTTTTTTCGCATCGCGACTACCACGGCGGCAATCTCTACGTGCAGCATCGCGGCGGCCGGCCGATCCTGCGCGTGATCGATTTTCAGGACGCGCTGATGGCGCCCGGCGCGCAGGATTTGGCGGTCCTGCTGACCACGCGCGACGCTGGTTCGCTGATCGCGCCGGCGCTCGAAGACAAGCTCATCGACTTCTATTACACAGGCCTGGTGCGGCGCGGCGCGGCCGATCTTTCCGCCGCCGATTTTCGCCTGAGCTACCGGCTCTGCGTGCTGCAACATGCGCTCAAGATGATCGGCCGCTTCATCCTGTTCGAGCGCGAGGGCAAGCCCGGCTATACCGCTTTCCTTCCGCATCTCATCGCGCAGGCGCGCCGGATTTTGGACGGTCCCGAGCTGCGCGGCTATCCGCGCCTGGCCGCGGCGCTGCGCGCGGCCGCGAGTCCCGGCGGCGCATCCAATGTGGGGCAGGGGCGTCCGCGATGAAGGCGCTCGTGCTGGCCGCCGGACGCGGCGAGCGGCTGCGCCCGCTCACCGACGCGATTCCCAAGCCGCTGGTCGAGGTCGGAGGACGCGCGCTTATCGAGTATCCGCTCGGGATGCTCAAACGGGCGGGAATCACCGAGATTGCGATCAATGTCCATCATCTTGCCGGCGCGATGCAGTCGGCGCTCGGAAGCGGCGCGCGGCTCGGAATCGATATCGTTTGGTCGCCGGAACCGGCGCTGTTCGGCACCGGAGGACCACTCAGCGGTCTGGGCGGATTTCTCGGCACGGATACTTTCGTGGTCGCCAACAGCGACACCATCTTGAATCTGGACCTCGCCGCGATGATCGCGTTTCATCGCGATCGCGGCGCGCTGGTCACGCTCGCGCTCGCGCAGCCCGAAAACCTCGGCGCGTACAGTGCGATCGAGATCGATTCCGCCGCGCGCGTGCGCCGGATGCGCTTGCTCAAGTCGATTACGCCGCTTGCGTTCGACGATTATGCGGACGCGCGCGCGCATCCCGATTGCGCCGCGCATCCGGCGACGTTCATGTACTGCGGCGTGATCGTCGCGGAGCCCGCGGTGCTGAAGCTCGCCCCACCGGCGCCGCCGTGGAGCATCATGGCCGGTCTGGTGGCGCCGATGGTTCGCGACGGGCTGCCGGTGTTCGGCCGCGCGCATCACGGCTACATGCGCACGGTCGATGACCTTGCGGCGTACGAGCGGCTGCGGGCGGAGTTCGCGGCGAATCCTCCCGAGCTCGATTTCCTGGACCTCGCGCGAAGATAAAATCCGCTCGGCGTGGTTGACATAACCGATGGCGCGCGCGTCAAATGATTATCAGGCAGCGGCGCGGAAGGCGGGGACCGCGCTTTTCTGTACGAAGCGCTCTCGGGAGTTACCGCTATGCCTAGACTGCTTCTGTATCACACCCTCCAGTCGCCGTTCGCACGCAAGGTGCGGATCGCGATGGCCGAAAAAAAGATCACCTGCGAGAAAATTCCGCTCGACCTCGCCAAGGGCGAAAACCGAACCCCCGAATACCTGCGCCTCAACCCGCACGGCCGCGTCCCGACCCTGCTGGTCGATTCGATCCCGATCTATGAATCCACCGCGATCGTCGAATACCTGAACGAGGCGTATCCGGAGCCGGCGTTGCTCCCCCGCAGCGCAATCGAGCGCGCGCGGGTCAGGATGATCGAAGAAACCATCGACGGCTCATTCATCGCGGCGCTGCGCAGCGTGCTGTTCAACGTGTTCCGCCTGCCCGAGCCGGAGCGCAACCCGAACGCCGCGCGCGAGGCGCGCGCCCAAATCGAATGGCACAACCAATGGCTCGACCGCGAGTTGGCGGGGCGCGAGTTCCTGGTCAACGGCGGTCTGTCGATCGCCGATATCGCGGGGCTGTGCGCGCTGGAATTTCAAAAGCGCCTCGAGATCGGAATCGACCCGCGCCATCGCGATCTGGTTACCTGGTATGAGCGGATGAAATCGCGCCCCTCGGCGAAAGCCCTGCTGGAATAGCGCCGCCGCGCGATCAGGCGAGCGCTTCCCGAATCTCGAGTCCGGCGGCGCCGCCGCTGCCCTCGGCCGTGCGAATTGATCCCATCCGCCCGATTCCGGCGAGACCAGCCACGAACCCCACCGCGTTGATCGCGATCAGGATCCAGAACGCCGCCATGATGAGTTCCGCCGTGCCGGGCAGCGCCGCGCGAATCATCCGCGCCGCGGCCCACGCTCCCAGCGGCGAACCGATCGTGCCGCACAGATGCAGGATCACGCGCGCCCAGCGCGGCGCCGCGACGTAATCTCCGAAGCGCATCTTGAAGCGCGGCTCGCCGCGCAGCAGGTAGGCGTATTCGTAACCCACCCCCAACACCGCCGCCGCGGAGATTTTCACTATCGGCTGCAAGCTCATGATCCAGACGAGCGCCCCCGCCAGCCCGAGCGCGGCCGAAGACTCGCCGCGGCTGAGCACGAGCACGATCGCGCCCAGCGCCGTCGCGCCGAGTTCGATCGCCACCGCCGCGCGCACCGAAATGGTCTTGCGCGGCGTGCGCTGATGGAGCTTGCGGCTCACCCTGCTTACGTCCCGCGCGAGCGCCGCGCGCGCCGCGCCCGGCTGGCGCTTGAGCTCGCGGATATAGCGCTCCCACGGCCCGGGACGATAACGCCCCTCGTTCAGGTTGTGCTCGATTTGCGCAAGCCCGATCCGGAGCTCGTCGGGCACGGCTCCCGCCAAAGCTCCGGACTCTCCCGCTCCTTCGCCGCTCGCACTCATCTCAGCGCCGCACGATCGCCGCGGCCAGAAACGCGACGATCATCAACAGTCCGAACTCCATGTGGAGCTGCACTGACCGCATCAGGGCGAGGTTGAGTTTCTTTGCCGCCGTCTCGCGCATCACAATTTTGATCTGGCTCGTCGCACGCGCAACCGTCAGCAGCGTGATTAGCGCGAACCACGGAATCGCGCCCGCGACGACCGCGATCAGCGTCGCCGCGTATGCGAGCACGTCGAGCGCGAGCAATTCGTAGTTGGCGCCCGTCCGGCCAAGCATCGTCGCCAGCGTGCGCTTGCCGTGGACGCGATCGCTTTCGATATCGCGGATATTGTTGGCGTGCAGAATCCCCGCGACCAGGAACCCGAGTGGAATCGACGCGCAAACCGCGTCCCACGCAAAATGCAGCGTCATCACGTAGTACGCTCCCACCACGATCGCCGGACCCATGAAGATGAAAACCGTCAGCTCTCCGAGCGCGAGATACGCCAGCGAAACCGGCCGCGCGGTATAGAAGTAGCCGGCCGCTACCGACGGTATTCCAATCGCGAGAATCGGCCATCCGCACAGATAGACCAGCACCAGTCCCGCCGCCGCGCCGATCGCGAACGCCACGATACCGCCGCGCCATACCGCGTCGGGGGTGAGCAGCCCGCGCTGGATCACCATGCTCGGCCCGAGCGAGTTGTTCGAGTCGGCGCCGCTTTGATGATCGTAGTAATCATTGATGAGGTTGGTCCCCGCCTGAATCGCCATCGCGCCGAGCAGTGCAAGCGCCATCCGTCCCGGCGAAAAGAAGCCGTCACGCGCCGCGATCGCGGCTCCCAGCAGGACCGGGATCGCCGCGGCGCTGAGCGAGAACGCCCGTATCGCCTGAATCCAAATCGCCAGTGCGCCTGGATGCGCGCCGCCGCCGTGGGAAATTGCCGATGCGTCCGTCATCGCGTTACCCCCGCGCCGCCGCGCCACGCGCGTGGATTGATTCGCCGCAAATTTATCCCGCCGCGCGTGCCGCGCACACCTAGAGCAGCACCTTGTCTTCCCGCAGCTTCGCGATCTCGTCGGCGCTCATGCCAAGCAAGCTGCTCAGCACTTCATCGGTATGCTCGCCGATCATCGGTGCGCCGAAGTAGCGCGGCTCGATCGCGCCGAAGCGCACCGGCAACCCCGGCACCACGCGTTCGCCGACTTCGCCGTGTTTGAGCGTGACCAGCATCCCCGATTCCCTGAGCGCCTCGTCCTGCATCAGATCCGCCGTATTATATACCGGTCCGGCCGCGATTTGGCGCTCGCGCAGGCGCGCGACCAGTTCCTCGCGGCTGAAATTTCGCGTGCGGGCCGCGACTTCCGCGTCAAGCGCCTCGAGGTTGCGCAGCCGGTCCGCCAGCCGCAGGAAATCGCGATCCGCCGCGAGCGATGGCACGCGCAAAATCTCGCATAGCGCACCGAACTCCGCATCGGTCGAAATCGCGATCGCGACCCACTGGTCGTCGCCCGCGACCGGATAGACTCCGTGCGGCGCCATCGCGTCATCGCGATTTCCCGCCGGTGCGGGGTCGCGTCCGTTCATGAAATGGTCGAGCATCGCCTCCGGGATCATCGTCGTCACCATCTCAGCCATCGATAGATCGAGGTACTGACCCTCGCCGGTGCGAGCGCGATGATGGAGTGCGGCCAGCAGGAAGAAAACCATCCCGGCTCCCACCGCGAAGTCGGGCCAAGTCCCGCCGATCCCGCATGGGAAACCGTTCGGATATCCTGTCAGATGGCACAAGCCCGCGAACGCCTGCGTGGTTGGTCCGAACCCCACCGTGCGGGCGAACGGGCCGTCCTGCCCCAGCGGAGTTCCGGACAGCATGATGATGTCGGGGCGAATCTTGCGCACCTGCTCGTAATCCAGGCCGTACTTCCGCATGTTGCCGACGGTGAAGTTTTCGGTCACCACGTCGCTGAGCTTGACCAGGCGGCGCGCGATCTCCTGCGCTTTCGGATGCGCCAGATGGAGCGCGATTCCACGCCGCGAAAAATTTATCGCATGATAAATGCCGCTGCGGTTGAAGCCCGGCACGCCGTCGGTGCCGGTCAGAAACCGCACCAAGTCGGGCGCCAGCGTCGATTCGACCCGAATCACGTCGGCGCCCAGCGCGCCGAGCCACGCGGTCGCATGTGGAACCGCGTAGATCCAGCCGAAGTCCAGAATCCGGATGCCCTCGAATGGAAGCCGCGCCATCAGATCACCTGCTCTGATTTGAGGCTTTGGAATTCGCTTTCAGGCAGATCCAGGCGCTCGACGAAAATTTTGCGGTTATGCTCGCCGAGCCGCGGCGCTCCGCGCTTGATCCGCCACGGCGTGGCGCTGAAGCGGCACGGCGCGCCCGGCATCCGCACTTCCCTGGCCGATGGATGATCATGATCGACAAAGAAGCGGCGCGCCTTGTATTGCGCGTTCTCCGCGACTTCGGCGGGAGTGTGCACGGGAAAGCACGGGACGTGCTCAGCCTGCGCCTTTTGAAACGCGCTGTCGCGGGTCTCGCCGGCGAGCCAGTCGATTATCGCCGCTTCGATCGCGTCGATATGCGCCGCGCGCGCAACCGGCGAGGCGAACATCTCGGCGTCCATCCACTCCGGATTGCCCATCACGGTTTTCCATCCGCGCCAGAAGCGATCGGTCCCGGCGTTGAAGCTGACCCAGCCGTCGCGCGCGGGATAGACCCATTGCGCGCCACGCTTGATCCGGTTGCGGGTGCGCTCGAAGATCGGCGCCTCGGGCGACTCGTGCGAATAGACGCCGATATTCGGCCGCAGCATGCTGACCATCGCGAGCCACTGGCTGACATCGATATGCTGGCCGCGCCCGCTGTGCTGGCGATCGAAGACCGCCGCCATCGCGGCCGCCGCGGCAGTGTATCCGGTCAGATAATCCGCCTGGCGCCCGGCCAGCTTGAGCGGCGGCTGGTTTGGCGGATCGGTCACCTGATGCCACGGCGTTTCGAAACCGACCCCGCTCATGTGGGTCGCGATCAGGTCTCCGCCGCGATAATCGCGATACCGCGAATCGGCGCCGAAATAGGTGGCCGAGACGACGATCAGTTTTGGAAATCGTGCGGTCAGCGTGCGCCAATCCAGCCCCAGGCGCTCGCAGCACGCGGGCATATTCGGATTGAAGACGATATCGGCGCGCTCGAGCATCCGCATCAGCACCGCGCGCGCGCGCGAGCTTTCGAGCTCGAGCGTCACGCCCAGTTTGTTGGTGTTCAAATAGAGATGCAGTCCGCCCGTCTCCGGGTCCGGCATCTCGTCGCGAAACGGACCGAGCTGGCGCTCGCGCGCGCCGATGCGCGGCGGCTCGACCTTGATCACCTCGGCGCCAAAATCGGCGAACGACTTCGCCGCCATCGCCGCCGCCAGAAACGGCATCGTATCCAGGCACGGCAGCTCGACCACGCCGATCCCGCTAAGCGCTTCGGGGGGGTCCTTGTATTCCTCGAACCGCGCCATCAGAGGCTCTCCTGTTTGAGCCAATCGATAAGCTCGATCAGCTCCGCCATCGAGTCGATCACATGATCGGCGCGGAAGTTCGGATGGGTTCGCAGGTAATCCGCCGACGCCGTCCCGGTTGCCACCGCGACCGACGCGCCAAACCCCGCCTGCGCCGACGCCATCATATCGCGCGGCTCGTCGCCCACGTACATGCACGCCCGCGGCAAAATCGCGGCGCGCGCGGCGCTCTGGCGCAGCAACTCGGTCTTGTCGAGAAGATCTTTCATCGAGGCCACCGGCTGGGTCACAACCTGGTCCAGGTGCGATGCGATTCCGACCATCGCGAGCTTTGCGATAAGCCGTTGCGGATCGCCGGGGCGGCTGGTGATCACGGCGGTCGCGTAGCCGCGGCGCTTGAGCTCGGCCAGCGTCTCGGGCACGTGCGGCAGCAGCTCGAGCCGTTCGGTCCGGTCGATTTCCGTCATAAAGTAGGCAAACGCGAGCTTGAGGTACTCGGGGCGCTGGTGCTCGGGCACGCCCAGCCACAGCTCGTCGGTGCGCAGCGCCTGATCGTAACGTTCGCGGGTGAGGTCAGGCTGATGCCCGAAATCGCGCAGCGTGTTTCGCGCGGCAATATAGAGCGGGCCGTGGATATCGACCAGCGTCCCGTCCAGGTCGAAGAAGATCGCCTTGAATTCCCGAACTGCCAACCGGTTTACCTGTGCCCGAACCCCGTCGCGATGTTGCCGGAGGATTGCCTGGCAAGTTCTTCCGGCTCCTCTTTGAAGCCTTTTGCTTCGGCACTTGTCAAGCGTGCTTCAAGCTCAGGATGCGGCTCTATCGCGGCCAATCGCTCGCCGCGCGCGGAACAGACCCTCCGCTCCTCCGCTCATAGAGCAGCAGGTACTCGCGCCGTCCGCCGATTACTTTCTTCACGTAGTCGCGGGTCTCGCGATAGCCGATATTCTCGACCCACTCATCGTCGGCGCCGGGAAATTTGCGCGTCCAGCTTTGCACCGCGTGCTCGCCGCCGTTGTAGGCCGCGACCGCCTTGAACTCGTCTGCGCTGAACATCGTGAGCAGACTGCGCAGATACGTGGTGCCCAGCGCGACGTTGACCGCGGGATCGTAAAGATCAAGACCGCCCCCGATTCCAATCCCGCTTAGCACCGCAACCCGCCGCGCGGTCGAGGGCAAAAGCTGCATGAGCCCCTGCGCGTCGGAGACCGACCGGGCACGCGGATCGAACAGGCTCTCCTGGCGCGCCAACGCAAGCACCAGCCACGGGTCGAGCGAGCGCTCATGCGCGGCGGAGTTGAACAGGCTCCAGTACGCGCGCGGGTAGCGGATTCGCTCCGCCTCGGCCGGAGCGAGATGCCCGTGCTTTTCCATCCGCGCCGCCGCGACAATCGCGTCGTGCCACGCGTCGGCGGAAATCAACCCGGCCAGCACGAACGAGCGGAGGTTCGGATCTCCGGCCGACTCGCCCGCGAGCGCACGCAACTCGCCGGCTTCGAGTTCCTTGATCCCGACCGTGCGCAGCGCCATGACGCGGCTCAAATGGAACCGCACCAGCGCGGAATTGCTGGCCGGAACTCCCGGAAAATACGGATCGGGCGCCGACGCCGCGGGCGGCTCGGGCTCAGACGCCGCGACCCGGCGCGCGGCCAGCGCGGGGTAGTAGTTGCTGTCGATACTCGAGGCCAGGTGAAGATAAATCGCGCGCGCCGCCGCGCCGGCGCCGCTCTTTTCGAGCGCGCGCGCGTGCCAGTAGTCGAACATGTCGCGCTCTGACACGCCGTGCGCGTGTATGCGCATCGCGGCGAACAGCTTTGCGGCGCTCGTGTAGCGCGCGGTCATGTAATACGTCCACGGCGCGCGAAATCTTGCCTCCGCCGCGGATTCGCTCGACGGATATCGCCCGTACAGCCGCGCGTACTCGGCGCGCGCCGCGTCGTAGCTGTGCAGCTCCTCATCGATCCGCCCGATCCGCAGCATCGCGCCCGGCGCGTGGATGCTTGCCGGGAAGCCCGCCACGATTCGCTCGAACGTTGCGCCCGCGCGCGCGGTGTCGTCCTGACGCCAGTATAGAATCGCAAGCGCGTTCAGCACCGCCGCCGCGGACGGTCCGCGCGGCGCGAGTGCAAGGTAACCGAGCAGCGCGCGCTGCTCGAGCGCCAGCTCACCGCGCGAGGCCTGCGCCTTTAGCCATAGCAGCTCCGCGCGGACCGCGTCGGTTGGACCCGCGCCGAGAGCGCGCTCGATCTGGTCCATCGCGAGCGACGCCTGCCCCTCGCGCAAGAGCAGCGCGGCCTCGCTCCGGTGGTACTCGACGGTCGCGCTTGGCGCGAGCGCGGGCGCCGCCGCCAGCATCGCATAGGCAAGCGCCCGTGCCGCAGCGTCGGCCCTGCCGCGCGGATACAGATTCCTAAGCTCCATTGCCTGCGCATACGCGTCGTGCTGATCGCCGGTCGCGGCCATCGCCTGCGCCTGGACCAGGCGCGCGTTCTGCTCGAGCGGCGAGCCGGTGGATTGCGTTGCCAGATGCGCCGCCACGGCCGCGGCTTCGGGCGCACGCCCGAGTTTCAGGAGCGCTCGTGCGAGTTCGAGTTCACCCGTCGGGGTCAGCACGCTTTCCGGGTACAGATTGCGCAGCCGCTCGAAGGATTCGGCTGCGCCGGAAAGATCGCCCCGGTCGCGCTCGGCCGAGCCAAGATAGAATAGCGCGTAGTCGGCCAGCGCCGGAAAATTTTTCGCCGCGTAGGTAAGCTTGGTTTGCGCGCCGTCGTAGTCGTGCGATTGATAGGCGCGGTAACCCTCTGCAAACGCCTGGCGTGTGTCCGCGGACGCGTTGTCCGGCGGCAGCGCAGATACCTCCGCGGCGGGGGTCGCTCCCGGCACCGGCGACGGCTCGGCGCGCGCCGCGCTCGAGCGCGCGACCGCGCCGGCGCATCCGTAGAGAACGACCGCGACGAGGATCGTCCATCGCGCGCGGCGAAGCCAGATACCATCCATCCGATCGTGGTTATCGCACGCGATGCGCCGCTTCAATCGGCCCGCCAATTTTGCGCCGCCGATTGCGCCTCTCGCCGCGGCGCCCCGCGACCCGGTATTCTGGCTTGGACCGCTCGCGCGGCGACCGCCAGATGACATCATCATCTTCATCGCAACTGATACTCGCCTCGGGCTCGCCACGCCGCCGTCAACTTTTGGCCGCAGCGGGCCTGCGCTTCGAGGTGATCGAAAGCGCAGTCGAAGAGCGCCGCCGCGCGGGGGAACCCGCCGCCGAATACGCGGCGCGGATGGCGCGTGACAAGGCGATCGCCGTCGCGGGCCGATTTCCCGCCGCGTTCGTGCTCGGGGCGGATACCGTCGTCGAATGCCTTGGCGAGATACTCGAGAAGCCCGCCAGCGCCGACGACGCGCGGCGGATGCTTACGATGCTCTCGGGACGCACGCACACCGTTGTCACCGCCTATGCGATCGCTCGCGGCGCCGAGATTCTGGCCGCCGAGGCGGTCCAGAGCAGAGTCACCTTTCGTGCGCTCGGCCCCGACGAGATTACGCGGTACATCGCGAGCGGCGAACCGTTCGACAAGGCCGGCGGGTACGGAATCCAGGGCGCCGGCGGCGGGTTCATCGCCGAGGTGTCCGGCGCGCGCGACAACGTGATGGGTCTGCCGGTCGCAAACGTGATGGCGGCGCTGCGGCGCGTGGGGTTCGGCCGATGCTGAGCGCGGGCGAGATCGCGGATCGATTAGCCGCCGTGCGCGCTCGGGTCGCCGCGGCGGCGCGGCGCTCGGACCGCGAGCCGGCGGCGATCACGATCGTGCTGGCCGCCAAGACTCAGCCGCCCGGCGCGATTCGGGCCGCATACGACGCGGGCGCACGCGATTTCGGCGAGAACTACGTGCAGGAAGCCGCCGCCAAGCGCGCGGCGCTGGGCAAGCTCGGGGGAGCGCGATGGCATCTGATCGGCCATTTGCAGACCAACAAGGCCCGCCTCGCCGCCTCGCTTTTCGATCTGATCCACAGCGTCGATTCCGCGCGGCTCGCCGCGGCGCTCGGCGCTGTCCATGCCGCGCCGCCCGTCCGCGTGCTGCTCGAGGTGAATCTGGCCGGCGAGGCGACCAAGTCCGGGGCCGCACCCGGCGATCTCGAGGCGCTGATCGCCGAAGCGCGCGAGCGGGTCGAGATCGCGGGGCTGATGACAATCCCGCCGCCCGGCGATACTCCTGAGTCGGCGCGGCGCTATTTCACGGAATTGCGCATCGTGCGCGATCGCCTTGCGGTGCATAGCGGCCTTGCGCTAAGCGAGCTTTCCATGGGCATGACGGACGACTTCGAGATCGCAATCGAGGAGGGTGCCACAATCGTGCGGGTTGGCCGCGCGATTTTCGGCGAACGGAGCCGATGAAGAAGCTCGGATTTATCGGCGGCGGAAACATGGCCGAGGCGCTCGCGCACGGCCTTATCGCGCGCAAGGTTTTCAAGCCGGGCGACCTGATCGCCTCAGACGTGTCCGCGACCCGGCGAAGTTACCTAAAGCGCAAGCTCAAGATCGCCGTCACCGCCGACAACCTTGAGGTGATCAAGCAGGCCCGCACGATCCTGTTCGCGGTCAAGCCGCAGACTATCGACGGCGTGCTGGAATCAATTGCGGCGGCGCTCGGCCTCAACCCGAAGCAGCATCTGTTCATCTCGATCGCCGCCGGCGTGCCGATCGCGCGAATCTGCCGATTTCTGGGACCGCGCGCGCGCGTGATTCGCGTGATGCCCAACGCGCCCGCGATGGTTGGCGAAGGGATGGCGGCGATCGTGCGCAGCCGCGCGGCCGGCAAGTCTGATGAAGCGGCGGCGCTCAGAATCTTCGAGTCGGTCGGCGACGCGGTCGCGCTCAAGGACGAGAAGCTGCTCGATGCCGTCACCGCGCTCTCCGGCAGCGGACCCGCCTATGTGTACCTGTTCGCCAAGGCGATGATCGACGCCGCCGTGAGCGAAGGAATTCCGCGCCCGCTTGCGATCCGCATGACGCTCAAGACGATTCGCGGCGCCGAGGCGACGATGCGCTCGTCGGGCCTCGACGCCAGCGATTTGATAAAAGTGGTCGCCTCACCGGGCGGCACCACCGTCGCGGCGCTGCGCCGGTTCGCCGAGGCGGGATTTTCTGATATTGTTGCGCGCGCGATCCATGCCGCGGCCGATCGTTCGCGCGAGCTTGGAAACTCGGGTTGAGCGGCCGCGCAAATCCATCATAACGCCGGAATAAATCCTTGTGACTTCTCCCAGCCTGGTTCTCTTTATCGCGCAAACCCTGTCGGGTTTTCTATCGATCTACCTCTGGATCGTCATCATCTCGGCCCTGCTGACCTGGATCGAGCCGAATCCGTATAACCCGATCGTCAGATTTCTCTACTCGGTGACCGAGCCGGTCTTCGACTGGGTCCGCGAGCATCTGCCGGTCCTGCTCGGCGGAATAGATCTTTCGCCGATCGTCGTGATTGTCGCGATAGAATTCCTTCAGCAATACCTGATTCCGAAGGTCGCGATGCTCCTGATGTATGGCTCGGCATGACCGGCGCCGCACGCGAGGCGCGCACGGCTCTCCCAACGCCCGGATGGATTCGCGTCGGGCGCGACTGCGTGAGTCTCGAGATCCGCGCGCGTCCGGACGCCGCGCGCAGCGAAGTCATGCATGCGGAGCAGCGCGGACTCGTCGTGGCGATAAGCGCCCCCGCGCGCGAGGGCAAAGCCAATGATGAACTCGTGCGCGTACTCGCGAAGTTGGCGGGTGTCGCGCGCGCCGACGTGAGCATCGTCCGCGGCCAAACCGCGCGGAGCAAATCGGTCCGAATCGCTGCGAAAGACCCGCACGCTGTCGCGGCGCGGCTGCTCGCCATTGGCAGTCACGTTCAGTAACCGCCAGCACCAAATCGGCGAAAGATTATCGAAAATCGGAGCCTGCGCGTTGACACGGCCAACCACGGTGATTAGCTACTCAATGGGAGCTGACCCGAACAGTCAGCAGTCGGGAACCTGTAATGCCAATCTACGAATACAAATGCGGCAAGTGCGGTGTAGTCGAGGTGATGCAGCGAATCACCGAGCCGGCCCTCAAGAAATGTCCCAACTGCAAGCGCAAGGTCGATCGGCTGGTTTCGCGCAGTTCATTCGTGCTCAAGGGCACCGGATGGTACGCGAGCGATTACGGAAAGAAGACCCCCGCGCCCACCGCGCCGTCTGAATCGAGCAACGGCTCGACCGAGAGCGTCGCCAACGGCGCCGCATCGGCGAGCAACGCGAAGCCGGAAGCAAAAACCGAATCGAAGCCAAAAACGGAATCCAAGCCCTCGTCCGAAAAAACCGCAGCCGCAAAATCCGCGGACTGATCTCCGCCGTCAGCCATTATCATTCGCACAGACCGAAACCGGATGATGTTCGTTCTCTACAAGTTCCTGAACTTTCAGAAGACGAGAGTCGGCTCCTCCGGCCTGATGACGCTCGAACACGACTTGACTCGGATTCACGGCGTACCCGCTCACCTCCGGCTGCGCGCCCAGTTCTGATCGCAACTCGGAGCGATTCAAACCCGCAGGCATGACACGTTGAATTTCTCCCCGCGTGAGACTCCGCGCCTGGTCTTGCGGGCGATCGCAATCGACGATTGGCGGGCGATTCACCGCTACATGTCCGATCCTCTGGTCACGGCTTGGCTCCCGGAAAGGGTGATGAACGAGGAGCAGTCGCGGGCATTCGCCATCAAGAACGCCGGCGACAAGCCCGAGGCGGTAGCCGTGCTCATCAGGGGTTCGAACGAGCTCATCGGTCACCTGGTGTTCCATCCGTGGGATGCACCACACACTCACGAGATTGGCTGGGTGTTTGGCGGCGAGCATCAGCGGCGCGGGTATGCGACCGAGGCCGCCAGGTCGCTCCTTGCCTACGCCTTCGAGTCGCTTCACTGCCATCGTATCATTGCGACCTGCCAGCCGCAGAATGTTGCGTCGTGGCGGGTAATGGAAAGACTTGGAATGCGGCGCGAAGGGTACTCTCGCAAGTGCATTTTTCGCGGACCCGGCGAATGGTGGGACGAGTACTTCTACGCCATCCTGGAGGAGGAATACTCTGCCGAATCCGCACGCGCTTTCTGAGCGCTCGAGCCGCGGGGTAGCCGAGTCGGCGGCTTTTTTGTTTCAATGAAAAGAGCGGACGCGCCGTATCGTGGCGGCGCGGCGGATGGAGTTCGACCCTGTGCAAGCGCTCGTTTTCGACGGCCATCTGGATTATCGAGCCGACTATCCTCTTCCGGTGGTCACTCCGGACGAGAGCATCGTGCGCGTGCGGCTTGCGGGAATCTGCGGCACCGACCTCGAGCTCACACGCGGTTACATGGCGTTTCGCGGCGTTCCGGGCCACGAGTTCGTGGGCGAGGTCGTCCAATCCGCCGACCGCGCGATGCTTGGCCGGCGAGTCGCCGGCGAGATCAACGCCGGATGCGGCCGCGCGGGCTGCCGATGGTGCGGCGGCGCGATGGCGCGCCACTGCCCGGATCGCACCGTGCTGGGGATTCTCGGCCGTGACGGCGCGTTCGCCACGATGCTGAGGTTGCCGGACGAAAACCTGATCCCGGTTCCCGACTCGATTAGCGACGAGCTTGCGGTGTTCATCGAGCCGCTCGCCGCAGCCTACGAGATCTTCGAGCAAACTCATCTGCCGCGCAATCGCACAATCGCGGTGCTCGGTGACGGACGGTTGGGCGCGACCGTGGCGCTGGCGCTCAGGGCTGAGGGTTACGTGGCAATCGTGCTGGGGCGGCATCGCGAAAAGCTGGGTCGGCTGGCGGCGCTCGGGCTCGACGCGCAAATGGAAAGTGATTTCGCCGGGCGTTTGGAAGTGGTGGTCGATTGCACCGGCAAGTCCGCCGGACTGCGCCGCGCGCTTGCGTTGGTCAACCCGCGCGGAACGATCATCCTGAAGAGCACGGCGGCGGCGGGAGCCGCGCTCAATCTGGCTCCGATGGTGATCAACGAAATCACCGTGATCGGTTCGCGATGCGGCCGGTTCGCGCCCGCAATCGCCGCGATGGAAGCAGGCCGGATCGACTTGCGGCCTCTAATCGACGGAACATTCGTGCTTGACGAATGGCGCCGGGCGTTCGCCGCTGCCGAGAACTCAGCGACGTTCAAGATTCTCTTGAGACCGTCGTGAGCCGCGCCGCATCGCCACGCCTCCGCGCCGCGGGCGCGAAAACCGCGATCACCGTCGGGATCGATACCGGCGGCACCTTCACCGATCTGGTCGCGATCATCGACGGCGCTCTGCGCGTACATAAAGTGCTCTCGACGCCCGCCGATCCCGCGGCCGCAGTGATGAGCGGGCTTGTGAAAATGCTTGCGGGCGCGCGACCTGAGCTGGTCACCTACAGCTCGACCGTCGCGACCAACGCGCTACTCGAGGGCAAGGGCGCTCGCGTCGCGATCGTCACCAACGCGGGCTTCGAGGATCTGCTTGAGATTGGGCGCCAGAATCGCGACGAGCTGTACGCGCTTGCGCCGTCGCGGCCCGCGCCGCTGGTGCCGCGCGCGCGCCGAATCGGAGTGGCGGAGCGCACCCTGTTCGACGCGAAGGTATTGCTGCCACTGACCCGGACCGAGCTTGCGCGGGTGCGCCGCGCAGCGGCGCGCAGCGGAGCGCAGGCGTTCGCGATCTGCCTGTTGCATTCGTATGCGAATCCGCGCGGCGAGCGGGCGCTTGCCCGCGCGCTCGCACCGCTGGGGCGCCCGCTTTCGGTGTCGCATCGCATTGTGGCCGAGTACCGCGAGTTCGAGCGCTTCTCGACCACGGTGGTCAACGCTTACGTGGCGCCGCGGATGGCGTCGCATCTGGGCAGCCTGGAGCGCAAGCTGGCCGGCGCGCGGCTCAGAATCATGCAATCCAACGGCAGCGCGATCGGATCGGCGCTGGCGCGCGCCGAGCCGGTCCGCACGATTTTGTCGGGCCCCGCGGCGGGCGTGATCGGCGCCGCCGCGATGGCGCGCGAGATTGGCGCCGAGCGCTTCATCACCTTCGACATGGGCGGAACCTCGACCGACGTGTCGCTGTTCGACCGGCGCGCAAAAATCCGCACGCTCAGTTATCCGGCTGGCTACGCGGTGCGCAGCCCGGTTATCGATATCCACACGGTCGGCGCCGGGGGCGGATCGATCGCACGGGTTGACGCGGGTGGATCGCTGCGCGTTGGGCCGCAGAGCGCGGGCGCCGATCCCGGACCCGCGTGCTACGGACGCGGCGGCGCGGCCACGGTGACCGACGCGGACCTGGCCGCGGGGCGGCTGGCCGCGGCGAATTTTCTGGGCGGCGCGATGCGGCTATATCCGGAGCGCGCGGAGCGCGCGCTCGGCGCGATTGCCCGCGCGATGAAAACCACCCGGCTCACGGCGGCGCGCGGCGTGATCCGCGTGGTCAACGCGAACATGGAGCGCGCGATTCGCGTGATCACCGTCGAGCGCGGCTACGACCCGCGCGATTTCGCGCTGCTCGCATTCGGTGGCGCGGGGCCCATGCACGCCGCCGAGCTGGCGCTCGATCTGGGCATCCGGCATATCGTGATGCCGCGCAATCCCGGCCTGCTATGCGCGTGGGGCGCCATCGGCGCGCCGCTCGGGCGCGAGTTTTCGCAGACCGTGCGCGCGATCAATCCGTCGTATCGGGCACTCGTGGCGCGCACGGCCGCGATGCGCCGCCGCGCGCGCGCGGAGCTTCGCGCCGAGGGCGCGGCGGCATCCGCGATCGCAATCGAGATTCATCTCGAGATGCGCTATCGCGGACAGTCTTATGAACTCGAGGTTCCGCTGACGCGCGATTTTATCGACACGTTCCACGCGGCGCATCGCCGCACCTTCGGGCATTCTACCCCCGGCGCACCGGTCGAGGTTGTCAACCTGCGGCTGCGCGCCGTGGCAAACGCCATCCGTGTCCCGATTGCGCGAATCGCGCCGCAACGCGGAACACCGGCGCCGCTGTCGCGCGGGCGGACGCTGGTCGCAGAGCGTGAACGGTCCGTGCCGATCTATGCGCGCGATTCGCTCGGCGCCGGCGCGCGAATCCACGGGCCGGCGATAATCGTCGAGCTGAGCGCGACCGCTTACGTCGCGCCGGAGTTCACCCTGCGCACCGACGACTACGGCAATTTGCATCTGGAGGCGCGCCGATGAAGCTCGACGCAGTCGCACTGGCCGTTATGAACAGCCGCCTGGGCGCAATCGCCGAGGAGATGGGCGTGGTCCTCGGGCAGACGGCCTATTCGCCAAATATCAAGGAGCGCCACGACTATTCGTGCGCGATTTTCGACGCGCGCGGAGAGCTGGTCGCGCAGGCCGCGCATATCCCGGTGCATCTCGGCTCGACGCCGCTGTCGGTGCGCGCCGCGATCGAGCGGCTCGATTTGCGCCCCGGCGACGTGGCCGCGCTGAACGATCCGTTCGCGGGCGGAACCCATCTGCCGGACCTGACCGTCGTCACACCGATTTTCTTAGGCACCGAGCGCCGCCCGTTCGCGTACGCGGCCAACCGCGCGCATCACGCGGATATCGGCGGGATGGCGCCGGGGTCGATGGCGCTATCGACCGAAATCTACCAGGAAGGTTTTCGGCTGCCGCCGGTGAAAATAGTCGCGGCGGGCGTCATCTCGCGCGACGTGCTGGCGCTGTTTTTGGCCAACACTCGCGTCAGCGAGGAGCGCGAGGGCGACTTGCGCGCGCAGCTCGCGGCGTTGAGTATCGGCGCCGATCGGATGCGCGCACTGGTCCGCACGTCCGGGCGAAATCGGGTCGCCTCCGCGATGGACGCGCTGAAGGACTACGCCGGGCGGCTGATGGCGGCGGCGCTGAACGAGCTACCGCGCGGAACCTATCGCGCGCGCGATTTTCTTGACGGCGACGGCGTGGGCACAGTGCGGATTCCGATTCAGGTCGCGATCCGGATTGGCGGCGGGCGGGCGATCGTCGATTTCACCGGCTCCGCGCCGCAGGTGCGTGGCAGTGTCAACGCCAACTACGCGATCACGCTCTCGGCAACGTTCTATGTAATGAAATGCGTTGCAGCCGAGGCGGTGCCCGCAAACGAAGGCCTGATGCGGCCGATCAGTCTTGTCGCACCGCCCGGGTCGATCGTGAACGCGCTTGCGCCGGCCGCCGTGGCGGGCGGCAACGTCGAGACCTCGCAGCGCATCGTCGATGTGCTGTTTCGCGCGCTGGCGAAGGCCGCGCCCCAGCGAATTCCCGCGGCCAGCTCGGGCTCTATGTCGAATCTCACGGTGGGAGGCTTCGATCGGTTTCGCACGCGCCAATTTTCCTATTACGAAACTATCGCGGGCGGCGCGGGCGCCGCGCCCGGAATTTCCGGAGCGTCCGGCATCCACACCCACATGACCAACACCCTCAACACGCCGATCGAGGCGCTC
Source organism: Binataceae bacterium (SeqCode) (assembly GCA_035531615.1). Classification (GTDB taxonomy): domain Bacteria; phylum Desulfobacterota; class Binatia; order Binatales; family Binataceae; genus JBARDN01. Next base: position 27,087 of record DATKSQ010000142.1, read on the forward strand.
GAAGCTTACTATCCGATACGCATAACCGCGTACCGAATCCGGCGCGGATCGGGCGGGCGCGGCCGCTTTCGCGGCGGTGACGGCCTGATCCGCGAGCTCGAATGCCTGGTCGATTCGAGTGTGAGTCTCCTGACCGAGCGGCGAACGATCGCGCCATACGGCCTGAGCGGCGGCGGCGACGGCCGCAAGGGCGCGAACTACCTGGTGCGAGGCGCGCGCCGAAAAAAACTGCCGGCCAAGATCAACGCGTCGCTCAAGGCCGGCGACCGGGTGCGGATCGAAACGCCGGGCGGAGGCGGATGGGGCCGCTGAGAATTTCATGGCGCCGCCTCCCGTCAACGTCGCAAGACTCGCGTCAGGCAATCGCGGGCAGGGACGCCCGCGCCACCGAAGAAAAGCCCCTTGCATGTAGGGGCGGCCCTATGTGGCCGCCCGCTTTGCTGTGCGCTCACGCGACCCGCCTGCGTTAATCCCCTGCGTCGGAACTCGGGCTGATCTCATGGCTCGGGTACCTGCTCGATGACCGAGGCAGCGGATTACAGACAATGCAGATGATGACAAGTGAGCACCGTAACTAACGGTAGGTTTGTCACATTTTATTATTATTAGTTGGCTCTATTGCTACAAATAGTTGCATGCCGGATACCGTCGTCAGAAACGCGCTCGTGCGCGACATATTAATCTTCAACGTTTTTGGACCTAATTTCCATGTGATGCTTGGCATTCACGTTGCTTGTGTCTGTTCTTGATGTTTACTGAACTATTCGGGCTCTGGCGCACATCGAAGGGGATCGGCATCCGGCGGCCTCAACGTCGGGGGCTTTACGCATAGGCTCACTTATGAAAAACAAATTCCGAAACCCGCGTGGTCAGATAGGCATTCTTTTCGCCTTCGCGTTAGCCGCGCTGCTCGGCGGCGTCGCGCTATGCACCGACGTCAGCGTGATGTATCTGAACTGGCATCACATGCAAAAGGCGGTGGATGCGGCCGCGTTGGCCGGAGTCGCCTACCTGCCCGAGGATCAAGTCGATGCGATCTCGACCGCGAATAACTACGGTCAGACTAACGGGCTGGCGGCGTCCGAGATCGGCACGCCGATCCCCAGCATCGACACGACGACTGGGCTATCAACGCTTACCGTAAGCGCTTCGCGCAATGTCCCCTATTATTTCGCGCGCGTGCTGGGGATGACGACTCAGCTCGTGAAGGTTTCCGCGACCGCCGAGGCTGCGGCGCCGACCAGCAATGTCCAATGCAGTTCGTCGAGTAGTTTCGGTACGAGCGTCGGCGCGTGCGGGCTGGTTCCGATTGGACTAGACAACGCGACCCCGTACACATATCAGGCTCCGATCACCCTCAATCAGGGTCCCGGTGCGAATGGTCAGTGGGGTCCCGGCAACTGGGGTTCGCTGGCGCTGGGCGGTAACGGCGGCAACGTGCTCAGGTCCGACATCGCCAACGGCTATATGGGTCCGGTCGGTATCGGCAACGTCTTGACCGAACCGGGAAAGGCGGTAGGCCCGATCGACCAGGGATTCACCGATCGGATCAACGCCGGTCTGTCGCAAGATCCGAGCGGCACATTTGCGAATCACACCCCCAATGATCCGCGCGTAGTGATCGTTCCGCTGGTGGACTTCTCGACGGCGCAAGGAAAGAGCTCGGTGATGGTCACAGGCTTTGCGATGCTGTGGGTCGACAGCGCGGCGGGCGGCACTATCCAGACGAATTTCATCTCCGGAGTCGCGCCCGGCGGAATCGCCGACCCGCAAATTTCCAGCACCGGCCCGACCGCGCCGCCTCGCCTGATCGAGTAGATTGGCCGGTCGAGCGCACTTTTTCGGTGGGGCGATTAATCTATTCAGGAGATTTTCCACGATGTCACGAAAATCACTCCAGCGCGGACAAGCAGCGGTCGAATTCGCGCTGATCTCAGTAGTCGCATTGATCGTTCTGTTGGTGGGAATTCAGTTCGCCCTTCTGGGCCAGGCCGCACTCGCGGTGAGTCAGGCCTCGAACGCGCTGGCGCGCTATGCGTCGGTTTACGCCGGGCAACTGGGCACCAACGGGACGGTTACGATGAGTCCGACGATCCAGCAACTCGTATCCTCGTCGCTCATGACCAACGGGGGCAACGACCTGACGATCACGATCGCATCGTACTCGGGCACCTCGACCTCCACCACCAGCTCGCCCCAGCAGTACGATCGCGCCGTGATCCAGGTTACCTATAATGCCTCGAGCAAGCTCGTGCTGCCCAATCCATTCCTGGGTATTTCATTTCCGAGCAGTTTGACCGCGACCGAGGCCGCGCTCTACGAGCAGTGAGCCTCCGGGCGCAAAAAAGAAGGCCATCGCGGATGTAGGGGCGGCCCTGCGTGGCCGCCCGCTTTGCTCATCTAATCCTCGATTACGCAGGCTGCGCGATACTCGTCAAAGTCGCAGACGCTCCGCTACGGTCCGCCGCCGGTCGAGTTGATTACCTCGCCGGTAATCCACCGGGCTTCATCGCTGGCAAGCCACGCGATCAGCCGCGCGACGTCATCAGGTTGCCCCCATCGCCCTTGCGGCTCCCGCTTGCGCACCGCCTCTAATACGGCAGGCGTTGCGTATCCAGTGTCGGTCGCGCCGGGATTGACGGTGTTCACGGTAATACCCCGGCGAATCAAATGATCGGAGAGACTCCGCGTCAATTGGTGGAGTGCGCCCTTCGATGCAATGTATGCAAGCTCCTCCGGCATAGGACCAAGGTGCTGTCCGGAGGTCATCATGATGATCCGGCCACCGGGCCGCCCCGTGTGCTGAGCGGCAAAATACCGGATCAGCAGCAGGGTCGCGCGCACGTTGACGACCAGATGCGCGTCAATGTTTTCGGCGGTAAGTTCCTGGAGTGCCCCCATAGTGCTGTATGCGTGATTGGCAATCAGGATATCCACGCCGCCCAGCGTGGCCTCCGCGGAATTGATAACTTGCCGCGGCGCGTCGGGATCAGCAAAGTCGGCTTCCAGAAATTCTACGCGCGTGCCAATTCGGCGAAGATGCGCCGCGAGCGCCGCGGTTCCAACCGGATCGGCGCCGTAGGGTTGCGCCGCGTCGAAGCGCGGCCACGCCTGTATGAATAAGTTCGCGCCGCGCTCGGCGAGCCGCTTTGCAATCGCAAATCCGATCCCGACTCGGCGGCTGACCCCAGTCACCAAGGCAACCCGGCCGCTCAGCGAGCTGCCCTTTTCAGTTATTGGCATTCTGGTATGACCTTCCTTTCAGATCACTTTCGAGGCCTTCATGCGCTCCCGCGCCTGGGCGTCAAATCCGAGCGCGCTCAGGATTTCGGCGTTGTGCGCGCCGAGCGCAGGGGCGCCGGTGCGCACGCGGGTCGGGGTGCGTGAAAATTTTGCCGCCGGTCCTACGATCGGCACGCTCGCCCCACCCTCCTGCGGCGTCGGCTGCATCATGTCGCGCTCGCGCACGTGCGGGTCGCGTGCGGCTTCGGCATAGGTCTGGACCGGCTCGCACGCGATCGCCTCGCGCGCGCAAATCTCGACGACCTGTTCCACCGTCCGCTCGGAACACCACCGCGCCACCATCGCATTGCATTCACCGCGATGCGTTAGCCGCCGCGGGATTTGTGCATACTCGGGGTCGGCGCCAAGCTCGGGCCGCCCGAGGATTCGCGCCAGCACCTTCCAGTGCGAATCGAGCAGCGTGCCCAGCATCACGATTCCATCGCGGCAATGAAAAGTATTGGTCGGCGCCGAAAATCCGTACTCGTTGCCCATCCGCGGCGGCCCCATCCCCAGCGCCCCCAGGGTCGGATAGCCGTTGGATTGAAACAGCATCGCGTCGAGCAGCGCGACGTCGCAATGCTGGCCCTCGCCGGTCGCAGCGCGATGCCGCAGCGCGGCCAGCGCCGCGATCGCGCCGTGCAGTCCCGCCAGGTCGTCGCACAGAAAAGTCGGCGCCTTGGTCGGCGCGCCATCGACCGGGCCGTTGAGCGACATGAATCCGGACAGCGCCTGCGCCAGCGGATCGTAGCCGACCCGATCGTGAATCGGACCGAACTGCCCGAAGCCGCTGATCGATACGTAGATGATGTCGGACTTGACGCGGCGGCAATCGGCGAAGCCGACGCCCCATTTATCCAGGGTGCCGGGACGGAAGTTTTGCACGACGATATCGCTGCGCGCGGCGAGCGCCAGAAAAATCTCCCGCCCCTGCGGCTTGCGCAGATCAAGCGTCAGGCTGCGCTTATTGCGATTAACCGTCGCCTGCGCGAAGCTGACCGGCGGATTGGTTCCCGGCAGAAACGGCGGCAAGCGCCGCGAAATCTCGCCCTGCGGATCCTCGACCTTGATGACGTCGGCGCCAAGATCAGCCAGCACGCACGCGCACATCGGCCCGGCCCAGCTCGTCGTCGCCTCGAGCACGCACACACCCGCCAGCGGTCCCGCAAGGTCGTGGCGCGCGTCGCGAAAGAATTCTGATTTTTCCATCGCCGCTCCTCGGTTGCGAAATTCCCCGCGAATCCTAGCGCCGCCGCTGGCGCAACGACAATCGCTCCAGTAGCGATAAAGATGCCTCGCGCGCTAATTTCACCGCTGCGTGCGTCACGGTGGCCGCCGCGGCGCGGCGCAAAGGAGAGCGATGGCCGAAGCGCAATTCTATGTCGGCATTCACGGAGTAATCGCAAACCGCGGGCGCATGCTGGTGCTGCGCCGCGCGGCCACGATGCGCTATGCACCCGGCGCGTGGGATTTGCCCGGCGGGCATCTCGCGATCGGCGAAAGCATCCAGCACTGCCTGCTGCGCGAAGTCCAGGAAGAAACCGGCCTCGAGGTCGCGATCGACGCGCCGCTGGGCTTCCACAACACGGTCAGCGAGCCGTATGTGCAGGCGATTTACGCGTGCCGGCTCAGGGTCTACCAGAGTGTGCGGCTCAAGCCCGACGAGCACGTCGAGTCATCGTGGGTCACGCCTGCGGAATTGGCCGCGATCGAAACCGGCCTGATTCCGTACCTGGCGGGAATTTTAAGACGCGGGATGCTCGAGCATGTGAAATAGCATCGCATCGCGGCGCGCGCGGCTAGCGGCCGCGCAAGCGCATCCGGCCGCGCCAGTAGCCGAAAAAATTGGCGCACTCTAGTTCATGATAAATTGCCCGTTCGGTGTCGCCGCGAATCATCGCGGCCGCCATCCGCACCGCGTTGCGCAGCAGCTTTCCCGGGCCATTGTGATGCCGCCCGCCGGCGAACGCGCTGCCAACGCCGTAGGCAAAGCTCTTGCGCAGCAGGTACTCGCGCGTCATCCGTTCGGCGGGAATCAGATGACCGACGACCGCGCGCGGCGCGAACCCCATCTTTCCGCCGCCCGCGATGATCCGCGCGAACAGGTCGGTGTCCTCGCCCGACATCGGATTTCCCCCGACGTTGCCCAGATCCTCGCGGAAGCCGCCAAACCGCTCGAAGGCGTCGCGCCTGAGTCCGACGTTGGCGCTGAAATAGTTGCCCAGCACCTCGGCGTGGCCGACCGGACCGGCTTCAATTTTCTCCCGGTCGTGGACCGCCAGCTTCACCCACAGGCTTGGCCCAAGCCACGGCGGCGGCGCGGCGATCCAGCGCGGCACGACCATCCCGCACGCGCCGTCAAGCCCGCGTGAAACCAGCACCGCGAGCATCTCGATGGCCCACGCGGGTTCGGCCAGAGCGTCATCGTCGATAAAAAAAATGTACTCGGCGCGAGATTCCGCCACCGCGCGATTGCGCGCGAAGCTCGAGCCGAGCCGATCCTCAAACACGCGGCGGACCGCGAACCGCGCGGACTTCGCGAACTCCGCGACCGCGGCAGGCGTCGCGTCGGTCGAGCCGTTGTCCACCACGATACATTCAAGCGCGGTATCGGCGGGTATCTCGAGCGCGCCCAGGCTCGCGAGCGCGGCGCCGAGTGTGGCGGCGCGATTATGGGTCGGAATCGCAACGGTGATGGTGGTAGCCAAATCGAAAGTCCCGCCTCCGGGCGCGAACCCCATAATAGCCGAACCGCGCCAGCCGCCGGAAATTCCGGCATGCGGGCGCGGTTCGGGACCAGACGGGTTCGGGCTCCGGCCTACTTCTTCGGTGCCGGAGGCGGCGGCGGCAGCGGCGCCAAGGGCGCCGGACCTCCGGGTGCGACGGCCGCGGGAGACGCACCCGCGGCGGGGGTCGCCGTCGCGGTTGGAGTAGGCATCGGCGGCTTCGGCAGCGGTGCGCTCGATTGCGTAAAGACAATCGACGTGATGTTGAGATCCGGGGTCGCCTTTTGCTGAACGTCGGGCGCCGCGGTCAACTTGAATCCGAAGTTGCGGGTCTCGCCGGGTACGAACGGCAACACCGGACGGGCGAAGTCCGTGAACTCGAGCGGCGTCGCAACCGGGGTATGCACCTCGGTAAAGACCTGGGTCTTTTTCTTGCCCTTGCCTTCCCAATAGGTGACGGTGAACTGGACCTCGTCGATAGCCTTGTCGCCGGTGTTGGTCATCTTGCCGAAGATGGCCGGCACGCGCGACTGGGACATCTTCATGTCCACGTCGGACAGCACGATTTTCGGGATGTACGCCTGCGCGTCGGGAATCTGGTTCTTCGCGTTCTGAACGTCGGTCTGCTCGCGATTGTAGATGAACTTCATTCCCGCATTGCCGGTCGCCTGCTCCTTGTCGAGCTCCGCGATCGCCTGCTGATAGAGCGATATCGCCTTGTCGTAGTCGTGCTGATGGTAGGCGGCGATGGCGTCCTTGTGCATCTGCTCGATTTTGTCCTTGGCCGGAAAATCGACGAAAATCTTCCATTCGCCGCCCTGCTGGACCAGCGCAATATTGTCGTCGTAGCTCAGCTTCGGATAGCTCTGATCATTGATCTGCTTCTGCGCAATCGAGTCGGGAATGTCGTTGGGTCCGAGCGACGCGTCGATGGTGCGCTCCCAGAGCGAAAGCTCGGGACGGGTCACATGAATCGTGACGTCGGCCTTGTCGCCGTCAACCTTGGCGTCGCCAACCTGGAAATCCACCGCGTGCAGGATGGTCTTGAACCAATCCTTGCTGACGTCGGGCGCGAGCGGAATATGGCTCAGGAACTGATCCATCGTCCGATCGACCTGGTCCTGATGCGACAGCGCCTGATAGCAGGCCGAATAGTTGAACAGCTTGAGCGCTCCGACGTAGTTCCCAGCCGCGCGCTGCGGCGTATGCCCCATGCATCCGGCGATCAGCGCGGTTGCAAGCGCCGCGATTACAAAGACTCTGGTTCGTGCCACAGGATTGGTAATCTTCAAGAAACCCACCTCCACGGTCGGCAAACGCTAGGATTGTAATGTCTCGCCGCTCAAAAACAAGGGCGCGGCGTGCGGCGGCTTATTCCCCCGCGGGCATCTGCTTGAGCTCGACGACATTTCCCTCCGGGTCGCGCAGGTAGATCGACAGCCCCATCCCCCTCGCGCCGTAGCGCGGCGCCGGATCGCCCTGCACTTCCACGCCGCCCAAGCGAAGTTCCGCGGCCACCGCCCCGAGATCGGGAGCCTCGATCCCGAGGCATATATGATCCACGTTGGTGCCTTCCTCTGAGCGCGGATGCGCGGCCGGCACCAGGTCGATCATGCTGCGCCCGGCGCGCAGTTGTATCAACCCGATCTGCGCAATCCTGCGCTCGACGGTCAGTCCCAGAATCCGCGTATAGAAGTCCAGCGTCCGCTCGAGCCCGCGGCACCGCAGCACCACGTGATCGAGTTCCGCGACCTTAAACAAGTTCTCCGTCATCGGTCTTCCTCCACGCGGCTTGGCTCGTGCCAGCGCTCGACGGGCATCCCTGCGTCCGCCCACTCGAGCATCCCGCCGCGCAGGTTCCAGACCCGGTCGAAGCCGAGTCCGGTCAGAATTGCGGCGGCGGTGGTGCTGCGCACGCCGACCCTGCATATGGCGACGATATCACGCTCTCGATACTGGGCCAGTTCGGCGCTGCGGTCGGCCAATTCGCCGAGCGGAGCGAGGATCGCGCCCGCGATATGTCCAAGCTCGCCGCGGTACTCGTCCGCCTCGCGAACGTCGATCAGCACCGGTGGATTCGCACTCTCGAGGCGCTCGCGCAACTCGGGCGGCGCGAGCTGGCGCACCGCGTTGAGCTGCGCGAGGTTCGGAAACTTGATCTGCCCTGCTTCGACTTCGGATTGATTTGGCTGCAACGCCTCTTGAATTCCGTCGGGGAGCGGCAGCCCCAGGTTGCTCATCAGCTCGATATATGCGCCCCGAGTCTTTCCCAAAAGGCGCGGATTGGAGCGCTTCTCTTCGGCGATTGTCGATTGCTTATGGCCGCGGTAATCGTGCGCGGGCAGCACTATCGTCGCCTCGGGCAGCGCGAACAGCTTGCCGGTGATCGAGTCATATTCCACGCCGGCGTCGCCACCGGCGAAGTCCGCGCGCCCGGTGCCGTGGATCATCAAGCAGTCTCCGGTAAGCACGTAATTGCCCGTGTGCAGGCTGATCGAGTCGGGGGTATGGCCAGGGGTGTAGAGCACCCGAATCTCCACCTCGCCGACCCCAAGCGTCTGCCCGTCCTCGACGTGGATCGCGACGTGCGGCGACGGCGCCCGCCGATGCATCACCAGCGGCGCTCCGGTCAAATCCGAAAGCTCGGCGGCGCCGCTGCGATGATCGGCGTGGGTATGAGTATCGATTACGTACTCGAGTTCGAGCCGGTAATAGGCGAGCACGCCAAGGTAGCGCGCCAGATCCTCGCGGCGCGGATCGACGATCGCCGCGCGGTGCGCGTCCCGCGATGCGACGAGGTAGCATTTGCACTTCGTGTGTCCGAGCTCGAGCAGGAACATCGCCAACTCCCGGAGCGAACTATAGCTCCGGTCATTGGCGGCTGCGAATGGCGAACCAGCGCTTGATCGCGCGCCGCCCGCCCCGGATTATGCACCATCGGATCATCGGCCAAACCGCGGCGCTTGCGAAGCCCGCCGCCACGGCCGCCCAATCCACCCCCAATGAATGCCCACGCCGCAATCGCGCTTGCCATCTTCGCGCTGACCTATTTCGTGATCGCAGTGGGCAAGCTGCCCTTTGCGCGCATCGACCGCACCGGAGCGGCGCTTGCCGGCGCAGTCGCGATGGTGGCGGCGGGGGTGCTGTCTGAGCACGCGGCGCTCAAGGCGGTCGATTTTCACACCCTTACGCTGCTGCTCGGGATGATGATCGTGGTGGCGAACCTGCGCCTGTCGGGCGCCTTTGGGCTGTTTGCGCGCGCGCTGCTGGATCGCGCGCGGACCGGCTACGGCCTGCTCGCGATGACGGTTCTGGTATCCGGCGTGCTGGCCGCGTTCTTCATCAACGACGTGGTGTGCCTTGCGCTGACGCCATTATTGATCGATGCGACCGGAATGCTGGGCGCAGAGCCAGCGCCGTTTCTGCTCGCGCTCGCCACCGCGAGCAATATCGGCAGCTCCGCGACCATCACCGGTAATCCGCAGAACATGATCGTCGCGGGATTCGCGCATCTGGGTTACACCGGGTTTGCGCTGCATATAGCGCCCTCGGCGATTATCGGCCTTGCGATCGACTTTGCCGTGCTGGCGATAATCTACCGCCCGTCGCTCGGCAAGCTGCATCGCGCCTGCGCTGATGAAGCGCTGGCAAACGCGCCCGCAAATCGACCGCTGATGATAAAGTCCACCGCCATCGCGCTCGTCGCGCTCGGCCTGTTCATCGCCGGTTATCCGACCCATCTGGTCGCGATGGGCGCGGGCGTGGTGCTGCTCTTCACGCGCCGAATCAAACCCGAGCGCGTGTACGAACTGATCGACTGGACGATGCTCGCGATGTTCACGGGGCTGTTCATCGTGGTGGCAGGTTTTCAGACCACCGGGCTCCAGAACGATCTCATCCGATGGACCGGAAATCGGGCGCTGGCCAACCCGTTCGCGCTTTCCGCGGTGACCGCGATACTCTCGAATATTGTCAGCAACGTCCCCGCCGTGCTGCTGTTCCGCCCGCTCTATCCTCTGCTCGGAGGCACCCGGCAAATCGCGCTCGTAATCGCGAGTTCGAGCACGATGGCGGGAAACCTTACCGTGGTCGGGTCGATCGCGAACCTGATCGTAATCGAGCAGGCGCGCGCGCGCGGCGTCGCAATCACCTTCGGCGAATATCTGCGGGTCGGGTTGCCGATCGGAATACTGACGCTGCTGGTCAACGCGGCGATTCTGTCGCTACACTTCTGAGCGCGCGCTCGGGCCGCGGCGGATAAGCGAAGCGCCGCACCTCGGCCGCGCTGACCGCTTCCGCCACCATCCGCGCGATATCCAGCCGCGCCTCCGCCGCCTCGACCTCGGCCAGCCGGGCGCGGGTTTCAGGATGCGCGGGCACGAACAGAGTGCAGCAGTCCTCGTCAGGCAGAATCGAGGTCTCGAAGGTGCCGAGCACTCGAGCCTGATCTATAATCTCGTTCTTGTCGCTGCCCACCAGTGGGCGCAGGATCGGCAGACTCGCGGCCTGTTCGATCACCGTCATATTTTCTAGCGTCTGCGAAGCAACCTGGCCGAGGCTCTCTCCGGTGACGATCGCGGTCGCCCCGGTTTTCGCGGCAAGCGCGCACGCGATCCGCACCATCAGGCGGCGGTACAGAATCACCCGCAGCGGACGCAGCGAACTCGCGACCACCTCACGCTGCAAATTCCCGAACGCGACCAGCGCCAGCGCCGACGTCGATTGCCACTTGGTCAGATGCGTCACCAGCTCGCAGGCCTTGTCGCGGCTGGCCGGAGAGACGAGAGGATGCGCATGAAAATGCACGAAATCGAGCTTGAGGCCCCGGCGCATCATCCGGTACGCGGCGACCGGAGAATCGATTCCGCCCGACAGCAGCGCGACCGCGCGCCCCGAAATTCCCACCGGCAGCCCGCCGGCGCCGGGCAGTTTTCCCGCCGATACGAACGCGCCGCCGGCCAGGATTTCGATCGAGATCACCAGCTCCGGATGATCCAAATCGACCGCGTAGCCGAGCGCCTCGATTACCGCGGCGCCGACTTCGCGATCGATCTCCATCGAGTTCATCGCGAAGCGCTTGTCGCCGCGCCGCGTGGTCACGCGAAAGCTGCGCGCCGGATGCGCCCGCGCGCGCGCGATCGCCTCGCGCTTGATCGCCTCGAGTTCGAGTGGAACCTGATAGCTGAGCGAGAAATTCTGGATCCCGAACACCCGCGCCGTGCGCTCGATAACCGTCGCGTCGGCAACCGCGTCGGGAATCTCGGCGATCACGCGCGGACCCTCGCCCCGCATCCGCCCCAGTCCCACGTCGGCGAACGCCGCACGCAGGTTGTGGCGCACCTGATCGACGAAGCGCCATTGGTTGCGCCCCTTGAGCGCGATTTCGTGATATCTGCCGATCAGGTAACGCATCAATGCCAATGCCTTCGCGCTTCGGAGCTTAGCCGCGCTCGCCGCCCGATCCAAACCCCGGGCTTGCAAGCGCGCCGCGCGCACGCGATGATTTCCTGCGATGCTTATCCTCGGCGCAATCCTGATGACACGCGATTTCTCGTACCCCGCTGTGGAAATGAACTCATGAGCGCGCGCGCCGCCGGCGCCCAGCGCCACCTCGAACGCCTGCGCACGCGTCTGGCAAAGACCGAGCCGCCTCCGCGCGATCTGCTCGCGAACAATCGCAAGGCCGCCGCCGTGCTGATTCCGATCCTCGAACGCGCCGGCGAGCTGCATATCGTGTATATCCGCCGCTCCGACCAGGTTGAAAGCCATCGCGGGCAAGTCGCTTTTCCCGGCGGGCGGGTCGATCCCGGCGACGCCACCCTGCTCGACACCGCGTTGCGCGAAGCGCAAGAGGAAGTCGCGATACCGCCCGATGCGGTCCAGGTGCTGGGCGCGTTTCCGGTCGCCAATACGCTGACCAGCGGGATTATCGTCGCGCCGTTCGCCGGAGTGATCGCCGCCACGACCGCGATGCGGCCAAGCCCCGACGAGGTCGCCGAGATCTTCGAGGTTCCGCTGAGCGCGCTCGCCGACCCGCGCTTTCGCGGCGACTACCATTGGAACCGCGACGGCGGCGCAAGCTCGAAATATCCCGCGATCCTGTACGGCGGCCAAACCATCTGGGGCCTGACGCTGCGCATCACGATGGATCTGCTCGAGATGCTGGAACTGTGAGCCGCGCGCGATAGCGCCGCCGCCGGCCTGCCGGCACGAGGGAGCTTTAACATGGGACGCAAAATTCTTTTCATCACCACCGATCAGCAGCGCTACGATTCGCTCGGATGCAACGGCGGCCGGATCGCGCGAACTCCGAATATCGATCGCCTTGCCGCCACCGGCATCAACTACCGCCGCGCGCACAATCAGAATGTCGTATGCATGCCCGCGCGCGCCACGATGATCACCGGCCAGTACGTGCGCACCCACGGCGTCGTCGCCAACGGCGTCGCCCTGCCCGCCGACGCGCCCAGTGCGGCGGCGTGGCTGCATGAAAAGGCGGGCTACCGGACCGCGCTGCTCGGCAAGGCGCACTTCGAGCCCGCCTTCGATTTCGAGGGGCGATGGTTCGAGAACACGATGGCGCGCAAGGGTTCGACCGGGCCGTACCGCGGCTTCGAGCGCATGGAACTCGCCATGCATTCGCCGATCGGCGGATGGCATTACTCGCTCTGGCTCCAGCAAAATCATCCCGATGAAATTTCCGGCTTCGCTCCGCTCTTGAGCGCGCTGCCGGGCGGCGACACCGGCGCTCCCGAGGTCAAGTACAACCCCATCCCGCGCGAGCACTATCACACCGACTGGGTCGCCGAGCGCACGATCGCGTTTCTCGATTCTCTTGCTCCGAATGAAAACTGGTTCGTATGGATGAGTTTTCCCGATCCGCATCATCCTTGGGATCCTCCCGAAAAAGAGGCGCGCCGCATCAACTGGCGCGACCTCGATCTGCCGGCCGGATATCCGCGCTCGCGCGAGCAGGCGGAAAAGATTCTCGCGCAGAAACCCCGCCATTGGCTCGACTGGTACCAGGGCCGCTTCCGCAACCCCGAGGGCGGACCGATGACCTTCGTGCCCGCGCAGATGACGCCCGACCAGGTGCGCGAAGTCAACGCGATGACTCACGTCGAAAACGAGCTTATCGATCAAGCCGTCGGCCGCGTGATGGCGCGCATCGCGGAGCGCGGATGGGACGCCGACACCGATGTGATCTTCACCACCGATCACGGCGAGTTGCAGGGCGATTTCGGCTTGCTCTACAAGGGGCCATATCACGTCGATGCGCTGATGCATCTGCCGATGATCTGGCGCCCCGCGCCGTCGGCGGGCATCGCGCCGTGCGAGATCGCCGAACCCGTCGGCCAGCTCGATCTTGCTCCGACTTTCTGCACAATCGCGGGCGCACCGATTGCGCCGTGGATCGAGGGCAAGCCGCTGCCGCTCGCGCCCGGTTCCGGCCGTCAGCGGGTTCTCACCGAGTGGGACAGCCAGTTCGCGCAAATCGGGATGCATCTGCGGACCATCTACCGCGACGGATGGGTCTGCACCGTGTACGAGAAATCGACGCGCGATGTCGGCTACGACGTGAATCGGATCCCCGCGATTTTGCGCGGCACCCAGGCGATTGCCGACCTTCGCTACGACGGCACCGAGGGCGAACTCTACAATCTGCTCGAAGACCCGATGCAGTGGCGCAATCTGTGGTCCGACGCGGGATTCCAGAAGATAAAATCCGACCTCGTCGCCGACCTCCATGACTCGCTGCCCAAGCCGCGCGATCCACAACTGACGGTTGACGCGCCCGCCTGATGGGACGGCGGAAGGAGGACGGACCTCGATGCGTCCACTGAAGCTGGTTGGCGGCTACGGATCGCCTTACTCGCGCAAGATGCGCGCGGTGCTGCGCTATCGGCGGATCGAGTTTCGCTGGATCATGCGCGGCTCATCCGCCGAGGTTGGAATTCCCGCGGTCGGGGTCGCGCTGATTCCCGTGCTGGTCATCAACGGCGAAAACGGCGCGCCCGACGAGGCGATGATCGATTCGACGTTCCAGATAAAACGCCTCGAGGCGCTCGTAGCCGAGCGCTCGATCTTCCCGCCCGATCCCGCACTCGCATTCCTGCACGCGATGCTCGAGGACTACGGCGACGAATGGCTGACCAAGCCAATGTTCCATTACCGATGGAAGTACCCCGCCGATATTCACAAGGCCTCGCACGTGCTGGCGCTCGATCGCGATCTGCATCTGAGCGCGGAGCGGCTGGCGAAGGCGTCGGCATTTTTCGCCGAGCGGCAAATCGCGCGCCTTGGCGTGGTCGGCTCGAACGATGTCACCACGCCGGTTATCGAGGACAGCTACCGCCGCATCCTGCATCTGCTCGACGAACATCTGAAGTCCGGCAACTACTTCCTGATGGGCTCGCGGCCGGGCGCCGGCGATTTCGGCATCTTTGGCCAACTCAGCCAGCTCGCGCATTTCGATCCGACTCCCGCCGCGATCGCCGCGCTCGAAGCGCCGCGCGTCGTTTCGTGGGTCTCGCATATGGACGACCTGTCTGCGCTCGAACCGGGCGCTTGGACCTCGCGCGATAATCTGGCGCCGACGCTGCGCAGCTTTTTCGCCGAAATCGGACGCGTGTACGCCCCGTTCCTGATCGCCAACGCGCGCGCTCTGCAATCCCGCGCCGATCGCGTCACGTGCGAAATCGATGCACGCCCGTGGACGCAGCAGCCCTTTGCGTACCAGGGCAAGTGTCTCAAATGGCTGCGCGAAGGACGCGCCGCGCTTTCGGCCGGCGATCGCTCGTTTGTCGATTCGTATCTGGATGGCACCGGCGCCGACGCGATCTTCAGCGCCAGGTTATGAGGCATATGATTCGAGATCCCGGCCCGCCGATGCGGCCGTCGTGGCGCTCAAGTACGTCAGCGCGCCGAAAGCATCTCGAAGTACGACAGGCCGATCAGATCCTCGCGCGCGACACCAAGCGCCGCGAGCAACTCGTCCACGGCCGCGCGGCTGCTTTCGGGATCGTCGCCGTCGGCGATCACCGCCTCGATCTCGCCGAAGTCGCCGAGCTCCGCGACCCGATCCAGATGCAGCCGCAGGTTGCCGCGCGTCAGCAGGATTCGCTCCTTGCGCACTTCGGCCAGGATGCCGAGCGCCGCGGCGAGCATCGCGCGTATCGCGGCGGGATCGGCGACCGGCGCGATCGCATAGTTGCTTAGCTGCAGGCCACCGCGCTCGTCACGCGCATAATAGATAAGGGTACCGCCCGTTTCGCCACGGATTTCGCGCAACTTGAGCTTGCCCCGCGCGACGCGAAAAAACGTATCTCGCTGGCCGAGTATCGCGCGCTCGGTATAGCCGATCGCCCGGGCGCTCGCGTGGGCGCGCGCATGATCGGCGAGAGGAAATTTTGCCTCCAAGTTCCGCATCCGGGTTAAGGCGCAAGTCTACCCGATTTTCCCGGCGCGCGAAAAAGATCCGGGATTTCTCGCCGGACGTGCGCGCTGCGGCGCAAACCGCTCAATTCATCGCGATCAACCACACTGGCTCGAAATGACGGATGACGACTGCGTGCATAAGTACCATGGCCTGAGTCGCACCCTCGGACCGTCATTTCGAGCACAGGCTGCCGGAGCGAGAAATCCCGGAGTACGCTCGTCATGGCTGCTCCCGCTCCCGCCCACCGGCGTCATTCCCGCACGCGTGGCTTTGGTGGCACCGGCTTCAGCCGGTGTGCTCCACAGGCTAAAGCCTGTGCCACGAGGAATCCCGGACTACGGTTGACTGCGAACCTCGCACTGCAATCCATCGCGATAACTTGACATCGCTCGAAACCGCCGCGTACGCTCGCACGACTTCAACCGGATTTGCCGAATACAGTGGCGCATCACAAATCAATCGATCCCGAAGACGCGAAACTCGCCACCGCGGGTTTCGACCCCTCTGCACGCGCGCCTGAGGCGCTGGCCAAGCTGGCCGAGATCCGCGCCAGCATCGGCGACCTCGCGGTCGCACGCGCGCTCGGCAATATCGCCGATCCTGGCGCAGCCGCGATGCTGTTGGAGATGGAATCCACGGCCGGCGGCGCGCAGCGGCGCGAGATTCGCCGCGCGCTTTTCAAGCTCCGCCAGCGCGGAATCTCCTCATCCGCCGCCGCTGCGGCGCCGTCCCAAACCGGACCCGCCGCCGGGGCGCAGTCCATCGTCGCGATGTTCTCGCCGATCGACGCCGAGGGCGCCCGCATCATCTGGATCTTGAAGCCGCGCATGCAGGGCGGCGTGACGCGCCTGTGGGGTCTCGTTTCGGAATCGGACGGACTGGTCGGCGCGATCGCGGCCGGCCTTTCGCGCAAGGAACTCAAGGGCGAGCGCGACGACCTCGAGGGCCGCGCGGGAATGCGGATGGTCGAGGGCGACTGGCGGCTTGCCGACTTCATCCTGTGCGAGGCCTACCGCCGCACGCCCGAGTCGCGGCGCGCGCGGGTCGGAAACTTCCTCGCCCTGCGTGCCGAGCTGATCGCCGTCCCGGCGCCAACCGAACTGATCCATCCGGTGTACCAGGAACTCGGCGCCGACGCCGTGGGCGAGCCCGCACTGGAGTTGCTCAAAGAGCCCGAGCTGCTCGAATGGGGGCTCAGCGCCGCCGAGTTCGCCGCCTATGGCGAGGAACTTGGCCGCGTCAATGAAAGCGTGATCGTCCTGAACGAGATCCAGCAGCGCGAGCGAATCAACACGATTGTCGAGCGCGCGGTCGGCGAACTTTTCGCGGGCGAAGCCGCGACCCGCGCACGCCGCCGCTTCGAGGATATCGCCTACTACATGCTGCATAGCGGACGCCGCCAACCGGCGGCGTGGGCGGCCGCGGCGGCACGGCAAATTCAGGCGCAAGCCGATCTGAAGCGCAGCAGCTTCTTTCAGAGCATGGTCCGAGCCCAGCTCGGCGCGATCGTGGCCGAAGAACAGCAGCGCGAGCAGCAGGAACCCCGGCTCATCATGACGCCCGCCGAAGCGATGCGCGCGCGAGAGGCTGCCCGCCAGCGCCGCTGACCACGCCCGGCGCAGCGGCACCGCGGGCAATTTCTTTGACCCGCCCGGTCGGCTACGATGCGATTGTCCGGGGCCGTGCGGCGCGCTTCGCGGCGAGTCAATAACTCAAGTGATGGTTTAATTTCCCAATGGGCGGGCGCGCGATGCGCCGCCGGGCAGGTAGCGATGATCGAACGGAAACCCCTTCGCGGCGTGCGCGTGCTGGATCTGACCCGAGTGCTCGCCGGACCCTTTTGCACCATGAACCTGGCCGACCTGGGCGCCGACGTGATCAAGATCGAGCTGCCCGCCCGCGGCGACGACTCGCGCCACTTCGGACCCATAATGCCGACCGGGGACTCGGGCTATTACTACAGCGTCAACCGCGGCAAACGCAGCGTCACGATCGATCTGCGCTCCGCCGAAGGCGCGGCGCTGTTTCTGGAGCTCGCCGCGAAGTGCGACGTGATCGTCGAAAATTTCGCGCCCGGCACGCTGGCCAGATTCGGGATCGATTTCGAGCGGCTCCAGGGCGCCAATGCGCGCGTCATCCTGTGCTCGATTTCCGGCTTCGGGCAGACCGGACCGATGGCGTCATCGCCCGCCTACGATATCGTCGCGCAGGCCCTCGGCGGCACCATGAGCATTACCGGAGCGCCGGGCGGCGAGCCGGCGCGATGCGGAATTTCAGTGGGCGATCTCTCGGCCGCGCTCTACGGCGTGATCGCGATTCTTGCCGCGCTGCGCATCCGCGACCGCGACGGCGGCGCACAGCATCTGGATATCGCGATGCTCGATTGCCAGGTCGCGATGCTCGAGGACGCGCTGGCGCGCTACTCGGTGACGGGCAAGATTCCCGGACCGCTCGGCACACGCCATCCGTCGATCACTCCGTTCCAGCAGTTCCGCGCCGCCGACGGATTCTTTGTCACTGGAGCGGGCAACGAATCGATCTGGCAGCGGATGTGCGACGCGATCGCGATGCCCGAGCTGAAGGACGACCCGCGCTTTGCGGAGAACCAGGACCGCACCGCGAATCATCCCGAACTCGAGGCGCTACTCACGCGTAAATTCGCCTCCGCGCCACGCGCGCATTGGCTCGCCGTGCTCGGCGCCGCCAGCGTGCCGTGCGCTCCAATCGCGAATGTAGAGGAAGTCACGCGCAACCCGCATCTGGAGGCGCGTGCGATGATTCTGCACGCGGAGTATCCGGGCTACGACGGCCTGATCGTCCCCGGCTCTCCGCTCAAAACCGCCGGCTCGCACGCCGCGCCCGACACTCGCGCGCCCGCGCTCGGCGCCGACACCGAAAGCGTGCTGGCCGAGTTGCTCGGCTGCGGCACGGCGCGCCTTTCGGAGCTAAGGCGAAAGAGTATCATATAGTGATCCGCATCAAGCCCCGCCCGGTAATTGCGACGGTGATTGAATCGACATGACACAATCGACCCGACGGCGTTTCGCGCGCGGCGCTCTCTCAATCGCGCTCGCGGCGGCGATGATCTTCATGACCCGTGCGCGCGCAAGTGCCGGCGGCCCAGGCGACGCGCCGCTGGACTTCCAGTTGCGCACACTCGGCGGAGCATCGATGAAGCTCAGCCAATTCCGCGGGCATCCGGTGATCGTCGATTTCTGGGCGACCTGGTGCGGACCCTGCCGCCGCGAAATCCCGGAGCTCAAGAACATTTACTCGCGCTATCATCATTCGCGCGGCCTCGAGGTGATCGGTATCGCGTGCGATACCGTGCAAGGCGACGGGCTCCGCGCGGTGGCGCCCTTCGTCGCCGAGTTCAAGATCAACTATCCCATCCTGGTCGCCAATGACGCCGTGCTCGACGCGCTCGGCGTCGAGGCGATCCCGACCACCCTGTTCATCGGACCGGACGGACGCATCGTCGCGCGGGTGATGGGCGCGGGACGCTCGGGCGAGCTGACGGAAAGCGCACGCGCCCTGATGGACGGCGCGAAACGCCGCCACGGCGCCGCCAAACCGGACCCCAACGCGATTGACCTTTAGCGGGGTGTGGATTTCATTACCGCGCTCCCGATAAGATAAACGGATAAGATTGCCCCTATGGACACGAACGAAGTACAGAGCCTGATCGCCGCCGGAATTCCGGGCGCGCGGGTTGACGTCCGCGACACCACCGGCGGCGGCGACCATTTCGAGGCCACCGTCATCAGCGAAGTGTTCGAAGGCAAGGGCCTCGTGCAGCGTCATCAGGTGGTGTACGCCGCGCTGGGCGACGCGATGCGCGTGCGGGTGCATGCGCTCACGCTCAAGACATTGACGCCGGCCGAGTCAGACCAACGGAGGTAGATGCCGACATGGCAAACGCAACCGACCAGATCGAAGCCGCGATTCGCGACAACAAGATCATGATTTTCATGAAGGGCAATCGCAGCTTTCCGCAATGCGGATTTTCCGCCGCCACCGTTCAGATCTTCGAAGAGCTGGGCGTTCCCTTCGCGACCGCCGACGTGCTCTCAGACCCCGAGCTGCGCGACGCGATCAAACGCTACAGCAACTGGCCGACGATCCCGCAGATTTACGTGGACGGCAAATTCGTCGGCGGATGCGATATCATCCGCGAGATGTACGAAAGCGGCGAGCTCGAGCCGCTGGTCAAATCCGCGCTCGGGCGATCCGCACAGCACTAGCCGAATTTTTTCTGTGGTCATCGAACGGGCGCGGCCGGCAACGGTCGCGCCCGGATAGTTTTGTGAGCTTTTGGTAATCGCCACTTCCGCGCCATCCTGCGAGCCTGTGAATTTATCGATCACCGCGAGACCGCTCGCATGAACCGCGCAGGCGACGATCCCGCGCGCCCGATTCTTCAACCGCGCCGAGTGTTCGTGACCAGAGCCGCCGCCGCCCTCGCCGTGGTCTCTGTCCTCACGATCGCGTACCGGGAACTCGCGCGCACGATTTTGTACAGCTCGGATCACGCGAACATCCTGCTTCAAGCCCAGGATCTCGCGGCGGGCAACCTGACGCTGCGCGGGTGGACGCTCTCGAACTGTTCCTTTTATCCCGAGACGGTTTTCTACGCGCTCGCCTTGATGATGAATCATTGCGCAAGCGCTGTGATGCGCGACGGATCGGCGTTCATCTATGCGATCCTGGTGCTCGTCGCCTTATGGCTGGCGGGCCGCGGCTCCAGCACGCCGTCTTCGTACCTGGGCTATGCGATCGCCTTTCCCCTGCTCGCCCTTCCGCAATCTCTCCAGCATCTGTACATCGCGCCCGGCACTCATATGTCCACGATAATCCTGGTGCTCGCGGCGCTGGTAAGTCTCTCTTTCACAGAGGAAGAATCCGCGCGGGCGCCCGCCGCATATGTGGTTTACCTCGTGCTGATGGCGACCGCGGTGTTTGGCGATCCATTTGCCATTTACGTCGGAGCCATTCCGATAGCGGCGGTCGCGGCGTTGCGATGGGTCTGGAGCCGATTCTCGCGCCACCGCGAGCTGCTCGCGATCGTCGCGACGCTCGGTGCGGTGATTATCGCGATTGCCGCGCTCAAGCTTATCAGCGGCGGGGGCGGCTTCCGCACCGTGCCGATTGCCGCGCACTTCGTGGCGCGGTCCGCGCTGCGCAGCAACGCCGCCGCGACCTTTGGCGCAGTCGCGGCCCTGTTCGGGCTAACCGCCGCGCCCGGCGCAGCCACTCCTCTTGGCGCGATAATTCTGCTGGCGCGAGCCGCCGGACTGATGCTCGTGCTCGGATGCTGCGCCGTCTGCGCGTACCGAGTATTGCTGGGCGCCGAGAATCGAACCAATGAAATACTGCTCGCGGCGCTCGTGCTCGATATTCTGGAATATCTTTTCAGCGACCGGGTGATAGGGCTATCGACGGTGCGCTATCTGGTTCCGTCCGTACTATTCGGCGCGGTTCTGGCCGGACGAATCGGACCGAAGGTGATTCCGCGGTCTAGAATCAGCTACGCGGCTGTCGCTCTGTTCCTGATCGCGTACCTGTGCGGATTCGTCCGCTTGATAACCTCAGCCGAACGCCCCGGCCAGACTCAAGTGCGGCTCGCGCAATGGCTGTATCAGCACGGACTGGTGTCCGGATATGGCGATTATTGGGATGCTTCAAGCATCACGGTCGAAAGCGCGGGACAGGTCAAGATCCGCGCGGTGACCTTCGGCGCCCCCGGAGTGTTCTTGCCATATCGCTGGGAGTCCAAAGACACATGGTATGCGGGTGATGGGGTCTCGAAAGCGCCGAACTTCATACTCGTAAAGGACTCCTGGAATCCGCTCGTGATATTTTTGGCCATGCGCACGTTCGGACCTCCAGCGCAGACTTACCGGGTGCAGGGTCACACCGTCGTCGTCTGGAACCAGGGCCGATGGATCGTGCCGGTCTTGCCGCCTCAAAAATGACGAATCCTGCCGCCCGGAATTCGGTGACGATCGAAAGCGCCCGAGGCTCTCATTTGCCCGCCTTCTTGAGCGCCTGATCGACCCCCGGCATCCGCTTTGGAAGCGCACGGCCTTCCTCCACATCCTTGAGGAATGGTCCCACCCCGAGCAGCAAATGATGCGAATGCGCGTTGCGCACCGCGGTGCGAAATCCCATCGCATCCTGCGCGTTGTTGATCGCGAACTTGAGCATCCGAAGTGTCATCCGGTCGCTCTGCGCAATCCGCTCGGCCAGCGCGAGAGTCGCGGTCTCGAGCTGGTCGCGCGCGACCACCATGTTTACGAAGCCCAGGCGGCAGGCTTCTTCGGCGTCGACAAAGCGGCTCTGGAACAGGATTTCCTTGGCCTTGCGAATCGGCAGATCCCAGGGAATCGAAAAGTACTGGAGCAGCGCGGGCAGGAACTGCGCGTCGTCCGACGCGACGATCAAATCCATCGCGGAGGCGAACATCCATCCGCCAAAGATGCAGTAGCCGTGGACCATCGCGATAGTCGGCTTTTCGAGGTCCCGCCAGCGCATCGTGTTGTCCAAAAACAGCCTGCGCGAACGCGAGTACATCGCGCGCAGCCCCTTGCCATTCGGGCGCCGCGCGGCATCGGCTTTTTCCTCCGGGGTGCCGAGATCGTGCCCGGAGGAAAAATGCTCGCCGCGGCCCGAGAGCACAATCACGCGAATCTCGTCGTCGTCGCTGGCGTCAGTGAACGCGTCGTCCATTTCTTCGAGCAGCACGCGCGACTGCGCGTTGCGCCGCTCGGGACGGTTCAGAATCACGCGTGCGATCCGTCCGTGCTTTTCGTACTCGATATGCTGATAGGCCATTGCCGCAACTCCTCGCGCGCCCGGTCCGGCGCGATGCGCATAACTTAGGCCAACCCCACCCGCATGACCATCGGCGCGACGCTTTGCGCTTGGCGGCGGCGTGGGCTAATTAGGGGACAATCCTTCAACAAGGCGGTCATTGACGATGGCGCTGTGGAAACCGGATCAGACTTTTTATCCGTCCGCCCGGATGGCGATGAACGCACCGCGCGAAAAGCTCGGCTACGTCGTGAGCTTCAATCCTGCGCCGGACAACGGGCGCCACGACGCGCTGTGCGTGATGGATCTCGATCCGGAATCGAAAACCTATGCGCAAATCGTCGGCCGCACCGAGGCTCCTACGGTCGGTGACGAATTCCATCACTTCAACTGGAACGCGTGCAGCGCGGCGCTGTGTCCCTACGCGCCCCATCCGCACGTCGAGCGCCGCTACCTGCTGGTTCCGGGACTGCGCTCTTCACGCATCTACATCTTCGATACCAAGCCCGACCCGCGCAAGCCGAAAATCGTTAAGGTGATCGAGGCGCAGGAAATCGCCGAGCGCACCGGCTACAGCCGGCCGCACACCATCCACTGCGGCCCCGACGCGATCTACGTAAGCGCGCTTGGCGCTCCGGACGGCAACGGCCCGGGCGGAATTTTCCTGCTCGATCATGAAAGCTTCGAGGTACTTGGGCGCTGGGAGGTCGATCGCGGGCCGCAGTACCTGGCCTACGACTTCTGGTGGCATCTCGGCTACGACGTCGCCGTAACCAGCGAGTGGGGCACGCCAAAAATGGTCGAGGGCGGCGTGGTGCCCGAACTGCTGCTCGCGGGGAAGTACGGCCATGTGCTGCATCTGTGGGATCTGCGCAAGCGGCGTCATTTGCAAACGCTCGACCTCGGCGCCGAGCAGCAGATGGCGCTCGAGCTGCGTCCGTCGCACGATCCTACCAAGACCTTCGGCTTTGTCGGCGTCGTCATCTCGACCAAGGATCTCTCCGCGTCGGTCTGGATGTGGAATCGCAAGGGCGACGACTGGTCGGTGAAAAAAGTGATCGAGATCCCCGCCGAGCCCGCCGAGCCCGCCGTGCTGCCGCCCGCGCTCAAGCCTTTCAAGGCGGTGCCGCCGCTGGTCACCGATATTAACCTGAGCCTCGACGATCGATTCCTGTACGTTGCATGCTTCGGCACCGGCGACTTGAAACAGTACGATGTCAGCAATCCGGAAACTCCGAAGCTGACCGGCTCGGTGCGGCTGGGCGGAATCGTATCGCACGCCGCCCATCCCAAGGGCGGCGCGCTCAACGGAGGCGCGCAGATGATCGAGCTCAGCCGCGACGGGCGGCGCGTGTACGTCAGCAACTCGCTGTATAACTCCTGGGACGCGCAGTTCTACCCCGAGGGGATCCGCGGATGGGTCGCCAAGCTGGATGCGAATCCGGCCGGAGGTCTCGCGATCGATCCCCGGTTCTTCACCGGATTCGAGGGCGAGCGGCCGCATCAGATTCGCCTCGAAGGTGGCGACTCGTCTTCCGACTCGTTCTGCTATCCGTGAACGGCGCGTGGCCGTGGCTCGCGGTGGCCGCCTTGGGCGCCTATCACGGCATCGACCCCTCGATGGGTTGGCTGTTCGCGGTCGCGCTCGGCCTGCAGGAACACCGCCGGGCGAAGGTCCTGGGCGCGCTGATCCCGATCGCGATTGGACATCTCGTATCGATCGCGGTGGTGGTCGCGGTCATCGCGCTGCTTCAGTCGTCGTTTCCGTTCGCGATGCTGCGGCCGGCCGGCGCTGGCGCGCTGATTGTGTTTGGACTGTTCAGGTTTTTCTGGCCCAGGGCGCATCCGCGATGGGTCGCCATGCGGGTCAACGCGCCCGAGCTTGCGCTGTGGTCGTTCCTGATGGCGTCGGCGCACGGCGCGGGGCTGATGCTGTTTCCGATTCTGCTCGGGATGAACGCGCCTCCGCACGCGCATCATCATGTGATGCCGATGCTGCCGCGCAGTGATCCGGTGCTGGTGGCCGCGGCGGTCGTGATCCTGCATACCGGCGCGATGCTGATTGTGATGGGCACGGTCGCGATCGTCGTGTACGAGAAACTCGGGCTGGCGATTCTGCGCAGCGCGTGGATCAACCTCGATATGGTATGGGCCATAGCACTGGTGGCAGCCGGCGTCCTGTGTCTGCTCATATGAATTCCCATGCGAGCCGCTTTTATTGCCGCCGCGCCCGTGCCAGCATCTGGCGTATGCAGTCCCTGCGCCTGCTGCTGGTCGAAGACGAAGAACGCCTCGCTGGCAATCTCCGGCAGGGCCTTACCGAGGAAGGTATCGCCCTGGATTGGGTGAAATCGGCCGAGGAAGCCGAGCAGATTCTTGGGCGCAAACCCTACGACCTGATCGTGCTCGATATCGGGCTGCCGGGAAAAAGTGGCGTGGATTTTCTGCGCGAGCGCCGCGCCGCCGGCGACCCCATTCCGGTGCTGCTCCTGACCGCGCGCAGCTCGGTCGAAGATCGCGTGACCGGACTCGACGCCGGCAGCGACGATTATCTCGTCAAACCATTCGCGTTCGCGGAGTTGCTGGCCCGAATCCACGCGCTGGCGCGACGGCGCCCGGCGGCGCAGTCGCCGGTTCTCAAGGTCGGCGACCTCGAATTCGACACCATCAAGCGCCGCGCCCGGCGCGCCGGCAAGCCGATCGCGCTGTCACCGAAAGAGGCGATGCTGCTCGAGTTGCTGATGCGCCGCGCCGGTGAAACCGTCACCCGCGACATGATCGCCGAATCGGTCTGGGACTCCGACTACAACGTCTTCACCAACCTGATCGAGGTGTTCGTCAACCGGCTGCGCCAGAAGATCGACGCCGACGCGAAAACCTCGATGATCACCACCGTCCGCGGCGTAGGCTACCTGATGCGCGCGGGCTGAGCCGCCGTGCGCACGCTGACGACGCGATGAGCATCCGGCTCCGCCTTACCATTTACTGGGCGCTTGTGCTGGGCGCGATCCTGCTAATCGCCGCGCTCGCCGCGCTCAAGCTCTTCGAGCGCGAACAGTACGGCGCACTGAATGCCGCGCTGCTCGAGGAAGCCGACACCAGCGCGCATGAGCTCTCGACCGTGGACCAACCACGCGCCGCGGCGCTGTTGCGCGGACTCAGCCTCGAGCGCGATCTCGGATTGGCCCGGCGCGTGGTGCTGGTCACCCGCGCGGGAGTCGTCGCCGACTTCGGAACCCGAACTATCGAGATACCGATTGTCCCGGTCGTGAGCCGGTTCCGCGGAATCCAGCGCACCGGCAACGGCCGCTTCAGTTTCGCGATCAAGCCGCTGGAGTTTTCGGGCGAGCCCGCGTTGCTGATGGACGGCGCCGACGCGACCCCGATTCGCGAATCGAGCGAACGGCTGCGCAACGCGCTGCTCCTGCTCGTGCCTATTCTGCTCATCCTGTGCGTGGTCGGCGGATACCTGCTCGCCGCCCGCGCGCTCGCGCCGGTCGCCCGGCTGGCCGCATCGCTCAGCGCGATACAGCCACACGATCTGAATCGGCGGCTGTCCGCGCCCGAAGCCTACGACGAAATCGGCAGGCTGACCGACGTCATCAACGATTTGCTCGATCGGCTCGAACGCGCCTCCGTCACCGAGCGCCGCTTCGCGTCCGACGCCGCGCACGAATTGCGCACGCCGCTGGCGGTGCTGCGCACCGGTCTGGACGTGGCGCTGGCGCGGGAAAGGTCGGGCGCCGAGAATCGCGCCGCGCTCGAAAGTGCGCATCGCGAGGTTATCGGCCTGTGCAAGATCGCCGAGGAGTTGCTGATGCTGGCGCGGCTCAGCGGCGAGGTCGCGATCGAGCGCAAGCCGGTCGATCTGCGCGCCCTGGTGGCCGAGGTCACCGCGACTGTCGAGCCGCTGGCCACCGCGAAAAATATCGAGCTTCGATCCACGGATCTGGCCGCTGCCGTAATCGACGGCAGCGCCGCGCATCTGCGCCGCCTGCTGATCAATTTGATCGACAACGCGCTCAAGTTCACCCCCCCGGGCGGCAAAATCGAAGTCGGGCTCGCCAGCATCGACGGCCGCGCGTTACTGCGCGTCGCGGACACCGGACCGGGAATCGAACCCGCCGAGCTGGCGCTGGTGTTCGAGCGGTTTTTTCGCGGCGCGCACGCTGGCGGCGAGGGCAGCGGACTGGGGTTGAGCCTGTGCCGCGAGATCGCGCGCTATCATGGCGGGCAGATCGCCGCCGCGAACCGGCCCAGTGGCGGCGCGGTGTTCGTGGTCAAGCTGCCGCTGCGCGGAACCCGCGCGCTGCAACCTTCCGAGAGCGCAAAGCTCAGCGAAAGCGCACACGTTGCTTAACATTTATTCACTAGGCTTGCCCCGGCGTCCGATGTTAGTTTTCCCGGTATGATAAATCCCCGTCATCAATTCCGCGTGCTCGCGGTCACCGGGGTCATCATGCTGCTATGCGGCGCTTCCGTTTCGGCGGCTCCGCTGACGCTGCACGATGCGATCGATAAGGCGCTGCGCTTCGCTCCGTCGATCGCGATGGCTTCCGGAACCAGCAGCCTGACCGAAGCCCGGGCCCGCGAGCAGCGCGCCGCGCTGTTCCCCAGCATCAGCGCCGGCACCGAGTACTATCAGGCGCCCGGCTACAACCCGGTCATCACCAACCGCGGCCTGAGCAGCGCCATGCTCGCGCTGGATTACACCGCCTTCGATTGGGGCCGCCGCGCCGCACGCTATCGCGCGGCGCGCTACGTCAGCGAAGCCGCCACGCTCGGAGTCGCCGCGGCGCGCGCGCAAATCGCCTTTGACACCCGTGCCGCCTACTACGATCTGCTGCGCGCCCGCGCGACCGAACGCGAGCTGTCCGGCAGCCGCGACCGTCTGAACCGCTACGTCGCGACCATCGAAGAGCTGCTCAAAAGCGGTCGCGCGATCGAAAACGATGCCCTCAAGATACGCAGCGCGCGCGATTCAGCTGAACTTGCGCTCGCCAGCGGGCAGGGTGACGTGCGCCGCGCTTCGGCCAACCTGGGCTCGCTGATCGGGGACTTCGACGCGACTGATATCGAGGTCGCTGACGACGACGGATTGCCACCGCCGCCCGCCCGCGATATCACGCAGAGTCCCTCGATCCAGGTCGCGAAACGCGCGATCTCGGCCGCCTCGCAGCAGGTACGCGCCGCACGCACCGAACGCCTGCCGACCTTTCAGGTCGCGTTGACCACCGGGTTTCTGGGAATCGATCCGGTCGCCACCATCAATCACAATTTCGGCGCATCTTATGATGGAGTGATCTCGATGCCCGTGTTCGAGGGCGGGCTGATCAATGCCCATATCGATCAGGCTCTCGCCAAGCAGCAGACCGCGCAGGCGCAGATGCGCCAGACGCAGTTCCTGCTCGAGCGCAGACTCGGTGATGCCGCGTTGCGCTATCAGCAGGTCAGCGATCAATTAAAAATTCTGGCGCGCGCGCAGCCCACCGCCGACGACGCGTTCGCCCTTACCTGGACGCGCTTTCTGGGCGGTGGCGGCGCCACCGTGCTCGAGGTGCTCGACGCCTACCAGCAAGCGGAACAACTTCGCCTCCAGCGCTACGCCTACGAGTTCGGCGCTCGCGAGGCGGCCGCGGAATCATTGCTGCTCGCCGGCAGGGTGCAATGATCGGCCGCGCATTCAGGCTTCGGCGATTCAGCCCGATGCTCGCGGCGACGGCCCTTGCGACGCTCATCATGGCGGGATGCGGCGGCACGCGGCCGAGTGACGATGATTCCAAGGCTCCCGCGCCGGCTCCGGTGTTGTTGGTTACCGCCGCTCGTGCGAGCGTCGTTGCGATGCGCCAGGAGCTGCACGTGATGGGCAGCACCGTCGCGCTCGCGCATATCACGATTCGCTCGCCAGCCAGCGGCCGCGTGATCGGCATCCATATCCAGAACGGCGATTTCGTCCGCAAGGGACAGGTGATTGCGCGCGTCGTCAATCGCGAGATCGAGGCCGCACGCGCCGGATTGGCCGTCGCACGCAAGCTCGATCCGCAGGACTCGTCGGCGCTGGCGAAGTCGGTTGCCCGCTACGACCACAGTCCGGGAATTCCGGTCGTCGCTCCCCAATCCGGGGTGGTTGCCGCACCGCCCGTGGTCGCCGGCCAGATGGTTAACTATCTCGACACGATCGCCGACCTGGTCGATCCCTCGAGCATCTATGTAAATGCCGCCGTGCCGATCGACGAGCTGCATCTGCTGAATACCAAAATGCCCGCAACGGTCACCTCGCCGCTGAGTCCGGGCGCCGAGTTTCCCGCGCGGGTCACGGCGATATTTCCCACCTTTGATCCGCGGAGCGCGACCGCGCCGGTCAGGATAGATTTTGTTGGCGCGCAGGGAATCCGCCAGAGCGACGCGCCGGTCGAAGCGCGAATCACAGTCGCAGAGGTTCCTGACGCGATCGTGATTCCCGCCGCGGCGCTGTTTCAGGACGCGGGCGCGAATCGATACCACGTCTTCGTGGCCGGAGCCGACGGCCGCGCCCATCGCGTCGCCGTCACGCTTGGCATCCGCCAGGGCGATCACGTGCAGGTCACCAGCGGGATCAAGGCCGGCGAGCAGATAATCACCTCGGGCGGCTACGCCTTGTCCGACGGCCTGCAAGTCAAGGTCGCAGGCGCATAACCGTGCAGCGCGCCAATTCGACGCTGGCGGTGCTCGCCGTGCTGGCGCTCAGCGCGCTGGGGGTGATCCTCGCCTTCTCGATCGCGACCTCGGTGTTTCCCGAGATTACCTTCGATCGAGCGATTATCCTCGCCGACAGCGGCGACCTGCCCGCCGAACAGATGCTGGTGAGCGTTACGCGCCCGCTCGAAGAATCCGCATACGGGGTGGTGGGCGTCAATTTGGTTCGTTCGACGACCACGCGCGGCAGCTCGGAGATCGATGTCACGTTTTCTTCGTCGGTCAATCCGACCACCGCGTATCAGCTCCTCAACGCGGCGCTCAATGAAGTCCGCGTGCGGCTGCCCGCCGGAACCGTCGTCGCGACCCGGCTTCTGACCAGCGGCACCTTTCCAATTATCGACGTGAGCATGAGCTCGCGCGGCCGCAGCCTTCCCGATCTCACAGACATCGCGCTCTACGACGTCGTGCCGAGCTTCCATCGGATCGCCGGCGTGTACCGGGTCGAAGTGGTGGGCGGAAAATACCGGGAGTTCGTCGTGCGGCTGAATCCGGCGCGGATGCTCGAGCACAATCTCTCGCCGCAGGAGATCGTTGACGGCCTTGCCAGGGCCAATATCGTCGCGTCCGCCGGCCGCGTGCTCGACGAGCATCGGATGCTCCTGACCGTCGTCACCACCGACGTGCGCGAGGCCACGGAACTGGCCGCGCTGCCCGTCGCCAGCGACCACGGCGCCCCGGTGCGCATCAGCGACGTGGGCGCGGTCGAGATGGGGATCCGCGAGGACTACGTCCGCACCGCGTCCGAGCACGGTCCGGCGGTGCTGGTTGGAATCTCGCGCCAGCCCGCCGGCAACACCGTCGCGATCGCGGCCGAGACGCGCGCGATCGTAAATACGCTGCGCCAGCGCTATCCCGACGTGGATTTCTCGTTCTCCTACAATCAATCCGCGCTGGTTACCGAATCTTTCCTGAGCGTGCGCGATGCGATCCTGTTCGGATTGGTGCTCGCGGTGCTGGTCGTGTTCGCCTTCACCCGCAGCCTCGCCAGCGCGATGGTTGCCGCGATCGTCGTGCCCTGCACGCTCGCGATCACCTTCGTCGTGATGAAGGGCGCCGGGCTCACCTTCAACATGATGACGCTCGGCGGACTCGCGGCCGGGATTGGGCTGTTCATCGACGACGCGATCGTGATGATCGAGGCGATCCATCGCGCGCGCGCCGCCGGCATGGCGACCGCCGACGCGGTTCCCGCCGCGCTGACCGAGCTGTCGCGCGCGCTGGTGGCGTCCACGATGACGGTGATCGTGGTGTTCGCGCCACTGGTGTTCTTAAGCGCCGTGACCGGCGTGTTCTTTCGCTCGCTGGCCGCGACGCTCGGCGCGGGACTTGCCATCTCGCTGGCGCTCGCGCTTTACTTCACGCCCGCCCTCGAGATGATCGTCGAGCCGATGCGCCGCAAGAGCCGCGAGTCCGGCCGCATGTTCGATTTCATCCGCGATGGATACCTGGCGACGCTGCGGCCATTCATCAGGTTTCCCGCGCTGTCGCTGATCCTTGCGGCGGCGGCGATCGCGGGGGCCGCGCTGATGTATGAACATGTCGGGACCGATTATCTGCCGGCGCTCGACGAGGGCGAGTTTGTGCTCGATTACATCACGCCGCCCCAGAGCACGCTCGCCGATACGCAGGCGATGCTCGGCCGTATCCAGCAGATATTGATCGCCACTCCCGAGGTCGCCGCATTCTCGCGTCGCACCGGCGCTCAGCTCGGCTTCCAGTTAAGCGAATCGAACACCGGCGACTTCTCGGTCCGGCTCAAGGCCGCGCGCAGCCGCGGAATCGACCAGATTAGCAATTCGGTCCGCCGCCAAGTGCTCGCGTCCGTGCCCGGCGTGCAAGTCGAGTTCTCGCAGATGCTCCAGGATCTGCTCGGCGATCTGTCGGGCACACCGCAGCCGATCGAGGTCAAAATCTTCGGCGCGGATCAGAATCAGATCGAGGCGACCGCGCGCCGCGTCGCCGCCCGGCTGCGCAAGATTCCCGGCCTGGTGGACGTATTCGATGGCGTCGTGCTCAGCACCCCGGAAGAGGAGCTGCTGGTCAGCGAATCGTCCGCCGCACGCTACGGGCTCGACGCTTCCGAGATCCAGATCGCGCTGCACGCCGTGATCCAGGGCACC
>DATKSQ010000143.1:0-126962 GCA_035531615.1 Binataceae bacterium (SeqCode)
TGCGCCCCGAGTTGCCCACCGCGGCGGTCGGTTCGTCGCAAGCGCCGACCGCCGCCGTGGACAACTCTGCACCTCGCTTAACCACCCCGGAGTCCACTTATAAATCGGGGAAATCTGTTCAGACAACCGGAGCCACTTGTATGCTGCTCGTCATTCGATTTCATCGACGTGTGTCCCCCATGTGCGCCCCCAAGATGGCGAGAGGACCGGAGACTGCGCTGAATTCTATTCTCTTGTCAACTATCAGGAGAGAACGAGCTGGCTTCAAGTGAGCATGGAACCCTATCGTCTAAAGGCGGCCTCGGATCCGCCGAAAGAGGTGGCTCTCCCGGTTAGTTAATCCTGATTGAAAGCAGCTTGTCGGCCTGCCCTTCGCGCGTGTTGAGCGTCGCACTTAGAGACCAAGAGGCTCTAAATTCGCGCCTCAGGTGCTAGGTTCCGTGATACGGTTGGGACGTGGGCCGCCCCAGCGGCGGCGCGTGAGCGCGTAGGCGGGCCATACGGTGAGCGACAGTGCGATCGCGATCATGAAATCGCGCTGGGCGCCGCCCGCTCCCAGAGCCAGCGCGAAGGTCGCAACCCAGGTCGAGATCGGCAACCCCGCGGTGAGCCACAGCCCGATACTGCCGCCGCCCACGGTGAACATCCCGTGGCGATTTGGCGCGAGCCTGCGCAATCGGATTAGCGCCGCCATCTCGAGCGCCAGCGCCGCCATGTAAAAGAACACGTCGAGCACCACCAGCGCGACGAAGCCCAGCGGAATCAAAAGCGTGAAGACCACGCACGAGGCGACTATCGCCTTGACCGGCGTCGCCGTCGTGCTCCAGACCTCGCTGAGCGGCGCGGGCAGATAGCCCTCGCGCGCGAGCACAAACGGCATCCGCGAGACCCACAACATCGCGGCCTCGAACACCGCGAACGCCATCACGCTGCCGCCGATCGCGAGCGCGGTCCCGAGAATCGGCCCGCCTACGCGCGCGCCTTCGTGCGCGAACCATCCCTCGTGCCAGTTCGCCGCGCCGGTCGCGCCCGACAGGCAGACCATCAGCGGCAGCAGGTATCCGGCGACGATTATCGGCATCGCGACCGCGATCGCGCGGATATAGTTGCGGCGCGGATTATTGATCTCGGCCGAGACTACGCTCAGGTTTTCCCATCCGCCGAAATTCCAGATAACGACGATCAATGCCGCGCCCAACGCGCCCATCGGATCGGCGCCGAACATCGGCGCTGTCGGGATCGCGAAGTGCGCGATCTTTCCGAACCCGAGCACGACCATCGCGACGAACGGCGCGATCAGGATTATCGCCAGCGCGATCGAAGCCTCGCCGACCGGACGCACGCCGGCGATATTGAGCAGGCCCGACAACCACACCACGCCGATTCCGATCGCGACCTGGCCGAGCGGTCCGACCGGCACGATAAACGACAAATACGCCGCGAACAGCACCGGATAGATCGCCATGTCCACCGCCGTGTAGAGAATCGTCAGGTAGGCTTCGGCGAAGCCCGCAAACGGCCCCAGCGCGCGTTTGACCCAGAAATAGAACCCGCCTTCGAGCGGCATCAGCGCCGTCAGCTCACCCGCCATCAGGGCGGTCGGCAGGCTGAGCGTCAGCGGCACGACGATACACAGGATGAGGACCAGCTTCGGTCCCCCTATGCGCACCGCGTCTTCCAGCCCATAGGCGCCCCCCGAGACGACCAGGAACATCAGGCAGACGAGAGCGGGCAGTCCCAGCGCGCGGCGCGGCGCGCTGGCGCCGCCGCCAGCGGCGCGGGTGGTAACCTTGCGCGGCGCGGGTCGTAGTTCTTCGTGGATGGACAACGGAGTTCCGGAAAAAGGCTCTATCGGAGCCGGGCCGGATGAGCAAGCGGGCATCCGCGCCGCGGGCCTAATAATGCGGTCGCATCCGCACCCGCATAGCATATAATATAGCGGCGGTGCGGGCGCGCCGTCGATGCGCCCCGTGCTATACGTTGACGATCAGGACTACGTGGTGTTAGCTGTAAACGAGATTACTTCCCGAATCTCTCGTCTCTACATGAAACTACTCTCAACCTGCGCGCTCGCCGCGCTTATCGCCTGCCTTGCAGTGGCCGCTGGATGCGACCAGTTGCGGGAGATGCGCGGGATGGCCGCGCAGACGGTCAATAGAGGCGGCGACAGCGCATTTGGCGGAGCGCCGAACGTCCCGATTCCGGCCGATGCGAAGGCGATGGGTGCGTTCCTGGTCGCCGAGTACGCATCGGACGAAGGCGACCACGAAGCCGCCCTCAAGGGTTACGAAGATGCCGTCGCCGCCGATCCCGGCAACGCAACGCTGCGCGTGCGGCTGGCCACCCTCTATGTTCGCGACGGGCGCCTGAAAGAGGCGCTCGCCCAAGTCAATCAAGCGCTCAAGGACAAGCCCGATTCGGTCGATGCGCGCCTGCTGGCGGCCGGAATCAGCGGCGCGCTCGGCGACGACGTCACTGCCGAGGCCGACTACCAGCAGGTCTTGCAGGAAAGCCCGCAGAATCAGGAAGCCTATCTGTATCTCGGCACGCTGTACGCCAAGCAGCACAAATTCGACGAGGCCGAGAAGACCTTCCAGCATCTGATCGGGCTCGATCCCAATTCATTCCTCGGCTACTACTACGCGGGCCGCGTGATGGTGGCGGCCAAGAAGTACGATCAGGCCGACCAGTATTACCAAAAGGCGCTCGAACTGAATCCGGACTCCGAGCTGGTGATGCTCGATCTGGCGACGCTGCGGATTCTGCAGAATAAGCCCGACGCGGCGACCGCCTATTACAAGAAGATCATCCAGATTAATCCCAACAACGAGTTCGTGCGCAAGCGCCTGGCCGAGGTTTATGTCGGCCAGAAAAAGTACGACCAGGCGCTCGGCGAACTCAAGCAGCTCGAGGGAATCGAGACCAATCCGGTTGACACCCGCACCAAGATTGGCCTGCTCTATTTCCGCCGCGGCGACTTCGATCAGGCCGCCACCGAATTCAACCTGGTGCTCGGCTCCGAGCCCAACAACATGCGCGTGCGCTACTATCTGGGCACCGCGTACACGGAACTGAACGAGAACGATCGCGCGATCGCGGAATTCAACAAAATCCCCGACTCCGACGACCATTACGTCGAATCGCGCCTCCAGCTAGCCTACGTTTACGACAAGCAGAACAACTACGAACCCGCGATTACGGCGCTCAATCAGGCGCTGGTCAAGAAACCCGACGACCCCGAGATCATGGGCTTCCTGGTCGGGGTCTATCAGGAGAAAAAGGACTATTCCGACGCGATCTCGATAGCGCGCCAGATGGTCGCGCTCGACCCCAAGAACGACAAGTATCATTTCACTCTGGGCGCCGTGCTCGATCAGGACAAGCAGCGCACCGACGGAATGGTCGAGATGAAGAAGGCCATCGCGATCAATCCCGCCAACGCGCAGGCGCTCAACTACCTCGGCTACACTTACGCTGAGGAGGGCACCAACCTCGACGAGGCCGAAAAGCTCATCAAGCGCGCGCTCGATATCGAGCCCGAGGACGGTTTCTATATCGACAGCCTCGGATGGGTTTACTACCAGAAGGGCGACTACCAGCACGCGGTCGAGGAGCTCGAACGCGCCGTCAACCTGACCAACAGCGATCCCACCATCACCGAGCATCTCGGCGACGCCTATCAGAAGATCGGCAAGCTGCAAGCCGCCTCGCACGAGTATCAGGACGCGCTCAAGAAATCGCAGGAGACCCAGCAGGTCGCCCGCCTGAAGGACAAGATCCAGGTTCTCGAGAACTCGCAGAATGCCGCAGGGCATTAGGGCCGCCGCTGAGGCTGAGACCCTTCGTATGCCGCGCGCCGGCTTGGCGATAGCGCTGTTCGCCGCCGGATTGCTCTTGCCCGCGTGCGCCAGCGTCGCGCCTCCCGCATCGGCGTTGCCTGCTGCTGCTCCCGTCGGCCAGGCCGCCGCGCTCGGCGCCCTGACCGCGCGGCTGGCCGAGCGCGACCGCGCGCTGACCTCGATGCAGACCGGGGCGATAATGTCGTACAGCGCGCCCGATCGCCACGCGAAGGCGCGCGAGAATATCACCGTCAGCCGCCCCGCCAGCCTGCGCGTCGAGGCCATGTCGCCATTCGGCGTCGCGCTGATCGTGGCCACCCACGGCGGCCAGCTCGAAATCTTCGAGCCTGCGAAGAACAAGCTCATCCGTGCCGCCGCGACCGCCGAAACCCTT
Source organism: Binataceae bacterium (SeqCode) (assembly GCA_035531615.1). GTDB lineage: Bacteria > Desulfobacterota > Binatia > Binatales > Binataceae > JBARDN01. The sequence goes on from DATKSQ010000143.1 coordinate 4,234, forward strand.
GACCGTTTCGTGCAGATTCCGATGGCGCCGGCCGACGCCGTCACTCTGCTGCTCGGAATCGCACCGGATTCCGAACTTATCGCTGCGCGTGCTCCGGCCGCCGTCACCGCTGAGAATATCAATGCCACCAGCGCCGCCACCATGACCGTCGGAGCGTGGCCGTCGGCCGACGGCACGATGCGCGAGCTCGGGTTCGTGGACGGGAATCTGGCGATGGTCCGGCGGCGCGACAGTGCCGGCGCCGTCGTGTACGAGGTTCGCTATGGCGAGTATCACGATATCGGCGGGCTGATGTTTCCGTATGTCGTCGAGGCGGATTTTCCGCTCGCGCACAGCCACTTGACGTTTCACTACGATCGGCCAATCGTCAACGGCCAGATAGCTGCGTCAGTCTTCGACCTCGCGCCTCCCGCCGCCGCATCCGGCCAATAGCCACGATGGTGCGCGAACCGCGGACCGTGCCGGCGTGCCGCCAGTCTTACGCGCACGCCCCGGGCCAGCTAAAGTTGATCCGGCCCGATGCGCGCTCCGGCGTGGCGCGGGACGAACCTGATGAGTGCGCGCGCCGTTAAACCCTCGCGAACGATTCTTGCGCCCGCAGTGCGCCGCGCCTGTGCCGCCGCGGCGCTGATGCTGGCGGCTCTTGCGTGCGCGGCGGGATGCCGGGTCAATCGGCCGAAGATCGATCACGCGCGCGAGCAGATTCTCTACGACGCGACCTCCGCCGATCCGCGCACCTTCAACCCAATTCTCATCACCGACGCGACCTCGGGCGCGGTTGTAGGCGATCTGTTCGAGAGCCTCATCCGCGTCAACGTCAAGACGCTCCTGCCGGAGCCCGGCCTGGCCGAGAGCTGGGATATCGCGCCCGATCAGAAGAGCATCACGTTCCACATGCGCCACGGGCTCAAATGGTTCGACGGTGCGCCGCTGGACGCGCGTGATGTCGCCTTCACGATGAAGGTCATCTACGACCCGAAGATCGCCAACAGCATCCGCCCGAGCCTGTTGATCGATGGCAAGGAGATCGAGTCCGACCTGATCGATAACTACACGCTGACGATGCGTCTGCCGCGCCCGTTCGCGCCGCTGCTGTACGAAGCCGCGGGAATCACCGTGCTGCCGGAGCATACGCTCGGCCCGGCGTACGCGGCCGGCAGGTTCAATCAGATATGGGGAATCAACACTCCCCCGCGTGAGCTGGTCGGCGACGGCTCCTTCAAAATGACGCGCTACGTGCAGAGCCAGGTCGTCCAGTACCAGCGCAATCCCGACTTCTGGATGAAGGACGCGCACGGCGGCGAGCTGCCGCGCCTGCACGGCCGCGCACTGATCATCGTTCAGGATCAGAACACCGACTACCTGAAATTCCTGTCCGGCCAGACCGACGTTTACGCGCCGCGCCCCAAGGACGTGATCGATTTGAAGGACAAGGCGGGCGCGCTCGGAATCATGGTTGCGAAAATCGGCATCGATACGGGCGAGCTGTTCTTTTCGTTCAATCGCAATCCGAAACATTTCGTGCATCACGGCGTGGCGGATCCCAAGCTTGCGTGGTTCACCGATAAAAATTTTCTGCTCGCGATCGCGCACTCGATCGACAAGCAGGGGATCATCAACCTGTGCTACCACGGCCTGGCGGTTCCGGCGGTCGCCGAGATATCGCCGGCCAACAAGATTTTCCACAATCCGAATTTGAAGGATTATGATTACGACCTGAGCGAGGCCGCGCGGCTGCTCGAAGCGGGCGGGTACCATCTGGCGCGTCCCGGCGTGCGGGTGGATTCGCACGGCAACCCTATCGTGTTCACGCTTACCACCAACGCCGATTCGCAGGAGCGCCAGCAGATGTGCGCGATCTTGAAGCAGGATCTCTCGAAGCTTGGAATCCAGGTGAACTTCCGGCCGCTCGATTTCCAGACCCTGGTTGAAAAGCTCGACTCGACTTTCGACTGGGACTGTATCCTGATGGGCTTCACCGGCGGCTTCGAGCCCAACGACGGCGCCGATTTCCTGCGCTCATCGGGCAATCTGCACATCTGGTACCCGAATCAGAATACTCCGGCCACGCCGTGGGAAGCGGAGATCGATCAGCTCATGGACCAGGGCACCACCGTGATGGACCCGCCGAAGCGCGCGCCGTATTACTGGCGGATCCAGGAAATCCTGCACGAGCAGTTGCCGATTATCGAAACCGTGCGCCAGACGCGCTACGCGGCGTGGAAAAATTCGCTCGAGAACTACCAGCCGACGGTCTGGGGGCTGTACCATCCCGAATGGACCGAATTCAAACCGAACTGAAATGCCGCGCGCCCGATCGCGCGGGCCCGGCCGGACTCAACCCATGGGACGCTTTCTAATCCGCCGCCTGATCAACATGATCCCGCTCATCATCGGGATCACCTTTTTGTCGTTTCTGGTGATGTCGCTGGTGCCGGGAAATTTTCTCTCGACGCTGAAACTCAACCCGCGCATCTCGCCGCAGGTGATCAAGCAGATGGAGGCGCAGTTCGGCCTCGATCAGCCGCTATGGGTCCGCTACCTGAAGTGGCTGTGGGCGGTGCTGCATCTGAACCTCGGGATCTCGCTGGCCTACCGGGTCAACGTCACCGCGCTCATCGGATCGCGCGCGATCAACACGATCATCCTGTCGGGATGCGCGATGCTGTTTTCGTGGGTCATCGCGATTCCGATCGGAATCGTCGTCGCGGTCAACCAGAACTCGATCTGGGACCGCGTGCTCTCGTTCCTGGCGTTTTTCGGGATGTCGGTGCCGAATTTCTTTCTCGCCTTCCTGATGATGTGGGTCGCGTTGCAGACCGGATGGTTCCCGATTGGCGGCAGCTATTCGGTGGACTACTCGACGCTGGACTTCTGGTCGCGGATCGCCGACCGCATCAATCATCTCATTCTGCCGGTGTTCGTGCTCGGCACGGCCGGGATGGCGGGGCTGATGCGGCTGATGCGCTCGCAGATTCTCGAGATCAAAAACGCCGACTTCGTGCGCACCGCGCGCGCCAAGGGCCTGTCCGAGCGCGTCGTGATCTACAAGCACGTGCTGCGCAACGCGCTCAATCCGTTCGTCACGATGGCGGGTTACTCGCTGGGCGATCTGCTCGGCGGCGCCGCGCTGGTCGAAGCGGTCATGAACCTGCAAGGCCTTGGCCTGTTGCTGCTGGACGCCGTGCGCCAGCTTGATATCTACCTGGTGATGGGCTCGGTGCTGGTCGGCACGGTGCTGCTGCTGGCCGGAAACCTGCTCGCGGATCTGGCGCTGGTCGCGGTCGATCCGCGGGTCGATTTTTCCTCGGTGGCGGAGCAGTGAGCGCGGTCGCGCAGTTGATGGCGGAGCCTGCGGCCGCTCTCCCCGTTCGCCGCGCCGCGGTCGCGCGCGAATGGCGGCTGGCGTCGTGGACGGTGCGCGCCTCGGCACTGTGCCTGACGCTCTTTTATCTGCTCGCCGCGGCGTCGCCGTTTTTCGCGCCCTACGATGACACCTATCAGAATCGCGCGATGCCCGATTGTCCGCCGATGCGCCTGCATGTCTGCGCGCCGGCGGACTGGGCGCACGGCTTTTTCTACACGCATCCGATGCGCATGGTCGATCCGCTCGAGCGCGACTATGCGCCCGATCCGGCGCGCCGCACTTACGTGCATCTGCTGTCGCGCGGGCATCTGTTCACCACCGACTCGCCCAAAGATCCCTTCTACCTGATGGGCAGCGACAGCCTGGGACGCGATCTGTTCTCACGCATCGTTTATGGCTCGCGGGTCAGCATGCTGGTCGGACTGATCGGCGTCGCGATCAGCTTTTCGCTCGGCATCACGATCGGCGCGCTGTCCGGATACATGGGCGGGCTGGTGGACAATTTGATCATGCGCTGGTCGGAGATCGAGATGTCGCTGCCGTCGTTCTATTTCCTGCTCGCGCTGGCCGCGATCATCCCGGCCGGGATGAGCACCGTCGAGACGTTCTTCATGATTATCGCGATCATGAGCTTCATCGGCTGGGCCGGGCTGGCGCGGATCATCCGCGGGATGGCGGCCTCGGTGCGCTCGCGGCCGTATGTCGAGGCGGCGCGCGCGCTAGGCAGCTCGCGCTTCCGGATTATCACGCGGCACGTGATTCCGTCGGTGCTGGGCTATGCGATCGTCGCCGCTACGCTGTCGATTCCGGGCTTCATTCTGGGTGAGAGCGCGCTGTCACTGCTCGGGCTCGGAATCCAGGAGCCTGCCGCGTCGTGGGGCAACCTGCTCGCGCAGGCCGAGGACGTGCAGAGCCTGGCGCGCTATCCGTGGATTCTGATTCCGGGTGTGTTCATCTTTCTGACAGTGATGTCGTTCAATTTCCTCGGCGACCATCTCCGCGACCGCCTCGACCCGTCGAACGCGCAATGAGCATCGCTGGTCATTGGTAGCAGGGCAGGCGACGCGGGTCACGACACGTCAGGTAAGAAACTGGGGTAGCGTTCCTCACGCGGGAGGATGTCTCGCTCGCCTCTCCCGCATCGCCTCTGCTTGCCCAGCAGGCCGACGAGCCGTCGGCCGCCACTGACAGAAAAAAGCAATATGCCAGTGGGGGCGGACGGCTCGTCCGCCCGCCCCACCAATGGATGCGGCCACACGCGGCGCGCCGTGCCGTCTGTTCCCGGATGCGCGCGCGATGCTACCCTAAATCCGCTGTGCCGCCGCTGCTCGAAGTCAAATCGCTGTGTACCTCGTTCTTTACCGGTGAGGGTGAAGTTCGCGCGGTTGACGGCGTGAGCTTCTCGGTCGAAGCGGGCAAGCTGATGGGCATCGTCGGCGAGTCGGGCTCAGGCAAGACCGCGACCGTGCTGTCGATCATGCGCCTGCTCCCTGAGACGGCGCGAATCACCGGCGGCCAGATTCTTTTCGAGGGCCAAGATTTGCTGAAACTTCCCGAGCCCGAGATGCGCGCGATTCGCGGCGCGCGGATCGCGATGATTTTTCAGGAGCCGATGACCTCGCTCAATCCCGTCTTCACGATCGGCAGCCAGGTTGGCGAGGCCGTGCGGCTGCATCAGCATACCGGACGCCGCGAAACCCGCGAGCGCTCGATCGAGGCGCTCAGGATGGTTGGAATCGCCGACCCGGAGCGCCGAATCGGCGACTATCCGCATCAGCTTTCGGGCGGCATGCGCCAGCGGGTGATGATCGCGATGGCGCTGGCGTGCAATCCAAAGGTGCTGGTGGCGGACGAGCCGACCACCGCGCTCGACGTGACTATCCAGGCGCAAATTCTCGACCTGATTCGCGAGCTGCAAGGACGCCTGGGCCTGGCGGTGATTCTGGTCACGCATGATCTCGGGATTGTCGCCGAGTACGCTGACGACGTGACGATTCTCTATTCGGCGCGCGTGATGGAACAGGCGTCGTCGCGCGACCTGTTCAAGAATCCGCTCAACCCGTATACCCGCGGCCTGCTGGAATCGATTCCCGGAATCGCGGGCGCGCAAAAGCGCCGCTTGCAGGCGATTGCCGGCTCGATCCCGAGTGCGCTCAGGCCGCCCTCCGGATGCAGGTTTCATCCGCGATGCCCGATTGCGGTGGCCGAGTGCGCGCAATCCATTCCGCCGCTCGAGGCGAAGGCCCCCAACCATTATGTCGCCTGTATCCGCGTCTGATCTTGCGCCTGGCGCCGAGCCGTCCGCGCCCGTATCCGCGGGCGCCGCGCTGGTCCGCGCCGAAAATCTCAGCAAGGAGTTTCCAGCCGGCGGCGACCCGCTGTTTGCGCGCAAGCGGCTGACGGTCAAGGCGGTGACGCGCGTCAACCTCGAAATTTTTCCCGGCGAGACGCTCGGCCTGGTAGGCGAGTCGGGCTCGGGAAAATCCACGCTCGGCAGATTGATCCTGAAGCTGGTCGAGCCGAGCGCCGGGCGGGTCTGGTTCGACGGGCGCGATCTGCGCTCGCTCGGCCGCGCTGAGCTGCGCGCGCTGCGGCGTGAGATGCAGCTCGTCTTCCAGGATCCGTACGCGTCGCTCAACCCGCGAATGAAGGTGCGCGCGATCGTCGGCGAAGGAATCGAGATTCACAAGCTCGCGCGCGGCGCGGAAAAGGAGCGCCGGATCGCCGAGCTGCTCGAGATGGTTGGGCTTGGCGCCGATGCGATGAACCGCTACCCGCACGAATTCTCGGGCGGACAGCGCCAGCGCGTCGGCATCGCGCGCGCGCTCGCGGTCGGACCGCGCTTTATTGTGCTGGATGAACCGGTTTCGGCGCTCGACGTTTCGATCCAGGCGCAGATTATCAACCTGCTGCAAGACTTGCAGGAGCGGCTCAAGCTCACCTACCTGTTCATCGCGCACGATCTGCGCGTCGTCGAGCACATCAGCCGCCGCGTCGCGATCATGTACCTCGGCAAGATTGTCGAACTTGCGACGCGCGAGGAGATTTACGCGAACCCGCGCCATCCCTACACCCGCGCGCTGCTCTCGGCGATCCCGACCATCGATCCCGCCGGCAGGCCCGAACGCGTCAAGCTGCCCGGCGAGATGCCGAGCCCTGTAGATCCTCCGCGGGGCTGCGCCTTTCATCCGCGCTGCCCCTATGCGAAAGATGAATGCACGGTGGCTGAGCCCGCGCTGATAGCCGGACGCGGTGGACACGCGGTCGCGTGTCATGTATTTCCCGCGCCATAAGCAAGGCGAGCCTGCCGCGCGCCGCGCCACCGGAAAATGACTTCTCCCGAGCACAACGGACATCCCGATACCGCGCCGTCGGCCGCGAAGATTCCCAACGATCCCGGCACCTCGTGGGTCGAGGAGCGCACCCGCGTCGCCGTCGGGCGCAACGTCAACGTCTCCGGGCGGCTGGTGTTTCACGAGCCGGTCAGAATTGAGGGCCGCTTCCGCGGAGAGGTTTCGTCGGCCGAGCTGGTGGTGATTTCAGAGGAAGGAACGATCGAGGGCAAAGTCCGCGCGCCGCGCCTGCTGATCATGGGCGAACTGCGCGGCGATATCGTCGGCTCGAAGCGGGTCGTGCTGGGGCCGCACTCGCGCGTCGATGGGAACATCGAGGCCGAAAGCCTGACCATCTGCGAAGGCGCGCACTTCGACGGGCACGTCCGGATGTCAGGAAACGTTCGATGACCGGAATTGTTCGATGACCGGTATCGGCCGAAGCGATTGAACGCGGCCGAGCAGCCGCGCACCACGTCAGGCTTGCGTGTCGAGACGCGCCGCCTTGCCCTGCCGGCCGCGCAGGTAATAGAGCCGGGCGCGGCGCACGCGGCTGCGCGAGAGCACCTGAATCTTTTCCAGGCGTGGCGAATGCAGCGGGAAAATCCGCTCGACGCCGACGCCGTAGGAGACCTTGCGCACGGTGAAGGTCGCGCGATTTCCGCCGCGATTCATCTTGATCACGACGCCTTCGAACGACTGGATGCGTTCCTTTTCGCCCTCGCGAACCTTGACTTGCAGCCGCAGCATGTCTCCCACGCGGAATTCAGGAAGGTCGGTGCGCAGGGCTCGATCTTCGAGCTTCTGGATGATGCTATTCATGTGAGTTGTCTTCCGGGTCGAGCACCCAAACCTATCCAAACCGCCCGCCCGAAACAAGCACTCCTGGTGGCGCCGGCTTCAGCCGGTGCGGGGAGACACAGGCTAAAGCCTGTGCCACGGGGAAACCCGGAGATTTCGCTATCAGCCGGCGATGACGCGCGCCTTGCGGCCCTACACCGTGTCGGGGCCCGGAACTGGATGCGGCGCCGGAGGCGGCCCGGCGGGACGCGGGCCGCCGCACGTCAGCGCTTGCCGGTTCGATTCGCGATGCTCGAGTGCGGCGCCCCACGGTGCGTCTCCGCCCAACATTTGGCACCGAACCGGATCGCCCGAGCATCCGAATTTCAGCACTTGAGCTTCTAGCGTCTGATCTTCCGCGCCGATAAGCTGACGCCGCTCTTCGCACAGGGTGCCCTGGCCGGAACGCGCGCAGTGGAATTCCTCGCGCTCGAGATTCGTGCCGCCACTCTCAACGACCTCGGAGAAGTCGCATCGCGGTATGTCGGCTTGGGTGCACACCAGTTCGCGGCAGTGCTGGAACACCTGGAAGGTTGGATCGGAGGCCGCAGCCGCCGCTGCTATCGGCGAACGGATCGCGCTTTCGGCGCATCCGCTCGCGAGCACGATCATCGCCGTGATCGCAAGCGCGCCAATCACGCGCGCCACGCTTGCGGCTGAAATCCTGATCACGTCCCGCGTCCCCCCCGATGCGCCAATTTATGCGCCTACTTCGCGGCTCGCGGCAAGTGCCGTCCTTACCATTGAACACGCGGCGGCGGCGCCAGTTAGCGGCCGCGCAAGCGGTCGAGAATAATCGCGCCCGCGGCCCGCACCGACAGATGGTTGTAATCGGTCGGGCCCGCAATCGCTTCGAGCAGAATATCGGCGCGTGCGGCCATCTCGGGCGTCATCCCGAATCCGGTCCCGAGCATGAGCAGCGCGGGCGGCGCGCCGGGCGTCTCGAGCCGCGCGCGCATCGATGCGAACGACTCGCCGCGTTCGGTCCGCGCGGAGGTATGCACGATCAACGGCCGCACGCCCGCGGTCTCTTGCGCCGCCGCGCACGCATCGTCCAGCGTCGCGACGATCCGCACCAGTTCGAGTGCCTCGCGCCGGCGCGAATCGAAGGCGCGGCCGAAGTCGAAGCGCCAGTGATCGATCACGCTTTTGGCAAACTCCCGCTGCTCCGGAATCGGATGCACGATGAAGAACGCGCGGACTCCATAGGTGCGCGCCGAGCGCGCGAGATCGTGGATGTCCAGACTGGTGATCGCCGAGGTGACCACCTGGCCGTTGCGATTGACGACCGGATAATGAATCAGCGCGAGAAAGAGATCCGCCACGCTCAGAACTTGCGCCGCTCGAGCAGGTCGGGACGCCGCCGCTCGGTGCGCCGCCGCGCCTCGGCCTGGCGCCAGGCGCGGATCTTTCCGTGATCGCCCGAGAGCAGAACCTCCGGCACGCGCATCCCGCGAAACTCCTCGGGCCGCGTGTATTGTGGATACTCAAGCGTGCGCTCGCCGAACGATTCCTCTTTTAGTGACTCGGGATTGCCGAGCACGCCCGCAATCAAACGCCCGGTCGCCTCGATCACCACCATCGCGGCCAGCTCGCCGCCCGAGAGCACGTAGTCGCCAATTGATATTTCCTGATCGACCATCGCGCGCACCCGCTCGTCGATTCCTTCGTAGCGTCCCGCGATCAGCAGGATCGCGCCGGGCCGCGTCGAGAACTCGCGCGCTATCGCCTGATCGAAAACCTCGCCCTGCGGGGTCATCAGGACTTTCCAGATTCCAGGATGGGCCGCTACGACTGTGTCGATCGCCGCCGCAAGCGGCTCCGGCCGCATAACCATCCCGCTGCCGCCGCCGTACGGGGCGTCATCGATCTGCTTGTATTTTCCAAGCCCATAGGGACGCAGCGTATGCACCTGCAGGGCGATGATCCCCTGCTCGATCGCGCGGCCGATCATCCCGCCCCTAAAGGGCGACTCGAACATCTCGGGGAACAGTGTGATTACGTGGAAATCCATCGTGCAGCGCGGCGCGGCGCGCACCTCGAATGTAGCGGGGTGCGCGCGATGGAACCAGACCGCCCCGGCCAGGTGGCGCACGAACCCTTGCGGCGGTGGATTTTCGGATGCTACTTAGGCTGAAACCCGGAGGACAGGATGAAGCCGACGATGAAGCTCTACGCGGTCTCGACCGCATGCATGATTGCGCTGCTGATAGCGGTGGCGCCCCACATGGCGCGCGCGCAAACGGCTATGGCGGCCAAAGCCGACCCCGCGCTGGTCGCGGCCGCGCAGAAGATTTTCAAGGCTATCGCCGATGACGACGCCGACACGGTGAAGGCGATGGTCGTCAAGAAGTACGCAAAGAAGGTGACCAAGGAACAACTCCGCCCCGCGCAAACCGGCCCCAAGCTCACGCTCGCATACGATTCAAACGTCAAGGTGCTGCGCGCGACCGAAAAGGACGCGGTCGTCTCGGCCACCATGTTCAGGCCGGTTTCTTCCGACGTCCCCAAACACGAAGCCACCCGCCTGACCATCTACATGGTCAAGAAAAAGGGCCAATGGCTGGCCGACGCGCCCGACAAGAAGGAAACGGCCGACGACGCGACGATGCTCGGCGGATGGTACCATCCTGGCGCGTTGACCTATTGCCCGAACACGGGCCTCGAATACCTGGGCAGTCATTTCAGCAACAAGCTGAATTGCCGCGCCACGGCGGTGTGCCGGTAGCATCGCTAGCCGGCGCTGCGAGCATATTTGTGCGTGGCGGCCGCGCGGGTAGAGAATCGAATCGCGCGGTGCGCTCACGCGCAAGCCGCCACTACCCGCGCGATCGGCACTCCGTTAAGCTCGAAGATCGATGGCGGTGCGATGAAAATCATCTCGTTCGGCGACATCCACATGGCGACGCGCAACCTCGATCGCATGGGCGCCGTGATGCGCGATTGCGACTTGGTGATCCTGTCTGGAGACCTGACCAATTTCGGCGGCCCCGACGAGATGCGCAAGGTGCTCGACGACGTCCGTGGCGTATGCCCCAATATCCTTGCGCTGCCGGGCAACCTGGACCGCCGCGAGACGATTCCCTACCTGGAAGAGCAGGGAATCGCGCTGCATGGCAAGGGGCGGATCGTTGACGGAATCGGAATCTTTGGATGCGGCGGCTCGAACTTCACACCGTTTAACACCCCCACCGAACTGACCGAAGACGAAATTTACGCGACGCTGCGGGCCGCCTACGAGCAGGTGCGCGGCACCCGTCCGCTCCTGATGATCTGTCATCCGCCGCCGATCGAGACCAAGTGCGACCGGATTTTGTCGGGCAAGCCGGTCGGCAGTTCGGCGGCGCGCCGCTTTATAGAAGAGGTCAAGCCCGAGATCTGCATCTCGGGCCATATCCATGAATCCGCCGGCGAGGACACGATCGGCCCGACGCGCATCTTCAATGCCGGACCGTTCAAGGGTGGCGGCTATATCATCGTGACGGGCGGCGAGTCGGGGCTGAGCGCCCGGCTCGAGTTTCTTTGACGTGCCGCGCCTTTCACGTGCGGGACAATCGCTCGGAGTTTACGCGAGCAAGATGCACCACGGATGGCCGGTGGTTTGGCGCAGCACATTCCGGCTGCTGGCGCGATTTCGGCCGCGGCTCCGCGCGTGGAAGTGAATCTGCCGCGCGCCGCTCCCATCGTGATGCCGGGGGGAACTCGACGGGGGGCGCGAAACGTGATTTTGTGAGTGCTCGACCCATGGCTGTTTCCGGCGGGTTCGCGCCGCGAAATCCTTGGAGTGATAATCGCCAGTTTGCGCCGCGCGGCTTAAGCGCGGCACGCGCATCGGCGCGGAAAGCCGCATCGCGGTTGCGGATTCCGGTGCCCGGAAAGGAGATCGGTTCACGATGGCTGCGCCAGCAGAGGTCCGGATGCGTTTCGACCACGTGTCGATCGCGGTCAAATCAATCGACCGCGCGGCCGAATTCTTCACGCGCTATTTTCCCGTCCAGCAGCGCAGTCCCAAGACCCGCGACGATCAGGTAAGCGGTGCGTTTTCCTGGCAGGATTTTCACCTGGGCGGTTTCGTCGTCGAGTTGATCGAAGATTTGCCCGGCCAGCCCGGCTTCGTCACCAAATTCATCGAGCGCCACGGCGAGGGGCTGCATCATCTGTCGGTCGAGGTGAACCATCTCGATCCGATCGTCGAAAAACTGCGCGCCGGAGGCGTGCGGGTCGTCGATGAGCAAAAATATCCGTCCGGCTCCGCGACCGCGTTCATCTCGCCGCGCTCCGCGTTCGGAGCGCTAATCCAGTTCTGGCAGGTTCCGGACTTCGAGGCTGAGCACAAGCATAAGCCGCCGAGCGACGGACGCGCGGCGTTCGATCACGTCTCGCTCGCGGTCCGCGATATCCCTCAAGCCTACGACTTCTTCTCGAAGTACTTCACCCCCAGCTCGATCGATCACGAGCCGCATCTGGTCGATGACGGAAACTTCGCGCTCGGGCATATGCAGGTCGCGGGCTTCAAGCTCGAGTTCATCCAGAGCCCGCCCGGCGGCGGCAAAAACGACTTCGTCGGGAAATTTATCGATCGCTACGGTGAGGGGATGCATCATATCACTCTGGTGCTCGCCGACTTCGACACCACCGTGGCGCGGCTCAAGGCGGGCGGCGTGCGCGTCGTCGATGAATCGATCAACTGGCGCGGCGAGAAAGAGGCATACGTTTCGCCGCGTGACGCTTTCGGCGTGCTGATTCAGCTCTGGAGCGCTGAGCAGGAAGAGTAGTCGCGTCTCTTTCGGGCATCATGCTGAAGGCGGTATTCTTCGACGCGGCCGGAACCCTGTTCGAGGCGCGCGAACCGGTCGGGCGCAGCTACGCGAGAATCGCGCGCGCGCATGGCCTTGATGCGCCGGAGGCGGCGGTGATCGCGGGGTTTCGGCGCGCGTTCGCGGCGGCGCCGGTGATTGCGTTTGGTCCGGGACATCCTGCCGATGAGCTGCGGCGGCTCGAGCGCGGATGGTGGCGCGCGGTGGTCGAGGATAGCTTCGCGGGACTCGGTGAGTTCGCTGATTTCGGCCGATTCTTCGACGCTCTGTTCGCCTATTTCGCCGCGCCTGCCAATTGGCAGGCCGATCCCGATGCGATCGCGACGCTTACGGGGCTCAGGCAGTCGGGGCTCAAGCTGGGCGTGATCTCGAATTTCGATTATCGCCTGTACCGGCTGCTCGAAGGGCTTGGGTTCAGCGGACTGTTTGAGTCGGTCACAATCTCGTCGGAAGCGGGGTACGCCAAGCCGCGGCGCGAAATCTTCGACGCCGCGCTGGCCAGTCATGGGATCGCCGCGGCCGACGCGATGCACGTGGGCGACTCGCTCCATCACGACTTCGAGCCGGCACGCGCGCTCGGGTGGTTCGCGGTCCTGATCGACCCGGCGCTGCCGTCGTCCGTGCTTGGAAGCGCGCGTGAGGCGAGGATTAACTCGCTTGCCTATCTGAACACGGTTACGCAAAGATTGAAGGTCGCTTGACGATCAATGGGGTTTATCCTTATTTAATGCAAGCCTTTTCCGGGCCAGACCACGTGGGGCATACAGAATAATGAAGTCACTTTCGATTTTTCACCGCGTGTCGGTGACCATGGTTGTTATCGGCGCGATGGTGTTTGCCGCGGGCGCAGTGCGCGCGCAGAGCCTCGGGGACGTGCAATCCCAGCTCTCGGGTGTCGAGGGCAAGCTGTCCGCCGCCCGCAGCGATCCGACGACGGCAGGCGAGGTTATCAATAGCCTCGATCGGCTCGAGGCGCAGTTCGCCAAGGTCGCGTCGAGCGGCAAGGTCGATCGTTCGGCGCTCGGGCCAACCTACAATCAGCTCGATGACGCGCTGAGCTCGATGTACAGCACGTGGAAAAAGAAGAAGGACGACTGTATCGAGACGATCGATAACGGTGGCCAGTGCGATTACACCGAGCCAGAGAAGCTTTCGCTGCAGGCGCTCTACCCGCTCTCGTGGCTGCGCTTCCAGGGCGCGACCACGGTTTACCAGAGCGATTCCACGATGTCGAAGAAGCTGCTCAACGAGGCGATCGACGGCTTCACCGAGAGCACGCTGGTAATCTTCGAGCCCAATCTGGTGCGCGAAAATCTGCTGGGACGCGCCTACGCCGAACGCGAACTCGGCAAGTTCGACAAGTCCGAGTATGACAAGGCGATCGCCGACTTCAAGACGATCATGGAAGGGGGCACCCAGACCGAGCAGTACAATCCCGCTAAAACCGGGCTTGGCACGACCTATATGCAGATGGGTGAAGCCGACAAGGCCGCCAAGTACCTGGGCAATACCACCGGCGCCAGCGGCGGTGGCGAGATGCTGCAATTGCAGGCGTTGTTCACCGCCGAAAATGCCACTCGCGACCCCGCGAAAAAGGCGGCCTACCACAGCCAGATTGTCGAGAAGCTCAAGGCCACCGAGGGCGACAAGGAAAAATGGGCGGTCGCGGTCGCGGCGGTTTCGAAGTACTCGCAGAATGTCGCGCAGGAATTCGGCGCCGCGCCTGACCCGTTCGAGAAATGGCTGTGCGCCAACGTGCTGCTCGCGCGCAAGGATCAGTCCGGCGCCGCGAAGTATTACGTCGATGCGGCCCGGGGCAGCGCCAAGTACGCCAAGGGCTATCGCTACGCCGCCGACATCTTCTACAACGAAAAGCGCTACGACCAGGTCGAGCAATTGCTGACCGACGTTGAACGCGCCGGCGGAGCTGACGCGCAGTGGGCCGCGTACATGAAATACAAACTCCCGCGCGGCCAGTGGGAATCGAGCGGGATGAAAAACACCCAGCTCGAAGACCAGTGGGTCAAGGCCGCGACCGATTACATTTCCAAGTACGGCAACGGCCAGTATGCACCCGAGATGCGCTTCCGCCTGGCCGAGCGTTTGCAGCGGCAGGGCAACTTCCTTGATGCCGCCAAGATGTACCAGCAGGTGAGCGGCTCGAACGAGTACAGCTTCACCGCCAAGTACAATTCCGCCGAGTGCGATTATCAGGCACTGGCGACGGCCGGCAATAACAAGAACGCTCCGCCGGTCAACATGGATCAACTCCGTACGCAGACCATCAAGGATTTGCGCGACACCATCCAGATGGAGCCCGCGGCCGAACGCGTGGCCGGCAGCCCTGCGCAAAAGAAATTCATCCATGACACCAGGGGCCGCGCGATCTACATGTTGGCCGGCCTGCTGCAGGGCCAGAAGGGTAGCGATCCCAAGGAGATTGCCTCCCTGCTCGACGGCTACGAGGCACAGTATCCTTCGATGAGCGATAAGTTCAGCGACGTGCAGGAATGGCGTATCACGGCGCTCGACCAGCTCGGCCGCTACGACGATGTGCAGCGCGACGTGCAGGCGGTAGTGGCCGCATACAACAAGAAGGGCGCCACGACCAATACCGACTTCATCAAGGAACTCGGATTGGACTTCTGGCACGCGGCCCAGGACGCGCAGGCCAAGGGAAATCAGAAGGGGTACATCGCCAACGCCAAGCTGACCCAGACCGCTTACGATTACTTCGAGGGTCAGGTTCTCGCGGGCAAAACTCCGGCCAAGAACCTGACCGGTACGCTCTCGATTCTCGGCCAAGCCTATATCGCGCAGAACGACGTCGATAAGGCCAAGACCATCTTCGACCAGGTCGTGAAGGCCGACGCCGCTTCGCCCGACGCCAACGCCGGTCTGGCGCGAATCGCGCAGGCCAAGGGTGATCTCAAAGACGCGGTCACGCTGTGGACCAACGTCGAAAGCACCGCCGCGGAATCGGATCCGCTGTGGTACGAGGCGAAATACCAGATCGCGGTTATTTATGCCAAGCAGGGCAATATCACGGGCGCGTGCAGCAAACTCGCCTCGACTCGCGCCGAACATCCAACGCTCGGGTCGAATGAGATGCTCACGCAGTGGGACGCGTTGCAGAAGAAAATCTGCCTGAAGCGGTAAGCGCCACGGACGGCCAGGGATGCTCAAGCGGATTCATCATGTGGGCGTGGTCGTGCCGAACCTGGAAGCGGGACTCCGCTTCTGGCGCGACACGCTCGGGCTGCACTACACCAAGGGCGCGACGATCGAGGATCAGGGCGTGCGCGCCGCGTTGCTCAAGGTCGGTGAAAGCGAGATCGAGTTGCTCGAACCGATCAACCCCGAAGGCGGGGTCGGCAAGTTCCTGGCGCGCCGCGGCGGTGGACTGCATCACGTGTGCTTCGAGACCGACGATGTCGCCCGCGAGCTTGAAGGCGCGAAGGCGATGGGACTTCAGTTGATCGATCAGAAGCCGCGCGCCGGCCTTGCCGGGATGATCTGCTTCCTGCATCCGAAGGCCACCCGCGGCGTGCTGGTCGAGTACGCGCAGCCGGTCGAGGATTAAGCAGCATGCCAATCTACGAATATCACTGCGCCGAGTGCGACCGCTCCTTCGAGATCTTCGCGCGGCCGGGCCACGGCAATGACGGAGCGAAGTGTCCGCGATGCGGCGGCGCGAAGCTCGTGCGCGAGATGTCCACCTTCGCCGCGCATGGTTCGAGCGCCGGCTCCGCGGCGGCCGGCGCCGAAGCGATTGCGAAAAGCGGCACGGCAGGCCGCTTCACGGGCGGTGGTGGATGCTGCGGCGGCGGATGCGCCTGCCATTAGGCGCGCGTAATTGATTCTGCATATCGCCACCCGCGACGACTGGAACCGGGCGCAGGCGCGCGGCGCGTACCGCCCGGCCGGGTTCACTCACGACGGCTTCATTCACTGCTCGACGCTCGCGCAGGCCGTCGCGACCGCCAATAAGTTTTTTCTCGGCCAGCGCGATCTGCTCCTGCTCTGCATCGATGAGCACAAGCTTGCGGCGCCGTTGCGCTATGAAGGCGCCGCGCCGCCAGCCGGTTCGCCGCCCGCCGAACCTCGCGCAGGACTGTTCCCGCATCTCTACGGCGAACTCAATCTCGATGCGGTGACGCAGGCACTCGAGTTCCGATGCTCCGCCGACGGATCGTTCAAGCTACCCGCGCCGCCTGGACAAGACGATGTTGAGTCACGCAAATAAGATTTGGCCGCTGGGTCATTATCGGTCGCGTCAGTCCAACTCTATTTGCGCGACGCGACCCGAGCGGCGCGAGCAAGTGCCGCCGCCGGTCGTGCGCAAAATCGTACCCGCCCTCCCGACAACCCAGCGCAGCGCGCCGGATCAGGAACGCGAGATCGCCCAGGTCGAAGACGCGGTCGCGGCGATCTCTCCGCTCGCCGCGCACACGGTCGCTTCGAGGAACGCGAGCGCCCGCGTGCGCCGGACCACGCGCGCGGCGCCGGTTATCGCGCCGGGCATCAGGACGCGCAGATAGGAGAGCTTGATCTCGGCGGTGACGGCGAATTCGCCCGCTTCGAGCACCGAGCCGATCGCGGTCGAGAGCATTTCATCGACAAAGATTCCGATATATCCGCCGCTGATGCTGCCGAAAGGATTGCGAACCTGCGGCGGATGCGTGAGCCAGTCCCAGCTCGAGCTTCCGGGGCCGAACGCGAGCGGGCGCATCCCGAGCGCCAGGTTCGGCGTGGTGTAATCGGCGACGCGATTTTCGCGGATGATTTGATTGATCTCGGTGAGCGCGCGCAGCGGTGAACGGTCGGACACGATTGATGCTCCGGGCGACTGAATTCGCGCCGCAAGCGTGCGATCATACGCTCTGGCGCATCGCCAGATTATGCCCGCAGGACGCGCGATCATCAGTCGCGTTGGATAGCCGCGTCACCAAGGGAACCACAGAGAAGACCGTTCATTCAAGCAACGCACAGCAAGGATGCGGCAGCGGCCGGTGAGCCGCATATGCTGGAAAGCGGTAGATTTCAATCGCGAGGACCGCGCCCGTGAGAGCTATGCTCAGCACGACCAGGATTACCAACTTGGCCCCGCTAGTCATTGACAAACTTCCCTACGATCCGGTTTTAGAAATTAGCAGCATAGGTTCTGGCAAAAAGCTGAGCAATGTCGCGCATTTTGCAACGATTTTTCTTCCACACACTTCCAGAACAGGACACTGGATCGCCATAGGGCGTCATTCCACGTGTTCAGCTCTGTCCGTTCTTGATTCTCGAACACAAGCGATATTGCCGTCAACCGTTATCGAGACCTGCGGGCGCCAACCCACGCAAGCACGGTGCTGGATCGATTCGGCGATCGCGCGAAATGCCGATCGCGGCGCAAACCCCTCCCCTGCGGTTTTTGATACCGCTAAGAGGTTTATTTGCGAGCCAGGCTCAGGAAGAAGTGGAATCCGGAGGAAGATGCTCTCGCTGCGGGCGATCAGCCGGCTGCGGTGGACAGGTAGCTCGCGATCATCAGGGCTCCGACAGTGAGAGCCGACCCCAATACGACGAAAACCGCCATCTTGGCCATGCTGCTCATCGGTGACCTCCCATCGAACGCGGCACACTCGCCGCGCTCGGGGTAATCGAGCATTAACAATCCTTATCTGGAAATTCAGATACGCCGATAACTGGCGAAACGCAATAGCCCCCGCCTGCGGTATCCGGCGGGCGATACTACAGCGGGGCGCGATCGAGCGAGCGGTACTGGATCGCTTCGCTGACGTGATGCGCCGCGATTGCCGGGGCGTCGTCAAGGTCGGCGATAGTGCGCGCGACCTTGAGAATTCGCGTGTACGCGCGGGCCGAGAGCCCGAGCCGGTTGATCGCGAGTTCGAGCAGCTTTTCCCCCGCGCTTTCGACCGTGCAATGTTGATGCAGCTCGCGCGCACCCATCTGTGAGTTGCTGTAGATCGCCATCCCGGCGAAGCGGGCGAGTTGATGCGCCCGCGCACGGTTGACGCGATCGCGAATCGCGCTCGAGGACTCGCCGGCGTGCTTGTCGGTCAAGTCCTTGTACTTCACCGCGGGTACTTCGATATGGATATCGATCCGGTCGAGCAGCGGGCCCGAGATTCGCGAGCGATAACGCTGGATATCGAGCGGCGAGCATGAGCATTCGTGCTGCGGGTCGGTGTAGAAGCCGCAGGGGCACGGATTCATCGCCGCGATCAGCATCACGTTTGCGGGAAAGGTCAGCGTCCCCATCACGCGCGAGATCGTAATCCTGGAATCCTCGAGCGGCTGGCGCAGCACCTCGAGCACGTTCTTGCGGAACTCGGGCAGCTCATCGAGGAACAGCACGCCGCAGTGCGCAAGGCTGACCTCGCCAGGGCGAGGAATCGGCCCGCCGCCGATAAGGCCCGCGTCGGAGATCGTATGATGCGGTGAGCGAAACGGCCGCGTCGCGATCAGCGCCTGCCCATCGAGCAGCCCCATCACGCTGTGGACCTTGGTGGTTTCGATTGCCTCCTCGAAGCTCATCGCGGGCAGCACGGTCGGCAGGCGCTTGGCCAGCATCGTCTTGCCCGAGCCGGGCGGACCGATCATCAGCACGTTATGGCCGCCGGCGGCGGCGACTTCGAGCGCGCGCTTGGCCTGCTCCTGGCCTTTCACCTCGCTGAAATCGACGTCGTATTTCGCGGCGTTCAAGAACAGTTCGTCAAGGTTCGCGGCGGCGGGCTCGATCGTGCGGCTGCCGTCAAAAAACTCGATCGCCTCGCGCAGATTGCTCACGCCGATAATCGGAGTCGCGTCTCCGACCACCGCCGCCTCGCGCGCGTTTTCCGCCGGCAGCACCGCGCCCTCGAATTTCCGCGTGCGCGCCAACAGGGCCGAGGGCAGGGCGCCCTTGATCCCCTTGACCCGTCCGTCGAGTGCAAGCTCGCCGAGCACCAGGTAGCGGCGCATCCGCTCGCGATCGCGAATCTGTCCGTTCGCGCCCAAGAGCGCGATCGCCAGCGGCAGATCGAAAGCGGAGCCTTCCTTGCGGGTATCGGCCGGGGCCAGATTGATCGTGATCTTGCGGCCCGGGAAATCGTAGCCTGAGTTGCGCAGGGCGGACTTGATTCGATCGAGCGCTTCGAGCACGGATTTCTCCGGCAGCCCAACCATCTTGAGCGCCGGCATCCCGCCCGAGATGTCGATCTCGACCTCGACCGGGTACGCATCGACACCCGCAAGTGCGCTCGAGATTACGCTGGCTAACAACCGAAGCCCCCCATTGCGCGCAAATCGCTACGGCAGGGAACTTTAGCGCATCGCAGCGATTTGCGCGAAGCGTATGTGGCGAAACTTCGCCAGATGATCGCCCCGGCTCAAGCCCACACGGCGCCCGCCTCGATCAGCTCGTCGCGCTCGGCGCGGCGATTGCCGAACCTACCGTGTGTACTTGCGATGGCATTTGCTATGGTATCAACCATGGAAAATGGCACCCAGTTGAGGATCGACAAGGCCGGGCGCATCGTAATTCCCAAGGCGTTGCGCGAGAGGTATGGGTTTGCGCCAGGTGTCAGCGTGGAAGCGCACGAAGGCGCTGGTGGATTGGTCTTGAAGGTCGCGTCGGCGGGCCCCGCGTTGGTTCGGGACAAGGGTCTGCTCGTGCATCAAGGCGAGCCGCCGGAACATCTGGATTGGCAGCGGGTTATCGAAGAGGTGCGTCAAGAGCGGCACCGGGCAATTCTGGACTCGTGAAGAAATGGAACTCTTTTTCGATACGTCCGTTTTAGTTGCCGCAGCCGTGCGCCATCATCCGCATCATCCCCAGGCGGCAAGAGCGCTCAGAGAATCGTTCGGCGGAAGACATTCGGGGTTTCTCGCCGTTCATAGTATAGCCGAAACCTATGCGGTGCTTACTCGGCTGCCGATTCTGCCGGCGATCCATCCGAGCGAAGCCTTGCGAATCATCGAGGAGAACTTCCTCGCGCATCTGCATCCGCTGTCGCTCGGGGCAAAAGAGTATCGGGAAGTGGTAAAAGAAGTCGCCGAGATGGGGTTGAAGGGTGGAGTGATTTACGACGCGCTATTGTTGCGCTGTGCGCGGAAGCGGAACTTCGATCGCATTTACACGTTCAACGTCGGCCATTTTCGCGGTCTTGCCCCGAGCCTGGAAGAGCGCATCTGCGCGCCCGCGTAACAATGCGCGGCCTTCAGAATGTACTTCACGCCCACACGGCGCCGGCCGCGATCAACTCGTCGCGCTCGGCGCGGCCGAGTCCCAGAATATCGCCGAGAACGTAGTCGCCATTCTCGCCGACATCGGGGCCGACTGAGCGCACGATGCCGGAGCCGTTCGAGGTGCGAAATGGAATTCCGGTCACTTGGGTAGCCGCGCCGGCCGAGGTGACGACGGTCGGCCAGAAGCCGCGCGCTTGAAGCTGCGGATCGCGCGCGCAGAGATCGATTCCGTTTTCGACCACGCCGGCCGCCACGCGCGCGTCTTGCAGCGTCGTCATCACCTCTTCGGGCGATCGCTCGGCGGTCCATCGCGAGATCTGCGCGTCCAGCTCGGCGCGATTGCGGATGCGCAGGTAGAGCGTGCGGAATTTCGCGTCGGTCGTCCATTGCGGCGAGCCGAGTGCGGCGGTGAAGCGCTCCCATTCAGCCTGCGTATGCACCGAAATCGCGACCCAGCGGTCGTCCGCGATCTCGCCGGGGTCGGAATCGGCGCCGCCGCGCGGGCGGCATCGGTAAACCCCGTGTGGCGCGGCGGGCGCTTCCTGCGAATCGTAGCCGAAGGGTTTTTGCTCGCGGCCGTTGACGGAGATATCGAGCAGCGCCGGACCGATCACGGCGGTGACCGCCTCGAACTGCGAGAGATCGACGAACTGGCCGCGTCCGGTGCGCTTGCGATTCCACAGCGCCGCAAGCGCCGCCAGCGCCCCGGCGTATCCGCCGCACATGTCGGCATACGAATATCCGTAGCCGGCCGGTGTGCCGTCGGGCTCCGCCATCAGGAGCGTAAATCCTGAAAGCGCCTGAAGTGTGGGGCCGTAGCTGACGTAGCTCGAACGCGGGCCGGTGTGCCCGAGGCCCGACATGCTGATGCAAATGATGTCGGGTTTGATTTTTTGCAGGCTCGCGTAATCCATACCCCATCCGCGCATCACGCGCGCCGAGAAATTATCGATCACGAGATCGGATTTGGCGGCGAGCTGGCGCGCCAGGTCGACGCCGCGCGGATTTCCCATATTGATCGCGGCCGAGAGCTTGCCGCGATGCAGATCGCACTGCAGGCCGAGCTTGCGGTTGCCGAGCGGCGGCGGATTCTTGCGCTCGATCTTGATGACCTGCGCGCCGTGGTCGGCCAGAATCCGCGTCGCGACCGGACCGGCGACGACCCAGGTGAAATCGAGCACGCGAATTCCCTCGAGCGGCAGGCGCGCCATCGTCAGATAACTCCTTCTGCCGCAAGCGCCGCGAGTTCGCCCGATTCGAGTCCCAGCTCGTCGCGCAAGATCTCGCCCGAATGCTCTCCGACCAGCGGCGGACGCCGATACACCCGCCAAGGCGTGCCGTTCATCACGTACGGAGCGCCGGGATAGCGGAAGCTGCGCCCGAGTTCGGGATGCTCGACCTCGACGAAGAAGCCGCGCGCCGCGAGCTGTTCATCGTCGAACAGCGCCTCGGGCTTGCGCACGATCGCGTAGGGCTGGCGCAGAAGCTGCGCGCGCTCGAGCAGTTCGTCGCGCGGATAGCCGGCGACCCAATCGTCGAGCACGTCGAACAGATGCTCCGCCATCAGGTAGCGATGCATCACCTGGTCGTAGGCGGGGTCGTCCAGGTCCTGCGCTTTGCCGTCGGCCTTGACCCATTCGATAAGCGAGGTCCAGTCGCCGAGGGTGCAGTGCATGATGTAACCGTCGCGGCATCGCGCGACCCGAAAGAAGCGGCTCCAATGCAGGGTGCCGCGGCGCGGCTCGGCGATCTTGTTTTCAAAGTAGCTGCCCGCCACATGCTCGACCGCGGAGGCCGTCGCCTCCTGCATCGAAAGGTCGATCCACGCGCCCTCGCCGCTATGGTCGCGGGCGAACAGCGCGCAGAGCGCGGCGATCGCGCCGTAATGCGCGCCGCAATGATAGGCCTGCAAGCCGAGAGGACGCACGGGCGGCTGGCCGGGAGATCCGTTGACGTAGAGCATCCCGGACATCGCGGAAAGCACGGTGTCGTCGGCCTTGAAATCCCGATACGGACCGGTCTGCCCGAACGGCGCAATCGAGAGCAGGATGAGCGCGGGATTCTCGTGCCGTAAATCCTCGAAGCCGAGCCCGAGCCGCGCCATCGTGCCGGGGGCGAAGTTTTCGATGACGATATCCGCCGAACGCGCGAGCCGGCGCAGCAACTCGGCGCCGCCCTGATGATGGACATCGAGCGTCAGTGAGCGCTTGTTCAGATTGTAGAACCAGAAGAACAGCGAGCGGTCGGGATGCGGTGTGTCGCCGGCGAACGGTCCGATCCGGCGCGCCGGATCTCCGCCCGGCGGCTCGACCTTGATCACGTCGGCGCCAAGGTCGGCGAACAGGCGCGCGCAGAGTTGGGCGCGATGGTCGGTCAGATCGAGAACGCGCAGGCCCTCGAGCGCGCCGGGCGGATTCACTTGCCGAGCTTGCGCGGCGCCGCGCCCAGCCGCTCGATGGCGAACGGGCTTACATCGAGGGTTGGCGCGATTTCCTGCAGGACTTCGTTGTGGCGTCCGGTGCGTCGGCCGCCGATGACGCGGATCGTCTCGAAAGTGTCGGGATTAACCCATCGTACGCCGAGCACGCAGGGTTTGGCCTGCCCGTCTTCATCGACGGAAATTTCGGCCTCTCCGGGTTTGTCGAAGTAGGTGACTTTTCTAAGCGACATCTTGACGATGCTCCTGAGTTGCTGATCATACGAAGCCCGGCGGAGTTATTCAAACGGGCGCGGGATGGGAACGCAAGCTGGTCACTATGCCTTGAACAAGTTTTGCACGGCTGTCGCTATCGCGCGCCGGTCGGGCTCCGATAACGTGCCCGCCCTGCGCAGGATGAGCCGGTTATCCAGCGTGAAGAGCTTCAATCTAACCTTTGAGGGAGCGCGCAGCCCCGCGGCCGCGGAATCGATTGGCACGTCCATCGGCCACGGAGGATTCGCGGCGCTGGTGATCATCGCCAGGACCGTGTGGGCGCTGCCCGCGCTGAACGCCTCACAGGAAAGCGCCAGCGCCGGCCGCCGCTTGCTCGCACGGCGGTCGGTGAAGGGAAAAGGCACGACCACCACGTCGTACGGCTTACAGGTCACCGTATGCCCGGTCGTCGTTCTTCGAATCCCACTCGGACAGCGTTCCTTCCAGCGCGGAAAGAAACTCGAGTTCGAGATTCTCGGCCTTGCGGATGCGGACAGCGCCGGCCTCCGATTCCTCGAATATCACCGTATCCCCCGGCCTGAGATTCAGCTTCTTGCGTACCGGAGCCGGAACGGTGGCTTGGCTCTTACTGGTCAGCCGGCTGCTGGCGATGGGACGGCTGGCGCGATGCTTCGGACGTGGCATACATCCTTACGCTGCCTTATAGTATTACGTTAGCGTGAATAATACCGCATTGCCCGCCGCGCCGCAATCCGGTGGTTTGTGGAGGTGCGTTCAAGACTGGCCCATCGGAGCGCCGCGGCAGGTGCGTGACGCGGCGTCACGCCGCCGTGAGAGTTTGTGATTTTTTCGATCGTTAGCGTTTGGTTTCATTCCCGCATGCGTGGCCGCCGCGCGCGAGGAATCCTGGAATTGCTGCGCGTGCGCGCCCTGAACGAGGCGACGGACCGGCCGAGCGCTATTCGCACTCCGGATTCCCCGTGGCAGCGGCTTTAGCCTGTGATCCTGCACCGGCTTAGGCCGGCGCCACCAAGCCGCGCGCGAGGAGTGACCGCCGCGGATCGCACGGTGGCAGTAGAATACGATTGACGGCCTGAAGATGACCCGTCGGGCCATCGGACTGACCCACCACCACGCTCTCGCGCGTCTTTGGCGGGTCAGATAATCTAAGGCGAAAGACGCATCATCGCAGACACTGATAAGGAGACCACAGCGAGCGCGGCATCCGCGTCCGCACCATCCGACCGTGCCAGAGACTGACTACAAATCCACCCTTGCGCTGCCCAAGACCGACTTTCCGATGAAGGCGAACCTGCCCAAGCGCGAGCCGGACCTTCTGAAGCGCTGGGATGAGATGGACCTCTACGCGCGCCTGCTCGAAACGCGCAAGGATTGCCCCGCGTGGGTGCTCCACGACGGACCGCCGTACGCCAACGGCCGGGCGCATCTGGGCACCGCGCTCAACAAGATTCTCAAGGATTTCGTCGTGCGCTCGCGCTCGATGATGGGCAATAGGACGCCGTTCGTGCCCGGATGGGACTGCCACGGGATGCCGATCGAGCACAAAGTCTCGCGCGAACTCGGCGCGCAGGCGCGCACGATGTCCAAGCTCGAGTTGCGCAAGCGATGCCGCGCCGAGGCCGAGAAGTGGATCGACTTGCAGCGCGGCGACTACCGGCGGCTCGGATGTATCGGCGACTGGTTCAATCCGTATCTGACGATGGCGCCCGAGTACGACGCCGCCGAGATTGGCGTGCTGCGCAACCTGGTCGAGCGCGGCTACGTCTATCGCGGCCTGCGCCCTGTGCATTGGTGCTTCGATTGCCGGACGGGATTGGCGGAGGCCGAAGTCGAATACGGCAATCACAAGTCGCCGGCGATCTATGTCGCCTTCGCGCTCAATCGCAACGCGGGTGACGCCGAGGCACTCGCGGCCGACGCGGCGGATCGCGCCGAGCTCGCGGCCGCACACGCAGCGGGGAATCTGTTCGCCGTCATCTGGACGACGACCCCGTGGACGATCCCCGCAAATCTAGGAATCTGCCTCAACGAGACGTTTGATTACGTGGCGCTTAAAGCCGGCGCGCGATATTTCATCGTGGCCGCGCGCCTGGCCGAGGCGGTCGCGCAGGCGATCGCGACCGACGGCGGGCTGGCGGTGGAAAAGACTATCGCGCTCGAGCGCGGCGCGATTCACGTGCTAGACGGCAAAGATATTTTCCGCCATCCGTTCCTCGAGCGCGACGTAAAGCTGATGTACGGCGAACACGTCACCGCCGATACCGGCACCGGTCTGGTGCATACCGCGCCCGGCCACGGCTACGAAGATTTCGTGACCGGCGCGAAGTACGGACTTGAGCCGTTCACTCCCGTGGATAGCGCGGGCGTGTTCACCGCCGAGGGCGGTGAGTGGGCGGGTCGCAACGTGTTTGCCGCCAATGACGCGATCGTCGCGCGGCTGCGCGAGACCGGCGCGCTGCTTGCGGCGCATACGATCGCGCATAGCTATCCGCATTGCTGGCGATGCCACAAGCCGCTCATCTTCCGCGCGACCGAGCAATGGTTTTTGCGGATCGATCACGACGGGCTGCGCGGCAAAGTTGTCGCGGCGATCGACGGCGTCAACTGGGTTCCCGGATGGTCGCGGGACCGGATCCGCAACATGACCGAGACCCGTCCGGACTGGAACCTGTCGCGCCAGCGCGCGTGGGGCGTGCCGATTCCGGCGCTGCGCTGCGCGGGATGCGGCAACGTGACGCTCGACTCCGCGGTGATGAAACTTGCCGAAGCGATCTTCGCCAAAGAAAGCTCCGACGCATGGTTCGAGCGGCCGGCCGCCGACTTCGCTCCCGCTGGACTGAAGTGCCTGAAATGCTCCGGCGCGTCGTTCACCAAAGAGGAAGACGTGCTCGACGTGTGGTTCGATTCGGGATGCTCGCAGGCCGCCGTGCTCGCGATTCGTCCCGAGCTTACGTGGCCGGCCGACGCTTACCTTGAGGCGGTCGAGCAGGCGCGCGGATGGTTCGGGTCGTCGCTGACCTGCGCGCTGGCCGAGCGCGGCGCGGCGCCCTTTCGCGCCGTTATCAGCCACGGGCTTACGGTGGACGAGCGCGGGCGCAAGATGTCGAAGTCGCTCGGCAACACCGAAGACGCGCACGAGGTCGCAAACCGCCTCGGCGCCGACGTGATTCGGCTGGTCTATGCGTCGCTCGACTACACGACGGAAATCGCGCTCGGGCCGACGATCTTCAGCGCGGTCGCGGAATCGTACCGCAAGGTCCGCAACACCTGCCGGTTCCTGCTCGGCAATCTGTTCGATTTCGATCCGGCGCGCGACGCGGTCGCGTACCCGGCGCTGCTCGAATTCGATCGCTTCATCCTGGCCCGGCTCGAAGCGCTCAAGACCGTCGTGCGCCGCGCGTTCGACAACTTCGACTTTCAGGCCGCGTACTCGGCGCTGTCGAACTTTATCGTGGTCGATCTGAGTTCGCTGTATATCGATGTCGCGCGCGACCGGCTCTATTGCGACGCGAATGCCTCTGTGAGCCGCCGCTCGGCGCAGACCAGCTTGTATCAGATCCTCGACGCGCTGGTGCGGATGCTCGCACCGCTCATCCCCTACACCGCCGACGAAATCTATTCCTACGTCCCCGGCAAAACCGCCGCGAGCGTGCATCTGCTCGAACTCCAGCCCGCGCATCCCGAATGGACCGATTCCTCGCTCAGTGCGAAATGGGAGCGGCTGCTCGCGGTCCGCGATGACGCGCTGAAACTCCTCGAAGCGATGCGCAAGGCGGGCACGATCGGCGCCCCGCTCGAAGCCGCGGTCGCGATTGAATCCGGACTCGCCGCCGATCCGGCAGCGCTCAAGGAATTGTTCATCGTGTCCGAGGTCGTGGCGCTCAACGCCGAAGAAGCAGGAGCGCTCAAGCGCGAGGCCGCGGGCCGCGACGAGGTTTTTTCGAGCGACGGCTTTTTCGCCCGCGTGTCATCGGCGGCTGCTCTCACCGGGCGGCGCGCGCCGGGCGTGAAGTGCCATCGATGCTGGTGCTACTTCGACGACGGCGCCGATCCCGAGTTGTGCCCCCGCTGCCGCGGCGTGGTCAGAGAATGAAATCATGAGTGAGGCCGTGAGCAACGATGCCGCCGTGGCGGCTTCCGAACCTTCCGCCGCGCCCACGCGCCGCAGTCCGATATTGCGCCTGATGTGCCTGATCACGCTGCCGGTGATCGTGCTCGATCAGGTGACCAAGCTGATGGTGCGCTCGCGCATGGCGCTCTATCAGAGTATCGCAATCGTCCCGCATTTCCTGGCTCTCACCTACACGCTCAATCCCGGCGCCGCGTTCAGCATGTTCACCGGGCTGCCGCCGTGGTTTCGCCTCGCGTTTCTGGTCGGGATGAATCTCGGCGCGATCGTGGTGCTGACGGTTCTGCTCGCGCGCAGCGAGCGGGTGGATTTCAACTCGATTGCGTTCGCGCTGATCATCGCGGGCGCTGCGGGCAACGTGATTGATCGCGGGATACGCGCCGAAGTTATCGACTTCATCCGGGTGCACTACTACGGCTGGAATTATCCGATTTTCAATGTCGCCGACAGCGCGATCACAATCGGCGTCGCGCTTATCCTGATCACCTCGATCTTCCGCCGCGACACTGCCTCCTGAACGCCCCGCTTTTATTTGACGATCAGCGGTATATCGGCCTAACGTGGGGCTCGTGCCCGCGCCGCGAACCATCGCGCGGACACCAGGAGCGCCGCGATGAAAAGCATCAATACCGTCACCGGCAGCGTGACCCCCGAACAGCTCGGCACCACCCTGATGCACGAGCATCTGATGATCGGATGGGCGGGATGGGAGCTTGATTGCGCGGCGCCGAAGTTCGAGCGCAAGGCGGCGCTCAAGACCTGCGTCGAGCGGCTCAAGGAGCTCAAAGACCTGGGAGTTTCGACTTTCGTCGATCCGTGTCCGATGGATATCGGACGCGACGTGAGCTTCATGGCCGAGGTCGCGTCTGCCTCCGGCATCAACATCGTCTGCGCGACCGGGCTGTACAAGGAAGATCTCGGCAATACTCCGTATTTCAAGCAGCGATCGATCGATCAGATAGCCGAGGTCTATGCGCAGGAAATCACCAAGGGCGTCGGCGGCACCGGTATCAAAGCGGGCATAATCAAGTGCGCAACCGGCAAGGGCCAGGTGACGAAGTACGAGGAATTGTGCCTGCGCGCCGCGGGCCGCGCCCATCTGCGCACCGGCGCTCCCATCACGACCCATACCGAAGACGGCACAATGGGGCGTGAGCAGCTCGAAATCTTCGCCTCCGAGGGCGTCGATCTGGCTCACGTCGTTATCGGCCATAGCTGCGGCTCGGCCGACCTGGGGTACCATGCAGCGATGCTCGAGCGCGGATGTATCCTCGGCTTCGACCGCTTCGGCCTGGAATTTCTGCATCCCGACAAGCTTCGTCTAGCCGCGCTGATCGGCCTTTTGGGAGTCGGCTACGAAAAGCAGCTCGTGCTCTCGCACGACACTGTGGCGTGCTGGCTGGGCCGCGGACTCGATCTTCCACCCGAGACCGCGAAGCTGGTCGAGAACTGGAAGCCGACCCACGTGCTCAAGAATATAGTGCCGTCCCTCAGGAAGGCCGGCGTGGGCGAGGAAAAGATTC
This sequence comes from Binataceae bacterium (SeqCode), assembly GCA_035531615.1. GTDB lineage: Bacteria > Desulfobacterota > Binatia > Binatales > Binataceae > JBARDN01. Next base: position 33,154 of record DATKSQ010000143.1, read on the forward strand.
GTGCGATGCTGGTGGAGAACCCGCGCCGCTACTTCAGTTAAGCGGCGGCGCGGGGTTTCTGAACTTCAGGATGCGTGGGATTACTTGCGCGGTTCAGCCATCGCAAGCATCGCGGGTTCGCCTATCGCGCCCGACTCGGCCTTCTCGCGCCACTGGTCGATCGCCTCGACCGTGAAACGCCAGTCGCTTCCCACCCGGAAGGCGGGGAGCTGGTTCTTCTTGAGCATCCGGTAAATGGTCGACGGATGCACGCGCAGGTAGCTCGAGACCTCTTGGACGGTGAGCACCCTGCTTCTCATCACTTCAATTCGATCCATGACTCACCTCGGCGCCGTTTGTTTTGTTTCCTGCTGTCCAGACGGAGGTAGCTGGTCATTTACAGCGCCTCTCAGGCCGTGTGCCGGTCAGCAATCACTCTTTGGGCAATAGCCGGATTCCGGCACGAACACCAGAGCTGACAAGATCATTAATCCACTATCCGTGGCACTGGTAAAGAGATGATGCTCGCCCGAGAGCCGCATGCCACCGCCGTCCGGTGACCAGCAACGCGCGTTATCGGCGCATTACGCGCAATGCTTCATTCGTTTGACGATCACCGCTGGTAGGATATTCATACATTTCGATAACGTTTGGCAAGCGCGGCGCGGATCGTCTATCCACAAGTGCGCGCGTCTTCAGGCGTCGCGATGTGGATAGGCGCAGTCAGGCGAGCGCGGCGGCGATTTGACCGAAGTCCAGCTTGCGTGTCAAAGCGTGGCCGAGCCGGTCGAGCAGCACGAATTCGATCCCGCCATCCGCGCGCTTCTTGTCCAGCCGCATCGCGCCCGCAAACGCCGGGTCATCGCGCGTCCCCGGCGGCATCGCGGCCGGCAATCCCATGCGCTCGATCAGGCGCGCAAGGCGCGCGGTCTCAGCCGCGCTCAAGCCGGAATATTTCTCCGACAGCAGAGCCGCGGCGGCCATCCCGATCGCGACCGCCTCTCCGTGAAGGTAGCGCCCGTAGCCGGCGCTGGCTTCCAGAGCGTGGCCGAGGGTATGACCGAAGTTCAGGATCTTGCGCAGGCCGCCCTCGCGTTCATCGGCGGCGACGATCGCGGCCTTGTGTTTGAGCGAGCGGGTGATGACGGAGGCCAGGATCGTCGGGTCGCGGGTGGCGATAAGGTCAAGATCGCGTTCGAGGTCCGCCAGCATCGCGGCGTCCATAATCGCGCCGTACTTGATGACCTCTGCAAAGCCTTCGCGAAATTCGCGCTCGGGCAGGCTGGCGAGCGTGGCGACGTCTGCGATGATGGCGCGCGGCTGATGGAACGCGCCGATTAGATTTTTGGCGCGCGGATGATTGACGCCGGTTTTTCCGCCCAGCGACGAATCGACCTGCGCGACGATCGTGGTGGGAACCTGCACGATCGCGACTGCGCGCAGATAGGTCGCGGCGGCGAATCCGGCCAGGTCGCCGATCACGCCGCCGCCGAGCGCGAACACCGCGCCCGCGCGATCAAGCTCGGCCGCGGTCATGCGGTCGTATAGCAGCTCGACAGTCGCGAGCGACTTGCTTGCCTCGCCGGGTGCGATTTCAATCAGCTCGGGTTGAAAGCCTGCGCGCGCCAGCGATTCGATTGCGCGCTCGGCGTAAAGCGCCGCCACATTCGAGTCCGAGACGACCACGGTCCGCCCGGGGCGCAGTCCGGCGCGGATCGAGAGCGCGCCGAGTTTATCGAGCAGCCCCGTACCGACGTGGACTTCGTGGGCGTTCGCGCCGAGCTCTACGCGGAAGGTGTGCATCGCAGTTTTCCCAACGCGGCGTATGCGTCGATGACGCGCTCGACGACGGTTTCGATCGCGAGGTCAGAAGTGTCGATCGTCGCGTCGGCGCGCGCGTATGCACCCGCCCGCTGCTCCATCAATTCCGTGATGCGCTCCACAAGTGGCTTGCCGCCTTCGACCAGCTTGGGCCGCCTGGCGGCGGAGCGTCCGACCCGCCGCGCGATCACCTCGGGCCGCGCGCTCAGGCAGATCACCACGCCGGCGGCGTGCAGCGCCGCGTAGTTCGCGGCATCGGCGATCGCTCCGCCACCGGTCGAGATGACGGCGGGGCGCAAGCTGCCGCACTGCGCGCAGCGCCTGCGGTCGCGCGCGAAAGCGGCGATCGCATCGCGTTCGAGCGCGCGCATCCGCGCCTCGCCGTCGTCGGCGAAGATCGCCGCCACCGATTTTCCGGCGCGCGCGGCGATTTCGGCGTCGGTGTCGGCAAAGCGCCATCCGAGCCGCCGCGCGACGATCGGTCCGACCACGCTTTTGCCGGTCGCCATAAATCCGGTCAGGATTAGTTTCGCGCTCATCGCGGAGGTCATCAGCGGGCGTCCGCCCCGTTGCCGCGGCGGCGTGCCCGCGCGTCTCAGTAGTTGCGCACCTGCTCGAGGTATCCCTGCCAGTTGCGCGTAATCTCGTCGAGCGAGTCGCCGCCAAATTTTTCCAGGAATGCGCCCGCCAGCTCGAATGCCACCACCGCCTCCGCGATCACCGCGGCGGCCGGAATCGCGCATACGTCGGAGCGCTCGATCGTGCCGACCGCCTCGGCCTTGGTTCTCGTGTCCACCGACTTGAGCGGCTGCATTAAGGTGGACAGCGGCTTGAACGCGACCCGCATCGTCAGCGGCTCCCCGGTTGACATGCCGCCTTCCGTGCCGCCGGAGTTGTTGGAATCACGCGTGAAGCGGCGCGCGTCGGGGTCGTAGCCGATTTCGTCGTGCAGGCCGGAGCCTCGAATGCGCCCGACCTGAAAGCCCGCGCCGAACTCAACTCCCTTGGCGGCTTGCAGGCTTAAGAGCGCGTGCGCCAGGCGTCCGTCGAGCTTGCGATCCCATTGCACGTAGCTGCCCAGACCGACCGGCAGGCCGGTGGCGACCACCTCGACGACGCCGCCCAAGGTATCGCCGGTTTTCTTGCACGCGTCGATCTCCGCGATAATCGCGCGCTCGGCCGATGGGTCGGCGACCCGAACCTGCGAGTCCTCGGTGATACGCCGCAGCTCCGCCGTACTCAGATTGGGCGGGGTCCGGGCTTCGGTGGCGCCGATGCTCACGACGTAGCCAAGCACCTCGATTTCGAACGGCCGCAATAGCTCCATCGCGAGCGCGCCGATAGCGACCCGCGCGGTGGTCTCGCGCGCCGACGCGCGTTCGAGCACGTCGCGAATATCGTCGAGATTGTACTTGAGCACCCCCGCCAGATCGGCGTGGCCCGGGCGCGGACGCGTAATCACCTTGGCTTCGCTCGCGTCGGCCGGGTCGGCGGACATCCGCTTCTCCCAGTTCTTGAAGTCGCGATTGGCGATGATGAACGTGACCGGGCTGCCCATCGTGCGCCCGAATCGGATTCCGGACACCGGACGCACTTCATCTTTTTCAATCAGCATCCTGCCGCCGCGCCCGTAACCCTTCTGGCGGCGCGCGAGATGATGGTTGATGCGTGCGAGGTCGATCTCGAAGCCGGCGGGAACGCCCTCGACCATCGCGACGAGTTCCGGGCCGTGCGATTCACCGGCGGTGAGGAAACGGAGCATCGATTACATTCCCATCCCGGCCGCGTAGCCGCGCTCACCGGGGCATCCCGATTCAACCATTCCGGCGGCTCGCTTGGAAGCAGGCGGCGCGGGCCGCGCGGCGGGCGGTTGCTCGGGCCTGATTCGGGTGTAGATTGCACTCGGCGGCGCGCGATTGGCGCTCGTCGAACCTCCCATGCAGGCGAAAGTGGTAATCGTCGGAGCGGCGCACGGCATCGATTCGCTCATCTACGACATCGCGCCCGAGCTCGAGGGCCGCGTCGCACCGGGCCATCGCGTGCTGGTGCCGCTGCGCTCGCGCAAGCTGACTGCGGTCGTGCTCGAGGTCGGTGACGCGCTCAGTGCGGGGCCGCTTCGTCCGATCGCCGAGTTGATGGACCCGCAGCCGATCTTCGACGATGCGCATCTGCACCTGCTCGAATTTCTCGCCTCGTACTATATGGCGCCGCTCGGCGACGCCTATCGCAGCGTCATTCCCGCCGTCGCGCGGATCGAGTCGCGGCTCGAATATCGGCTTGCCTGCGCCCCCAACGCGCTGCGCGCGGCCACCCTCAGCAAGGTCGAACGCAGGGTAGTCGATACTATCGGGCGGCGTCCGGCGCGCTTAACCAGCCTCGAACGGCTCGGGCCGCCGAGCGAGGTCCGTGCGGCGCTGGCCAGGCTCGCGGGCGAAGGAATTATCGAGCGCCACGACGCGACTCGCGGACGCCATCGCGAGGTTGAATCGCTGTGCGCTCGGGTCGTGGCGGGTGCGCCGGCGCCCGCGCTGCGCGGTCCCAAACAGCGCGAGGTTTTCGCCGCCGTCGAGGCGGCGGGCGCGGCCGGCCTTGCGCTCGAGGAACTTGCCGCGCGAATTCACGGCGCGCGGCCGATCTTGAAGTCGCTCGCGCGGCGCGGAATCCTGGAGCTTGCGCCGCTTGCCGAGGAATCTTCCGCGCTGGCCCGCGGCGCTGCACTCGCGCTCAGCGACGAGCAGAAAATCGCGGTTGACGCGATCGCGCCGGCTGTCGAGCACCGCCGCTTCGAGACCTTTCTCATCTGGGGCGTGACCGGCAGCGGCAAGACCGAAGTTTACCTGCATCTGGCCGCCCGCGCTCTGGACGCCGGGAGGCAGGTGCTGGTGATGGTGCCCGAGATCGCGTTGGCCGACGAAGTGGTGCGCGCATTTCGCGCGCGCTTCGGCGCGATGGCCGCGATCGCGCACAGCGCGCAAAACGTCAGCGAAAGATGGGCAAGCTGGATGTCCGCAATCGGCGGCGCCGCGCGGATCATGATCGGTCCGCGCTCGGCCATCTTCGCGCCGATGCGCGATCTCGGACTCGTGATCGTCGATGAAGAGCACGACGCCGCCTACAAGAGCGAGGACGGTATCCGCTATCACGCTCGAGATCTGGCCGTCGCGCTCGGGGGCTATAGCCAATGCCCCGTGGTGCTGGGTTCGGCGACGCCCTCGGCTGAGTCGTTCGCAAACTCGCGGCGCGGGCGCTACCGGCTGTTGCGGCTCGCGCGGCGGGTGAACAATCGCGCGATGGCGCAGGTCGAGATCGTCGATCTGCGCCGCGCGATGCCTCAGCCGGCCGCCGCCGCATCGGCCGGGTCACCGATGAAATCCAACGGCGCCGGGGTCGCGGCGCAAATCGCCGCCGCGGCCAGCTCTCCCACGCAAGCCAATCCGGTTGCGCTCGCACCCGTGCTGATCGATGCGATTCGCGCCAATCTGGCGGCGGGCGGGCAGACGCTGGTGTTTCTGAACCGGCGCGGGTTTCACAATTTCCTGCAATGCAATCTGTGCGGCAACGTGATCGCGTGCGCGAACTGCAGCGTCAGCATGACCTTTCACCTGCGCGACCGATCCCTCAGGTGCCACTACTGCGGCGCGCACAGCCCGGCGCCGGAGGTATGCCCGGAGTGCAGGAAGTTCGGGCTCTCCGGCCAGGGCTTTGGCACCGAGCAGCTCACGTCGGCTCTGGAAGCGCTTTTCCCGGACGCGGTGATCGAGAGGATGGACAGCGACACCAGCGGCCGGCGGGGCGCTCGCGCGCGGATTCTCGCCGGATTGCGGGCCGGCGAAATCGAGATCCTGGTCGGCACGCAGATGATCACGAAGGGCTTCGATTTTCCCGGCGTGACGCTGGCGGCCGTGGTGCTGGCCGACGTGGGATTGAACATGCCCGATTTTCGCTCGGCCGAGCGCACCTTTCAGGTGCTGACGCAGGTCGCGGGGCGCGCCGGCCGCGGCGAGCGCGCGGGCCGCGTGATTATCCAGACGCGAGCGCCGCATCATTACAGTATCCGCGCCGCGGCCGATCAGGATTACGCGCGCTTCGTGCGCCGCGAGCTCGAGCTGCGCCGCGAACTTGACTATCCGCCCTTCGCGCGATTGGCGATGGTCCGAATCGAAGGCGAGGATGCGCGCCGGGTCGCCAGGGTTGCGGCGGTCGCGGCCGCCGCGCTCACCCGCGCCGCACCGTCGCCGGAAATCCTGCGCGTGCTCGGACCCGCGCCCGCGCCGATCGAGCGGATCAAGCAGCGCTACCGATGGCAGGTGATGCTAAAATCAAAAGAGCTGCGGCCGATGCGCGCGGCGCTGGCGGCGATGCGCGCGGAGATTGGCCAGATGGCGGAGGATAACCGGGTCTATTTAATCATCGACATCGATCCGGTGCGGATGCTCTAGCGGGAACCAACTGTTTCGGACAGGATTCTTCGATGCCACCAGACCATAGCGGCGTGCCGCGCGCACGGCACAGCTTTGAAGTGCGGATGGACGACGGCGCGATTATCCGGGTGCGCCAGCATGGCGTCGTCGCCGGGCCGCGCCTGATTTTGAGCCACGGCAACGGACTCGCGATCGACGGCTACCTGCCGTTCTGGGGTCCGCTTGCCGAGCGCTACGAGGTCGTGCTGTTCGATTTCCGCAATCACGGCCACAACCCGTTGCATCGCGAGGACGGCCATTTGTGGACGCACTTCGTCTCCGACCTGGAGTCGGTATTGGCGGCGGTCGAGCGCGAGCTGGGTCCGAAGCCAACCGCGGGCGCGTTTCACTCGCTCTCCGGCGTGACGGCCGCGATGCACGCGCGCAGATACGGCAAGCGTTTCGGCGCGCTGGTGCTGTTCGATCCGCCGATCTTCCCGCCCGAGGGCCATCGCTTGCGCGGCAATCAGGCCGAGGACAAGAACTCGCTGGCGAGCCGCGCGCGCAGACGCACCGAGCGCTACGCCGATCCGTCGATTCTCGCCGCGCAGTTCCGCAAATATAATCCGCGCTGGCGTCCCGAGGCCTACGAGCTGATGGCGCGTGCGACGCTGCGCCACGACTCGCGCGCAGGCGACTGGATTTTAGCCTGCCCGCGCGAATTCGAAGCCAGCGTGTTCGCGACCAACGCCGATCCGACCCTGTGGGACGCGATCGGCTCGCTACCGGTGCCGGTCAAACTCATTTGCGGGGATCCTGATCTGCCGCAGGTGATGCCGCCCGCGCTCATCGGGCGCGAGCTGGCGCGCGAGCACGGACTACCCTACGAGGCGATACTCGGCACCACGCACTTCCTGCAAATCGAGCGGCCGGAAGAGTGTATCCGCGCGATGGATTCGTTTCTCGCCGAGTTCGGCCTAGCCGCGCGCTGAGGCGGCTTTCGAGTGGCGCGGCGCTTTGATAAGTTTTTTGATTCCGGACGTGACCTGGATGGCGCTGCTCAAGATCCGAAAATTTCCCGACGAATCTCTCAAAACGGTTGCCGAGCCGATTGAGAATATCGACGGCAAGGTCAATGCGCTTATCGACAGCATGGCGCAGACCATGTATGCCGCGCCCGGCGTGGGCCTGGCGGCGCCGCAGGTGGGAGAAGCCATGCGGATCGTGGTGCTGGATACCGATCACGACGAGCCTGGGAAAAATCTGCTCAAGCTGATCAATCCGCGGATCGTCGAGAGCGAGGGCAAGATCACGTGGGAAGAGGGCTGCCTGTCGGTGATCGATTACTCGGCCGACGTCGAGCGCGCGGCGCGCGTGCTGGTGCGCGCCTGGACGCCCGAGCAGAAGGAAATCGAAATCGAGGCCGACGATCTGCTGGCGGTCGCGCTCCAGCACGAGATCGATCATCTCGACGGCAAGCTGTTCATCGATCGCATCAGCCGGATCAAGCGCGAGCTTTACCGGCGCAAGCTCAAAAAGCTGATCAAGGACGGCAAGGCCGACGATCGTCCCTCCAGGGTCAGGATCTGAAATCGCAGCGCCGCTCAAAATAATCTTCATGGGCACGCCCGCGATCGCGGCCCATATTCTCGACCGTCTGGTCACGGCCGCGGACCCGCGCTTCGCCGTGGTCGCCGTGGTGACCCGGCCCGACGAGCCGCGCGGGCGCGGGCTGGCGCTGGCGCAAAGCGAAGTCGCCGCGGTCGCGGCGCTCCGCCGGCTGCCGGTGCTGAAGCCGGTAAAGATTCGCACGGCTGAGTTTCTGGCCGAGATGAAATCTCACGATCCCGATCTGATCGTCGTCGCGGCCTACGGGCGGATTCTGCCGCAGGCGATTTTGGACGCGCCGCGGGTCGCGCCGATCAACGTTCACGCCTCGCTGTTGCCACGGCATCGCGGCGCCGCGCCGATCGAGGGCGCGATTCTTGCCGGCGACGCGACAACCGGCGTGACGATCATGCGCATCATGGCGGCGATGGATTCGGGGCCGATGATTCTTCAGCGCGCGATTGCGATCGCTCCCGACGACACCCAGGCTTCGCTGAAAATCAAACTGGCCGAGCTTGGCGCGCAGGCGCTGCTCGACGCGCTCGAGCTCTACGCGCGCGGCGCGGCGGTCGAGACTTCACAGGACGATTCGCTCGCGACCTATACCAAACAGATTCGCAAGCCCGACGCCGAGATCGATTGGAGCGCCGACGCCGCGCGGCTCGAACGGATGGCGCGCGCGTTCGATCCGTGGCCGATCGCACGCACCACGCTCGGCGGCGCGCCGATTCTCATCTGGCGCGCGCGCGTGCTCGAGCCGGATCGCCCGGTGGCCGCCGCTCCCGGAACTCTGCTCGCCGTGAAGCCCGAGCCGGTTGTGCAATGCGGGGGCGGGACGCTGGTGCTGACCGAGGTTCAAGCCCCGGGACGCAAGCGGATGCGCGCGGCGGATTTTTTCAACGGCCGCAAAATCGCGCCCGGCGCGCGGCTCGGCGTATGACTCCGCCGGTCCGCCGGACTCCCGCGCCGCCCGCCGCCGTGATCCGCAAGCCGGGCGCCGGCGCGGGCCTTGGCGCGCGGCGAATCGCGCTCGAGATTCTGCTCGAAGCCGAACATCGCGGCGGTTACGCGGACGCGATGCTCGGCGCCCGGATCGCCGCGCAGGAACCCGCCGATCGCCGCCTGATTACTCGCCTGGTGCTCGGCACTCTCGCGTGGCGCGGGCGGCTCGATTACGAACTCGAGCAACTGACCGGGCGCGACCTTGCGGGCATCCAGCCCGAGGCTCTCGAACTCATGCGGATGGGGCTCTTGCAGCTCCGGTTTCTGGATCGGATGCCGGTGCACGCCGTCGTGTCCACTACCGTCGAGCTGGCCAAGCGCGGCGCCGCGAGCAGGGTTGCGGCCGGATTTATCAACGCGGTGATGCGCCGCGCGACGCGCGAAACGATCGCGCTGCCGCCGCGTGAGCCCGACCTGGCGCGGCATCTGGCGGTCGCGTACTCGCATCCGCGATGGCTCGTCGAGCGGTTCATCGAATGGTTCGGCGCCGACGGCGCGGAGCGCTTGCTGGCCGCCGACAACGAGGCCGCGCCCAACGTGCTGCGGCTGAATCTCGGGCTCGGTTCGCGCGCTGAAATAATCGAGCGCCTGGTCGAGCAGGGGTTCGAGATTGGCGATGGCGGCTACGCGCCCGAGACGATTCGCCTTGCGGGCGCAGCGCGGTTCGACTCCGAGGCGTATCGCGCGGGGCTGTTCGTCGCGCAATCGGAGGCCTCACAACTGGTGGCGCGGATGCTCGCGCCGCGCACGGGCGCGGTGCTTGTCGATCTGGCGGCGGCGCCGGGAGGCAAATCGACTCATCTCGCGGAACTGGCGGGATCGGACGCGCGGATTATCGCGCTCGATCGAAGTTATGCGGGGCTGAAAAACGCGCGCGAGCTTGCGCATCGGCTCCGCCATCACAATCTCGAATTTGTCCGCGCCGACGCCGCCGTGGCGCTGCCGCTACGCGCGGCGAGTGCCGAGTTCGTGCTGCTCGACGCGCCCTGCACGGGGCTGGGCACGCTGCGCGAGCATCCGGAGATCAGGTGGCGCGTGCGGCCCGAGGATCCGGTGCGGATTGCGGTCCTGCAATCGCGGATGCTCGAGAATGCGGCGGCGATCGTGCGCCCGGGCGGCGCGATCGTTTACTCGGTGTGCAGCCTCGCGCCGCCCGAGGGCGAAAATGTGGTGCGCGGCTTTATCGACGCGCATCGCGAGTTCGAGGTCGATTGCGCGCCCGCAATCCGCGCCGAAGCGCCGGACCTATTCGACGCCGCGGGCTTCATGCGCACGCGGCCGGATCGCGGCGGGCTCGACGGCTTCTTCGCCGCGCGGATGATCAGGAAATCGGCCTGAGCGTATCGCCCTCACAGAGGCTGCGCGTACCGCTTTACCGCGCAAATCTGCTTCCTGCGCGCTATGCCACCGCAGCCCGTGGACGGCGCTTTGATTTTTCATTCCTGCCAATCGCGATTTGGCATAGATTCAAGAAGTGCTGAAGTGAACGCGGATGCGCATGAGCACGGAAAAGATCGAGAGGATTTTCGCAAGCGCGGTCGCAGGGATTCGAGGCGGCGCGTCGGCGTCCGCTGGGCGCTCGATTGCGGGCATCGCGATCCTCGCGCTCGTGATTGCGGTGCTGGCCGGATGCTCCGCGCAGAGTCGTAGGTGGGAGTCCTCAAATCCGTCGTATGCATCGCCGGCGTCTGGCGCTTACCGCGCCAATCCTGTTGTCAAGCCGCACGTCGAAGTGGCGTCGTGGTACGGCCCCGGATTTCAGGGTCATCCAACCAGCACCGGCGAGCGCTACAACCAATACGGGCTTACGGCGGCCTCTAAAACTCTGCCGCTTGGAACCCGTGTGCGGGTGACCAATCCCGCCAACGGGCGCTCGGTGGATGTGCGGATCAACGATCGCGGTCCTTATGTTCGCGGCCGCTCGCTCGATCTGTCCAGGGGCGCCGCGCAGCGGCTCGGCATCACCGGCCAGGGCGTCGCGCCGGTTGTGGTGTCCTCGCCGGGGAGTGCGCCGACCAAGACGGTCTATGTGCCGCGGGGGCGCGTCGCGGTGGTGGATTACCGGTCGCCCCGGCGCGGCATGAAACGCAAGCGCTGGATCACTCCGGGCTCGCGCACCCGCCATCGCACCTACCGGCGGCATCACACGCGCCAAGTGTGGAGTCCCGTGGGCGCATGGATCGCAGATTCGTTGCCGCGCTTCTGATCGATTGAATTGTGGTTCTCGATGACGCGCCCCGGCGCTTGCGCTCTTTCCGTGCCCGGCCCGATAGATTAGTTCTAGCTCATGGCGCGCGCCGGACGCGTGGCGCCGATCTCATCTGGCGCGAGGCGATTTGATGGAGACGGCAGTTACCAGCAAGCTCAAGCAACTCGATGAGGCGATCGGCCGCCACGTGCGGCCCGACACCTTTCCGCTCGGTATCCGAATGCTCAAGCCCGGGGAAGCGGTTCCCGAAGGCCTGCGCATCCCAAGCAAGAGCATGGGCGAGCACTGGATCATATGCCAATCGATCGGAGTGGCGCGGCGCTACGGATGGGGTATCGCGGTCGGCAAAGAGGACGTGATCTGTCCGCTTTCCGCGATCGCGTTCGGATTTCGCAAGCCCAATGACGAATACCTGCACGGCTTCGCCTCGAACGGGATGTACTGCGAGAACGAGGATGCCGCCGAGCGCCTCGAGGCGGGAGTGTGGCGCTTCGAGCCCGGCACCTATGACTACGTATGCGTCGCGCCGCTGGCTCGCGCGGCGTTCGAGCCGCAGGTCGTCGCCGTGTACGCCAACAGCGCGCAGGTGATGCGCCTGGTGAACGCCGCTCTCTACACGCGCGGCGGCAGAATCGAGAGCACGACAGGAGGCCGGCTCGATTGCGCGGAAATAGTCATCCAGACGATGACCACCGCCGCGCCCAAGGTGATCATCCCGTGCAACGGCGATCGCGTGTTCGGGATGGCGCAGGACACCGAGATGGTGTTCGCGTGCCCGTGGGGCTTCGTGGACGAGCTGCTCAAGGGACTCGAAGGAACACACAAGGGAGGAGTGCGATATCCGATTCCGGTCGCGATGCGCGGCACGGTCACGATGCCGAAGCATTACCAGGAGCTGCTCGCGATGCTCGAGCAGAGGGACCAGAAGCCGGCCGACGAGAAGTAATAATCTTCTGACTATTCGGAAACGAAGCGACGGGCGGTCCTGAAGCTGGACCGCCCGTCGCACATTACTATCGGACTATACTGACTAGCGCTTAATCGTCGGCGGGCGGAGGGCCGTCCTGTCCCGCGGACATTAGCGCATGCATCTGCTGGTGCAGCGCCTGCATCTGCGTATAGGTGCTGCCTGCCTGCGCGAGCTGCGCGGCGCTCAGGACGCCGCGAATCTGGATGGCGGTTTGCAGGAACGCCTGGTCGATCTGGCTCTGGATCTGTTCGTTGGCCGTCACCAGTGGCGTCAGTTCAGCGGCTGTTACCGATCCGGCGGACAGGTATTTTGTGGCCACTGCTTCGCGTCCGGCGCGCAGTTGCTGAAATAGAGGCTTAAACGTGGCGAATTGCGAATGCATGATCGTGTGAATCTGCTGGCGCTGCGCCGAGGTCAAATTCGCCGAGTGCAGCACCAGCGGCATCGATATGCCGACCGCGCCGCCGCAATGATGGCCGTGCATGTGCGCCGCGGCGGGCGCAGCCGTAAGTGCGAGTGCGAACACTCCGGTGGCGAGTCCAATCCATTTTGCTTTCATTTCCGTGGTCTCCTTCGGTTGCGGGTTCATCTCGTTACGCGAGCGGGGACTCGGACGCACGGCCGGCCCGGGGGATGATGTTCCGGCGGAGCGATCGCAAGCCGCTTAAAGCCTGCAACCGCCTGCTTCGTTATCCTCGCTCTCAAGACGAAAGACGCGGGCGTGTGACGCGAGTTGCGTACCCACGAGCGCGCGGTGATGTAATACAGGCGCAGCCGGACGGGTCTTCTTGCGGCAAGCACGCCGGGCGATTATATCGACCGCAACCCGGGCAGCCGAGGCGCGTCTGGCGGATAGGAGAGTAGTGGGAAATCGTTGCCTCAAGCACGAGGATCCGATTGCGATCGTCAGGCGCGCGCAAGCGGGCGACGGCGCCGCGCTCGAGGAACTGATCGTGCTCTACCAGGAACGAATCGGCGGGTTCATCTATTCACTGCTGGGCGATCCGGACGCGATCGCGGATTTGTGCCATTCGGTGTTCGTGAAGATGATCACCGGGCTCGAGCGGCTGCGCGAGCCGGCGAGCTTCGAGCCGTGGATGTTCCGAATCGCGCGCAACGCGTGCAACGATTTTCTGCGCCGCAAGCGGATTCGCCAGATCTTCGTGCCGTTCGAGCGCAAGCACGAGCAGATCGCCGCGCCGGCCCGCGCCGAGCGCGACAGCAGAATCGACGCGATGCGCCGCGCGATAGCCGAGCTGCCGGCGCGCCAGCGCGAGCTGATCTCGCTGTTGCAGGACCGCGAATGGAGCTACGAGGATCTGGCGCGGATCACGCGGACCACGGTTGGCTCGGTCAAGTCGCGCCTGTTTCGAGCGCGCGAATTTCTGCGCGAGAAAATCACCGCCGAGGAGTTGCGCGACCTCGAGCTCCAAGCTCCGCGCCCGGACTTGCGCGGCGCCTCGAGCGCGCAACCTCAGGAGTAATGAGATGACTACCAGATTTGGCTATTCACAACGCCGTGAAGCGGCGCGCCGTTTGCCCGCGGGCTTCCCGGCCAGCGTAATCTCCGACGCGCGATCGGTGGTGCGGGGCGTGAGCGAGCGCCGCCTGATGGCGATAACCGGCGCGGCCTGTATCGCGCTGGTGATCTCCGCGCACTGGGCGATCAACGCGGCCGACAGCCGCGCCAACCTTGCGCAATGGTCAAGCACCGCGAGCCAGATCGTAGCGCTCGAAGAAACTCCATGAACGATCGCCTGCAAACTATCGTAATAACCGTCGCGCTGTTCCTGAGCGGCCTGCTGGTCGGAGTATGGACCCAGCGCTCGCGGCCGTTTCCGCCGCCGCCAATTCCGCTGATGGGCGAATTCGCCGGTCCGCGGGTGCTCGGCGAGTCGCGCCATCATCACTTTCATCATTTCTGGCACGAAGGATATTTCGGCCGCGGCGATCTCAGCCCCGAAGAGATGCGCCGCAAGCTCGCGGCCCTCGAACCACAAATCCAGGCGTTCAAGTCCAATATCGCCGGTATAGAGGGCGACTTCCGCAAAGGCTTCGATGCGATTCTTACGCCCGCGCAGAAAAGCAAACTCGATGATATCGAGGCCCGCCATCATCGCCATTTCGGCGCCGGTCCGATGCCCGGATGCGCCGGCGAGCTTGGCACTCCGCTCATCCCGATCGTGATCTATCGCCCGCTGCTCGATCGGATGACCGGGATGCTCGCACTGACGCCCGCGCAGCACGATCAACTTGAATCGCTGCTGGCCGAGCGGCGCACGCGCTTTCTGAAATTCGTGGACGACAACCCGCCGCCGAGTTTTCACTTGCGTGACATGATGCGGGACGGCCCCGCGCCGGGCGGCGGGAGTCCCGCGCCGTCGCCCTTGGCCGGCACGCCGGGCTGATTCGCGCGCATCGCGCGTCTCGCGAAGCGGAGCGCGTGAGGCTATCTTGTGCGCATGAATCGAGTGGACAAGATCGCGCCGTCGGTGCTCGCCGCCGACTTCGCGCGCCTTGGTGAAGAGGCCGCGCGGGTCGAGCGCGCGGGCGCGGACCTGATCCATTTCGACGTGATGGACGGGCACTTCGTGCCCAACATCTCGATCGGCGTGCCGGTGCTCGAGTCGCTGCGCAAGATCACGCGGCTGGCGCTCGACGCGCATCTGATGATCGAGAATCCGGAAAAATATATCGAAATGTTCGTCAAGGCCGGCGCCAACTCGGTCTCGGTCCACGCCGAGGTCTGCAAGGATATTCCCGCGATGGCGAAGCGGCTGCACGATCTCGGCGCGCGCGCCTCGATCGGCATCAACCCCGAGACCGCCGTCGAGTGCGTGCTGCCGTTCGCCGAGCATCTGGACATGATCCTGATCATGAGCGTGCATCCGGGCTTCGGGGGGCAGGAGTTTATTCCCGAGGCGCTCGAAAAGCTGCGGGTGGTCAGACGCGAGCTCGACCGGCGCGGGCTTGCGCTCGATATCGAGATCGACGGCGGCGTGAAGCTCGCCAATATCGCGGAGGTCAAGGCGGCGGGGGCCAACGTGTTTGTCTCCGGCTCCGGAATTTTCGGGCAGCCGGACTACGGCGCGATTATCCGCCAGATGCGCGAAGAAATCGCACGCGCCGGCGCCGGTGGGGCTCGATCGTAGCGTCGTCCGATCCAAAGAGGATTGGCGATTCTTCCTCACGAGCGCGACCGCAGCCAGCGTGGCACGAGGTCACCGGCGTCTTGCGAACGGATTACCCGGCTGTGAAGCTCCGCCTATTGTCGATGCGTTGACGCAGCTAAAGACGCCTGAAGTCTGCCTGCAGGGCGCCGAATTATTGCTGCCGCCGCATCCTGCGAGTATCGAAATACAGATCACGAGCAGCGCGATTGCGCCGATCTGGTGAAATTTCATTCCAGCGTCCTCCTGTTCCGAGAAACTTCCAGGAAATTCGGCAGGAAATTCGGAAGACATGTTACCAGATGACATGCGGATCGCCACTCCGCGAGGCTGCGATGCGGATTGGTTTGCCCTCGCGTGGGGATGCCGGCGATGCTATAAAAGACGGTCTAAACGTTCCCGGCGCGGCAAAACGGAATCGGGGTGTAGCTCAGCCTGGCCAGAGCACTGCGTTCGGGACGCAGGAGTCGCTGGTTCAAATCCAGTCACCCCGACCATTCTTGCTTGCCGCAAACTGGAGACGTCGTGCTTACCCTCATTGTCCTCGTAATCGGCGCATACCTGGTCGGATCGATCCCGTTCGGCGTGATTGTCGGGCGGATGCGCGGGTTCGACCCGCGCGCGGTCGGCTCGGGAAATATCGGGATGACCAACGTCGCGCGCGCGGGCGGGGCCAGCGCCGCGATCATCACGTTCGTCGGCGATGTCCTCAAAGGAGCATTGCCGGTTCTCTTCGCGCGCCTGGCGGGCTTTGGCCCCGCGGCCATCGCATGGACTGCGCTCGGCGCGTTCGTAGGCTCGATCTGCTCGGTCTTCCTGCGCTTTGGCGGCGGCAAGGGCGGCTCCGCAGCGCTCGGAATCTGGCTCGCGATTTCGCCGCTCGCCGTATTGATAGCTGCTGCCGCGTTCGCGATTGTATTCGCGATCTTCCGGATCATGTCGCTCGCGTCTCTGGCCGCCGCGATCGCGGGTCCCCCTGCCGTCGCGGTGCTGCACCTGCCGGGGCCCTACTTGCTGCTCATTATCGTCATGGCCGCGCTAATGCTCCTGCGGTTTCACGCGAATATCGCGCGCCTGATTCGCGGCGAGGAACCGGTGTTTTGGCCCAAGCGCAAATCCGACGGAGCAGCGGCGTGACGGCGATGCCTGTGGATTCATCGTTCGCCAGTCAGATGAGCATCGCCCCGGGCGGATCCAGCGCTCGCAAGGCGAATTACACAGCTTCGCGATGGCATCGCGATTGCCTGTCGATACCCGGAGCCTGCCGCCCCGAGCGGGGACTTGCGCAACCCGTGGCGAAGGGGAAAAGCTAAGGCAGCCTTGCGTGACGGCTCGCGTGCCGCCCAGGCCAGGTGAAGGATCGAGAGGAGACATATGAAGAAGGTTGAGGCGATCATCAAGCCGTTCAAACTCGACGAGGTCAAAGAGGCCCTATCGAGCATCGGAGTGCAGGGTCTCACGGTCAGCGAAGTAAAAGGATTTGGCCGCCAGAAGGGGCATACCGAGTTGTATCGCGGGGCTGAGTACGTGGTTGATTTTCTGCCCAAAGTGAAGCTCGAGATTATCGTCTCCGACGAATTGGCGGCGCAGGTGGTCGAGACCATTGAACGCGCCGCGCGGACCGGCAGAATCGGCGACGGAAAGATATTCGTGATGCCGATGGAGGAAGTCGTGCGCATCCGCACCGGCGAACGCGGCGCCAACGCGCTCTGAGCGCGGGCCGCGGCAAACCAAAGAGTCGGCACGGCGGTTGGTCGTCCAACCGCCGTGTTTTCAAAAGAGCTTCGAGGCCAGCTTCATGATTTCCGGAATTGCTTCGCGAGGAATCGGCACGTAGGTTTTTCCAATCTCTTCGGCGTCCATTCCCTCGGCCAGGCAGGCGAGCACGAACGAAACCGCCAGCCGTGTACCTCGCACGGCAAGCTTGCCGCCAAGCAGATCGGGGTCGCGGACAATCCATTTGTAGTTTTCGTAAGCGGCGGGCCGCCAGCTACTTTCGTTCTTCGGCGTCGCCATAGCCGTTCCTCGCGCCTCGATGATACCGCTCGGCAACAATCGCTCGCAATGCGGTGACCCGGTCGCTTACGCTTCGCGGAAGGCCTTGCTCTTTACGCCGCGGGCGAAATCCCACTTGCGGCCTTTTTTGAACTCGCTCACGATGCGCCGCGACACCACCATCCGGTGCACTTCGTCGGGTCCGTCGTAGATCCGCGCAAAACGCGCGTGCCGGTACATCCGGGCCAGCGGAGTATCCTCCGACACGCCGAGCGCGCCGTGCACTTGGATCGCGCGATCGATCACGTCGTGCAGCACTTTGGCGCCGAAGAACTTGATGAGCGAGATTTCGACGCGCGCCTCGTCGCCGGCATCGATTTTCGCCGCCGCGTTAAGCGTCAGCAGGCGTGCCGCCTGAATTTCAGCCGCCGAGTCGGCGATCCAGTTCTGCACGGTCTGCTTGTCGGAAAGCGGACCGCCGAAAGTCTGGCGGCTGACCGCCCGCTCGATCAGCAGCTCGAACGCGCGCTGCGCCTGCCCGAGCCATCGCATGCAATGAAAAATCCGTCCGGGGCCGAGCCGCTTCTGCGCGATCTTGAACGCCTGCCCGCGCGGTCCAAGCAGGTTGGTCAGCGGCACGCGCGCGTCGGTGAAGCGAATCTCGCAGTGGCCGCCGGTGGTCTCGCCCATCACCGGGACGATGCGCTCGATCTTGAGTCCGGGAGTATCGATCGGAACGATGATCATGCTGAACTTGTCGTACGTCGCGGCATCGGGATCGGTCACGCACATGACGGTCGTGTACGCGGCATGATTGGCGCCGCTCGAAAACCACTTGTGGCCGTTGATCACCCATTCGTCGCCGTTCTGCACCGCGCGGGTGCGCAGTCCCGTCGGGTCGGCGCCCGAGACTTCCGGCTCGGTCATCGAGAAGCACGGATAGATGTCGCCCTTGACCAGCGGAAAGAGCCAGCGCTTCTGCTGCTCGGGATTGCCGTACATGTGCAGCATCGTGGCGTCCTGCGTGGAATGTGTTCCGAGTCCGGCAATAGCGAATTCGCTGCGTCCGACCAACTCGTTGACTAACACATAGGGCATGAACGGCAGGCCGCCGCCGCCGATTTCTTTGGGCAGGCCGAGCGCCCACAGGCCGCGTTCTTTCGCCTTCGATTGAATCGATTTCATCACGCGGCCCGATTCTTCGTCGTACTTCAGCAGCGCGGGTTCGTTCGGATAAATATGCTCGCCGATAAAATCGGTGACCCGCTTGCGGAGATCCTGAATTTCGGGACTGGCTTCCAGGTCGGCTACACTTTGCATGGTTGGATACCTCGTCAAGTAATTGGCTTAGCGCGCCGCGGGCGGAAATGGCAAACGCGCGTCGCTCCTCGTCCTGGGCATTTGACAGCGGCGGTGGGCGTGCGCTCGAATGCGACCGAGGGATCCGATGCGGTATCGCGCGCTCAGCGGAATCAAGGTCGTTGACCTGACCCATTTTATCGCGGGCCCCTACGCGACCAAGTTGTTGGCGGATTTTGGCGCGACCGTGATCAAGGTCGAGCCGCCGGCGGGCGAGGGCGGGCGGCGCATCGGGCCGTTTCGCCCCGAGACGCCGCACGCCGATCACGGCGGGATATTCGCGTACCTGAACTCGAACAAGCTCGGCGTCACGCTCGATCTGAAGCATCCGCGCGGCCGCGAACTGATTCGCGGGCTATTGCGCGACGCCGATCTGATGGTCGAGAACTTTGCGCCCGGAACTCTCGCGCGGCTGGGCCTCGAACCCTATGAATTGCTGGAAACCTTTCCGCGCCTGTCTATCGTTTCGATCTCGAATTTCGGCCAGGACGGCGCCGAACGCGGCGCAATCCTGAACGATCTGACGCTGTTCGCGCGCGGCGGTTGGACGTTTCCGGTGGGCGAGCGCGACCGCGAGCCGCTGACGCCGCCGGGCTCGCTCGCGCAATATATCGGCGGGCTTTACGGCGCGGTCGGCGCGATGCAGGCGGTACTGGCGCGCGATTTGACCTCGCATCGCGGCCAGCACGTCGATATCTCGCTGCTCGAGGCGACGGTCGCGACGATGATCTATGAAACCGTCGCGTTCCAGTACAACGGAATCTTGCGCAAGCGCGCGGGGCGGCGCTTCGCGGTCGGCCCATTCATGATCGTCACGCTCAAATGCCGCGACGGATATGCCGGACTCCACTGCGTGACCGACAAGCAGTTTATGGGCCTGTGCGATCTGATGCAGCGGCCCGATTTGAAGACCGATGATCGCTTCAACACGGCGCTAAAGCGGATGGCAAACAACGACGCGCTGCTCGAGATCGCCGCCGGGTTTTTCCTCGAACACGATCGCGACTGGCTCTATCGCGAGGGGCAGGCCCGCGCCATCCCGCTGGCGCCGATCGTGAGCGTGGCCGAAGTGCTCGAATGGGAGCAGACCCGCGCGCGCGGTTATTTCGAGACGATCGATGATCCCGCGCTCGGCCGGATTCGCATCCCCGGCGCGCCGCTGCGGCTGCATTCGCATCCGCCCGAGCCGACCCGCCCGGCGCCGCTTCTGGGCGAGCACAATTCCTCGGTTCTCGGCGCGCGGCTCGGACTCGGTGCCGACGAGCTCAGGTCATTGGCCCGGGCGGGCGTCATTGCGGAGGCATGATGGCAACCGTTTTCGATCGCAAGATTCGCGTGCTTGACCTCTCGATGGGATGGGCGGGGCCGCTCGTGGGCCAGATGCTCGCCGAGATGGGCGCCGAAGTGATCAAGGTCGAGGACACCCACTACTTCGACTGGTGGCGCGGCTCGCTCTCGATGGCGGCGCCGGAGGCGCAGCCAATCGAGCGCGCCTCGACCTTCAACACCGCCAATCGCGGCAAGCTGGGAGTCACGCTCGATCTTCTGAATCCGCGCGGCATCGAGCTGGTCAAGCGGCTGGCCGCGCACGCCGATATTCTGATCGAGAATTACAGCGCCGGCGTGATGGAACGCTTTGGTCTCTCCTACGAAATTCTTGCGCCGCTCAATCCGCGGTTGATTATGATCTCGATGCCGTCGTTCGGGTACGGCGGCCCCGAGACTTACTCGCGCGGCTACGGCAACACGCTGGAGGCGATGGCTGGCGTAACCGGGCTCGTGCGTTATCACGACAGCGAACAGCCCTACACGCTGTCCAATGCGCTCGGCGATCCGGTGGGCGGGCTGACGGGGACGTTCGGAATTCTGGCGGCGTTCTATGAGCGCGAGAAAACCGGACGCGGGCAATGGATCGAGCTCGCGCAGGTCGAAGGCGTAATTCCGATGATGGCCGGGCAAATCCTCGAATATCAGCTCACGGGCCAGGCGCCGCTGCCGCGCGGCAATCGGCATCCGGATTTCGCGCCGCACGGAATTTTCCGATGCGGTACCGGATCGGAGAGCGAGGAAGCGTGGATCGCCCTTGCCGCCGCCAGCGACGATCAGTGGCGCGCGCTCGCGCGGGTGCTCGGGCTGGCGCGGCTCGAATCCGATCCGCGCTTTAGCGACCCGAAATCCCGCAAGCGCAACGAAGACGCGCTCGACGCCGAGATCGGCCGTGCGCTTGCCGCGCTTGCGATCGACGAAGCGGTCGCACGCCTGAGCGCGGCGGGGGTTTATGCCGCCCATGTCAACTCGGCGCCGGCGGTGCTGGGCGATTCGCAATTGCAGGAGCGCGGCTACTTCGTGCCGGTCGAACGTGCCGTGGTCGGGACCCATCTCTATCCGGGCGCGGTCGCGCGCATGTCCGCCACCCCGGCCGCGCAGGGCGCTCCCGCACCGCTGCTCGGCGAGCATAACGCTCAGGTGTTCCGCGGCTTGCTTGGGATGACCGAGGCGGAACTCGCGGAGCTGGAATCGGCGGGAGTCATCGGCAGCGCGCCGCGCGATTATCGAAAGGCTTCATAGAGCGCGGCGGCGTGGGAGAAAAACCGTCCACAGAATACACAGATTTCACTGATTAAAAGCTCACAGAATGATTAGCGGACGGCGGCGCCGCGCCGTCGTCCGGAAAATCTGTGTTAATCTGTGAAATCTGTGGACTCTTTGATCTTTTCCTTCAGTCCAGATTCTGCTTGGCGACGAAACCCGACTGCCCCTTCATCGGACCGTCGATTATTTCCACCTCTGCGCCGTTATCGTTGGTCGAGATCACCTTGACCGGCGTCTGATCGTCAATCTGCTTGGCCGCCAGATTCTGTCCCACGTTGCCCAGCATCCCCTGCACTCCTCCCTGCTGCTTGAGCTGCGAGAGCTTGGTGTAGGTCTGCTCGTCGGGGTACAGTGGGACGGACTTTTCGCCCTGCTGAGCGACCAGCTTATGGCCGCATCCTGCGAGCGCGAGCGAGATTCCGACTGCGGCGGCCGCCACCATAATCTTCCAAGGCTTCATGCTTCCTCCGGCTCGGGCATTGGGTTTTGGCCCTGGGGCATCGGCGAAGCGCCAGGGCGTTTCAATCACGGGTGGCTATCGGTAATTGAGCGGACCGATCGCGTCCCGTGGGCGCCTCAATGTGTCCAAATCAACGGCGATCGGCAAAATTGCCGGGGCCATGCCGCCATGATAGCATTTCCCTTTCGTGTTTCGGAGGATTTTCGCTCCGAACGCATCGCGATGCGTATTGGTCTCATTTCCGACACCCATATTCCCGAAGCCTGCGAGCGTCTGCCCGCCCGGGTTTTCGAGGTTTTTCGCGGTGTTGATCTGGTGATGCACGCCGGCGACGTGTACGTGAACCGGGTGCTCGACGAGTTGGCGCAAATCGCGCCGGTCATCGCGGCGCTGGGCAACGGTGACGAGGGTCTGGACGGTCATCGCTTCATGCTCGCGCCCGACGCGCGCGTGCGTGAGGCGCATCTGATCGAACTCGAGGGCCTGCGGATTGGGCTGGTACACGCGGTGCCGACTCCGGAAGAGACCTCGGATGAGGTTTTCGCGCGGGCGATCGAAAGGAATTTTGGCGGTCCCGTCGATATAATCGTGCAGGGCCACAGCCATATTGAAGGGATCGTCCGCTACGGCGCGACGCTGGTCGTAAATCCCGGCAGCGCGACGCTGCCGCGCAACCTGGTTGGAATACCGGGCACGGTGGCGATTCTCGAAATATCGTGCGGCGCGATCATGTCGGCTAAGATCGTAAGCCTGGCGCCGGAAACGGCGGCCGAAATCTGATCGACCTGGGAGGATAGTTTGCCCGACGACAATCCGGCGGCCGTGCGCAAGGGCGCGGTCACGATGGAAAAGCTGGTCAATCTCTGCAAGCGGCGGGGATTGGTCTTTCCGACGAGCGACATCTACGGCGGCCTCGGCTCGACCTTCGACTACGGTCCTTTGGGCGTCGAGCTCAAGCGCAACGTCAAGGAAGCGTGGTGGCGCGAGATGGTGCAATATCGCGCCGACGTGATTGGGCTGGACTCCGCGATTTTCCAGCATCCGAAGACCTGGGAAGCGTCGCAGCACTTGCAAAATTTCACCGACCCGCTGGTCGATTGCAAGCTCTGCAAGCATCGCTTCCGCGCCGACAAGATCGAGGGCGGCAAATGTCCCGATTGCGGCGGCGAGCTGACCGAGGCGCGCAATTTCAACCTGATGTTCAAAACCTTTCTTGGGCCGGTCGAGGACAGCGCTTCGATTGTCTATCTACGGCCCGAGACCGCGCAGGGAATCTTCGCGAACTTCCAGAACATGGTCGATACGCAGCGCGTCAAGCTGCCGTTTGGCGTCGCGCAGATCGGCAAATCGTTCCGCAACGAAATCACCACCGAGAATTTCATCTTCCGCACCCGCGAGTTCGAACAGATGGAGATGGAGTTTTTCCTCAAGCCCGATGCCGCCGAGGAAGCGAAGTGGTACGCCTATTGGGTCGATTTCCGCTTCAACTGGCACGTCAAGTACGGCCTCAAACCCGAGCATTTGCGCCGCCGCGAGCACGCGAGCGACGAGCTCTCCCACTATTCGAGCGGCACCACCGACATCGAATTTCGCTACCCGTTTGGATGGGGTGAACTCGAGGGCGTGGCCAAGCGCGGCAGCTTCGATCTCGATCAACACGCCAAATTCAGCGGCAAGGATCTGACCTACTTCGATGAGGACGCGAAGGCGCGCTATCGCCCCTGGGTGATCGAGCCGGCGCTCGGCGTGGACCGCGTGATGCTGGCGTTCATGCTCGAGGCCTACGACGAAGACGTGGTCGAGAACGAGGCGCGCATCGTGCTGCGCTTCGATCCGCGGCTCGCGCCGATCAAGGTCGCCGTCTATCCGCTACTGCGCAAAAACGGGCAACCCGAAAAGGCGCATGGGGTGCGCGAGACTTTGCAGCGGCACTTCGCGACCGCGTACGATCAGGCTGGCTCGATTGGGCGGCGCTATCGCCGCTCGGACGAAGTCGGCACTCCCTACGGCGTGACCATCGACCATCAAACGATGGAGGACGACACCGTCACGCTGCGCGACCGCGATTCGACCGCGCAGGAACGGGTGCCGATCACGCGGCTGGTCGAAGTGGTCCGCGACAAGATCGGATGGACAAAATAGCGAATTGAACCGCGGCAACCCGCGGCAATCGTAATATCGAACCCGCGTCAAGCGGAAACTGGAGACGATACCGGAAATGGCTCGAGTGCATCCTGAGATTTTCTTTTTCGGCGCGGGCGCGGCGGAAGGCCGCGCCGCGATGCGTGATCTGCTGGGCGGCAAGGGCGCGAACCTGGCCGAGATGGCTTCCCTTAAGCTGCCGGTGCCGCCCGGCTTCACCATCACGACCCGGGTTTGCAACTATTTCTACGCGCATCAGAACAAGTACCCGAAGGGTCTCGCCGAGGGCGTCAAGAAAAGCGTCGCGCGCATCGAAAAGGCGCTCGGCCGCAAGTTCGGCGACCCGAAAAATCCGCTGCTGGTCTCCGTGCGCTCCGGCGCGCGCGTCTCGATGCCGGGGATGATGGACACGGTGCTGAACCTCGGCTTGACCGACGAGACCGTTAAGGGTCTCGAGGCGGCTTCCGGCAATCCGCGCTTCGCGTGGGATTCCTACCGCCGCTTTTGCCAGATGTACGGCGACGTGGTGCTGAAGCTCAAACCCGAGAACAAGAACGACGTCGATCCGTTCGAGGAATTGATCGATCGCAAAAAGGCCGCGCGCGGCGTCAAGCAGGACGTCGAGCTGTCGGTCGATGATCTGCGCGAGCTGGTCGGCGAGTTCCGCGATCTGATCCGCCGCCGCGTGGGCCGCGACCTGCCGCAGGATCCGAACGAGCAGCTCTGGGAGGCGATCGGCGCGGTCTTCGGCTCGTGGAACAACGACCGCGCGATCACCTATCGGCGCATCAACAATATCCCCGGCGACTGGGGCACCGCGGTTACCGTGCAATCGATGGTGTTCGGAAACCTGGGGGCGAACTGCGCCACCGGCGTCGCCTTTACCCGCGATCCCGGCACCGGCGAAAAGGGACTCTACGGCGAGTTCCTGCCCGACGCGCAGGGCGAAGATGTCGTCGCCGGCGTGCGCACTCCGCGCCCCAACAGTCTCGCCGCGGGCCACAAGATGGCCGAGCGGGTGGGGATGAGCGAGGCCGAACGCAAGCGCGATCACGCGACCCTAGAGGAGACGTTTCCCGCCGCCTACAAAGAGCTGGTCGCGATCGGCGCGCGCCTCGAACGCCATTTCCGCGACTGCCAGGACATGGAATTCACCATCGAGCGCGAGCGCCTGTTCATGCTCCAAACCCGCAACGGCAAGCGCACCGCGATTTCGGCGGTGCGGATCGCGGTCGATATGGCCGACGAAAAGCTTATCGATCGCAAGGTCGCGCTCACGCGCGTTGAGCCCGAGACCCTCGAACAATTCCTGCATCCGCGGCTTGACCCGAGCGCGAAGAAGCAGGTGATCGCGCGCGGATTGCCGGCCTCGCCGGGCGCCGTGTTCGGCGAGGTCGCGTTCTCCGCCGAAGAGGCGGTGGCAGTCAGCGCGGCGGGCCGCCCGGTTATCCTGGTGCGAATCGAAACCTCGCCGGAAGACATCCACGGGATGCAGGTCGCCGAGGGAATTCTGACTGCGCGTGGCGGCATGACCAGCCACGCCGCCGTGGTCGCGCGTGGGATGGGCAAGTGCTGCGTGGCGGGTTGCAGCGCGCTCGAAATCGATTACAACGCCGGCACGCTGTCGGCCGACGGCCACGTGGTCCGCCGCGGCGAGTACCTGACGCTCGACGGCTCGGCGGGCGAGGTGATTATCGGGCGCGTGCCGACCGTGCAGCCGGAAATGCCCTCCTACCTGAAGAAGTTCATGGGCTGGGCTGACGCGACGCGCAAGCTGGGCGTGCGCGCCAACGCCGACACTCCCACCGACGCTCGGGTCGCGCGCGAGTTCGGCGCCGAGGGAATCGGGCTGTGCCGGACCGAGCACATGTTTTTCGATCCCGAGCGGATCGAGGCGGTGCGCCAGATGATCCTGGCCGAGAACGCGCGCCAGCGCGCCGCGGCGCTCGCGAAGATTCTGCCGATGCAGCGCGCGGACTTCGTCGGAATCCTGAAAGAGATGGCGCCGATGCCGGTCACGATTCGCCTGCTCGATCCGCCGCTGCACGAATTTCTGCCCAAAGAGGACGCCGAGATCGCGGACTTGGCCGCTAAGATCGGCGTCACGCCCACGCATCTAAAACAGGTGCGCGACAGCCTGTTCGAGTTCAATCCGATGCTCGGGCATCGCGGCTCGCGCCTGGGCATCAGCTACCCCGAGATCTACAAGGCGCAAGCGCGCGCGATTCTCGAAGCGGCCTGCGAGCTGCGCAAGCAGGGCGTCAAGGCGACGCCCGAGATCATGCTTCCGCTGATTGGGGACAAAAAGGAATTCGACGTGCTCGCGGCCGAGATTCGCGAGGTCGCAACGGAAGTGTTCGCTGAGATGGGCACGAAAGTCGCCTTCACGATCGGCACGATGATCGAAGTGCCGCGCGCCTGCATCATGGCCGGCGAGATCGCCCAGTCGGCGGAGTTCTTCTCGTTCGGCACCAACGACTTGACCCAGATGGCCTATGGGCTGTCGCGCGACGACTCGTCGCGTTTCCTGAACGATTACATCGTGCGCGGAATTTACAAGAAGGATCCGTTCCAGGAACTCGACGCCAGCGGCGTTGGCGATCTGATGCGCATCGCGATCGAGCGCGGCCGCAAAACAAACAAAAAGCTGAAGATCGGAATCTGCGGCGAGCACGGCGGCGACCCCGCCAGCGTCAAGACCTGTCATCACCTCGGGCTGGATTACGTATCCTGCTCGCCGTACCGGCTGCCGGTCGCGCGCCTGGCCGCGGCGCAAGCGGCGATCGAAGCGGGCCAGAAGAAGAAAGCCTTCAAGGACGTGTAGGGTGGCGCTGGCGCGCACAAGATTTACCGCATATAGTTGAGCGTAGCAAATCTGCTACGCGACATGAAAACCATCCCCCAACGCGAACTGCGCAATCGGGTCAGCGGTGTGCTGCGCCGGGTCGAAGCCGGCGAGAGCCTGCGCATCACCGTCGATGGACGCCCGGTCGCTGATCTGGTGCCGATCACCGCCGCCCGCACGTGGGTGCCGAAAGACCGGGTCCTGCAATTGCTCGCACGAGCCGCGCTCGACCGCAAATTTACGAGCGACATCGGCGCCGCGACCGGCGCGACGATCGACGACCTCTGATGGCCGCCGACCCGGAGGTGGCCGATCGCGGGCTGCTCGATACCTCGATCTTCATCGCGCGCGAGAGCGGCCGTCCGCTCGGCGCATTGCCCGAGGCAGCCGCGATCTCGGTCGTAACGATCGCGGAGTTGCATTTGGGTGTTTTGATGGCCTCCGGCGCGGCGACACGGGCGCGAAGGCTTCGCACGCTGACGTCAGTGCAGAATATGTTCGATCCGCTGCTGATAGATTCCGGCGTTGCGCGAGCCTTCGCTGAGATTGTCGCCGAGGCTCGGCGCAAAGGGTGGCGGCCAAAAATCATGGATACCTGGATCGCGGCGACCGCAATTGCGAATGATCTGCCGGTTTACACGCAGGACGCCGACTTTCTTGTGATTCCGGGCGTGCGCGTAACGCGTGTGTGAGGCCGTCGCGCCGCGGCACCTGCGGGTTGCGTCCGCCGGGCGCAGCGAGGATCGAAGCAAGGCAGAAGAACGAAGCCTTCAAGGGCAGCTAGGTGGCGGCGGAAAAAACCGTCCACAGATTTCACAGATTAACACAGATTATGCGGTCGGCGCCTGAACGGCGCTGACTGTGTTGTTATGTGAAAATCTGAATCGGTGAAATCCGTGTAATCTGTGGATTCTTGTTCAGGCCTTCCGCAGCACCCATAGCTGCTCATTCCCGTAGGTCGGAGGCGAGCGGGAAAAATCCGAGTACTCGGCAACGACTTGGGATCCGGTCATCTTGAGCCCTTCGGCAGTGCTCAGGGCCGGAGTCGAAAGCTTGTCCTGAGCTTCGCCGAAGGAACCCCTTGTCTTTCCGGGGTCCATATATGACACCAAACGCTGACGGTCAAAAAACTCTCCAGTGCTCGAAATGCCACCCCGGTAAGCCGCACTGAAAGAGATTGCAGCCCGATCACTCGAGCAATCCGGGGACGGGCTCGACCTCGATTCGGCGCGCTTCCAGGTCCATCGCCTTGATCACGTCCGCGATCACAGGCACCAGCGTTTCCTTTTTGCCGTCGCGCACCACGAGCACGTCGTTGGCTCCGGTGGCCATCACCTCGGTGACCACGCCGAGCCGTCGCCCGTCGGTCAGGACGACTTCGCATCCTACGGCCTGGTAGTGATAGAACTCGCGCGGACCGGCGGGGGGCAGCTCGGCCTGCGCGATCATTACGTCCGCGCCCTTGAGCCCATCCGCCTGATCGGCGTCCGAGATATCGTTCAGGATCAGGCGGATCATCCCGCCGCCCACTCGCGACGCCGCGATGACCTGATGCTCGCGGCGCTCGGCGCTGAGCACGAGCGTGATGCGCGTGGCGTGCGCGAACAATTCTGAATCGGGATTGTCGGGGCGCACGCGGAGCGCGCCGCCGAGTCCATGCGCGCCGGCGATACGCCCGACCCGGAGCATCGCGGGCGGCGCCGCGTCACGCTGGTCCTGAGGATGCGCGATCAACGCCGCGGGCGAGGCGGGCTGTGCTAGTGGGCGCGGAGGCCGATCGGCCGAGGCCATCGCAGAGCGCTACTTGTCTTCGATGATCTCGAGGACGACCTTGCGGCTGGTGCGCGAGGCGACCGCATTCAAGATCGTCCGGATCGATTTGGCGGTCCGGCCCTGCTTGCCGATCACGCGGCCCAGGTCTTCCTTGGCGACGCGCAACTCGAGGATCGAGGCGGTCTCGCCCTGGGTTTCCTTGACCTCGACGGCGTCGGGGTTATTGACCAGTTGTTGGGCCAGGAACTGAACCAGCTCCTTCATGGTTGGCCTCGATGCAGCGGGTTGCGTCAGGCGGAGGTCGCTGCGTTAGAAACCTGCTTGATCAATTTCCGAACCGTATCGCTGGGCTTGGCGCCGGCCTTGAGCCAGCGATCGACGTGGTCTTTTTTGATCGCGACGCGCGGCGGATTGAAGGCCGGGTCGTAGGTGCCGATCTGATCGACAAAGCGGCCATCGCGGGGCGCGCGCGAGTCGGCGACCACGATCCGGTAGAAGGGTTTCTTTTTGCCGCCGTGGCGGCGCAGTCGGATTACCAGTGCCATTCGTATCTCCTTGCCTATTCTAGCTCCCGAAACCCAGTCCGCGCATCATCGATTTTCCGGCTCCGAGCTTGGTCAGCTTTTTCATCATCTTGCGCGTCTGGTCGAACTGTTTGAGAAAGCGGTTGATATCCTGAACCGAGGTCCCACTGCCGGAGGCGATCCGCATCCGCCGCTTGCCGTTGAGGATCAGATGGTTGTTGCGCTCCGCGATGGTCATCGAATCGATTATGGCCTGAATCCGCTTGAGCTCGGTCTTGGCTTCCTCCGAGTCGGCCGCGCCGGCGAGTTTTTTCAGCCCCGGGATCATGCCGATCAATTCGCCGAGCGAACCCATCTTGCGGATCGCCTTAATCTGGTCGGCGAAATCGGTGATCGTGAATTCGTTCTTCTTGAACTTGCGTTCGAGCTCTTTGGCCTTGGTGGCGTCGTAATTGGTCTGCGCCTTTTCGATCAGCGTCAGCACGTCGCCCATCCCCAGGATCCGCGACGACAGGCGGTCGGGATGAAAGACCTCGAAGGAATCGACCTTCTCGCCAAGGCCCACGAACAGGATCGGCGCGCCGGTCACCGCGCGCACCGACAGCGCCGCGCCGCCGCGCGCGTCGGAATCGAGCTTGGTCAGGATTACGCCCGAAAGCCCCAGCCGCTCATGGAACCCGAGCGCGACGTTGGCCGCCTCCTGCCCCGTCATCGCGTCGGCGACGAACAGGATATGATGCGGGTTGAGCGCGGCCTTGAGGCGCGCCAACTCGTCCATCAGCTCCTCATCGATCTGCAGGCGTCCGGCGGTGTCGATAATTATCGCGTCATGGCCGCCGGCGTCCGCCCGCGCCATCGCGCGCGAGGCGATCTCGACGGGGTCCTCGGTCTCGCGGCTTTCGACCACCGGAACCCCGATCTGCGCGCCGAGCACGCGCAACTGCTCCATCGCGGCGGGCCGGTAGATATCGGTCGAGGCGAGAATCGGATGGCGTTTGCGCTCTGCGCCGAGCCACTTGGCGAGCTTGGCCGCCGAGGTGGTTTTGCCCGAACCCTGCAAGCCCACCATCATGATTTTGACCGGAGGCTTGACCTTCAGATCGAGTTCGCGCGCCTGCCCACCCATCACCTGGGTCAGTTCGTTCGAGACGAACTTGATCAGATGCTGCTCGGGCGAGAGCGAGCGCAACACTTCCTGGCCGAGTGCGCGGGTGCGCACGTGCTCGACAAAATCGCGGACGACCTTGAGATTGACGTCGGCTTCGAGAAGCGCAAGGCGGACTTCACGCAGCGCCTCTTCGATATTGCGCTCGGTGATTCGGCCGTGGCCCTTGAGCTTCTTGAAGACGCCTTCGAGGCGATCGCTTAACGTGTCGAACATAAATCAGAGCCGGTATGCGGCAGGCGCAGGATGCGATGCTGGTGCTTCCAATCCACGATCAGTCTAGCAAACCGCCCACGCTAGGCCAGCGCGCCCAGGCAGTCAATCGGGAGGGGGCGACGGGGCGAGTATGAAGACCGACCTAACCCCTACCCCTTCCCGCATCGGGAAGGGGAACTACTTGGCTACAATCGGTGGTGAAATTTGGGAGCGGACTGCATCAAATGCTGGTGGCGCGGGCGTCGCGCCCGCGATCGCCCGCGTTGCAAGGCGCCCGGCTGGATCGGGCGGCGCGAGGCCCGCGGCGAGTTGCCGGGGCGCCGGTTAGGATTCTTTGCTGGCGGCGAACTCGGCTTTGGCTGATGCGAGCAGGTCGGGCTCGGCGAGCAGGTCGTAGGCGGTCATCGCGAGCGACTTTGCCACGCGGATCATTGCGTCGTAGCCGCGCCGGGAATCGGCGTGGCGGACGAAGGCGTCTTCGTGGCAGGTGCCTTCGCCGGGGCTCGAAATCGCGAAGACCGGATGAATCGCGACGAAGCGATGGCTGATATCGCCCATGTCGGTGCTGCCGGTCGGCAAATCCAGCGGCGCGTCGGGTGCGGGGGCGCCGAGCGCGGCCGAGTGGGCGGCGTAGCGATGCGCGACGGTCATGTTGTTGATCATGTTTTTATAGCCCGCGTTGTTCGAGTGCTCGACGCGGGTTCCGGCAGACATCGCCGCGCCCTCGGCGCATCGGATCACGCGCTCGGCCATTTCCCGCGCGTACTTGGCGCCGCGCGCGCGGGTGACGAACTGGCACTCGGTCAGTTCGGGAATGATGTTGGTCGCCTGGCCGCCGTTGGTGATGATGCCGTGGATTCGCGAGCCGTCGCGGAAGTGCAGGCGCGCCATATCGACCGCGTGAAACGTTTGCAGCATCGCGGCCAGCGCGCTCGAGCCGTCCCACGGCGCGAGCGCGGCGTGGGCTGCCTTGCCGTGGAAGGTGAGCCGGACGCCGTGCGTGGCCAGCGCGGGCATCGTGGACCATTCACCGTCCATCGGATGCGCCATCATCGCGGCGTCAACGCCTTTAAGCGCGCCGCGATTCATCAAGATGACCTTGCCGCCGCCGCCTTCCTCGGCGGGGGTGCCCATGAAAACGATCTTGCCGTTGAGCCGCGGCGCGATAGCGTGCAGTCCGGCGACCGCGGCCAGCGCGGCGCCCGCGATCAGGTTGTGGCCGCACGAATGGCCGTTGGGCAGCGCGTCGTACTCGGCAAAAATGGCGACGGTTGGTCCGTCCTTGCCGAACTCGGCGCGAAACGCGGTCTTGAGCCCGCCGACTCCGTGCTCGACGTTCAGGCCAAGCGCGGCCGCCGCGGCGGATAGCTGCTCGGCGGCGAAGACTTCCTCGAAGCGCGGCTCGGGACGGTCGTGGATCGCTTTGCTGGCCGCGACCACGGTCGGGCGGTATGCGTCGATCGCGCGGATAATCTCCTGATGTGGATCCATCGGATGCCTCAGCCCGATTCAGTAGCATCGCCGGGGCCACGCGGTCCAACGACTAAGCTCCGGCCTTCGTTTGCTGCGGCGGCACGACCACCGCGACGGCGCAGCGCGCCTTGCGGATAATTTCGCGTACCTTGCGGCCGAAGAACAGGCGCTCGTCAGAGGAGCGAAACAGCACGCCCATCACCAGCAGCCCGATATCGTCCTTGGCGGCGGTGGCGAGAATCACACTCTCTGGCTTGCGGCCGGCGCCGACGCGCGCCTCGACGTTGACGCCAAGTTCCTGGCCGAGCTTTCCGATCTCATCGACGAATTCGCGGCCCTCGGCCGCTCTGAGAGCGCCGCCGGAGCCAAACACCGGCACCGTCAGCATCGAGGACTCTCGCACGTAAAGCGCCGTCACCTGTGAGCCGAACACGCGCGCGTACTGCATCGCGACCGTGGCGCCCAGGCGGGCAAAGGCCGCGCCGGTCGTGGGTGTGAGCACGCGAGTGAAGGGCACGGCGGTGTTGCCGCCGCGTACAATCACCACCGGCGCGCGCGCCGAGCTGACGAGGCTGCGCAGAACCTCGCCGCCCAGGTTGTCGTAGCCGCCCTGATGCGACGCGCCCGCGAAGATCGCGTCGTAGCCGCGTGCGGCCTCGAGCGTGATTGCCTCCGCGATCGAGTCGGCGCTGCCGACGCGTTGATGGACGTTCTTTGCGCCGGCCTGCTCGGCAATCGCCTTCATGCGGGCAAACTGCTCGTCGAACTCGGCCGACTTGGCCGGCATCGCCGGTGTTGCCGCGCGGAATATGGTCACGCTCGCGTCCTTGTGATTGGCCAGCGCGGCGGCGATGTGCGCGGCCAAATCCGCGTGCGGGCCACCGCCGGAGAGCACCAGCAGCTTGGTGCCTTCGTGCGAAAACGGCAGGCGCTCGAGCAGTTTCTCGCGCTCGATGCGGTCGGCTTCGCTGGGGCGCGCGGTGGTTTCGCCGATTGCCCAACTGAGCAGCGGCGGGGTCATCAGCGAAGTCACCATCGCGAAGAGGATCAGCACGGTGTACATCGAAGGCGTCAGTACGCCGAGGGTTAAACCGACCAGCGCGACGATAATGCCCATCCCGCCGCGTGCGTTCATTCCGATCGCGACGGCGAGCGCCTCGCGCCATTTCAGGCCGCCGAGCTTGCCGCCGACACCGCATCCGAAGAGCTTGGTCGCGCATCCGACGACCAGGATAAGAATCGCGATCGCGGGGCTTGTGAGCGTCGATAGGTCGGTGCGGAGTCCCGAGTAGGCGAAGAAAATCGGCGCGAGGAAGCCGGTTGCGACGGTCTCGAGTTCGCTCACGTCGGCAGGTTTGACCCGCGCCGACTGGGTTAGCATCAACCCCGCGATAAAGGCGCCGAACACCGCGTGCAGGCCGATCGCCTGCGCGACCACCGCGCAGCCCAGGGCGATCGCCAGCATCGCGCTGAACTTCGCATGCTCGACGTAGGTGCGGTCATCGACCCAGCGCAGAAAGCGGCCGGCCAGCGGCGTTCCGACGAAGTAGCAGAAGGCCAGGAACGCCGCGGTTTCCGCGAGCAGCCGTGATACCGACATCACGTCGATAACTCCGCGCTCCGCCAATCCCGCGACGATCGACAGCAACAGCCATCCGATGGAATCGTCCAGCACGCCAGCGGCCAGGATCAGCATTCCCAGGTCGCGGCGCATCAGCCCCAGATCGAGCAGAATCTTCGCAATCACCGGCACCGCCGAGATCGAGATCGCGACGCCCAGAAACAGCGCGAAAATAATCCGCTGCTCTGGCGCCACCAGATGGTGCGCTGGAATCATCAGGCCCAGCGCCACTCCGCTCCCAAGCGGAATCGCGACGCCAAAACCCGACACCAGAGTGACGGTGCGGCCCAATCCGCGCAGGATGCCCAGGTCGGTCTCGAGTCCGATGAACAGCAGCAGAGTCACCGCGCCAAGCCATGCGAGCGATTCCAGCAGATGCATCTGAAGCAAGTCGGGCGGAAACACCAGCGCATAGAGCGCCGGCGCGAGATGGCCCAACAGCGACGGACCGAGCAGGATTCCGGCCAGCAACTCGCCAATCACGGCGGCTTGCCCGATGCGCTTCATCAAATCGGCCAGCACCCGGCTGGCCGCCAATAGCAGTCCGATCTGGAGCAGGAAGCGGAGAATTTCGAGTTCGCTTAGCTGTTGCATCCCGAGTGCCGGCGCGGATTGAAATCGCCACCGTCAGGTCACGGCGGCTGTGTCCGGCAACGGTAACATGCCAAGCGCAGCGGGTGCGAGAAAAAATCTCGCCGCGCGGCGGCAATCGCGGCCGCAGGGCGCGCCACGATCGAGCTACGGATGGCTCAGCAGCCGGCGGCACGGGATTTTTCGCTGGTTCGGTCCCCGCTACTTCAGGAAGTCATCGACATGATTTTGCTTAATCGAGATGTTGATCCACGCGCCGATGATGGCGCCGAACGGCGATGGGGTGAAACGGATGCGCGTCTCGTCGGCCACCATGTCGGCGATATAGGCGGCAGGGCTCATCCCCAGCTCGGTCAACCGCACCCATTTGTTGGGCTGAAACGGCGCACCCGCTTCCTCGGCAACGTGAAGCGAGCGCCAGGTCCGGTAGTGTTTCATTCCGGGAAGCTGCTTGCCCTCGCGCGTGTGATGGCCCAGGTACCAATCCTCACCGGCGGCGAAGGAGATCTTGGGACCGTAGCGGAAGCAGTAGCTGTTGATGAAGATCTCCGCGTCGTCGTCGGCCTCGGGCGGCCCCTTCGGCCATTCCAGTTGCAGCGAGACGTACTTGTAATGCTGCGGGGGCGCGTCGCGCAGCAGATCGAATTGCGGCTCCTCGCCGAGCAACATGCATTCGAACGGGCCGAAGCCTGCCGTGCCCTCGCGGGCCGGCGTCCACAGCCCCGGGGCGCTGCGGTAGGCTGCGCGCCACGCCTCGTAATCGTCGAAGCAGAGTTCGCTCCTACGCACGAACTGATCGAACGGAGCCGGCGCTCCCGAGCTCGGATAGGGAATGCCCACGTTGACCTGCGGCCACGAGCGGTAGCGGCGCACGCCGGGCAGCTTTCTGACCGCGGGGACATGCGTTCCCAAGTACCATTTCTCGCCGTCCGCGCGGGAAACCCCGGCGGGATAGTTGAACAGGTGAACGAAGCGAATCATAACTTGCACTCCTTGGCGGCTTGCGGCGGCGCGCACTGGCCAGCCGCAGTATGCGCCCAAATACGATCCGCAACCGCGGGTTCAAGGGATAAGCGGATGGTCCTTGAGAAAATCGACGTCGGGTTTGTACGGGACGAACGTGCTCACCATCTTGACGAACGGATACGCTCCGCCCCATGGCGCGGGCGTGTAGCGTGGCGGCGACTCGATTACCGCCTTGCGCCACGCCGCGAAATCCTGGTACCAAAGCTCGGACAGGCGCAGCCACGGGGTTGAGAACGGCGGATTGCGCAGCGCGCGATGGCTGACGAAATGGAGCAGGCCGGGCTGCCGCGCGGCTTCCGGCGCATGCACCTCGAGGTACCAGCGGTCGGCCTCCTCGGCCGAAACCCCGTCCGGATATCCGATCACCTGATACCATCGGATGAACGGACGTTCCTCCGGCGCGGGCTCCTTGCCGAGAAAATCCTCGCTCGGCATCGCGGGCACGATCGTCACCGCGCTGTCGGTGCCGAAGAACGACTCCCATCCCCCGGGCGGCGCGGTATAGGGGCGCGCGAGCGGCTTAGCTTCGATGAACGCCTCGCGGTTGTCGTACCAAAGTTCGGTCACACGCCCGCGGCGCACGCCGAAGCGGTCCGCCTCGGGAGGAGCGTCGTAGGCGCGATAGGTCTCGTAGCGGCGCAGCCACGGGCCGAAGAACCGGACCACCTCCTTGCTGTGGAAGCGGAAGTAATAGCGATCGGTTTCGGTCCAGGTGGCGCGCGGCTGGAAAACGAAACAATGCTTGATCATCTTTTTACCCGCTGTGTGCGCGCGCGAGATCGCTTAGCGAGCCAAAAGCTCGCCCCGTTTGAGGCCAATACAACGCCCCCGGCCGCTGCTGTCAACCGTCCATATACGGGAATCCGGGTTGCATTCCCGCAGCGGTCCTAATCGGGCCGCACGCGCGCCGCTCTCCGAACGACGCGCGCGCTTTGATCGAGTTCCGGTTTGCTCAGGAGCCGGCGGCGGACAGCGGAAGCTCGCCGAGCGCGCGCGCCTGTTCGTCGAGCAGCGCAAGGAGGGTGGCTTTTTTGATGGGCTTGGTCAGATGCCCGTCGCAGCCCGCCGCGAGCGATTTCTCGGCGTCGTCGCGAAGGGCGAACGCGGTAAGCGCATATATGGGAGTGCGCGGACGTCCGGCGACGCGCTCGAAGTCGCGTATCTCGCGTGCCGCGCAGTAGCCGTCCATCACCGGCATCTGCACGTCCATCAGGATCAGGTCGTAGCTGCCGGCGCGGAATTTTTCGACCGCCGCCGCGCCGTCGTCCGCCGTCTCGAGCAGGTGGCGGGTCTTTGCCAGATAGGCGCGAATCAGCGCTCGATTATCTTCGGCGTCTTCAGCCAGAAGAATCCTGAGCGAGCGCCACTGGATGGCGTCGCCCGATGAGCGCGTAGGCGGACGCGGTTCGGGTTGCGAGGACGAACTCCCGGTCGCTATCGGCACCACGAAACGAAACGTGCTTCCGACTCCGATTTCGCTTTGCACCTCGATCGTACCGCCCATGAGCTGAACCAGCCGGTTCGCGATCGCCAGCCCAAGGCCGGTGCCGCCATACTTGCGGGTGGTTGAGGAATCGACCTGGGTGAATTCGTCGAAGATTTCGCGCAGGCGGTCAGCCGGGATTCCAATTCCGGTATCGGCGACCGAGAAGTGGATTGCGCTCGCGCCGCCGGCAAGCTGCCCGGCATGGACGCGCACGGAAACCGAGCCATGCTCGGTGAACTTGATCGCATTGCCAACGATATTGAACAGGAGCTGGCGCAGGCGCAGCGCGTCACCGGTCGCGATGGCGGGCAGCGCGGGATCGATTTCGCAGATTAGCGCGATAGCCTTCTCTCGCGCGCGAACCGCAAGCGCGTCGATCGCTCCGGCGACCGTCTCGCGCAGGTCGAAGTCCGCCACTTCGAGCGTCAGGCGTCCGGCTTCGACTTTGGACAGGTCAAGGATATCGTCGATCAGCCGGAGCATCGAGTTGCCGGTGGTGCGGAAGATGCGCACGTATTCGCGCTGCTCGGCGCTCAAGCGGGATTCCCAGAGCAGGTCGGCCATGCCCAGCATCGCGTTCATCGGGGTGCGGATTTCATGGCTCATCCCAGCCAGGAACGCTGATTTGGCGCGGGTCGCCGCCTGCGCAGCCTCGCTGGCGGCGACGATTTGCGCCTCGGCGGTTTTGAGAGCCGCGATATCCCGCATGATCGCGAGCACGCAAACTTCGCCCCCCAGCTCGAGGATCGACGCGGAAACGAGGGTCGGTGAGACCGCGCCGGCGCGGTTGCGAAATCGCAGCTCGACGTTGTGAGCCTTGCCGCTCCCGGCCAGGTCGCGGCCGAGAATCGAGAGCTCGTCGGCTGACGCGAACATCCCGAGCTCGATGGGATCGCGGCCGAGCACCTCGGTGCGTGAGTATCCCGACGTGCGCAGAAAGGCGTCGTTCACATCAATGAATTTCATGTCCGCCAGGCGCTGAATCGAGATCGGATCGAGGCTGTGGCGGAATACGCTTTCGAATTTGGCGGCGCTTTCATGCAACTTGCGCTCGAAGCCGCGGCGCTCGCGGCGGACCCGCTCGGCGAACACCGTGCTGGCCTGCGCGATGGCGATTGCGCCCGCCAGTACCGCCCAGAAATGCGCATCGACATCGCCGCCCGGCGCCGCCAGCACGGTGACTGCGAAGGTCCCTGCGCACATCGCATTCATCGCTCCCTGCCACCATCCGTTCCACGGCAACAGCGCGGAGCTTCCGACCGCGATCACGATCACGGCGAACAGTTGGGTGAGCGGAGCGTGGATGAGCAGGCCCGAGTAAGCGCCGTTGATGGCGATGAAGCTGCATCCGGCCAGCGCGGCCTGCCGCCAGTAGCGGATCAGGCGCGGATGCAGCATTGCGGCCGCGCACAAGCCCATCACGGTGATATTGGCGATATGGCGCAGCACGAACGAAAGCACCAGCGCGGGCGGCAACGCGATGTCGCCGCGGATATAGACGAATTGAACCGCGAGCAGGATCAGCGAGCCCGCGGCGACGCGGCGCGCGCCCTCGCGATCATCGGAAACTGTCCTGACACGATTGGTCTCGTGCCCGCGTGCGGTCTGTCGCGCGCGCGCAACTTCCTGCGCGGGATCGGGAGCGGCAGCGGTGGGGAGGTCTCCGTCTGCGATGATTTCGTGGTCGGTGGGCATTGTGGTCTCGTCAGAGAAGCAACAGCCATGCCATCGCGATCAAGCTCGCGCCCTTCGCTCAATCGCCCTCGATATAGGTCGGGAACCTGTGAGTATCCGCGCTCTGTTCCGAGCCGATCGTAATCCCCAGGGAAAACTCCCGGCCGTCGCGATGCAGCATCACCAGGTCGAGTTTCCGGTTGAGCAGCGCTCCGCGTCCTTTGGCCGACATGAAGTGCTTCAATCCTGCCTCATGAACCGCGCGATTGCGCTCGGGGATGATCAAGTCGGAGAGCCTGCGGCCGACCGCTTCGTTCCGCAGCCATCCGAACATCGCTTCCGCCTCGCTGTTCCATTGCACCACAATTCCGGCGCCATCCATCACGAATGCGGGCGTGCGCGCCGCCGTGGCGTTGCAAGCCTGCGAATCTGAACGATTGTTCATCTGCTCACTCATTTATAGTGATCACCGGGCAAAATCATGGCGCGAAACCCGATGGCGGGCAATCGGTCCGAAACGCCGCAGGCGGGACCGATCGCGATCGGGCGGTGATTGAAACGTCAACCGTGCGGGTACGTCTAATCGATTAAGAGACGCGCCGTCGCGCTATCCGTGATTGCCTGTTGTGCGACGCACGGTCTCATAGGAAGATCACTGGCGACGATGGGCTGCGACGCACGAGGAATGTTGACGCAGCCAGCTTGAGGTTCGCGGCCAAAAGCCGCAGGGCGCGATAGCGATGACGACCATAACCTGTTCCGCTCCACGCATGTGCCGGGCGCCGATGTACCGCGCAGCCGCCGCGCGTCGCGCGATCGCCGCCGTAGCCGGGGCGGTGCTGCTGTGCGCCTCGGCAGGGATGGCGAGCGCCCAGCAGATGCTCGCGCAAGCCGCGCAGATGGTCATTCCGCAGAGCCAGGGTGGAGGGGGATCGACGCTGGTGCTGCCCACCACGCCCAAGCAGTCGGGAGCGATGCTCAACCTTCCGCCCGCGCTGCCCGGTCCCCAACAGGGGCAGGAGCTGACGCTGCCGACCCGCGAGTTGCGCGAGCAGCCGGGCTACGAGCAGGTTACAGTGACGGTCACCGACCCCCGCGGCACTTACGTGACGGGGCTGCAGAAAGACGATTTCAAGCTGAGTCTCGACCATCATCCGCAACCGATTCAGTTCTTCCGGCAGGACACGAACACCCCCGTCTCGGTCGGAATCGTGGTGGATACTTCGGGGAGCATGCAGCCCAAGCTCCCGCAGGCGCGGATCGCAATCTCGCAGTTCCTGCGCGATCTGAATGATCGCGACGATGTTTTCCTGTTCGCCTTTTCCGACCGGCCGTATCTGCTGCAGCCGTTCACGATGAACCATTTGCTGGTGATGCAGAAGCTCGGACTGCTGCGCGCCAACGGCGAGACTGCGCTGTTCGATACAATCCTGCGCGGGCTGCGGATGGTCGAGCACGGGCGCTACGACAAGAAGGCGC
The DNA here is from genome assembly GCA_035531615.1 of Binataceae bacterium (SeqCode). GTDB lineage: Bacteria > Desulfobacterota > Binatia > Binatales > Binataceae > JBARDN01. The sequence continues at coordinate 72,734 of DATKSQ010000143.1, forward strand.
TGCTGGTCGTCACCGACGGGATGGACAACCAGAGCCGCGCCACGGTCGCCGACGTGGTCAACGAGGCGCGCCGCCTGGGCGTGCTGGTGTACTCGATCGGAATCGGCGACCCGAACGCTTCCTCTGGCGCGGCCTCGCTGGCGATCGGGCCATTTGTGTTCGGCGGCACCGGATTCGATCGGGTCGATGCGTCCACGCTGACTCAGCTTTCATCCGAGACCGGCGCGCGCACCTATATTATCCATCAGGTGGGTGATGGCGCCCAGTTACGCGCGGCGTGCGCTCAGATCAGTCTCGAACTGCGCGAGCAGTACACGATAGGATTCGTCGCGCCCGACGCGTCCGCCGGCGGGTATCGCAGCATTCATGTTGACATTCCGACCCATCCAGAGGTCGCGGTGCGGGTGCGCAAGGGTATCGAGGTTGGCGGTCCCAGCGCGTACGCGTCGGGCCCGGGACTTCCCTGACTGGCGGTACGATCGAGGGGCGCGAATCCCGCCGCCGAGCGCTCAGGCGCGAGCCTTGGCGACAAACGGCGCGACGAATGCGCGCGCGGGATCGGGCAGCAGGTTGAGGAACTTGATCTCCGCGAAATCCCCCGCGAGCTGGAGCCCGGAAAATGTCGCGTTATCGATCCGCAAGCGGCGGAACTGTTCGAGACCCAGCCCCATGAAATGGCTCAGCACGGTGCGGATGATGTCGCCGTGCGAGACGAACAGGATTCGTTTGCCGGGCGCGGCGGCGACGGCGCGGACCACAGCCTCGACTCCGCGCGCCTGCACCTGCAAGATCGTCTCGCCGCCGGGAGTGGGGCTGTCCAGCGGATGCTCGCGATAGCTCAAGTAGCCCGGATCCTTGACCAAATCGTCAAAGATCATCCCCTCCCAGCGGCCATAAAGCACCTCGGCCAGTTGCGGATCTTCAGAAACACCGGCGGCGCCGATTCCGCTTGCGATAATCTCCGCCGATTGGCGTGCGCGCGGCTGCGGACTGCTGACGATTAGATCGATCGCGAGCGCGCGCGCAAACGGCACCGCGCGCTCGACCTGTGCGCGCCCTTGCGCGTCGAGTTCGATCGGGTTGCGCCCCATCACGCGCCCCGCGCGGTTCCACGCGGTCTCGCCGTGGCGCATCAGGAGCACGACGCCGCGCAGTCCATCGGATTGCTTTAGTTTTTGTGCGACGTAGAAGGGTCCGAGCGCCATGGTGTGAGTCCCAAAAATAAGGCGGGCGCCGCCGATGGGCGCCCGCCGTTGGCTTGCGGTTTTGCGAGCATGCGAAGCGCGCGCTCAGCGCGCGGCGGCGCCTGCGGCGTGTGCGTCAGCGTGTGCCGGAGCGCCGTTGGCGCCCGCAACCGGCCCGAGTCCGCAGAACGCCTCGTAATCGATGAGGCCGGTCTGGGTCGGGTGCTCGCTGCACACCGGGCATTTTGGATCCTTGCGGATTTTCAAAATCCGCACGTAGTCGCGATCCGACAGCGCGTCGAAATACACCATCTTGCCGATCAGAGGACTTCCGGCCCCGAGCAGCAGCTTGATCGCCTCGAGCGCCTCGATCGATCCGATGAGTCCGGGCAGCGCGCCCAGCACTCCCGCCTCCGCGCACGAAGGCGCCATGTCGGGCGGCGCGGGCTCGGGATAGAGGCATCGATAGCACGGACCGCCGTGGTCCGGATAGAAAACTGTCGCCTGGCCCTCGAAGCGGAAGATCGCGCCGTCCACCAGCGGCTTCTTCGCGAGCACGCACGCGTCGTTGATCAGGTAGCGGGTCGGGAAGTTGTCGCCGCAATTGACGACCACATCGTAGTCCTCGATGATCTCCATCACGTTCTCTGACGTCAGACGAACGTCGTGGCGAATCACCTTGATGCCCGGGTTCATCGCCGCGATCTGCTTTTGCGCCGACTCGGTCTTGGGCATCCCGACCCGACCGACGGTATGAATGATCTGGCGCTGCAAGTTGGAAAGATCTACCACGTCGAAATCAACCAGCCCCAGCGTGCCGACTCCCGCCGCGGCCAGGTACAGCGCCACCGGAGAGCCGAGCGCGCCCGCGCCCAGGATCAACACCTTCGAGTCGAGCAGCTTGGCCTGACCCTTCTCGCCGACCTCAGGGATCACGAAGTGACGCGAATAGCGCGTTAGCTCGTCTTGCGTGAACTGGCGGTCCGCCTCCCATGGCAGCCCGCGATCTTTCCACGCGTTGAAACCGCCGACCAGATTGAAGACCTTTTCGTAACCCAACTCGCGCATCGCGCGCGAGGCGTAAGCCGACCGGGTACCGGAAGCGCACTGCATGATGACGGGAGTCTTGCGGTCGGGGACCTTCTCTTCGACGCGCAGTTCCAGAAATCCGCGCGGGATGCCGATTGCCTGCGGAATATGCCCTTGGCGCCATTCGTCGCTCTCGCGCACGTCGATAATCACGGCGCCGCCGTCGAGCATCCGGCGCGCTTCGTCGATATCTATCTGTTTAATCTCGGCGCGCGCTTCGTCGAGGATATTCTTTGAAGTCTTGGCCATATGCTTTATCGCTCCGTTCGGGGCGCCAACTCATCCATCTATATATTCATAACCATCGCGAAGCACGCGCGCCGCTTCCGCGCGCGGCCGCCGCGCTTCTCAGCCGCCCAGCATCCGATGCGACTCGACCAGGGTGCGCACGAAATTAAGCACCGCCGCCGCATGCCCGCGCGGGGTAACCTTATGAAACGCGCGGCGGAGATGAAGATCGTGGTCGAGCACGAAGGTCGATCGCGCGGCGCGGCCGCCCGTCAGCACCCCGAACGCCTGCGCCAGGCGTCCCTCCGGATCAGACAGGAGGATGAACGGGAACGCGTGCTTGTCGGCGAAGACGCGATGGCGCTCGACCGAGTCCGTGCTGGCGCCGATTATCACCGCGTCGAGCGCCTCGAACTGGCCGTGCAGCTCGCGGAATTCCTTGCCCTCGACGGTGCATCCGGGCGTGTCATCCATCGGATAAAAATACAGCACCAGGTTGCGGCCGCGAAAATCGGTGAGCCGGCGCGGCTCGCCGCCGGCGTCGCGCAATTCGAGCGCGAGCGCCGCCGCCAGGTCGGGCGCGGTCCGCGCGGCGCGCTCCTCAGGCATGAGCGGCGGCCTCGGCAACCGCGCGGCGCTTGGTGAACTTGATGGCGGCGTTGTCGATATTGACCGAGCACAGCGACCCGCACATCGAGCACACGTTTGAGCCCGACGCTTCGCTTTCCTCTTTGTAGCGGCGCGCCTTGTCCGGATCCATCGCCATCGCGTACATCCCTTCCCAGTTGAGGCCCTTGCGGTAGCGCGACATCTGGTCGTTCCAGACTTTGGCGGCGCGGACGCCCTTGACGAGATCGCCGGAATGCGCGGCGATTCGGGTCGCGATCACGCCATCGCGCACGTCGTCGATATCGGGCAGCCGCAGATGCTCGGCCGGGGTCACGTAGCACAGAAAGTCGGTGCCGGCGGCTGACGCGATCGCGCCCCCGATCGCGCCGGTGATGTGATCGTAGCCGGGCGCCACGTCGCAGGTCAGGGGCCCCAGCACGTAGAACGGCGCTCCGCCGCAGATCCGCTTCTCGAGCTTCACGTTCGCCTCGATCTGGTCGAGCGGAACATGTCCCGGCCCCTCGATCATCACCTGCACGCCCTGCGCGCGCGCGCGCTCGGTCAGTTCCCCAAGCACCAGCAACTCGGCAAGCTGGCCGCGGTCGGTCGCGTCGCCGGTCGCGCCGGGGCGCAGTCCGTCGCCGAGCGAGATCGTAACGTCATGCTCGCGCAGGATCGCGCAGACTTCATCGTAGTGCTCGTAGAGCGGATTCTCGTTGCCGGTGCGCTCGATCCATGCCGCCAGCAGCGCTCCGCCGCGCGAGACGATTCCTTCGATTCGCTGATGCCCGCGCAGCCGGGCGACCGACTCGCGCGTCACTCCGCAATGCAAAGTCATATAATCGACGCCCTGGCGCGCCTGGCGCTCGATCACCTCGAGAAAATTTTCGGCCTCGAGATCCATGATCGAATGCTCGGAGGCGACCTGGTAGATCGGCACGGTGCCCAAGATCACCTGGCATCGCGACAGAATCTCGCCGCGAATCTTGTCCAGGTCGGTCCCGGTCGAAAGATCCATCACCGAGTCGGCGCCGTAACGCACCGCGGTGTAGAGCTTCTCGACCTCTTCTTCGATCAGTTGATGGAAATTCGAGGCGCCGATATTGGCGTTGACCTTGGTGCGCAGCCGCTTGCCGATTCCGATCGCGCGGAACTGATGATGCGCGTTGTGCGGAATCACCACCTCGCCAGAGGCGACCAGCGCGCGAACTTCCTCGGGCGCTAGACCCTCATCCTCGGCGACCTCGGCGATTTCACGGGTGATGATGGCTTTGCGCGCGGATTCAATTTGAGTCATCTCGATAACCTCCGCGGACGCACGCGGCGCCCGCAGCAAAAGACCGGACCTAATCTTCTCCGTAATCGATGCCGTGCTTCTCGCACAGCGCGCGCAACTCGCGGATCATCCGCTCGGAGCGCGCCAGATGCGCGATCGCGATAAAGTTCGCCAGTGACACGAAGAACATCGCAGCCGTCGCCCAGTACATGTGCGACAGCGCGCTGCCGCCATGGATTACCCGCACCCCGTAGCCATATGCGACGAACAGAATCGCAAGGCCGATTATCGTAAGCGCGATTGTAACGCGGGTCATGGCAACCTGGGCGCGGCGGGCGTTAGCCGCGGCCGCGTGCGCCGTGCCGATCGATCGCCGGCAGGCTGGCCGCCTCGGCCGGCTCTTCGTATTCCCTGCTCAATCCACGCTCGGTGTATTTGCGCAACTCCGGACGCAGCGGATCATACACCCGCGCGTCCTGCTCGCGGTACCACGCCAGCATCTCGTTCATATTCCCGTCGCGCCCATCCTTGGCGATGACGCGCGAGCGATGCATCAGCATCTCCTTGGTCTCGACGAAATCCTTGCGGTCGAAGCCCCAGATGCGCGGATGCACGTAGGTGTCCATCCGGATCGCGTCGCATGGGCACGCCTCGACGCACAGCCCACAATAGATGCATCGCAGCGTATCGATCTCGTAGCGTACCGGGAATTTCTCGATATGCGGATCGTCGGCCGCGCCGGCCTCGATATAAATGCATTGCGCGGGGCACGCGGTCGCGCACAGGAAGCACGCGGTGCAGCGCACGGAATCGTCCTCGCGGATGGTCAGGCGATGGCTGCCGCGAAAGTTGTCCTCGTAGCGTTTGCGTTCTTCGGGATACTGGGTGGTGGTGGAGGCGCGGCGCGCCTTGGCGAAGCCGAACAGATGGGCGACGTTGAGCGCGAAATTGCGCATGAAATGATAGTTGGTGATCGCGAGACCCTTTAGAATTTCCGGCAGGTACAGACGCTCGATAAAGGTCATTTCCTCGTGTCGTTTCATTTTACAACCAGCACGAATTCCCTTGCCAGAATTGAAGAATGTCGCTCACCGCGCCCGCATCTCGCGAGCTTGAAACCCGGATCGCAACTATAAGGGCCGCAAGCTTTTGTAGTCAAGTTAATCGGCCCGCCGCCGCGCCCCGCGTCACGACGCGGCGACGGCGCGCTCGACCGCTCTGGGCGATTGTTCGATCACGCGCAGCAAGATTCGCGCGGGTCGATCGGGAATCGCGCGGCCTTGCTCCCATTCCTGGACGGTGCGCACGCTGAAGCCGAAGCGCCGCGCGAACTGGACCTGCGAGATGCCGAGCTGGCGGCGAATCGCACGGACGTCGGGCATGCGTGGAGTGAGAACCTTGCGCCAGTCACGGTTTTTGGACATGTCCGGAGCGGTGTCGGGATCCTCCGCGATCATCTGTTCAAGATCCCGGTCGGTAGCGCCGCGGATCTTTGCGAGGTCGGCGCGCGGCTTCGATTTGAGGATTTCACTCAGGGATCGCCGTACGGTAGGCATCGCGTTCTCTCCGTTTTGCCCGGCGCGCCGAGATGATGCGGCGGCGGCCGGCACGCCAGGTATCTACGATCACGAATATGTCCCCCGCGAATTCGCCGGTGGCGACGATTCGGGATTCTCCGTAGTTGCGGCGGCGATCCTCTTCCTCAACCACACTTCCCGCGAAGATCTGCGCGGCGTAATCAAATCCAAAGCCTCGCTCGTGATTGTTTCTCGCGCTTTTGGCGTCATCCCAGTCGAACCGTTGAAGGTCGGTCATTATACGGGATTCCCGTACTTAACGCTAGCCGAACCGTGGCGCCTGAGATTGGTGAGCGGATCCCTAACCCGTATGGCGGCGCTCGGCGCGGCGTAGAAAGTCGCGTACCACCGAGAGGTAGCGCGCCGGCTCTTCGAGCTGCGGCATATGCGAGCTGTTCTCGAAGATCGCAAGCTCGGAGCCAGGCACCAGGCTTTGGTACCACGCGGTGGATTCCGGCGTGGTTTCATCGAAGCGTCCGGCCAGGAACAGCGTTGGGATCGCGATTTCGCGCAGCCCAGCGGTGCCGTCGTACTCGCGCAAATTTCCGGTGCAGGTGAATTCGTTCGCGCCCCACATCGTCAGGTACGGCTGCGCACCCATCCCGGCCACCGAGCGGTTGAGCGCCTCGGGCCAAGTCTGGAGCCGGCACACGTGACGGCGGTAAAACTCGAAGCTCGCAATCTGGTACTCGGGTGTTTCAGTGTCGCCTTGGGCCTCAGCGCGCGCAATTACCTCGCGGGCGGCGGCGGGCAGATCGGCGCATAGCCGCTCCAGGTCTTCGAGGTATTTCGGGACCGACACGCACGGATTCGCCATCACCACACTGGCGACCCCCGACGGTTTTCCGAGCAGATATTCGGTGGCGAGGATCGTCCCCCACGATTGTCCGAGAATATGCACGCGCTCGAGGCCCAGCGCGGCGCGCAGTTGCGCGGCCTCGGCGACAAAGCGCTCCAGGCGCCACAGCCCCGGATCATCGGGGCGGTCCGAGCGGCCGCATCCGAGCTGATCGTAGAACACGACCGGGCGATCATCGCCCAATGCCCCGAGCGGTTCGAGATAATCGTGCGGAACGCCCGGTCCGCCGTGGATCAGGAGCAGCGGAATTCCCGCGCCGTCGCCGACGATTCGGTACCAAACCCGTCCGCCGCTGACGGGGACGAAGCCCTCTCGAGCCCGCGACAACGCTAATCGATTTTCCTGCATGAGGCCTCGCGACTTTCCTGCGATGTTCTAATATATTCCTTGCCCAGCACGCGGTGCGAGCAAGTTTCTGCGAACCGGCCACCGAAGTGTGAAAGGGAGATCGCATATCGAGATGATAAGCAGACGCGAGATGATAAAATCATTGGGTGCCGGCTCGACAATTTTCGCGGCGGGAATTCTCGCCGCGCTGGCGGATTCGCCGCGGGCGCGCGCCGGCGCCAAACCCGATTCCGCGAAATCCGCCGCCGGGGTCACCGTCACGAAAATCTTCGACTTTCCAATCACCGAGCTGCCGGGCAGCAACGGTACCGTCGTGCGGGTCGATTACGCGCCCGGCGCCGCCTCGGCGCCGCATCATCATCCGGGCTCGGTGTTCGCCTATGTCCTGAGCGGCACGATCGAAAGTCAGGTCGCGCCGGGTCCGCTGGTGAAGTACGGCAAGGGCGAGATGTGGTACGAGGAGCCAAGGGCGTTCCACAAGGTCTCGCGCAACCCGAGCAAAATCGCGCCCGCGAGTATCCTCGCCTTCATGATTGTCCCGCACGGCGCGGCGCTGGTGACGCCGGGCAAGTAGCCGCGGGCTTTTTTTCGCGCGGGCGTTCCATTAAAGATCGCACGCGATGAATTTCCGCGCCGCACCCTCGGCGCCCCGCCCGCTCACCCGCGGCGAGGCGGCGCATACGCTGGTCGCGAGCTTCCTCGGATGGACGCTCGACGCATTCGATTTTTTCATCCTGGTGTTCGTGCTGCCCACGATCGCGAAGGAGTTCCATCGCTCGGTCGCCGATATCGCGCTTACGATCACGGCCACCCTCGCGATGCGTCCGGTCGGCGCGGTGCTGTTCGGCTGGATGGCGGATCGGTACGGGCGGCGCGTACCGCTGATGGTCGATATCGTATTCTACTCGATTGTCGAAGTCGCAAGCGGCTTGGCCCCGAACTTCACCGTGTTCCTGATTTTGCGCGCGCTGTACGGAATCGGGATGGGCGGTGAGTGGGGTGTCGGCGCGTCGCTGGCGATGGAAGCGGTCGGGCCGCGCTCGCGCGGATTCTTTTCCGGCCTTTTGCAGGAAGGCTACGCGGTTGGATACCTGCTGGCGGCGGGCGCGTTTTTCTTTGTGTTTCCGTACTTCGGATGGCGGGCGATGTTTTTCGTGGGCGGATTGCCGGCGCTCCTGACGCTGTACATCCGCGGCAAAGTGCCGGAGTCCGAGGCGTGGGAGCGGGTGCGCCCCGGTCGGGGCGAGATTATCGCCGCGATTCGCCGCGACTTTAAGCCGTTCCTTTATCTGATCGCGCTGATGACCGTCATGAACTTCGTGTCGCACGGCACCCAGGATCTCTATCCGACGTTTTTGCAGAAGGCGCGCGGGCTCGACCCGCGCACGGTGGCGACAATCGCGGTCGTTTATAACGTCGGCGCGATCCTGGGCGGGCTGTTTTTTGGCTACTGGTCGGATCGAATCGGGCGGCGCCACACGATGGCGGCGGCGGTCATCATGGCTGGGCTGGCGATTCCCTTGTGGATCATTCCGCAGTCTCTCGTGTGGCTCGCAGCGGGTGCGTTCGTGATGCAGTTCATGGTGCAGGGCGCGTGGGGCGTCGTGCCCGCGCATCTGGCCGAGATGTCCGCGCCGGAAGCGCGCGGGCTGTTCTCGGGCGTCGCGTATCAGCTTGGCGTGCTGTTCGCGTCGTACGCGGCGTTTGGCGAGGCGCTGATCGCCGAGAAATTCGGCTACCAAGTAGCGCTCGGCGGCGTCGCGGCGATCGTAATGATCACCGCCGCGATCGTGATCCTGCTGGGGCGCGAACGGATGGGCGCCGACCTGCACGGGCGCTCAGCTTCCGGGTCACTTTGACCATGGTCATTGACTTCGGTCTCGAAACTCAAGGCGACTTGCCTGGCGGTAGTCGAGCGGGTGCGCAAAACCCGCAAGCCAATCGTAATCACCAAGTTCGGAAAGCCGGTTGCGCAAATCTCTCCGCTCGCGCCTATGCGAACCGAGAAAGCGGGCGGCAGTTGGTTGGGCAGCATGGCCGGAACCGGCCGCATTATCGGTGACATCATCGAACCTGCGGTTCCCCTCGAAGATTACGACGCGTTCAAATATCCCGCCGCGGTGATCTAGTTAGCAGCGTAAAAATAATTGGTGGCGCGGGCGTCTCGCCCGCGGATGACGGCGGGCCAGAGTCCCGCCCTACCAATTTCGTTCCGCCTAAAGCTTACGATTTGCCTTGATAACCGCGGATCGAAATCTGATCGCGCTCGCGGCGGTCGATACGCCCACGAACCGCTGACTTGCCGCGCTCACGCGGGACTTTCGTTCAGCAGCGGATTGCGCTAAACGGTCGGTATTGACGGAGCGCCATCCGCCGGAGGTGATGCCATGAAGTTCGGTCTATTCTATGAGATATCGGTGCCGCGTCCCTGGGGACCGGATACTGAAAAAACCGTTTACGACCGCTGCCTCGAACAGGTGAAACTCGCCGATGAACTCGGCTTCGATAACGTCTGGGCCGTCGAGCATCACTTCCTCGAGGAGTATTCGCACTGCCCCGCGCCCGAGTTGTTTCTCACCGCCTGCGCGATGATCACCAAGCGCATCCGGGTCGGCCACGGAATTATCGTCTGCGTGCCCGAGTTCAATCATCCGATCAAGATCGCCGAGCGCACCGCCGTGCTCGATATTCTCTCCGGTGGACGCCTCGAAGTCGGCACCGGCCGTTCCGCCACCTGGACCGAGCTGGGCGGCTTTCGCACCAACCCCGACGAAACCAAGAAGACTTGGGACGAGTTCGTCCATTGCTTGCCCAAGATGTGGACCCAGGAGCGTTATTCCTACGAGGGCCGGTCGTGGTCGATGCCGCAGCGGACGATCGTGCCCAAGCCGCTCCAGAAGCCGCATCCGCCCATGTGGGTCGCCGTAACCAGCCCCGGCACCGAAATCGACGCAGCAGAGCGTGGGATGGGCAGCCTGGGCCTGACCTTCGGCGGATTCGCCGAGCAGGATGAAAAGGTCAAGCGCTACCGCAAGATTATCCGCAATTGCGAGCCGGTGGGTTCGTTCGTCAATGAGGCGGTCGCGACCGTCAACTTCCTCTACTGCCATGAGGACGATGCCGAGGGCGTCCAGGTCGGCAAACGGCTGACCGGCACGTTCAATTATCTGGCCGCGCAGCTGCTGGCCGCGCGTGAGGCCTATCCGACCAAGTCGTATCCCTCGCTCGGACTGCTCCCGTCGCTTAGGCAGGAGGCGTCCGGTCCCGGCGACGCGTCGGGCGCGCCGGAGGGAATCGCGATGGGCAATCCGGCGCGGATCACGCGCGAGCTCAAAAAGTGGGAATCGGTCGGCGTCGATCGGGTGAATTTCCTGCTCAACGCGCTCGAGACCGTTCCGCAGGAAAAGGTCCTCGCCAGCCTGCGCCTGTTCGCCAAGGAAGTGATGCCGAATTTTCAGACTAAAGGCGACGCTGCCGCGGCCGCCGCGGGAGGTCGCTAATGCCGCCGCGCTTGGGAACCCTGGACCTGGCCTCTTTCGCAAAACTGGCTCCAACGATTAGCGGCTACAAGACCGAGCAGTTGGTCTTGAAGGGCGTGCAGATCCTCGAGCTGCACAACGAAATCGACGACGACCCGGCCGACGCGCTGATTCCGCGCACCATGCATCCCGCCATTCCGGCCTATGCGATCATCAATATGATGCATGCGCCCGCAAGTCCGTGGGGCGCCTTTACGATCGGCGAGGTCCGTATCGCGGGCCGCACCGGCGTGCGTCCGCGCGGTTTCGTGCTGCGCAGCTACTGCGACAATGACGCCGCGCGCAAGGAACTGGCCGCGCGATGGGGTTATCCGGTAGCGGCGGGCGCGGCGAGCCTGATCCTGCGCCACGATCGGGTGGCTGGCAAAATCGCGCTCGGCGGCAAGACCGTACTCGAAGCCGAGCTGTTGGATCGCGACGCGATCTCGGGCGGCGATATCCAGTACATCGCCTCGATGCATCTGGCGCGCAACTCCGAGGACGGCAAGCTGGTGCTGGTGCAGGTCGATCCCGAATACACGTTCTCGAAGGCTGAGCGCGGCAAACCGCGCCTGCCGACGCTCGAGCCGGCGGCGTTTGGCGCCACCGGCTCGAACTTGCGCCTGATGAATCCGATCATGGCCTGCTTCGCCACCGCCGACATGACGCTGCCGCGGATTCGTTACATATGTAACCCGGAGCTGCCGGCAATGCAGGGGACGACCAAGCTCGCCGCTTAGCCGACGCTGCTCTCGACTAAGACTCGTTGATCGGTTGCGAACCAATAGGCGGCCACGAAGGCCATTACCAGACACGCGAACTCAAGCTCACGCAGTGCGTTGAAGGCCATGGAATGGGGCGGGACCCCGGCGAGCACGTTCCCGATGAGTCCGATGAGAAGATAGCTCGCGGCCGCCATCCACGGCGCGCGATGGCTGATGCTTCCGCAGTTTGCCGCACTCGCCATTTGCGCGAACGGGATCAACATCAGCAGCAGATAATGGAACCAGGCGGTCGGCGACAAGATCACCGATGCGGCAATCCATAGCGAGAGCGTACGCCAGTCGCGATCCTCGCCAGCACCCAAAGGCGTGGCCCGGACGATTATATAGAGCACGGCGAGATCGGCGCCACGGACGAACACGCCCCGGGCCAACTCTCTCGCAGGACTGGAAGCTTCCCCGAATATAGACCAGAAAATTCGCGACAGGAACGCCTCCAACGAAAGGTTGGAGTTGCTCGACAGCCAAGTTCGCGAGGTAAGAAAATCAATCGAGGTCAAAAAGCTGAAGCTCGTCCTGACTCCCTCCAGCGCCACCGTCGCAAGGCCGCCAATCGCGAGGCCCGCAATCAGGTAGCCGAGCATCCGCCATCGACGCTTCAATACGACATAAAGTCCGAGCAGCAGAGGGAAAAGCCAGCACAACCCAGCCATTGCGAGCAGCAACCCGGCGATGCTATCGCGTCCGCACCGCATGCATCGAAGCGTCGCGGCCAGGGTTAAGAGCAGCAAAATCTTGCTCTGCGCGAGTGCGAAAGCATTTCCTACCGGCGGATAAAGAATCGCGAACGCCGCCAGCGACAGGGCGAGGTTTCCGCTGAGTCCCGAATAGCGCGGCGCAAACAACAGGAAAATGCTAGCTGCGAGCGCCGCCGCGTTGAGCGCCTGCCACGCCCAATAGGCCCGATGCGGCGAAAGCAGCGTCAGCGGCACCATGCAGAGCAGTAATGTCGGGGGGTTGTTCGCATGAAGGACATACCCTTTTTCCAGTCCCAGCCGCCGGGCTAGCGGCAGGAGGTCCGCATCGTACGGATTCTGGCCGCTCCGCAAGAGCAAACCGGAACAATAGAAGACGCTGAAATCCTGTGGATCGAAGTTCCGCTCAAGGCTTGAACAGAATGAAACGCCCCGCAAAACCGCGATGCAAAGAATCAGGATCGCAAACCAGCGGCGATCCAGAATTGCGGCCAGCCCCCGCCCCGAAACGGTTGGGACCGCATCCGGTCCGTCATGAGCCGGTCTATCGCCCGGATCACCGCCCACGCCCTATTTCCCTCCCCCCGCCGCCCGATTGAGAAGCCTTCGCATTATACAGACGGTATCGCAGGCTTCAATCATGACTCTCCATCCGGCCCGGAATGGTTTCAGTGGCGCTCGGCGGCGTCCCGCGGACTCGCCCGGCGCGACTTGAGAAATTACCCATCGCGGCGCGCTCTGATGTGATTCAGGAGGCACTCGTGACCCCTTTCGCAGCTGAAATCATACAAGAAGTAGCATCGTTGCCACTCATCGTAGTGCCGAGAGCCTCAATCGCGAGCGTTGAGCGGCTATTCCGACCCGGAGCGGGATTTTTTAGCCGCCGTGTTGCGGATTAGCAACCAAAAGTTGCATCCGCGCCTGCCCGGCCCACACCTCGCGTAGAGATTCCCTACAGCCTGTCATGTCTGGACGCTGGCACGGGAGATGCTCACACCAGTGACGCGATTAAGACGCCAAAGCGGGTTCCTGCTTAAGAAACGGCAAGGATTCGCTGAATAGGCGATGCTGAATTGGCGGTGAAGGGCGGGCGGCTGGCAGACCCGATGGGGGAGGAGGATCGGCCGGCGACAGCGGGAAGATTGCGGGCAGAGCGGGCGCCGCCAGTAAGCGACGAGGCGGTCTGAATGTTGGGATGGAGCGCAGGGATTTGAAGTCCGGCACGATTACCAAGTGGGATTACCGCTTGGTAATCGTCACCGGGAAACAGGCTGTCTGAGTATAGGGGACAATGGCCATATCGGCCAAGATCGAAAACAACCCAGGAGGACACGGTAATGGAAAAGTTCATCACGAAAATGTACGTCAAGGCTCGTGAAGCGGCGCGCGGTCAGACGATGACTGAGTACGCGCTGATTCTCTCGGCGGTGGCGGTGGTCGTGTTCGTCGCCTATCAGACGATGGGCGGGGAAATTAACACCCTGCTGACGAGCGTTGACAAGCAGCTCTAATGAGCGGAATCAGCGGACGGCCGGATCTACACGGCCGTCCGCGATCCACCAACAAAAGGAAAAACCTGCCATGAAATCCGTCACCAAGATATACATCAAGGCTCGTGAAGCTGCCCGCGGCCAAACCATGACTGAGTACGCGCTGATCCTCTCGGCGGTCGCGGTGGTTGTATTCGTCGCCTATCAGACGATGGGCGGGGAAATTAACACCCTGCTCACCAGCGTGGATGGCCAGCTCTAGAAGGATCTCGCACGCGTGGCTCGGGTCCCGCTTGCCGAATTGGCCCCACCGCGGAGCCGGTCCGGCAAACCTGACCGCAGGCCGTTTTCCCTGGGAGGGGACGTGATGAGCAAAGACCCTTCGTACTCCATCCGCTGCCGCGCGGCGCGCGGCCAAACCATGACTGAGTATGCGCTGATCCTGCTAACGATAGTACTGGTTGTGGTCTCTTTATATTCCACCGCCGGCACCATTGTCACCTCGCTGGTCGATAAGGTAGGGCCGCTGCTCTAATCAGACCCCCGTTCCTGACAATCGGTTGCGTTCTGAATAGACGGATGCGCGCGTGCGTTTATGCACTCGTGCGTTCAGAGAACTGGGTAATGAGTAAGGCGGTTGTGAGTATTAAAAGCGTAATCGATAAGCGGCGCGAGTGGCGCGGAACTTGCGTATCGTTCGTGAACTCGGACTGCTTCGAGCTTTGACTTGTTAGTGGATTAAGAATTTAGACAGGCGACCGGCGAGCACTAGCGCCGCCGGCGGGGAGGGGTGAAATGAGACGACCGATAGTATTCGTCGTGCTCGCGGGCCTGGCGGCGATGCTGGCTTCGGTGGTGGTGTACTCCGCGCTCAAACGGCGCGAGGCCGAGACCCAGCAGGCGCTCGCCAAAAACGTCGAAATCGTGGTTGCGGCGTATGACCTGCCGCTCGGCACCAAGATCGAACCCGGCGAGCTCAAGCTGGCCAGGTGGTCCGCCGACGCGCTGCCGGAGGGAGCGTACACCGACCTGCATCAGGCGCTCGGCAGCTACGTCAAGAGCAGCTTTGTTTCCAACGAGCCAATCGTGGCCAACAAGCTGTTTCTCGGCGAGAAAACCGCAGGCATCATGCCGCTTTTGATTCCGTTCGGAATGCGCGCGGTTTCGGTCCCGGTCGATGAAGTCAGCGACATCGCCGGCTTCGTGCTTCCGCATACGCGGGTTGACGTGCTGGTCGCGCTCAGCGGCTCGGATGCCAACAACAAGGCGCTGGCGAAGATCGTTCTTCAGAATGTCGAGGTTCTTGCGGTCGCGCAGGAAGTCGAAATGAAGAAGGACACCCCAGAGGTGGTCAAGGTCGTGACCCTGCTGGTGTCGCCGCAGGAAGCGGAGCGGCTGGCGCTAGCGAGCCGCGAAGGTTCCCTGCGCCTGGCGATGCGTAATTACAGCGACAACAAGATTGTGCTCACCAGCGGCTCGGACGTTGCGCAAATGCTACGCGCTTACAGTCTCGAGCCGGAGCTGCCGGTGATGACGCCGCAAGCGGGCTCGCACCGGGTTTCCGCCCCCGCGCCGCGTCAGCAGCCCTTCCAGGTGGAAATCTACCGCAACGGCAAAAGTTCAGAGTCGATGTCCTTTATCAATGAGGCCGCGGCCGGCGCGCAGTCGCACAAGCATCCGAAGACCGCCACGAACGCAGGCGGGCAATCGTCCGCGCCGGACAAGACCGCGATGGCGGCGCCGGCGGATCTTGACAGCGCGATGGGCGGAGCCGAGGAAAAAGTCTCCGACAACGTCTCGAACACCGCGAAGAGTGCCGGTGTGAGCGGGGCACGGACGCCTGCTCCCAGTGCAGCCGCAGTCAGCGCCGGCGATGCGTCCCTGACCGGCGCGATGCCTTCAGACGGACCGTCGCCCAAAACTATCGATATCCCATGACGCAGGTGGATGAAGGTGAGGAGATAACAATGAAACCAATACGTGGATGTGGAATCCTTCCCTGGCTTGCGGCCGCCCTTACCCTGATTATGTTTCGGCCCGGCCTGACCTTTGCCGCTGCTGACGGCGGCTCGCAGGTCTCGGTATCGCTCAACGCTGGCGAGACCTATGTGATTGATAATGTAGCTCCCGGCGCGACCCCGGCCGTGCGCGTGATCAGCAATCCGCACGCGCTGGTGGTTCACAACGACGAGCCGGGCAAGGTGGTGCTGCTCGGCACCGAGGCGGGAGAATGGGCGGTGAAGCTCAAGACCGCCTCCGGCGAGACGGTTTACGATGTGACCGTCGGCGCCGTCGCCAACCGTGGCGACATCAACAAAGCGGCAAGCGCGCCTGCGGCGATTTCAGGTTCCGGCATGAGGACTGGCGCCGCGGCTCCGGTGATCGCAAAGGCTGACCCGGGCACCGGCCCGGTCTCGAGCACGGGCGATGCTGCGGCACTGCCGCCGGTCACCGCAGGCTCCGCTCCTGACGTCTCGGCGCCTGCTATGGGCGCGCCGTCGGAAACGGCGGCAGCGGCGTCCGCGCCCGCGGCGGCGGCCTCTGCGAGTTCAACGATCGCGCCGATTACTGACATCAGCCCCGCCCCGGCCGAGAAGCCGGCCGATTCCTCGGTCGTAGTTTCGGGCGCGAGCGCTCCGGCGGCGGTGCCGGCCGGCCCGGCGACCTTGGGTGCGGCGGCCGAGCCGATCAACCCGATCATGCCGAGCCAGTCGGCGGCGGCCAACGTGACGAACAAGTTCCGCACCGATCCGTCGGTCGCGCTGTCCGGCGGCGATTATCCGACCACCTCGGTTTCAGGCGGAACTCATCCGCTGCCTGCGGACACAATCGACCTGATGACCGGCACCTCGCAGATCATCGACTTCCCGGCGCGCATCCGGCGCGTGTCGATCGCCGATACCAATATCGCCGATATCCAGGTCGTCAACCCGTTCCAAATCAACCTGATCGGACACAAGCCCGGCTTCACGACGCTGGCGGTGTGGAATAGCCAAGGCCGCTACGACGAGCGCCAAGTACGGATCGACGCGAGCGGCATGCAGCAGGTGCTGCTCAACTGCGTGGTCGCCGAGTTGGATCGCAGCAATATCGAAAATCAGGGGACCAACCTGTCGCTGGCGCTGTCGAACTATGGTGTGTCGCTGTTTGGGATGCCGGGTGCGGTAGCGACGCCGTTCAGCCCGCAGTCGACGATCACGACCACGCTGCCAAACGGCACCATGATTTCGGGAGGAAATGCGTCGCTGGGGCCCGCCGGATCGCTGATCCCGATGCTGCTGTCGCAAAACATGACCTACGGGATCGCGGCTGGAAACTCCGCCGTGCAGACCCAGAGCTTCTTCCAGTACCTCGAGACCCACAACCTGGCGAAGATCCTGGCGCAGCCGCATCTGCTCGCCAACTCGGGCGAAGAGGCCAAGTTCCTGTCCGGTGGCGAGATTCCGATCGTCATCGCGCAGGCGCTCAACACCTCGATCGTGTTCAAGCAATTCGGCACCTCGGTGCAGTTCGTGCCGACCGTGGTGGGACGCAAAAACATCGAGTTGCTGGTGAAGCCCGAAGTCTCGCAGCCCGACTACGCGCACGGCGTGAGCATGTTCGGCTTCACGATTCCCGCGTTCGTGACCCGGCGCGCGGAGACGATGGTGCGGCTACAGGACAATCAGACCCTGATCATCGCGGGCCTGATTCTGCATAACCCGATCGCGGTGGTTAACAAGGTTCCCTATCTCGGTGATGTGCCGTACCTGGGTGGACTGTTCCGCACGACCTCGAACACGACCCAGGAAACCGATCTGGTGATGAGCGTGACTCCGCAAATCGTCCGCCCGTTGCCGGACGGAGCGCAGACCTACAATCCGTACGACGCGGGTCCGATGACTGCGGAATCGATCAAGACCAAGGCACTGCCGACGTATGACGCATCGCGTCCCCGGTTTTAACCGGTCCGTCAGGCACTGAAGCTGCCAACAGGGAGAGGAAGCAGTGTCAGTACTGAAGCAAAACAGTTGGAGCAAGCGGGGCGCTTTGAAGGTTCACCTCGCGTGCGCTGCCGAGGAGCAGCGCACCGAGGTCCGAACCGCGCTGGCGGCGCTGGGCGACCCGCCCCTGGATATCGCGGAATTCGAACTCAGCGCGGATACCTCAGCGCTGCCGCCCGCGGACGTAACGATGGTGGTTTTCAACGGAGATCAGGATCAGGCGCTCGGCTGCCTGCAACGCGAAACCCAGCGCAGCCCGCGGCCGCTGATGTTCGCGATGCTCGAGGAACGTTCGTCCGAACTGATGAAGCGCGTGCTTCGCGCCGGCGCCGACGAGCTTCTGTTCCTGCCGCTGGAGCCCGGCGACGTGACCCGCGCGCTACTCAAGATCAGCGAGACGCGGCGCCGTGAGGAGCATCATGTGGGCGGGGAAATCCTGTCGCTGGTGAGCCTGGTCGGCGGCACCGGTGTGACCAGCCTTTCGGGCAACCTGGCGCTGGCGCTGCGCTATGCGATGAACAAGCGGGTCGCGGCGGTCGATCTCGACCTCCAAACCAGCGGGTTGTCGGTGTTTTTGAACCTCGAGCCCGAGCGCACCATCATGGCGCTGACCGAGGGCGACAAGCGGCTCGACTCGATTCAGCTCGAAAGCGCGCTGTCCAAGCATGCCTCGGGCGTGTACCTGATGGCCGCGCCCAAGCGTCTCGAGGACAGCGAGCTGGTGACCGAAGCTACGGTCGGCGCGATGCTGGATCTGATGCGCCAGCTATTCGACTACGTGATTGTCGATTGCGGAACGCATATCGACGCCAACTCGGTGGCCGCGTGGGAACGTTCCCGGCATCTGTTCTATGTGCTCGACCAGTCCATTGGCGCGGCACGCTGCGCGTGGCGGTTTGTCGATCTTACCCAGCGGCTGGGTTTGCAGAATGTCGAGCCGGCCTTCCTGCTCAGCCGTTACGTCGTCAACCATCCGATCAGCGAGGAGCAGGTCAGCCATACGCTGGCTCAGCCGATCTTCGCCAAGGTGCCGCGCGACGAGAAAATTCTCGAGCGGATTCAGTTGAGTGCCAAGGATCTATGGCAGGTGGCGCCGAGTTCTCCGCTGGCCAAAAGCATCGAGGAGATTGCGCGCCGCGTCACCAGCATCAATCCAGCCATCGCCGGTGCGGAGACCGGCAGTGCTGACGGCTCGATTGTCTCGCGGCTGCTCAACGTAATCGGCGCGCGCGCCTGAAGAGAAAACCCATGAAGCTAGTCGATCGAATTTCACAGCAGAGCAGCCAGACTCCGGCGCCGTTTCAGCGCTCGCTGATCGGCGGCGGGGCCAAGAAGGTAAAGGACAACCAGGCCGAGGGTTTCTCGCAACTTAAACTCGCGGTTCACAACCGCCTGTTCGAGACCCTCGATGTCTCGCGCCTGGAAACCCTGGATTCCGCCCTGGCCTCGGCCAAGGTGACCACGGCGATCACTGACATCTTGAACGAGGACGGCCGCCTGCTCACCGACCCCGACAAGAACCGGCTGGTCGAGGAGATCAAGAACGAATTGCTCGGACTGGGGCCGCTCGAGCCGCTGCTCTGGGACGACGACATCACCGATATTCTGGTCAACGGCCACGGCCGGGTTTACGTGGAAAAGCGCGGCAAGCTGCACGAGACCGAGATCAAGTTCCAGGACGACGCGCATCTGATGCTGATCATCGACCGGATCGTTTCGCAGGTCGGACGGCGGGTCGATGAATCCTCGCCGATGGTCGATGCGCGGCTGCCGGATGGCTCGCGCATCAACGCGATCATACCGCCGCTGGCGCTCGACGGGCCGTCGCTCTCGATCCGGCGATTCGGAAAGCGCCGCTTCGATATTCAGGATCTGGTGGACAAGGGCTCGGTCGTGCCCGAGATCGTCGATTTTCTTGAAACCATCGTCAAGGCCCGCCTCAACATCATCGTGTGCGGCGGAACCGGCTCGGGCAAGACCACGATGCTCAATTGCTTGTCGGCCTTTGTGCCCGAAGACGAGCGGATTGTCACTATCGAGGATTCCGCCGAACTATCGCTGCAACAGCCGCACGTGGTCCGGCTCGAAACCCGCCCGGCCAACGTCGAGGGCAAAGGCGAGGTCTCCCAGCGCGACCTGGTGAAGAACACGCTGCGCATGCGGCCCGACCGGATCATCGTCGGCGAGGTTCGCGGCGCCGAAGTGTTCGACATGCTGCAGGCGATGTCCACCGGCCACGACGGCTCGCTCGGCACCATCCACGCCAACACTCCGCGCGACGCGATGGGGCGGCTCGAAATGATGATGCTGCTGTCGGGAATCAGCATCCCGCAGCGCGCGATGCGCCAGCAGGTGGCGTCGGCGCTGAACATCATCGTCCACGTTTCGCGCCTGTCCGATGGTACCCGCAAGGTGATGAAGATCTCCGAAATCAGCGGAATGGAGGGGGAGATGGTGATGATGCAGGACCTGTTCGAGTTCAAGCGCACCGGAGTCGGCCCGGAGGGCCAGGTGATCGGCAACTTTGTCTCAACCGGGATCCGCTCGACCTATTCGCAGCGCCTCGAGGCTGCGGGACTGAAGCTCGACGCGCGGCTGTTCCGCGCCAACTCGGTAATTGGGTGAAGTCATGGACGCTCTAATCGCTTCCTCAGTCTTCGCAATTATTTTTGTCATCGTGCTGGTGCTAATGACCGGCCGCAGTACCGGGACCGATCAGAACCGCGAGATTTCGCGCCGCCTGACCCGCCCGGCCGAGGACCTCGATCTCGGCATCATGCGCAAGCGCCGCCCCGAAGAGGGCAAGCTGCTCGCCGTCGTGTACCGGCTCAACGTGCTCCGCAGCCTCGAGGAGATGATGTGGCAGGCGGGGATGTACACGAGGGTCGGCGACGTGTTGCTGATCATCGTGCTGCTGCTCGGTGGGGGGATGTTCCTGGGTGAGGCGCTGTTCGGCGATATGCTGTTCGCGACCGGTACGGGAGTCATCTTCGCCGGGCTGCCCATGTTGTACATCCAGTTCCGCAAGAAGCGCCGGCTCAAGGCGTTCTCCACGCAATTGCCCTTCGCGCTCGACCTGATCAAGTCCTCGCTGGAAGCGGGTCATTCGCTGCAACGGGCCCTGCAAGTGGTGGTCGGAGAATTCGCCGATCCGCTGGGCGTCGAGTTTCGCACCGTGCTTGAGCAGAGCCGCATCGGGCTGCCGTTGCCGCGCGCGCTCGATGACATGCTCAAGCGGGTGCCCGAGGACGACCTGCGGCTCTTGACGGTCGCGGTCAAGGTGCAGACCGAAGTCGGCTCTTCGCTGGCGCAGATCGTTGGGCGGCTGTCCGAGATCGTCCGAATCCGCCAGCGCCTGCGGATGCAAATTCGCGCGCTGACCGCCCAGGCGCGGATGGGCGGATGGGTGGTGGGCATTCTGCCGGTGCTGGTGTTGGGTGTGTTCTCGCTCATCCAGCCGTCGTACATCGACGCTCTGTTTTACGATCCCACCGGGCAAAAGATTTTGAAGCTCGCGATGGGACTTGATCTCGCGGCGATCCTGACCATTCGGCGATTGCTGCGCGTGAGCTACTGATATGAGCGCGCTTCTAGTCAGCTTTGCATTCTTCTGCCTGCTCGCAGCCGCCGCCGTCGCCATCTATGTAGGCGTCTTCGCGGGTCATCGCGCGGTCGACGATCGCTTCGCGGACCTTGCGGTCAAAATGCGCGTGACCCAGGGCACGCAGGAAAATGAAGGGGAATACGATCCCAATCTGCTGCGGATGATCTTCCGATGGGCGTCCAAAAAAGTTCCGGCGCCCAATCTCGATACTCCGCAGGGTGAAAAGCTCGCGCAGACCCTCGCCCAGGCCGGGTTTCTCAAATCCGCCACTGCACACTCCTACCAGGTGGTGCGAGTGCTGATGGCGATCGGATGCGGCACGCTCGGGTTGCTGGCCGGACTGCTGCTCCACGACTCGGCGGTGAAGCCGCTGCTGTTCGCGCTCGGCGGAGTCGCGGTCGGGGTCTTTGTTCCAAGCTACTACGTTGGACGCAAGGCGAGGATCCGGCAGGGCAATATCGCACGCCAGCTTTCGGACGTGCTCGACTTGCTGGTGGTTTGCGTTGAAGCGGGCCTTGGGCTGTTCGAAGCGATCCGAATCGTCGGCACTGAATGCCAGCGGCAAGGACAGGAAATTGGCACCGAACTAAGCCTCGTCTCGAGCGATATCTCGGCCGGCGCGTCGCTCGGCTCTTCGCTGCGCGGCTTGGCCGAGCGGACCGCGGTCGAGGATATCAAGCCGCTGGCCGCCACCCTGATTCAGAGCGAGCAGCTCGGCGCTCAAATCGGGCCCGCCCTGAAAGCCAGCTCCGATGCGCTGCGCACGCGCCGCCGCCTGCGCGCCGAAGAGCAGGCGCAGAAGGCTTCGATCAAGATTCTGTTCCCGCTGGTGCTCTTCATCCTGCCCGCGATGATAGCGGTGATCGTCGGCCCCGCGATGATTCAGGTCATCCGGACGATCGGCGGACAGTGACCTGTCACCCGGGCTCCGTGCCTGCGTGACCTGACTACGTCCTCTCCCAGGTGCCTCGGATCCGGTGCGGAAACGCCCGGATCCGGGGTCCTCCCTCTCAAGAACAAAAAAGGCACGCGGTTGAAACCGCGTGCCTTTGCTTGATGGTGATTGCCGGCCTGCTCAGAGTCCGAGCCGTTTCATCAGCCGGTACAGCGTCGTCCGATCGACTCCCAGCGTTGCCGCCGCCTCGACCCTATTGCCGGCCACCGCGGCCAGCGCACCCTTGATCCGCGCGGTAGCCGCCCGGTCGAGGCAATCCTGCAGCGTGCCCGTTTCGAAAGATGCGACCGCATCGGCCGGCTCAGGCCCGGGCGCAGGGGCTGTGGCGCCCGGCTCGGCGACCGAGCCAGATGCAGCCGCGCCGGGCATTGCCGAGGCGGAACGCGCATTGCCGATTTCGCCAATCGTGTATCCGATCGGAAATTCGTCGAGCGCAAACGCGTCCGGCTCGAGAACCTCGGCGCCACTCATCACTACCGCGCGTTCGATAACATTCTCGAGCTCGCGGACGTTACCCGGCCACGGATAGGCGGCCAGCGCCTGCTCGGCTTCGGGCGACAGCGTTATGGGACGTCCCGCGTCCGCGCAGTGGCCGATCAGAAAATGGCTCGCCAGCGCCAGGATATCTTCGGGGCGCTCGCGCAACGGTGCGATATGCAACGGAATGACGTTGAGCCGGAAGAACAGATCGGCGCGGAAGCCGCCCGACTCAACTTCCCGGCGCAAATTGCGGTTGGTCGCCGCTACGATACGCACATCGACCCTGCGTGGCTTGGATGCTCCGACCCGCATGACCTCGCCGTCCTCGAGCACGCGCAAGAGCTTGGCCTGAAAATCCGAACCCGCCTCGCCGATTTCATCGAGGAACAGCGTCCCGCCCGAGGCGCGCTCGAAGCATCCCTGGCGGTCGCGGATCGCTCCGGTGAAGGAGCCTTTCTCGTGGCCGAAGAGTTCGCTTTCGACGACTCCGTCGGCAAATGCCTTGCAATTTACAGCGACGAAGGGGCCGTCGGCGCGCCCGCTCCAGAAGTGCAGCATCCGCGCAACCAGCTCCTTGCCGGTTCCGGTCTCGCCCTGGATAAGTCCGGTGGCGTGCGCAGGCGCAACGCGGCGGATCGTCGCGACCAGCGCGCGGCTTTGCCGGCTCTCGGCGATAAACTCGGCCGTGGTCGCGGCGACTTCGAGCTGATCGCGCAAGCGCTTGTTCTCGCGCTGGAGCGAACTCATCTCGACCGCGCGCGCGATCACGGAATTCAACTCGTCGCCATTGAACGGCTTGGCGACCGAATCAAAAGCGCCTGCGCGCAGGGCCTCGGCGGTCGCGTCGGTGCTTGGAGTTGGAGCCGACACCACCACGGCTACGTCCGGTCGCTTAGTTTGAACCTTCCTTAGCAGTTCCATCCCATCCACCCCCGGCATCTTAAGGTCGGTCAGAATCACGTCCGCGCCATGCAGCTCGAGCGCATGCATCGCGGCCTCGACGGTTGGGCAGGTCTCGCACTCGTATCCGCCACGCCTCAGGAGGCCTGCCGCCATCCGTGCAAGGTTTAGCTCATCATCGACAATCAGAACTCGAGCCTTTCGCTCAGGGTTGCGTTCTTGCACGTCGATTCCATCCACCTTGCCCCACCCGCGAGAGACTCGCTGAGTGGGGGCTTATTCTGTAGCCAGCCGGGGGCACAGTCAATACGGGTCAGGCATGCGCGCACGGACGAGCCGGCACGCCGATGCAAATCCGCATCGCCCTTTGGATAGAGCAAAATCCATGCTAACCCCCAGAAAAGATTCGAGAATTTGTAACCTAGCCGAGTAGGGAAAGCGTGGATATCAGATGCCTATCGAGGCCCGGATTAGCGCTTTCGGGTCGAGCGGTCCGACCGTTAGCAGGTGTTGCAGTTCCGCTCACCTTCGATACGCGCGTTATTGAATCCACAGTCCAACCGGTCGTACGTCGCACGCTTGTGCTGAGTGCGCCGATCTCGCCGAGGAGCCATTTCTGGCTCCGGTCTATGGACGCACGCCGTTCGTGGTCCGCGACGTAATCCTGCGCTACGCGGAAGGATGTCTCGCTTGCGCCTCCCGCGTCGCCTCTGCTTGCCCAGCCGGCCGCCGACGCGCCACTGGCACAAGGAAGCAATGCGATATGCCAGTGGGGGCGGACGGCTCGTCCGCCCGCCCCCCTGGAGCAGTCTCGATTACTTCAGGAAGGTGCTCGCGCCTCAATCCTGTTACTTAGGAGGGGTGCCGCGGCCGCATCAGTTGCCGAAGTCCCAGCTCTCGCCATTGTGATAGACCGCGAGCACGTTCTTGGCGATCAGAATTTTGTGGACCTCGTCCGGACCGTCCGCGATCCGCAGCGTCCTGGCCCCCTGGTACATCCCCGCCAGCGGCAGGTCGCCCGAGACGCCCGCCGCGCCCCAAACCTGGATCGCGCGGTCAACCACGCGCTGGAACGCCGCCGGGACGAAGATCTTGATTGCCGAGATGTCGGTGCGCGGGTCGGTGCCGCTGTCCATGCGCTCGGCGCAGTGGATGGTCATCAAGCGCGCGGCTTGGATGTCGATATAGGAGTCGGCGATGAACCCCTGGATGAACTGCTTGGTATCGAGCTTGCCGCCGTGTACCTCGCGCATCGTGGCGCGCTCGACCAGCAAGTCGAACGCCCGCCACATTTGCCCGACCGAGTTCATGCAGTGATAGACGCGCCCCGCCCCGAGACGATCCTGTGCGGCCTGATGGCCCGAGCCGGACTGGCCGAGCTGGTTACTGAGCGGCACGCGCACGTCGTCATAGACGATCTCGCAATGGTCGCTCGGCCGTCCCCAGACCTCGACGCCGCGCACGATGCGGACGCCGGGGGTGTCTTTGGGCACGATAATCTGCGTCATGCGCCCGTTGTCGTGGCCGCTTCCTCCCGTGCGGCACATCACGATCAGGAAGTCGGCTCGAAACCCGTTCGAGGTGAACCATTTGTGCCCGTTGATCACCCACTGGTCGCCGTCGCGTTGCGCCGTGGTCTTGATCGATCGCGGATCCGAGCCCGCCGAGTCGGGCTCGGTCATCGAAAAGCCGGACTCCATCTTGCCCTCGGTGAGCGGCACCAGCCACTTCTGCTTCTGCTCCTCGGTTCCGTACTTGAGCAGGATCTGCTGATTGCCCGAGTTGGGCGCGACCACGCCGAACAGCGCCGCCGCTCCCATACTGTAAGCCAGCACCTCGTTCATGTACGCATGCTCGAGAAAGTGAAGTCCCGCGCCACCGTACTCAGGAGGAAGATGAGGAGCCCACAGGCCCGCCTGCTTCACCTTATTTTTTACCGACTCGCGCAGCTCGCGGGAGCTGCGCCGCTCTTCCTGGGTCGCGCCGTCACGCCATCCCGCCCAGAGCTTGTTCTCGTTGGGCAGGATTTCGTGGTTGACGATCTGCGCGGTAAGCGCGCGGATCTCGTTGATCCGTGGATCGAGCGTCGGGATGGGTTTCACGTTCATTCGCATGGTGGTCTCTCCTCTGTGGGCGCAAGCGCAACGCGGTGTCTCTAAAACCTGGCTGACGAGCGGCTCACGAGCGGGCCGTTCGCAGCGTCAACCTTTTGCATGTTGCCGAAGTTCCTTAGGCTGTCATGGTTTGACCATCACAGGCAACTTTTCGGTCTGCTCCATAGTACGGGAAGACATCGGCAAATCCGGCTACATTATTGAACCTCGACGGATCGTCGCAATCGCCGGTTGCCGGCGGCGCCTGCCCTCACGCGCGTTGAGGCATCAGATGTTCGGTAAACCACTCTAGCGCCATCTTCCCGCTCTCGCGGTAATTTTTCTCGTAGATGTCGTAATGGGTTCCGGGGAACACGTGATACTTCACGATGGTTGTGGCTGGTATCGCATTTTTCGCGGCAAGGCCGGAATTCTCGCGGCTCCCGTATTCTTCCTGCTCTTGATCGATGATCAGCGTTGGCACCCTGATGTGCGCCGCGGCGACGCGCGGAAGATAGCGCCACATCGTTCTGAAGTCTCCAATCCCTTTGAGCGACGCGGGCTGTTCCTCGGGGCGCGGAAGCGCATCGATTTCACCTCGAGCCATCGAGCTGGCGAGTTTCTGCACCTGCGGCGCGGGCGCGGCGAAACCGTTTTGCTCCGGCGCCTGTCCCGTCCAGGGCACCTGGCTGACCACCGCCTTGATGCGCGGGTCGTGTCCCGCCACGTAGAGGGCATGGCCGCCGCCAAAACTGGTTCCCCAGAGGCCGATCCGGGTTGGGTCCACCGCAGGTTCGGCGATCAGGTAATCGAGGGCGTTGTTGATGTCGCGATTCTGGTCGATTGGATCGACGATTTCCCTGACCGGCCTGCCGCGAACAGTTATGAATCCCTGCGCATCGACGGGTGGCTGCTTACCGGGTGTGGCGATTCTGGCGTCGCTCTCAAACCATCCTCTGTAATCGAAGGTCAGGCATACGAAGCCGCCTTTGCAGAAAAACGGCGCATAGGTCGAGCTCAGATGAGACTTCGGCCCGGCCCATCCGTGACAGAGCAGGATCGCAGGCCGTTTCTCGCCGTCGCGAAGGTCGTCAGGCAGGAACAGATCCGCGGCCATGCGCGTGCCTTCGCTCCAGATGATGACTTCTTTCTTCATGTTCCTCTTTTAGATGTCTTTCATGATGCCGTCAAAGCGATTCTTGACGTACTGCGCGGTTTCCTTATGAGGAATGAAGTACAGCTTTTTCCCGCGGATTCCTTCCTCGAAGACGCTGTCGGCGATGACGGAAGGAGAAGACGCGCGCCTTGGGAAGGGCCTGCGCGATCAGGATCGCGGCCCGGCCGCCGCCGCATCCGACATCGACCGCGGTCCCTCCTGCGTTGAGGCGCTCGACCACCTCGGGCAACGCCGCAATCCATTTCTTGACGAGTTTGTACTTGTAACGGGGGAACGAGTTGCGCTCGGAGCCCTCGAACATCGACAGAGGATATTCGGATTGGGTCACTCCCTTGCCGGTGCGGAACGCTTCGGCGACCTTTGGCGCCACCATCGTCACACCCTGCACCATCTGGAAGTAGGAGCCTGCGAAAAAAGGCGATTCCTCATCGGCCAGCACCATCGCGTACTCCGGGGTGAGATGATATCGCCGCGTAGGCGGATCGTACGCGATGTATTGCGCGGCGGCCATCGCGTTGAGCCACTCGCGCAGGTAGCGCTCGCTAAGTCCGGTCTTGACCGCCAGCTCGTCGCTGGTCACGGGGCCGGACGCCTGCATCGCCTTGAACAGTCCCAGGCGGTCGCCGATGAAGCTGAGCGCGCCGTGAACGCAGGTGCTCACGTCGCCGGCGATCTGCTGTGCGACCCGCTTGGTCTTCTCGAAATCAATCTCCTGCGCCATGATTTCCTTCCTGCTGCTTGATGAGTTTCGCGTGCCGGCCCCTGCGGTTCCGCTCAGAACCCTGCGGGGGCTAGCGAATTGGCGACGCTACATCTACACAGGATCATGCGGCGGCTCGTGCCCGGGATGACATCAGCTTCTTGACCGGGTCTTCGACCACCGTGCCCTTGAAGAAGTCCGGATTCATCTCCGCCCACAGCCGCGCGGGGTTTGCCTTCCATCCGCTTTCTCCGCAACACCCCGACCTGCGCATCCTTCACCATGGAGTCTCACCGCCTGACTCCACTTCTTTCGCGCGCCGTCGGGACGGCGACAACCGGCAATTCTAATTGTCGTCAACCGGCAGATTTAATTGTCGTTGATCACTGGCGGGATTATAATTCTCGATAGCCACTCCATTGCGCTTGTCCCAGTGGCCGATCAGGTCCGCATACAGGCTACACGCCCACGCGACCCCGCCTTCTAGGAACGCGAAGCGCAGGGTAGGGAAGCGCCGGGTCACGCCGCTCATGAACAGAGCCTTGCACAGCGCCTCGGCAGCCGCGGCAAAGTGGCCGATGTGGTTGTACGTATAGTCGTTGATCGAGGTGCGCGTACCCACGCTCATCGTGCCCGAGTGATAGCTCGGCGCGGTGCGCAACTCGACTCGCGTGACGGCAACCCTTTGTCCTCCAGGCCTCGACCGCAAATAGGCCGGAAACGGTACCAACAGTAAAACTTTGGGTACCGTCACGCGGGCGCCGGGGGGGTAAAGAAAAACAATTTATCTGGCGAGCGGCGTCGCGGCGGTTGAATGAATCGCCGTGAATCCGGAAACCTCCGAGCGCGCGCCTGCGGCAGCCATCGTATCGGTTGCAAACCAGCGCGGGTGTGGGGTACTCGTCC
The DNA here is from genome assembly GCA_035531615.1 of Binataceae bacterium (SeqCode). GTDB lineage: Bacteria > Desulfobacterota > Binatia > Binatales > Binataceae > JBARDN01. Next base: position 101,187 of record DATKSQ010000143.1, read on the forward strand.
CATTGGAAAAGTACCCGGCGGGGTGCGGGAAATTATGAGCACCTATGTTAACCCGGAGCTGATTGCTGAAACCGCGTGGCTTGCCGATCACTTGCACGATGCCAACCTCGCGGTGGTGGATGTCCGATGGCCAACCGCCGCGGATCGCGGCGGCCGGGCTGCCTACCTTGAGGGTCACATACCGGGTGCGGTCTATCTGGACGTGACTAGCGACCTCGCCGATCCTGACGATCCGGTTGCGATGCAGCTCGCCCCGCCGAATCGTTTTGCGGCGGCTATGAGTGGAGCAGGCATCGGCGACCAGACAATAGTCGTGGCATACGATGACGCCGGAGGTACGGTGGCCGCACGGTTGTGGTGGGCGCTCCTGTTCTATGGCCATCGTGGGGCGAAGGTTCTGAACGGCGGCATACGCAAATGGAAGGCCGAGGGTCGTTCGCTCACGCGCGAAGCGCCGTCGCCTCCGCCCGCCAAGTTCACTGCGATACCGCATCCCGAACTTCGCAGCACGCTCGAAGAGGTCAAAGCGGCCCGCCATGACGACGAGGTGCTGATCCTCGATGCGCGCATCGCGGCGCAGTTTCGCGGCGAGCACGCCGGTGGCGCGCAGCGCGCCGGGCACATCCCGGGTTCGCTCAACGTGCCCTTCACGCAAACCTTTATGCGCGGAACCCAGACTCTTCTTCCCACTGATGAGCTTGCCGCGCTTTACGAACGGGCGGGAGCTTTCGCTCGCCGCCGCGTCATAACCACTTGCGGCACCGGAGTGGCCGCAGCGGGCGCGCTGTTCCATCTAAGGCTGCTGGGCTACGACAACGCGAGCGTCTATGACGGCTCATGGGACGAATGGTCGAAGCATCCGGAACTGCCCGCCGCAACCGGTGAGGCATCCGATGATGCAAGTGGCGACCAATGACTGGCGCGAGTGCGCCGGCAGGGCATCCGCTCCCGCGCGCGCCGTGGAGGTAACAAGATGGCTTTGATTGCGCCCGACCCAGAAAAGGCTGCGTCGCTAACCCGCCAGGTGGGCGTAGATTTTGGAGCCGCCTTGACGGTTGCGCTGGCATATATCGGTGACCGCCTGGGAATCTTCAAGCTGATGGCGGCCGAGCCGCCGATGACCTCGGCGCAGATCGCTCACCGCGCCGGACTTAGCGAGCGCTACGTCCGGGAGTGGGCTGCAACCATGGCCGCGGCGGGATATCTGGATTACGACCCCGTCGGTGGGACGTTTGTGCTGACCCCCGAGCAGGCAAGCGTGTTGGCGAATGAAGACACTACGTTTTTCATGGGCGGAGCGTTTCAGTACGCAGTTGCCTGCTATCGGCAGATCGCGAAGCTGACTGAGGCTTTCACCCGCGGCGGTGGCGTTCCATTCAGCGACTTTGGACCCGAAATCGTCGAGGCGATCGAGCGGCTCTTTTGCGCCGGCTACGAGACTTGGGTAGCTCAGGAGTGGATTCCGGCGGTGCCGGACATTCATCAACGGCTCACCGCCGGAGCCGAGGTGGCGGAGGTGGGCTGTGGCGCCGGGCAGTGCGTGATTCCGGTTGCGCTCGCGTTTCCGAACTCCCGCTTCCAGGGTTACGACGTTGACGCCACGTCAATCGCAAAGGCGCGGCTAAAGGCGCAACGCGCGGGAGTCGCGGACCGGGTCAGCTTCGAGCAAATCGCCGCCGAGGATCTTCCCGTGCGCGACCGCTTCGATCTCGTGATGGCATTCAACTGCATCCACGACATGGCGCGCCCGCGCCAGGTGCTCGCCAGCGTCTGCAAAACCCTGCGCCCCACGGGCGCCTTCCTATGGTCGGAAGCCAACGCTTCGGAGCGGCTGGAAGACAACCTCAATCCTCGGGGTCGTACCTTGTACGGGGCCAGCACGATGCATTGTATGACCGTCTCGCTGGCGCAAGGCGGCGAGGGGCTGGGCGTGGTCATTGGCGAGGCGCAAGCGCTCGAGATGGCGCACGAGGCGGGTTTCCGCAGTTTCGCCAAGCTGCCGGTGAAAAATCCCTATCATCAGATATTCGTGGCGCGCAGATAGCGGCTCAGACCCGGAAAGTGATCGCGCCGCCGCGCCGCCCGGTACCAGCGATTTTAGATTAGTACCGCCGCTTCGACATCACGATCGGCGCCGTGGTAATCGCAGTCAGTCAGGCCGCCTGGCCCCAGCGGCGAAACAGCCGCCGCGCAGCGGCAGGCCATTCTCCTAAAATAAGAGCAAGCCGATGATTTCATTAAGAGACAAGGTTGCCGTCGTCACCGGGGCGGATCGGGGAATCGGCCGCAGCATCGCGGAGTTGCTAGCACGCCACGGCGCCAAGGTTGTAGTCAATGATCTCGGCACCAGCGAAGGCGGCGAGGGCTCGGATGAAAGCGTCGCCGCGCAGGTGGCGGGCGAAATCACAAAAGCCGGGGGCGAGGCGGTCGCCAATCAAGACTCAGTCGCGAGTGTCAAGGGCGGCGAAAAAATCATCGCTACCGCGCTCAAGCATTTCGGCCGCATTGACATCCTGGTCAATAACGCGGGAATCCTGCGCGACCGCATGATTTTCAAGATGACCGAGCAGGAGTGGGACGCGGTCATCAATACGCATCTCAAAGGAACCTTCGCCTGCGCGCGCGCCGCGGCCTTTCACATGCGTGAGCATAAGAGCGGCAGGATTATCAACATGACTTCGACCTCGGGCCTGGTGGGCAACGTTGGCCAGGCGAACTACGCCGCAGTGAAGATGGGAATTGTCGGACTGACCCGTGGAACCGCGCTCGACATGGCGCGCTACAACGTGACGGCAAACTGCATCGCTCCCGCCGCGTGGACCCGCCTTATCGGGACCATCCCGGGCGCCGAAGACCCGAACAACGAGCGGCTAAAGCGGCTCAAGCGGATGTTGCCAGACTTGATCGCGCCGCTGGTGGTGTTCCTCGGCTGCGAGGAAGCGCAGGGAGTGTCGGGCCAGATCTTCGGGGTTCGCGGCAAGGAGTGGGAGGAGCATTCGATGCTGAAAACGGTCGCGCGCGCACTTCACGTCCATCGGCGACTGACGGTGCCGAAGATCACCGTCATCGTTCGTAAAGCGTACGGGCTCGCGTACTCGATTTTGGGCGGCAAGGCGATGAATCTCGACGCACTTGCCGCATGGCCAACGGCTTCCTTCAGCCTGATGGCGCCCGAACCCGCGATCAACGTGCTCTACGAACAGGAAATCGCCGCCTCGCCCGATCCCCAGCGCCGGCGCGCGGAACTGATGGAACTGTTCTCACAGGAGTACGCACCGGACTATTGGTCGAAGTTTCCCTGCACGACACGGTGATTCCAACCCTGACCACCCACGTAGGCGCGTACTTCGGACTCGGGCGTCATCAACTGCGCAACGGTAATCGCGCGCCGGGCGCCGCGGTGGCGCCGTACAATGTCTATCCCACGCGCGATGGCCATGTGCTGATTCTCGGCGGCGGTGACGCGCGATGGGCCAAACTCTGCGTACTCATGGGACGTCAGGAGCTTGCCCACGAATCCCGCTTCTCGTCGCTTCCGGCGCGAGTCGAAAATCAGGACGCGCTCGAAGCGGCAATCGGACCGTGGACCGTATCGGTCGCCAAAGAGGAGCTGATGCGGATGCTCAATGAAAACGACATATTCTGCGGCGTGGTCAAGGATCTGCCCGAAGTGATGAGCGATCCACATCTGCATGAGCGCGGCATGCTGCGCGTAATCGAGCCTCCCGCGCACGGACCCGTGACCGTGTTCACCACGCCGCTCCGGCTCCACGGCGAGCCCGCCGAAATCCGCAGCCCCAGCCCTGCGCTCGGCGCCGACAACGAAGAGTTTTTGCCGCCGAACTTGGCTTCACGCGTGACGAGATCACGGAGCTGGCCGCGGGCGGAGTCATTTGAACATCGCAAAGGTTTGCGGGAGAACGCGGTGGTGAAGAAAATTCATCTGACGGGTTTCATGTTGTTCGCGCCGGCGCCGCACCCAGTTTGATCTCAGGCATGCTGCCGCTTGCGCCGGGACACGCCGCCGGCTTTGCGCCGCCGCCCCTGCGGCGCTTTATCGCTCGGCTCTTGCTCGCGCTTGAGCAGCGCTACCCGTTGGCGCTGGTGCGGGTTTCCCCGGGCGATGGACGGTTCGCGTTGCGGCAAGAGGCCATGCTCGAGCAGCCGCGAAAGCTCTTCGTACACTTCGGCCAGGTTGAGTCCGAGATTGCGCAGGAAATCGGGATCGATTAGCTGCTTGGCAGCCATCAGAATCAACTCAGCGACCAGCCGCGGGCTGATATCGTTGAAGACCCGTGCCACGATGCCGTTGCGAATGATCTGCTCGAGACGATGGGTGGTCCGCTGCTGAAGCCGATTCAGCAAGCGCATCCCCGGCGCAAACGCCGCGATATCGCGCAAGAAGCGCGGACTTGCGGGCCGCGACGTAATTACCATCGCATTCATGTAATTGACCAGTGCCGAGCGCCAGCCGCGAGGGTTGCGTGCGGAGTTGGCCAGGTACTGGTCGGTTCGTTCTAGAACGCGCTGAATGACCAATATCAGCAGTTTTTCCTGGGTCGGGGCCAAGGTGTATAGCGCGCGCTTCGAGCATCGGAGCCGCTTTGCCAATGTCGCGGTGTCCAGATGGAGGAAGCCCTCGGCGACTATGATTCGCTCGAGATCTCTCAGGATGTTCTTGAGACGCGGTGAAAGGCGCTGGTCACCCAAACCGTTGCGCTTAGCCATGCCCCTATCAAATAACGGAACCGGGTGGCTGGCACAAACCTGTCGGCGCCGCGATTGACACCGGCGGCGGCTCCGTGGTACCAGCAACTAAGTCTGGGTACCATCGGGCGGAACTCATCGTTGACGAAGCCGGTGACGTTGTGAGTCGAAATGGATGCACAGTTCTTCAAGGAAACCAGACGATAAACCGAAGCGGCAAAGTTACTGAGTGAACGGAGATTCCGGCGCAGGCCGCGGACGGCGGCCTTTTTTGGCCGCGCCAGAAAAACAGGCGCCGTCAGGAGGATAATTGCAATGGGAGCCGGTACAAATTCGAGCGGTTCACTTTCCAAATCCGCGAAGGTTCGCGCGCAGCTAAAACACCCGGTTATTGATTCAGACGGCCACACGGTCGAATTTCAACCCGCGCTTCGCGAATATCTCGCCAAGATCGGCGGCCCGAAGCTCGCCGAGCGATACCGAAGCGATAGCGCGAACTGGTACAAGATGACCCCCGAGCAGCGGCGGACGGAGCGGCCGGTCAGGCCGCCGTGGTGGGCATTGCCGACCAAAAACACTCTGGACCGCGCAACTGGTACCTTCCCGAAACTCCAGTACGAGCGTCTGGATGAAACCGGAATCGATTTCGCGATCCTGTATCCGACCGCCGGGCTTGGCGCGCCCCACATCCGCGACGAAGAACTCCGGCGCGCAACCTGCCGCGCCTTCAACACCTTCCATTCCGACATCTTCCGCGAATACGCGGATCGCTTGACGCCCGCGGCGGTAATCCCGATGCACACGCCGAAGGAGGCGATCGATGAACTTGAATTCGCGGTCAAAACGCTCGGGCTCAAGGTGATCATGATGGCGGGGCACGTGCGCCGCCCGATTCCCGCCGTCGCCGATTCGGTCCCCAATCCCACCCGGCACGCCTACTGGCTCGACCTGCTGGCGCTCGACAGCGAATACGACTACGACCCGGTGTGGGCCAAGTGCGTCGAACTCGGCGTAGCGCCCAGCTTTCACTCCGCCGGGATGGGCTGGGGCAGCCGCACCTCGCCGTCGAATTATATGTTCAACCACATCGGCCACTTCGCAGCCGCCGGAGAGGCGATCTGCAAGGCGTTGTTTTTCGGAGGAGTGACGCGGCGGTTTCCCAAGCTGAAATTCGCCTTCCTCGAGTGCGGCGTCGGCTGGGCAGCCAACCTGTACACCGACCTGATCGGCCATTGGGTAAAACGCAATCGCAACGGGATGGATAATTACAATCCCGCCAATCTCGATCGCGAAGTGTTCTATGAACTCGCGCGCCGTTACGGAGGCAAGCTGGTCGAGGGCAAGCTTGACCGGCTTGGCGAGGGATGGGGTCTGAGCGGCACCAAGGAAGATTCCGCGACGTTGGACGATTGGTCGCGATGCGGAATCGAGAAGCCCGAGGACATCCGTAGCCTGTTTGTTCCGAACTTTTATTTCGGATGTGAAGCTGATGATCCGATCAATGCGATTGCCTTCGACCCCAAGAAGCTTCCGTTCAAAGCGCGGCTCAACGCGATCTTCAGCTCCGATATGGGCCATTGGGATGTCCCGGACATGACCGAGGTGACCGAGGAAGCCTACGAGATGGTGGAACATGGACAAATCAGCGAGGAAGATTTTCGGGATTTTGTCTTCGCCAATCCTGCGCGCCTTTGGGCCGGCATGAATCCGAATTTTTTCAAGGGCACACGAGTAGAAGACGCAGTAAAAAAAATCTCAGCCAGCGGCGCGTGAGCAGCGTTCGATGGGATCGATCGGATCTCGCGGGCGGTGCTTGCCGATCGGGCTCGCTACCAGAACTTCTGGCATTGGAGACCTTTGCGTAACTCGCCGATAGGGGTGCAGGTGCCCAAGGCGAGATTCCTCGCGGAGCTTGCCCTGAGCAACGCCGAAGGGGCAGACTGCGCTCGGAATGACAGCAAATACGTGCGAATTGTCATTCCGAGCGAAGCGAGGAATCTCGCCAGTCGCGCCAGTAGCCCGTGGGATCGAGTTACGCAAAGGTCTCCATAGGGAGACAGCGCGGCGGCTGGTGCGAATCGCCGACGAAATCGGACTCGAATTCGCGGTACCCTTCGGGCGTTGGCTAGGGCATGGCGGCGTCACCCGCTTTAACGAATATCGGCTCGATTTTGTGAGTACCGCGGCGGCGCTGTCGCAAGTAACCAGCCGGATCATGCTGTTTTCGACCGCTCACGTCACCTACGGATTCCATCCGATCCATTTTGCGAAGAGCGGCGCGGCCATCGACTACATCTCTGGCGGGCGATGGGGTCTCAACGTCGTCACCGGCTGGATCGAGGATGAACAAGCGCTGTTCGGCCAGAGCTTGAACTTGCCCCGAGTTGATGGACACCCGGGGCAAGTTCAATTTCCAATCCTCGATTTTCATCACCTGTCTTCTGAATCCGGCGAACCAGAGTGCATCGCACTATGGCTTGAGTTGGTGCTTGAACGCCGGCTTGATGAGACCCAGCTCGATTATCGTGCGCCCGGTATCGAACAGCGTGTCGCCGACCGCGTGGGTCTTGAGACCCAAATCGTGACGCGCGCGATCGGAGTAAGCGCGCGGCGAGTCAAAGGGTTTGCCGTGCTTGGCGATAATCTCGTCGTATCCCTTTGGCACGCCGCCGACCGCGAGGTGCGGAAACAGCCGCGCCAGATGCTCGTGCAGTTCCATCGCGTTCAGCTCGCCGGAGCGGTCCGTGGCGCACAACTGATAGCGCATGCCGTTGCTGCAGCGTTCGCTCTCGGCTATCAAGGCGTGCGCTTCGCCCACGTCGCGCACATCGACGACGTTCCAAAGATGTTGCCAACCGCGGCCGCACGGCTTTCCCGCAAGCATCCGGCCCAGGAACCAATGCCAGGCACCCGCGAGATTATGGGCACGCGATAGCAACGGGCCCAATACGACCAGTGGACACACCGAAATGACATCGAAACGGCCGTCCTCCGCGGCGATGCTATTGGCCATCCGCTCGGCCGCGACTTTGGCCATCGCATAGGCGACATCGCCGTTGGTCTCGATGCTCTCGGGCGTCCAGATCGGGTCTTTACTCCGGTTGTCCGACGCCCAATCTTTTTCGGTGAAAACGTAGCCCGGAGGCGCCGGGTGCGCGATCGCGGAAAAGGAACTGGTATAGACCACGCGCTTTACGGTTCCCGCTTTCTTCACTGAGTTGAGGATGTTTTTGGTGCCACTCACGGCGCCGTCGTAAACCTGGCGCGGATTGTTTACGTTGCCGTATCCCATCGCGCTAGCGACGTGCAGCACGGCGTTGCAATCCGCGAACGCCTCATCGTAGCTGCCTTCCACCAATAGGTTAGCCGTCACGAGTTCGAGGCGTCCGGGGTATACCCCGTTGTTAAGCGCGATCAGATGAGCGGTTTTGTCCGGGTTGTTCTGGTCGGTTACACAGGCGCGTACCTGGTAACCGCGCTTGATCAAAGCGAGGACGACGTGCGACCCGATGTAGCCGGACGCGCCGGTGACGGCAACCGGGCCATCCGAAGGAGTTATCGCAGACATGTTGCTTGGCCTCTTTTGTTCAGCGAACTATTGTTCCCAGATTTCCGGCTGCTTCGCCCGCCGCCTGCTCCTTGAGCCGCTGGTCGATCGTGGCCATCTCAGGCGCGGAAAGAACGTTGCCGACGATGCACATCCCGTATTCATCGATGTGCGCCTTCGCTTGTTCGATATCCTCGGTGTGCGGCGAATATGCTAGGGCTTTCAAGCCGCTGAGGTCGCTCTTCCCGGTGTCTCTGACTTGTTCCATGTGTGGGATAATGAACTGCTTACGCTGGTGCTACAGAAGTTACCGGCCGTGGCGCAACACTACGCCCGCATGCACGCCGGTATGCTCGCCATCAAGCACGTTAATCTTCCCGTTGACGATCGTGGCACTGTAGCCGACGGCGCGCTGAATGTAGCGCGGCGCCCCGCCGGGGAAATCGTTCACCAGTTCGGGTTGGCGCTCCGCGACTTTGCCGGCGTCAAACACGTTCACGTCCGCACGCATCCCAACCGCCAGCGTGCCCCGGTCCTTAAGCCCGATCACGCGGGCGGGACAGGAAGTCAGCCGCCGGATGGCCTCACTCATCGTGTAACTGCCCGTCTCTCGCACCCAGTAGGATAGGACGAAGCTTGGCCAGCCCGCGTCCATGATCTGGGAGACATGCGCGCCGGCGTCGCCCAGGCTCGGAAGGCAGTGCTCGTTCTTGAACAGGTCGCCCAGCGCCTTGAGACTTCGGTTGAACATTCGCAGGTTGAAGAGCGCCTTGCCTCTGGTCTCGCGCGAGAGCCGCAGGAAGGTTTCCGCCCAATGCTCACCGGATGCGGCGGACATCGCTTTCAGATTGTTACCCGGCGCCACGGTGTAATCGGGTGAAGCCTCCGCGCCCAGGTAGAAAACGTGATTAATGTCGATCCAGGTGGAACCCTTGCGCCTGGCCTCTTCGACCAGCCTGGCGCTGAATTGCGGGTCGTCGATCGCCGCGACCCGCGCCGAAAGGCTGCCCTTGCGCAGCGCGGCGACCTGACTACGGCTGAGGGCGTCTGCGACGAGGCAATAGCCCCACTCGCCGAGATCGCGTTTTGCGTCATTTAGATTGCGAGTTAATTTCGGCAGCGGCTTGTCCATCGGGGTTACTTTCGCCAAGAGTCGAAATCTGGGATAAATTCAAGTGTCCGGACTTTTGGAACGGATATTCTAAAATTTATGGTCGGTCAAGAGAATCGAATTTGACAACTTTGGATCCAACGGCGACTCGCCAAGCCGGCGCGAAGGGGGCGCCCAGGGGAGTTCGCGGCCATCGCATCCGCGACCCTGAAAAAACCCGGAAACGGCGCCGCGAGATCCTGGTGGGCGCGGCGCGCGCGTTTGCGCGCAGTGGCTACGATGCGACCAACATGGATCAGATCGCGCACGAGTGCGGCTTGGCGAAGGGCCATATCTACCACTATTTTCTGAGCAAGGAAGAGATCTTCACCGAAATACGCATTGACGCGGTCAGCGACGCGATCGAACGGCTCGCGGAGATTGCACCGTCGGCCGGCGACAATCCGGAACCGGCGCTGCGAAAGGCAATCGCGGCCGTGATCGCGCGAGTCTTCGAATCGCCGGGCCGCTACGAGCCGGCGCTGGCCGATCCCGTATCGCTAAGCCCGGCCAATCGCAGGCGCATCCGCACCTTGCAGCGGCGTTACGAGCAGATGTTCGCAAGTATCCTGCGCGCCGGAATCGATAAGGGCGTTTTCGTCCGCGGTGAGCCAAAGCTCATGATGTTCGTAATCCTGCGCGCCGCCAATACGGTCGTCAGATGGTGTAGCGGGACAGGCAAATGGAAGCCTCAATGGATCGTTGAGCAGGTCACCGAACAATTGATCAGAGGCGTCCAGGCTCACAGCGGATAACCTATCCAGGAGTTAGTGTCTGCCGGAGAAGATTCCGCGCTCGACGGAGGTCCTTGGGTTTGCGCGATGATAAGTCCGTCGGCGGCATCTGCTGGTCGGCAGTGGAAGACTTTTCGCGAGCCTTAAGCAATGTCGTTCTACTTGCGCGGCGCACTGCTCCGTTCGAAACCAGCGATCAGCTCCTCCTGCCGCTGCGCTCAGACTTTGCGATCGAGGGGGAATTTGTGCGAATTTTAGCGTAGCGAAGGGAGCTGGCAGCGGTAGTGAGCCGGAGTTTCGGTTTGCACGGGGGAACTACAGATGGATTTCAACTTCACACCCCAAGACGAAAAGTTTCGGGCGGAATTCCGCGCCTGGCTTGACAAAAACAAGCCCGACCGCGAGGACGAAGGGTTTGACGCTTTCACGGAAGACGAAGGCCAATGGAACCGCCATGTAGCGTGGTTCAGAAAGCTCGCCTCTGGCGGATGGACCGGAATCGATTGGCCTAAAGAGTACGGCGGCCGCGGCGCCAGCATTTTGCAGACGATCGTTTACCACCAGGAACTTGCCCGCATCCATGCGCCGCTGCCCTATGTTGGTTCAGGGGTGGGGCTAATCGGACCTACCCTGATGCATTGGGGCACCCAGGAACAGAAGCAGCGCCACATTCCGAAAATACTTACCGGTGAGGAAATCTGGTGTCAGGGATATTCGGAACCGGGCGCGGGATCGGATCTGGCATCGCTGCAAACTCGGGCCATAGAAGATGGCGACGATTTTGTCGTCAATGGACAAAAGGTCTGGACCTCGAACGCACAGTTCGCGGACTGGGTTTTTCTGCTGGTTCGCACCGATCCCGATGCGCCCAAGCACAAGGGCATAAGCTACGTGCTGGTCGACATGCATAGCCCCGGCATCACGGTACGTCCATTGGTGCAGATGACGGGAGCGCGCGGGTTTAACGAAGTCTTCTTCGAAGACGTGCGCGTGCCAAAGAAAAATATGGTCGGCGACAAGAACCAGGGATGGCAGGTCGCAATCACGACCCTGATGTTCGAGCGCAACGGGGGGGGCGGCGGAGCTGGCGGACAAATCCACGAGCTGGTCAAACTGGCTCAGAGCGTTCAGCGCGACGGCCATCCGGCGTGGGAAGACGCCGGCGTGCGCCAGAAGATCGCCGAATTCTACTGCGAGCAGCAGGCGCTCAAGTACACGGGCTTCCGCCAACTCACGCGGCGGCTGAAGGGACTACCCCCGGGGCCTGAAGGATCGATCATGAAGCTCTGCGGCACCGAGCTGAATTTGCGCATCCAGCTGTTCGCGATGGAGCTCCTCGGAGCCTATTCGCAACTGGAACACAATGCGCCGTTCGCCATCGACAAGGGGATCTGGCTCTTGAAGATGCTCGCGGCGCGGGGCGGAACTATCGCCGCCGGAACCAATCAGATTCAGCACAATATTATCGGTGAGCGAGTACTTGGATTGCCGAAAGGATAGGGGAAACAACGATGACTGACACTGCTATGCTCGATCGCGCGTTTCACAATATCATGCAACGCTTTATCAATACCGGCCAGGCGCCTCACTACACCGAGTTGGCTCGAGACCTGGGCGTTGGAATCGAGGAGGCGCGCCAAGTCATCGCCGACCTCATGAACGCGGGTGTTCCGGGCTGGCTCCATCCGCAAACCGACTACATCGCCTCGTTCCCGCCCTTTAACAACCAGCCTACGCAGTACCGCGTAACCATCGACGGCCAGCAGAAATGGTTTGCCCAGTGAGGGTTTGAAGCGCTGGCGGTACGCTGGCTATTTCTTGGCAAGCTGGTGCGGGTTGATGCGCCGTGTTTGGATTGTGGAGAGCCGGTCGTTGTCGAGATGCGCGACGAACAGGTGCTCTCGGTACAGCCCGCGACGATCGTGGGCTATGCGTACGGCGCGGTGGGCGGCGCGCCGGAGGACCGGCCGTTTCGCTGAGCAGGGATGAATCTCTTCCGGTCGGAAGAGCACGCGCGCAAATGGACGAAATTCAATCCGGACTCCGAGAAGCACCTCAAACCGCTTTCCTTCTGGCTCGATGCGTTCGGCGGCGAGATGTTCCGCGCTCGTAATCGTACAGATTTCATCTCCTGGCTGCGCAGCGCGGAGGGCAGAAAAGCGGCGCAGGCCACGATGGCCAAATTACAGTAGCCAAGATCGACAATACTCACACCAAGGAGTCCCGAAACCGTGTTTAACCTCGATCAATTCATTGAGTCGTGTCGGGGGAAACCGGCGTCGTCCGTGAAGGAGTTGTTGGCCGAAGCGATGCGCGATCCAGCCAGCGTCAAGCAGGCGCTCGACACGGTGGCCCAGGGGAAGGATATTGCCAAAGCCACCGTGGGCGATATGGTCTATTTTCGCTCGCCGACCCTGACGATCCTGAAAGCCGCCGTACCGCTATCAGCGTGAAGCGGCGGCGCGTGTGCATGCAAAGTGAAAGGAGCACCCAATGAGATTCGGACTGTTCTATGAGCATCAACTTCCGCGCCCGTGGGAGGAAAAGAGCGAGCTGCAACTGATCCAGGACGCGCTGCGTCAGATCGAACTCGCGGACCAGCTCGGCTTCACCAATGTGTGGGAGGTCGAGCATCACTTCCTCGAAGAATATTCGCACTCGAGCGCGCCCGAGGTGTTTCTCGCCGCCGCGAGCCAGCGCACGAAGAATATGCGGCTCGGCCACGGCATCGTGCTAACCGCTCCAGGCTACAATCACCCTGCGCGCATCGCCGAACGAATCGCGATGCTCGACCTGGTGTCGGAGGGTCGCGTCGAGTTTGGATCGGGCGAGTCGGGCTCACTTGCTGAGCTGGGCGGATTCAATCTCACCCCGGCGCTCAAGCGCGAGATGTGGCGCGAGGGACTCGAGACAGCGCTGCGCTGCATGACCGAGGTTCCTTTCGGGGGCGTGGACGGCAAGTACGTCAAGATGCCGCCGCGCAACGTGGTGCCGAAGCCGGTGCAGAAACCGCACCCGCCGGTGTGGGTGGCGTGCTCGCGCCGCGAGACTATCCTTCTCGCCGCCGAGTGCGGAATCGGTGCGCTCACGTTCTCGTTCATCGATCCGGAAGAAGCGGTGCAGTGGGTGGGCGACTATCGCAAGACGCTGGCGGAGAAGTGTGTGCCGATCGGCAGGGCGATCAATCCCGAGATTTCGTGCGTCACGCCGATGATGTGCCACACCGATCAGCGCGAGGCGATTTCGCGGGGTCTCGAGGGCGGCAACTTCTTCGGTTATTCGCTCGGCCACTATTACGTATTCGGCGATCACAAGCCGGGAACCTCGAATGTATGGGAAGAATTCATGCGCAAGCGAGCGGAGCGCGGCTACTCGCCTGACGTTGCGATTGCGATGCGCCAGGAGCGCCTGAGCGCGCGGCTCGACAATGATGAAGGCGCGCAGCAGGGTTTGCGCGGTGCGGTGGGGACCCCCGATCAGTTGCGCGAGTATTTCGGGCGTTTCGAGAACGCGGGCGTCGATCAGATGATCTTCGTGATGCAGGCCGGGAAGAACCGGCACGAACACATCATGGAATCGATCGAGCTGTTCGGCAGGCAGGTGCTGCCGGAGTTCGCGGAGCGGGACGCCGCAATTCGCGCCAAGAAGATGAAAGAGCTCGAGCCGATCATCGAGATGGCTATGAAGCGCAAGCGCGACGATGCGCCGAAAATGCCGGACGACTACCTGATCGAGGCCCTGCCGAAGCGGCTCATCCAGCAGGTCGGCGGCAAGGAGATGCTCGACAAGCTCGAAAGCGACTCGGCGATCGGCATTCCGCGGCCGCAGAATCTGCAGGAGCGCTTGCAGCAGGGGATAGTGCCGCACAAAGACTCGAACGGCGGCGGCGCAAAGTAGCAGGTCTACGGTTCGCCGCTTGATCCCGTCGTCGGTGAACGCGTCAACAGTGCCGCGTTGGAGCCGCTTTGCGGAGAGATTACGCAAAATGGCTGAGATTCAGCGAGAAAAGAAATTGGCTCCCCGGGCCGGATTCGAACCAGCGACCCGACGGTTAACAGCCGTCTGCTCTACCGACTGAGCTACCGGGGAGCACTTTCGGTACAACTCGAACTATCTTTGGTATCGGGCTTGACGCGCCAAATCAAGGGTGACGAGGCGCATCGCGAAAAACCTCCGATGCGCCGCCGCTTCGCACTAAGCACGCCGAGCACCATACCAGAGCCGCGCGCGCGAGTAATCATGGCCACGCGGTCGCTGCCCGAGCTGCGGAAATTCTCAGCGCACTACGCCGTCGCTGTGGTAGATTTGCGAAGTCCGCCCGAGTTCCCCGTCGCTATGGCAGATGCACGCCGTATGCGGCCAGGGACGGGGAGGTCCGGATTCCAGTGCCCGCTATCATATCTAAATTATCGTCGAAATTATCGAATCACCGGATCGCGATTTCAGTTCTTGCGTCCATCGCGATTCTCATCGTCTTGATTGGCGTCGCCTCTTATTTCATGGATCCGATTCTGCGGACCCGGATGGAATCCGCGATGAACGCGAAGCTGACCGGGTATCACACCCGGCTGGGCCACGCGCATCTGCAACTGCTCGACGGGGTGGTCGCCCTGAGCGATCTAGTAATCACCCAAAACGCGCATCCAAATCCGCCGGTCGCCGGGCTTCCGGTGGTGAGGGCTGAACTCGACTGGGACGATTTGCTCTCGGGACATATTGTCGCCCGCTTTACCCTGACGCATCCACGCGTCCGGATTGACCTCACGCAGCTTCGGCACGAACGCGCGGGCAAGGTGCCGATCGCGAAACGGGGATGGCAGGAGGCGCTGCAAGCGGTCTATCCGTTCAAGATCAATCGGCTGAAAGTCGTGGACGGCGCGATCCTGTATATAGACACGGATCCAAATCGGCCGCTGAATATCGAGAAGCTGAACCTCATCGCCGATAACATCCGCAATATCAAGTCGGCTCGTGATGCCTATCCTTCCCGGATTCACGCCGAAGCGGTGATGCTCGGGACGGGAACGGCGGCGATCGACGGGCACGCGAATTTTCTGGCCGAACCGTTCGCGGCGGTCCGTGCGCGATACCGCATAAGCCATGTTCCGCTCGGAAAATTCGAACCGGAAGTCAAGCGCGCCAACCTGGCTGTGACCGGCGGCCAGCTCGCGAGCACGGGCAGCTTCGAGTATGGGCCCAAGGTGCGCAGTGTCGAGGCCGTGTACGCGTACTTCGACGGGGTCGCGATCACGTACTCGCATTCGCTCAAAACCGCCGCCGCCGAGAGCGCGCGCCTCGAGACCGTGAAGCAGCGCGCGGCCGAGATCAGTAACGCGCCGGGCACGTTGATCAAGATCGACGAATTCGACATCGGGCGCAGCACGCTCGCATACGCCGACGATTCGGGGACTCGGAGTTACCGGGTTTTTGTCGCGGACCTGAACCTGAAGGCTACGAATATTTCCAACCATCCGACGCAAGGCCCCGCACATTTCGATCTGCGCGGCAAGTTCATGAACAGCGGCGACGCCACGGCCGGTGGCGACTTTCGGACCGCGCAGCCCGGACCCGATTTCGATCTCAACCTCGCGATCGCAAACACGGATCTCACAACTTTGAATGATCTGCTGCGCAGGCATGAAAACCTGGACGTGGCCTCAGGAACATTTTCGCTTTATTCCCAGATGGGCGTACACGATGGGCAGATACACGGCTACGTGAAGCCGCTGTTCAGCAATCTGAAGGTCTATAGCTGGGCGAAAGATAAGGATCAGCCTCTGACGCGTCAGGCTTACGAGTTGGTGGCCGGCGGTACCGCGCGATTGTTCCAGAACGACTCGACCGGGCAGGTCGCCACGGAGGTTACGCTCAAGGGCAATCTGAGCAATCCGAGCCTGAGCACCTGGGAGGCAATCAAAGAACTGCTGCGAAACGCTTTCGTGCAGGCGATCCTGCCGGGATTCGATCGCGAAGCCAAGCGCTCGGTGGCGGCAAAGTGACGGTGCGCGGCCGCGCGTGCCGGTAATGATCGCCGCACGGTCATCGCGGCGGCGCAAGGGGTTTCAGAAACTCCCCCATGCAGGCGCTCACCAGTTCGGGCTCTTCCTGCTGCACCCAATGGCCGGCGCTCGGGAGGTAGTTGATCGCGAACGGTCCGCTGAACAGCGGCTCCATCCGGTAGGTTAGTTCCTTGCCGAGCGCGAAATCCCGCTCGCCCCATATTAGTATCGTCGGCGCCGCGATCTTTCGATCGATCCAGTCGCCGTCGCCCGATGCGCCCGCGCGCGCCGTGAAGCCAGAGCGGAAACTGGCGCGATAATAATTGATCGCGGCGCTGATCGAATACGGGTTGCGGAACGCCTCATGAAAGTAAGCAAGGTCGGCGGTGGTGATCGCGTCCTTGCGGATCGTTGCGCCCTGCAAGGCCCGATCGAGTGCGCGAAAGTTACGCGCCCGGAACATCGCCTCGGGCAGCCACGGAAGCTGGAAGAACAGCATGTACCAGCTTCGCAGCATCTGGCGTGGGTTTCGCGGGAGTTCTTCGGAGAAGCGCTTCAGATGCGGGCAGTTCATCACGATTAGCCGCTCGACGATCTCAGGCCGCTTGAGCGCCGTCGCCCACGCGATCGCGCCGCCCCAATCGTGGCCGACGATCACGGCGCGCTTGCGCCCCAGCGCCTCGAGCAAGTCCGCGACATCGCCGACCAGCTTGTCGAGGGTATAGTTTGCCGCCCCGCGCGGAGCGTCGGTCGCGCCGTAGCCGCGCATCTCCGGCGCCACGCAGTCGAACGAGCGCGACAGCGCGCGCATCTGATGCCGCCACGAGTACCAGCATTCCGGGAACCCATGCAGCATCACGACCATCGGACCCACCCCCGCGCCGGCCCGGGCGATTCGCATGCTCAAACCGGACTTGAGTGCGAGCTGCTCGAAATGCCACGGCTCGGCAGGCGATGGGTTATGCTCGACCGGAGACATGATCCGCGAGTATAGCCGATCGGCGCCGCTCGACGCCAAATCGGACCGGGCACGCGGTCACGCGTTGCGCGGCTCGATCGCGATAATGTCGCCGGCTTGCGTTCCACTGGCCGCCGCCGCGCCTGCTGGAAGCTCGATTGCCCTGCGTGCGCCGAAGACCATCGCCGAGACCCGCCACGGACGAAGCTCGCGGCTGATCTTCAGCACCCGTCCATCGCCGGCCAGAAATACGATGTCGATCGGGAATTTCATGAAGAACATGTGCATCCACATGAACGGTGTGAACCTGCCGTTCTCGAACAGCATCCCGTCGCCCGCCGGCAGGTTCTCGCGGCCCAGAAGCCCGCGGCTCTGTCCGGCCAGTCCGCCGGCGTTCTCGAGTCGCTCGCACAAGACAGTGCCGCGGGTGCGATTTAACGCGCGCAGTGGATTCTCCATGCTACCTGCTCGGCCGCAAAGATTGTCGGCGCGCGAAGCCGTGCCGTCAATACGCTCGCGTGGAAGGCGTCGGCGGGAGGTTTTGTGGCGCAGGCTGGCACCCTGTCTAGGATTGGGCGGGTGTATTAGACTCATCATGCTTCGATGGGTTATCTGCCTATATATGTCGCGATGGACGGGCTGCCGTGCGTGGTCGTTGGCGGCGGTGCGATTGCCGCGCGCAAGGCCGCGCAGTTGCTCGCGGCGGGCGCAATCGTGACGGTGATCAGTCCCCGGCTCGGGCCCGAGCTGGCCGCGATGGCGCAGGCGGCCGCGATCGTCCATCACGCGCGCAAATTCGCGCCCGGCGATCTGCGCGGATTCGATTTCGCGTTCGCCGCGACCGATGACGACGGCGCGCAGCGCGAAATCTTCTCCGAGGCGCGCGTGCTTGGCGTGATGCTCAATGTCGCCGACGCTCCGGAGCTATGCGATTTTATCGTCCCCGCGATCGTTCGCCGCGGCGATTTGCAGATCGCGGTATCGACCTCGGGTGCAAGCCCCGCCATCGCGGCGCGCGTCCGGCGCGAACTCGAGGAGCGCTTGGGATACGAATATGCGATAACGCTGCGCCTGATGCGCGCGGCGCGCGCCTACCTGTTCGCGAACGATCCCGGCCTCGACTCGCGCGCCAAAAAGCTCACGGCGCTGGCGGAGTCGAATCTAATCGAGCGATTGCGCGACAAGGATCGCGCTGGTGTCGAGCGCCTGCTGACGGCGTATCTTGGCGCCGGGCTTGATGCGCTCGCGGTCGATACGGGAGACTGGTTTCAAGGCGCGCCGCACGCGGTCGCGCGGGGCCGCTGATTGGTATGGAAACGCTCTGGCTCGCTCCCGCTTTGGTCTGCTACGCGCTTTCGGCCGCGATATTTATCGCGGGCCGATTGGCGGGCTTCTCCCGCGCACCCGGATGGGCGACAGTGCTGCTCGGCGCCGGAGTGGTTTTTCATGCGTTCGACCTTGCGACGCGCGGCTTGCAAGCCGGGAACATCCCGGTTGCGAATTTCGCGCAGGCGTTGTCGTTTCTCGGATGGCTGACGGCGCTGGCCGGACTCGTCCTGATCGTGCGCCTGCAGATGGCCGCGATCGGCGCATACACTGCGACCGCCGTCGCGCTTGCGCTGGGCGCTTCGACAATCATGATGAAAGGCGGCAGAATCGTTCTGCCGGCCACGCTTCAGAGCGTATGGCTTCCGATTCACGTCACTCTGGCGATTCTGGGCTACTCGATGTTCGTGCTGGCGGCGAGCGTGAGCCTGGTCTATCTGGCCTATGAATCGCGGCTCAAAGCCAAGCGTCCGCTGGGTCCGGCCTCGGAACGGATGCCGAGCCTGGAGAAGCTCGATCGGATCAATTATTCGCTGCTCGGATGGGGTTTCAGCCTGTTGAGCCTGGCTATAGTTACCGGCGCAATCTGGGCGGACGCGACTTGGGGTCATTTCTGGTCGTGGGAGCCGGTCGAGTCGTGGTCGCTGGCGATCTGGATTCTCTACGCGGGCCTGCTCGAATCGCGGCTGACGGTGGGATGGCGCGGGCGGCGCGCGGCGGCGCTTACGATTGTCGTATTTGTGGTGCTGCTGGGTTCGTTCGTGGGAGTGGCGCTGATTTATCCCGGCAAGCATGCGGGCAGTTTCGGTTAACGATGGATCAGACGCTGTTCATCCTGGGTGTGAACCATCGCACCGCCGCGGTTGCGGTGCGCGAGCGGCTGGCGTACGCCGACGGCGACGTCGCGCCCGCGCTGGCGCGGCTTAAGCAACGCTCCGCTTCGATCAGCGAGGCGGCGATTCTCTCGACCTGCAACCGCGTCGAAGTTATCGGGGTGACCACCGATCCCGCGCGCGCACTGGCCGAGAGCGCCGAATTTATCGCCGCCGACCGCGAAGTTCCGCTCGAGTCATTCGCCGATTCGCTCTATCGGCTCGAGGGGCGCGACGCCGCGCGCCATCTGTTCCGGGTTGGCGCGAGCCTGGACTCGATGGTGCTGGGCGAGCCCCAGATTTTGGGCCAGGTGAAGGTCGCATACGCGAGCGCGGCCGAAGCCGGCACAGTGGGCCTGGTGCTGCATCGCGCATTCCATAAGGGCTTTTCGGTAGCCAAGCGCGTCCGCAAGGCCACCCTTATCGGGCACGGCGCGGTCTCGGTCAGCTCGGCGGCGGTGGCGCTGGCCGGGCAGATTTTCGACTCGCTCGCCGACAAGACCGTCATGCTGATGGGATCGGGCAAGATGGCCGAGCTGACCGCGCGCCAATTGCGTGCGATCGGCATCGAATCGCTCATCATCACCTCGCGCACCTTCGACCACGCGGTCGCGCTGGCCCGCGCGATGGCGGGCACCGCGGTGCCGTTCGACAACTATAAGCCGTATCTCAAAATCGCCGACGTGGTGATCGGATCGGTGGCGGTGACGCGGCCGGTTATCGCGCTCGACGAGTTCGAAGCGATCATCAAGGAGCGCCGCTACAAGCCAATCTTCCTGGTCGATCTTGGCGTGCCGCGCAACTTCGACGCGCGAATGAACTCGCTCGAAAACGTCTATCTCTACGATATCGACGATCTCGCGCAAGTCGTCCACAAAACGCGCGGCGAGCGCGAACGCGAGGCCGCCAAGGCCGAGGAAATCGTCGAACTCGAGCTCGAGGCGTTCTGGCGCTGGATGAACGGGCTCGATCTCGTTCCGACCATCAAGGATATCCGCTACAGCATCGATCGGTTGCGCGACCTCGAACTCGGGCGGCATCGCGGATGGCTCGCCGGGCTCGGGCCCGCCGAACGCGAACGCGTCGAGGTGCTGACTCGAGGCTTCACCAACAAGCTGCTGCATCGGATTCTGCAAGGCCTCCGCGTCAGCGGCGTGAACACGCCCGAGGGCGCCTACGCGGCTGAGGTCGCACGCAGGCTGCTGTGCGGAGATCTCTCGGGCGCCAGCGCAGGACTCGAGGCGCTGGATGCGGCGGGCGTTTCCAGCGAAGAAGACGAAGACGAGTTCGAGAGCTAGCTCGGGGCGCGCGATGACTGGAGTACTGAGGATTGGATCGCGCCCGAGCGCCCTTGCGATGGTTCAGGCGGAATACGTAAGGGCGCGTCTTGCCGCACTGCTGCCGGGCGCGGCGCTGGAGATCGTCCCGATCCGCACCACTGGCGACAAGCTCGACACCGCGTCGCTCGCGCAGGTGGGCGGCAAGGGGCTGTTCATACGCGAGCTCGAGCAAGCGCTCGTGGATCGTAAAATCGATCTGGCCGTGCATTCGATGAAAGATCTGCCAGCGCTGCTTCCCGCCGGATTCCGGATTGCCGCGGTACCCGAGCGCGAGGACACTCGCGACCTGCTGGTCTCGGCGCACGGCGGCGATCTCGCCGCGCTTGCGCCGGGTGCGCGGGTCGGAACCTCGTCCTCGCGGCGGCGCTTTCAGGCGCTGCGCGCGAACCCGAAAATCGAGATTGTCGCGCTGCGCGGCAACGTCGATACCCGCCTCAAGCGAATCGCCGACGGCTCGCTGGCCGCGATAATTATCGCGGCGGCGGGCCTCAGGCGCCTCGGACGCGAGGCCGATGTGAAATTCACGGTCCTCGATGAGCGCGATTTCATTCCCGCCGGAGGGCAGGGCGCGCTCGCGATCGAGACCCTGGACGGCGACCGCCCGCCTGAGCTAGCGGCCGCTCTGGAAGCGCTCGACGACCCGCGCGTGCATTACGAGACCACCGCCGAGCGCGCGTTTCTGGCCACGCTCGGCGCGTCATGCGCCACGCCGGTGGGAGTGCGCGCGATAGCGGCGCGAGATACGCTTTCGATCCGCGCGATCCTGTTCAGCCCCGGCGGCGAACGCGAGCTCGCCGACGCGCTCGAGGCGCCCGCCGAATTCAATTATTCACCGCCGATCGCCGCCGGCGCCGGACAGGCGCTGGCGCAGCGGATGCTCGCGCGCGGCGCGGGGGCGCTGGTCGGCGATGAGTGAGCGCGGGAGTGCGCGCGCGGGGACGGTTTACCTGGTTGGCGCGGGACCCGGCGCTCCCGACCTGATCACGCTGCGCGGCGCGCAATGCCTGCGCAACGCCGACGCGGTCTTCTATGACCACCTGGTCAATCCCGCCCTGCTGGAACTCGCGCCCGCCGGGGCGGAACTGATCTACTCTGGAAAGGACAGCGCTGCCGGCAGAGTTGTCGAGCAGTCCGAGATCAACCGGATGCTTATCGAGCGCGCGAAAATGGGGCGACACGTTGTGCGCCTCAAGGGCGGCGACCCGTTTATCTTCGGGCGCGGGGGCGAGGAAGCCCAGGCGCTGGCGAAGGCGGGCGTGAAATTCGAGATCGTGCCCGGCGTGACCTCGGCGATCGCGGCGCCCGCGTTCGCCGGTATTCCGCTGACGCATCGCCGCCTTGGATCGTTTGTCGCGATCGTCACCGGCCACGAGGACCAATCCAAAGGATCGCCGTCGTCGATAGCGTGGGCCGACCTGGCGCGCGCCGCCAAACGCGGCGGCACGATCTTAATCCTGATGGCGTCGGCGCGCATGCGCTCTGTACTTGCGCGGCTGTCCGCGGGCGGGATGTCCGCAAAAACTCCAGCAGCCGCGGTGCAATGGGGAACGACGGCCGCGCAGGTGACAGTGTCGGCGACGCTCGGCACGCTCGCGTCTGAATGCGAACGGGCGAAACTTGGCGCACCGGCGGTGATCGTGGTGGGCGAGTGCGTGGCGCTGCGCGAGGATCTGAAATGGTTCGAAAAGCTGCCGCTGTTCGGACGCCGGATCGTGGTGACGCGCGCGCGCGCAGCGGGAGCCGCGTTCGCCGCTGAGTTGCGCGCGCTTGGAGCCGACGCGATCGAGTTTCCGGCGATCGAGACCGCGCCACCGACCAGCTATGCCGCGCTCGACGGAGCGATCGGCAGGCTCGACAAATTCGACTGGATCATCTTCACGAGCCGGACCGGGGTGGAGTGCTTCATCGCGCGGGTCGGCGCACTCGGCCACGATATCCGCAGGCTGGGCAATGCATCGATCTGCGCGATCGGCCCCGCGACCGCGGCGGCGCTGGGCAAATATGCGTTGCGCGTGGCGGCGATGCCCGCCGAGTACCGCGCAGAGGCGATTATCCCGGCGATCGGAGCGCGGCGGATCCGCGGCGCGCGAATTTTGATTCCGCGCGCACAGGTCGCGCGCGAAGTCCTGCCGCAGGAGTTGCGCAAACGCGGCGCGCGAGAAGTCGAAGTCGCTCCCGCCTATCGCACCGTGAAGCCGTCCGGCGCCGCGGCGGAGCGAATCCGCGCGATGGCGGCGGCGGGCGAGATCGATCTGGTCGCATTCACCAGTTCGAGCACCGTCAGCAATTTCTGCGATCTGGTCGGCGGCGCGGCAAAGGGACTCAAGGCCGCCGCGATCGGCCCCATCACCGCGGCCACGGCCGAAAGCCTTGGCTTCGAGGTCGTGGTGCGCGCGCGCGAGTACACCGTTCCCGCGCTGATCCAGGCGATTGCCGCCCACTTCGAGCCGCGCGCTGAACGCATCAGGAAACCGCGCCGCGGCGGGGCTTCTTAAACCCCGCGCGCGCGATATAATCGCCCCACGGCGCCCGAGCTCGGGGACCGGCCTCAAGATGGCATTCCCAATCAATCGTCCAAGGCGGCTCAGACGCACCGATACGCTGCGCCGCATGATCCGCGAGACGCGATTGTCGCCGGACAATCTGATTCAGCCGCTCTTCGTATGCCCGGGCCGCGGCGTCAAGCGCGCGATCGTCTCGATGCCCGGGGTGGCGCAGATGTCGGTGGACAATATCGTCGCCGAGGCCCGCGAGATTCATGCCGCGGGAGTGCCGGCGGTTATCTTGTTCGGAATCCCCGAGCGCAAAGACGCCGTCGGCAGCGAAGCGTGGAACGACAACGGCGAGGTGCAGCGCGCCGTGCGCGAGATCAAGGAACGCGTGCCCGGTCTGGCGGTAATCACCGACGTATGCCTGTGCGAGTACACCGACCACGGGCACTGCGGCGCGATCAAGGGCGGCGACGTGGACAACGACGCGACCCTGGAGCTGCTCGTGCGCGAGGCGCTGTCGCACGCGCGCGCGGGCGCCGATATCGTAGCGCCGTCGGACATGATGGACGGACGCGTCGGTGCGATTCGCGCCGCGCTCGATCAGAACGGTTTCACGCAGGTAGCAATCATGGCCTACTCGGCCAAGTTCGCGTCGGCCTTCTACGGGCCGTTTCGAGAGGCCGCGGAATCGGCGCCGCAATTCGGCGATCGCCGCTCGTACCAGATGGACCCGCCCAACGGCGACGAGGCGCTGCGCGAAGTCGCGCTCGATCTCGAAGAGGGCGCGGATATCGTGATGGTCAAGCCGGCGCTGCCGTACCTCGATTTGATCTGGCGCGTGAAGCAGGAGTTCAACGTTCCGGTCGCCGCCTACAACGTGTCGGGCGAGTACTCGATGATTCGCGCGGCGGGTCTCAACGGATGGATCGACGAGGATCGCGCCGTGATGGAAGTGCTGACCGCGATTCGCCGCGCCGGCGCCGATTTGATCCTGACCTACTTCGCCAAAGACGCCGCGCGCAAGCTGCAACGCGCTTAAGTAAAGAAGAATCCACAGATTACACAGATTTCACGGATTAAGAGATTGAGAGTAAGCGCTGCCGGCGCCGCATCTATAATCTGTGTAAATCTGTGAAATCTGTGAACTTTTTTTCCTCATCTTCGTGTCTTGGTGTCTTGGTGGCCTGCTGCGCTTTTGATTTTCGCTGGTTTGACATGGGCTTCGTACCACGGGCGCATCGCGCCGAGCGCGCGTCCTTGATGATACGCAAGCTCGTCGTCGGGGTAGCGATGCTCGGGGCCGAGCACGCATCCGGCGCGCGCGTGGCATCGCGGCGCGCACTCGGGTTCGTTTTCCACCCGATGCGCTATGCACTTCGGAATATCCCATCCCGCCGGATACGCGACCGCGCCAACCGGGCAGGCCGGGATGCAACTGCGCACGGTGCATGACGGGCACGGGTCGAATCCCGCGGCTTCTCCGGGCGCGTCAATTGCCTGATCGATCAGAAGCGCGGCGCGAAACGCGATCCATGGTCCGAAAACCGGATGCACGACGACGCCCAGGATGCTCGGTCCGGCAAGTCCCGCGGCTTTTCCGAGTTCAATGAAATTCAGGGTCGGACCGCCGCCCATGAATGGATAGACAATTGCCGGGGCGGCGCCGCCGATGCGCGCAATCGGCGCGATCTCGCGCTCGACGACTTCGCGCGTGAAATCGTCGAGCGGATTGTCGCGCCGCCACCATCCGGGGTTCGCGTCCGCGTGGCGTTTGAGCGCAGCCCATAGCGCGCCGCCGCCATTCGCGATTGCGATTATCGACCGCGCCGAGGGCGCGATCGTGCTCGCGCGATATGGCGCCGCAACCATCGCGTCATAGCGCTCGACCGATGCCGCCGCGACGAGGTTCAGCCCGTAGGGAGCGCCCGCACGCCGCAGGGTTTCGATGATTGGAGATATCGCCATCGCAATCGCGGCGCGCGCGCCGTCACGAAATCTTGTAGGTGACAATCGCGTCCGCCACCAGCGCGCCCGCGCGGTCGCGAATTTCAACTGCGATACTCGCCATCCGCTTGCCGGCGCGCCTGACCGTGGCGCTCGCGGCCAGATCGCTCTGGATGGCAGGGGCGGTAAAGTTTATCGCCATCGCCACGGTCGCGCTGCGCGTGGTCTTGGCGAGGCTCCACACCGCGGCGCACGCCGCGAAATCGGCGAGCGCCGCGATCGCTCCGCCGTGAACCGGAGCCGAGGGTCCGCCGTCGTT
The DNA here is from genome assembly GCA_035531615.1 of Binataceae bacterium (SeqCode). GTDB lineage: Bacteria > Desulfobacterota > Binatia > Binatales > Binataceae > JBARDN01. Next base: position 126,575 of record DATKSQ010000143.1, read on the forward strand.
GAGGATCGCGGGCCGAAACGGCATCCGCGCGATTGCTATCCCGTCGCGCGCCGATTCGATCCTGAGCGCGAGCATCGCGGCGAACGGCGCGCGCTCGATCGAATTGAAAAACCCCTTGCGATCTTCAGAAGCCATCGATTATAAACGCCGGGTCCGCCGCCGGGTCAGCATCCGAGCCGGTCCGGCAGCTCCGCCAGATCTCCGATTTCGATTTCGGGCGCGCCGATCCCTTCCGGAAACGGCTTGTGATGCTTGTTGATCCACGCGACGTGGATTCCCATCCGCTTTGCGCCCAGCACGTCTTCGTGCGGAGTGTCGCCGACGAACAGAATTTCCCCGGGCTCGAGCGCCAGCGCCGCGAGCGTGTGGCGGAAGATATCCGGATGAG
>DATKSQ010000144.1:0-18675 GCA_035531615.1 Binataceae bacterium (SeqCode)
AGGGCGGGCGGACGAGCCGTCCGCCCCCACTGGCATATTGCTTCCTTTTGTCAGTGGCGGCCGACGGCTCGTCGGCCGGCTGGGCAGCAGAGGCGATGCGGGAGAGGCGAGCGAAACATCATCCCGCGCGAGGAACGCCCCCGTTTCTTACCTGACGTGCCGCGACCCGCGCCGCCCGCCCTACCAGTTGAAGGACAGGATGCGAGCGAGCCACCTCGCATCCAGCCGCGTGAAAGCGACGCGCCCGTCATTGATACGGATACGTGGATACGCGCAATCCCGCATCCGACCGCGCAAATACCGGACCTTGCGCCGTCATTTCGAGCCAGCGCTTGCGACCGCGATCATCCGGGAGCGACGCCTCGAAGCGAGAGCGGCGGCGAGAAATCCCGGGATTTCTCACGCTCGCAGACTCGGTTCGAAATGACGTTCATCGCGCATCGCCCGTTCCGCGCGCGCGCCCGCCGCTCGGCCCGCTCCCATTTTCTTCGCGACTTGGTGTCTTTGTGGTTGGTTGGTTCTTTCGCCCGGCGTATCCGTTCGCGCCGCTACGTGCGGGCGCGGCCCATCAGAGCCGACGCCAGCGCGTTCAGATTCGGATCGCCGGTGCCGGCCACGCGGGTCAATAGTGACTGGCTAAGGGGTGATGTCCGCGCCCAACGTACAGGTTATGCCGCCATTCACACCCGGAGTCTGACTACAGGTACACAAACATTGATTGAGAACCGGCGGCGGCGGTCCGTCGAGCGTTAGCGCAAGGAATTCCCCCGTGCCGGTTGGGGCACCGACCGGAATCGTGGTTCCATTGTCGGTGGGGCTTGGTACGCTGCAAGCCGCGCAGGCACTTGCATCGCATCTGCTCCCGGCGGATGCGCTCGGATCGTACGGCCCGAAGATCTGATACCCGGCGCTGTCCGAACTCCCGGCCGTCGCATCGGTTGAGATTGGGCAGGAACACATGTCCTCATAATGCCTCAGTCGTCCATCGAAACCCGGAAACCTCTGTCCCCTGCTGCTGGTGAAGCATATGGCGCCGTCGCATTGCCCATAAGCGACGGGTGCGGCCACCCCGCTTCCCGCGTTGGCCGATCCGGGGCAGGTATAGACAGCGGCGGTACCACCCTTCTTCACGTTATTCGGCAGGCTGAAAGTACTGACCATATAGCCATTATGCTTTCCTTCCTGGTTTATATCACAGACATTTTGCTGGCCTTGCGGGCTTGAGTAGCTTAGCTGGAGGCTGATGCTGTCGCCTCGTTTGATATCGCACTTGCAGTAGGCGACCGAGTTATAAGTGAAACAGCTCGCTTCGGCGCATAGCGCGTATCGCTGGTTGTTGCAAATCACGAACGGAGTCGCGGCGCTGGGCGCCGAATCCACCGACGCCGCGAACACCGATCCGGCGATATATAGTTGGACGGCTGCCAGGATAAAGGTGGTCTTAAGGAACTGACGCATGATGCCCCCCCCATAAAGTGCTATTAAAAAGTATCCATTGTGAGGCACCGGAATGCAACGCGGTTTCTTATTCCGGCGACGGTTCGGGCTCCGATTGTATGTTTAGTAGGATATTAGCGGCGCTCTCTTTCGTCCACGGCGGCCCCGTCTTCCCTCTGACTAGTATTTGCATGCGATCAAGAGACATGGGTGCGAATGTTGAGCTTTTGTGTTCTTTAACAAGTCCAGTATCTGACGTCCTTGCTGCCGTTTGGTTTTCTCCTTCGGCGTCAGACGAGGCACTTACAACATTGCTTACGATCGCCCGATGCCATTTATTGTGTTTCGCGCCTTCGATACATTATCGAAGCGGCCCCGCAAAAAACGCCAAATTCACGCCTGCGGTGATGAACCGACAAGAAGTGCCGGCCCAAAATGATACTGAGGATTGGAGCGACATACGGTTATTCGCCGCGATACTCAACTAACGCGCGCGACAACTCGGCCAATACATTTCTCGGTTTCCTTCGGCTCCGCTTAAAGCCTGTGAGTTTCTCGAGCTCGGCTCAAGGTGACAGGAATTTGCGCCGCGCCCGAAAACACTCACAGACCCTGAGCAACGAAGCGCTCCGAGCGCAGATCCAGCGGCCGCCCCTTGCACGGGGGGGTGGATGCGGAACCGTGCTCCGGGTTGCGAGAAGAGCTGGGGAAAATCAAGGCGAGCGGGGAACCATATATGACACAAATTACGCGGAAATTGTCATTCCGAGCGCGAGTGAATCGCGAGCTTCGCGCCGAGCGTTTCGACCCGGATGGCGCCCATCGCGAGAGCCGGTCCTGAGCGGAGCCGAAGGAAATCTCGCCCTTGGCGCTTGCACCCTTTCTCGAATGGGTCACGCACAGCCTGCCCCTCCGGAATCCCCGCGTAACTCAATCCCAACGCACTGACCATCCTTCGTGACTTGGTGTCTTTGTGGTTGGTTGGTTCTTCCGCCCGGCTTGTCCGCTACGTGCGCGGGTGCCCCATCAGCGACGAGGCGAGGGCGGTTAGGTCGAGTTCGTCGAAGTAGTCGAGTTCGATTCGGCCCGGAGCCTTGCCGCGGCGGCGAGCGATCTTAACCTTTTTCTACGGGCGTCCGCGTTCAAGAATCGTTCGCACCAGACCGTATCCAGTGGACCCGGTACCCTCTAAATCTGTCAGCGTGTGCTCCAGATCGTGAAACTCGCCGAGTTTACTGCTCCATCTCCCGGATTTGAGCTGTCGAGCGATATGCGTAAAGGTTTTGTCATCAAGACCGTAGATCGCCACCCTATCGTAGGCTGCGCGAGGCCGCCGACTAGAGGTAGGGGCATACCGAAGAAACGCGATGAAAAGATTTGCCACCTCCGGCCAAGTATCACCTGGTGGATAGCCGGGAGGCCAGAACGTTGGCGCACCAAGTAGGGTTTTTGCTCCATACTCCCACCACTGATGGATTTCATCCGCTGCCCAAGCGATACAGTTGTATATAGGGGTCTTACTACTCGTGATCACGTACGGGTTTCGCCGCAATTTCGGAAATAGACGTTCTACTTCCTGTTGTGCTGCGCTTTTGTAGATCGTCACGCGCCTTGCCCCACACTAGCCACGCTTTAACGGTACCATCAAAAGTGTTTTCTTCCTTCGGCGGGTTTTCATCTTTAGCTAACGCTTTCAGAGCGCCAAACCAATAACTAGGCCGTTCTTCAAGCTCGCGTAATAACAGAGGGATCACTTTTTTGCCCATGCTAGTTATGGCAAGATAGTCTGGATGGGCCAGCTTGCGTGCGATTGAAGAAAGATACAGAGTTTCCTTCCGCCATCGTTCAACATGGCTTTGAAACTCAGACTCGATTGCGGGATCTATTGCTTCAGCTTTGACCTCTTGTTGAGATTGCCGAACGACGTATTTACGCCGTCCTAGCGAAACATAAATGTAGACGCGTCGTTGCTCTTTGAGATTCGCAATGGACGTAGTAATCCAGTGAGCAGGCTTCCTGGGAGCATACGACTGCGATGACTCGGAGGATGCCTTCCATTCCAAGCGAGCTAAAGCTTCCATCGTGTTCTAGCTAAGCACCACCTTCAGATTGGCCGCCTGAAAGATATTGCGGAGACTTCGAGCCTTCAGCTTGGCCCGTTGGAGTACCTCTTCCAGAGCTGAAATATCGTCGTCGTCGAGCACCACGTAAAAGTCCACCTGTTTTTCGTCTTGGTAGTAGCTCAGTTTGAGTGTGTGAGTTATCAGGACCGCGAGCGGAGCTTCTGAAACATCGGGCCCATATATCGGGCGCGCGTCAGTCAGAATTCGAGGCTGCGCGAGAAGTCGCTCGTGATCGAGTTTAAGATGGATGGCCTTGGTCGCAACGTTAAGCTCGGGGAGGGTCAACAACTTCGTCAGGCGATCTTCTGCAATTTCGCGTTTCTTGCCCGTAACCTCGGCTTCCTCCAAGGCTTCCAGCACGCGTTGTACGAACTCCGGGACGGGTGGTTCGGCATGCGCGCGCGTTACATTAAGAGCAATTATCGACCGTACAAGTTTTTCAGGATGTTTCGATACTGAGGTGAGTTTTGAGGCAGCTTGTTTTTCAAGGGTTTCCAAATCGACAGAAAGAGGCACCTCTGATAGCACGTCCAGAAGCGTCTGCATCTGACGTTCCGTGAGATCGACCAAAGACCCCAGCGTATGAAGCTGCTCGTGGGGAATGCTAATGCTCGCCAAAGTCGTCACCTTCAGGCGGTGGGTGATATGGCTCTAGCGACCATTTTCTCGGTCGAACAATCTTTCGGTTGTCAAGGCTTCTCGCACCCTTCGCCTAAAGGGACTTTAGGCGATGCTCCTCGCGCGCGCAAGCATACGTGCATACAGAACACTGCCGAGTCTTTGTGGCCGGATGATCGTGCGCGGGGTGGCCCGGCCTATCCGTTCGCGCCGCTACGTGCGCGCGTTGCCCATCAGCGACGACGCCAGCGCGGTCAGGTCGGGGTCGTCGTAGTAGTCTAGTTCGATTCGGCCCGGGGACTTGCCGCGGGGTTTGAGGATTCTGACCTTGCGCTTGAGCGCGCGCTGGATGCCTTCGGCCAGCGCGTTCAGATTCGGATCGCTCGCCGCGCGCGCGGGCGCGTCCGTTCGGGGATGGCGATGAACGGCGGCTAGAGCCTCCGCGCCGCGCGCGCTGATTTTTCCGGCCGTGATTTCAAGCGCCGCGGTGAGTTGCGCCTCGGGCGTTTCGAGCGACAGAAGAGGCCGCGCCTGGCCGGCGCTTAGTTCGCCGCGCGCGATCATCTCGAGAACCTCGATCGGCAGGTCGAGCAGCCGGATCGAGTTGGTGACGTAGGGACGGCTCTTGCCGATGCGCGCCGCGATATCGTCGTGGCCGAGGCCGAAATCCCGATGCAGCCGCTTGAGCGCGCGACTTTCCTCGACCGCGTTTAGGTCCTCGCGCGAAAGATTTTCGACGATCGACATTTCGAGCGCGCCGCGATCGTCGAGCTCGCGAATCACGACCGGCACCGTCTCGAGCCCCGCGATTTTCGCGGCGCGCAACCGCCGCTCGCCCGCAATCAGCTCGTAGCGCGGCGCGCCCGCGGCGGGCTCCGCGCCGGCGATGACGCGGACGATGAGCGGCTCGATCACGCCCTGGCTCGCGATCGCGCGCGCCAGCTCCTCAAGCCGCTCGGCGTCGAATATCAGGCGCGGCTGGAAGGGGCTCGGCGTGATCTCCCCAAGCGGCGCCATCACGATTCGCGCGCCCGCGGCGTCGGCGGAAGCCTCGGCAGGAGCGAGGTCGGCGGCGGTGTTTTCGATAAGCGCGTCGAGTCCCCGTCCGAGCGGCCGTCTGTTAAGCATCGTGGGTCATCCTCCTGATTCTGATTCTGATTGTGCCTGCTGAGTACGCCGGCTGAATGCGCAGGCGGCTAGGGCGCGGCGCCTTCGGTCCGCTCGATAATCTCGTCGGCGAGCGTGCGGTAGCCGATCGCGCCCGCCGAGCGCGGGTCGTATTCGAGCGCGGACAAGCCGTGGCTGGGACTCTCCGACAAACGCACGTTGCGCGGAATCACGGTTTTGAAAACCTGGTCGGGAAAATGCTGGCGGACTTCGCGCGCGATCTCGTGCGAGAGCCGGTTGCGCGAGTCGAACATCGTGAGCACCAGTCCCTCGATTTCGAGGCCGGGACTGAGCGCGGACTTGACCTTGCGGATCGTCGCGAGCAGCGAGCTGAGCCCTTCGAGCGCGTAGTACTCGCACTGCATCGGGACCAGGACCGAATCGGCGGCGACCAGGCCGTTGAGGGTCAGGATTCCGAGCGAGGGCGGCGAGTCGATTAAAACATAGTTATATTCCAGTGCGATCGGCCGCAGCAGCATCTGCAAACGCCGCTCACGACCTTCCATCGTGGCCAGCTCGATCTCAGCGCCGACCAGATCTCCGCCCGCCGGGGCGAGAAACAGGTTGGGGCGCATCTCGGCGATTACTTCGCCGAGCGCGGCACCGGTTACCAGCGCGTCATAGATAGTCTTGCCCGCGCGCGCGGGTTCGGGGGTTTCCCTAACGATCGTTAGGCCAGAGGTGGCGTTACCCTGTGGATCGAGATCGATCAGCAAGACGCGCCGGTGGCTGTGGGCGAGCGCGACGGCGAGGTTGATCGCGGTGGTGGTCTTGCCGACCCCGCCCTTTTGATTGGCAATCGCGATTATCCGCCCCACGGCCAGCCCCACCTCGAAACGCACTGGTTGCGCGCCGTTATCGCCCGCGATGTTTCACGTGAAACATCGCCCCACCTATTAAACGCCCTGCAACCCTAGAAAGCAAAGTGCACGGATGGCGGTAATCCACAGCCGCGACCTTGCGCAGGAAATTAGCGGATTTTGCGCGCGATCAATTCGTCTTGAGGAGACTTTTGCGTAACTCAATCCCAAGGGCTACTGGCGCGACTGGCGAGATTCCTCGCTTCGCTCGGAATGACAATTCGCAGGTATTTGCTGTCATTCCGAGCGCAGTCTGCCCCTTCGGCGTTGCTCAGGGCAAGCTCCGCGAGGAATCTCTCCCTGGGCACCTGCACCCCTATCCGCGAGTTACGCAGAGGTCGCCTTGAGCCACAGTCCGAGCACGCGTCGGAGCGTGTCCTCGCCACGTGAAACTTCGTACTGCATGCAAGGAAGCTCGACCAGACCACAGGCGAGCGCTGCTTCGCCGTCAATCGGCTGTTCCATACTTAGGTACAACATCGCGATACCGCCCGGCTTGAGCGCGGCCGCCGCAAGTTCGAAGAACTCACGATGCCTTCCCACCGCACGCGCGGTTATGAGGTCGAAACCACTCGGAATATCGGCAGGAGTAGCCCAGCTATGGATGACGGTGACGCGGGGCAGGCCCATCGTCGCTGCCGCCGCGCGAAGGAAGTTCGCGCGCTTACGGCGCGATTCGACCAGGACGGTATCGATGCCGGTTACTGCGGCGAGAATCAGGCCGGGGAATCCCGCGCCGCTGCCAACGTCGAGCATCCGCCTCCCCTTGCCGAATGAGCGTCCAAGCGGCGTTTCGGGGTGCATCGCGGCGAGCCATGCGGGGGCGAGGGAATCCAGCACGTGGAAGGTTGTCTCGTCATGGTCGGTCGGGTCGGCGGTCAGGTTGATTTTGGTGCCCCACAGCGCGAGAATCGTCGCGAATCTGCCGATTTTCGCCGCGATTTTCGGCGCGGAACCGGGCAATCCAAGGCCCGGAAAAGCTACTTCAATTCGGGTGGCGACGATACTGCCTATCGCCTCGCACCCTTCTCGATCGTCTGGTCGTCGAGGTTTCACGTGAAACATTCGCGGCGGAAATCAGCTCGGGCGTGACGCGCGCTCGCGGCCACCCTTGATATGCACCGCCAACAGGGAGATTGCCGCCGGCGTGATACCCGGCATCCGCGCCGCCTGGCCGAGCGAATACGGGCGCACGACGGCGAGCCGCTCGCGGACCTCGGTTGACAGGCCGGTGACGCTCGCGAAATCCACCCAATCGGGGATCGCGGCGTCCTCGAGGCGCCTCAAACGCTCGAGCGCCTCGGTCTGCCGCTTCACGTAGCCGTCGTACTTGACGTCGATTTCAAGCTCGGCCGCTTCATCGACGGTAAGCCCCGATTCGGCGCCGAGCATTTGCGTCAGTATAGCGTAGGAGATCTCGGGCCGCCGCAGGATATCGAGCGCGCGCGCCGGGGCCGCAATAGCCGTCGAGCCGGCCGCCGCGAGAATCTCTTGCGTGCGCTCGGTTGGGTTGATCGTCGCGGACTTAAGCCGCTCGATCTCCGCCGCGACGCGCTCGGCCTTGGCCGCCACCCGCTCGCCGACCCCCGAGTCGAGGAGACCCAGGCGTGCGCCAAGCGCCGACAGGCGGCGGTCGGCGTTGTCCTCGCGCAGGAGCAGCCGGTACTCGGCGCGCGAGGTGAACATCCGATACGGCTCGCCGCCGATTCCACGAGTAACCAGGTCGTCGATCATCACGCCGATATAGGCTTGGTCGCGCCGCAGAATTATCGGCGGCTCGCCGCGTATCGCGAGCGCGGCATTGATTCCGGCGACCATGCCCTGCGCGGCCGCTTCTTCATAGCCGGTGGTGCCGTTGAGCTGGCCAGCAAAATATAACCCGTCTAAAAGCTTTGTCTCAAGGCTGGATCTAAGTTGTGTCGGGTCGGAAAAATCGTACTCGATTGCGTACCCGGGCCGCATGATTTCCGCGTGTTCGAGCCCGGCGATCGAATGCACCATCGCGATTTGCATGTCGAGCGGCAGGCTGGTTGAGAGCCCGTTGGGGTAAACCTCGACCGTGTCGCGTCCCTCGGGTTCGAGGAAAATCTGATGACGTTCCTTGTCGCGGAAGCGCATCACCTTGTCTTCGACCGACGGGCAATAGCGGGGGCCTTTGCTCTGGATAACCCCGGAGTACATCGGCGAGCGATCGATTCCCGCGCGGATAATCTCGTGGGTGCGTGCGTTGGTGTAAGTCAGATGACAGGGGATCTGCGACTGCGCGATACGCTCGGTGCGGAACGAGAAGGGCGGCGGCGGATCGTCGCCGGGCTGAACTTCGAGCGCCGAGTAATCGATCGTGCGCGCATCGAGGCGCGGGCAGGTCCCTGTCTTGAGGCGTCCGATACGAAATCCCCATCGCGCCAGGTCATCGCTGAGTCCCATCGCGGCGAAATCGCCCGCGCGGCCGGCGTTGAAATTGCGCAGCCCGATATGCACGAGCCCTTTCAAGAACGTGCCGGTCGTGAGGATAACGGTGTCGGCCTCGAACACTTCGCCGATCTGCGATTCGACGCCGCGCACGCGCCGGCCTTCGACGATCAACCGCTCGACGCTGGCCTGGCGAATCGTCAGGTTGTCCACCGACTCGAGCACCTGCTTGCTGCGCGCGCGATACGCTGCCTTGTCGGCCTGCGCGCGGCGCGCGCGCACGGCGGGGCCTTTGCGCGTGTTGAGAAAGCGGAACTGGATTCCGGTCGCATCGATCGCGACGCCCATCTCGCCGCCGAGCGCGTCGATCTCGCGCACCAGATGACCCTTGCCGATTCCGCCGATCGCCGGATTGCACGACATCTGGCCGATATGATCCAGGTTGAGCGTCAGCATCAGGGTGCGCGCGCCCATCCGGGCCGCAGCCAGCGCGGCTTCGATTCCGGCGTGACCGGCGCCGACAATGATTACGTCATGCTTCATGATGAAGGCAGGATTATTGCGCGCGGCGGCGCCGCGCGCAAAGCGGCGCGCGGGCGGCATGCGGCGGAGTAAGCACCCTCACCCACGCGTCACGATGCTTGCGAAAAAAGCGCAAGCCTCGCGCCGCGCCGCCCGTGTGCCAGTGGCACCTCCCGGCGGGAGAGGGATCAGCACGAGGCGGCATGAAGTCGATAAATCCTACAAAATGTTAGATATAGATCGGAGCCTTTGGAAACCGCATCAAGCACGCGCGCCAAGGCACCGCGATGCCGTCGGCGCGAAACAGCCGATCGATTGCGCGACGGCGCGGCGGCGGGCTATGGGAGTCACATTCAGAATCTTCAAAATGGAAATTGCGGATGAGACCACCTCACGCTTTGTGTTTTGATTTGGATGGAACGCTGCTCGACGGCGGCCGCCTGCAAGCGTCAAACATCCGCACTTGCGAGATGCTCGCCGCCGCGCGTGCCGCTGGCTGATCCTCTCCCACTCGGGAGAGGTCGCGCCGAAGGCGCGGGTGAGGGACCGAAAGTAAGAACTCTTCGCGCGCCTCACTTCCTGCGCCGAAATCATGCGGCGGGCCAGAATTTAAAGCGCGATTCTCGCAGTCGTCGTAAGCTTTCAGATGGGGCGCAGGTGCGGCGCATATCGCGGACTCTGCCAGCCGGACTTTGATGCTGTCGGTCCCTCACCCGCGCGGCGCGGCGATTGCAAAAAAGAGCAATCGCCGCGCCGCGCCGCCCGTGTGCCGGTGGCACCCCCCGATCGAGGAGCGCGATTTCAGCGGAACACAGCGCCCGCGGGGGCGCTGGAAAATCGGGGCGGTATCGTGGCAAGCTGGCAGGCTGAGCGGGGCGGCGGCATCGAGCACTGCTCGAGCGCGGCGTCGCGAGGACCATCGCGCAGGGAGAAAATCAAGATGGCGGAGTCGCTGGATAAGCCCATTGGGATTGTCGCGAAGCCCACGCGGCCGCAGGAGTTCTATGATCGCGTCAAGCAGAAATTCGCCCAGGAACGCGATCTGCGGCTCGGCTACCGGCCAGAGGGCACCGCGCAGTACACCTCGGAATTGACCGGCACGCTGTCGAGATACGAAGTCGATCCGTACGCGGGCGAGATTACGCCGCGCGAGCCTATAAACGATACCGTCGAATGCCTGTTCATCGGCGGCGGATTCTCCGCGCTGCTGACCTCCGCGCGGCTGCGCGAGGTTGGCGTCGAGAGCATCCGTATCGTCGAACGCGGCGCGGACGTGGGCGGCACCTGGTATTGGAACCGCTACCCCGGCGTGGCGTGCGACGTGGTCGCGTACGATTACCTGCCCCTGCTCGACGAGCTGGACTACGTGCCCAAGGATCACTACGCCAAGGGGCCGGAGATTTTCGCGCACTGCCAGGCTATAGCCAAGAAGTACAATTTGTACGAACTCGCGACTTTTCAGACCACCGTCACCTCGACCATATGGGACGAGGCTGAACGGATGTGGCATATCGCGACCGACCGGGGCGACCGGATGAAAGCGCGGTTCGTGATCTGCGCCAACGGCACGCTCTCGAAACCCAAGCTGGCCAGGATCAACGGCTTCGATACCTTCAAGGGCCATTCCTTTCACACCTCGCGATGGGATTACGCCTACACCAAGCCGGACCTGTCGGGCCTCGCGGACAAAGTCGTCGGCATCATCGGCACCGGAGCGACGGCGGTCCAGGCGGTTCCCGGCTTGGGCGCGGCGGCCAAAAAGCTTTACGTTTTCCAACGCACCCCGTCTTCGATTGACATCCGGGACGACTGGCCGACGGATCCCAACTGGGCCCGAAAACTGCGCCCCGGATGGCAGACTGAGCGGCGCGCGCGGGCGCGGATGCAACCTCAGATGTCCGAGGCGCAGCGGGCGAAGCAGGCCGCGATGCCGCCCGAGGAGAAGATTCGCCGCCAGGAGAACTCGAATATCGAGGCGATGATGAAGATTCATCAGCGTATCGACGCGATCGTCAAGGACAAGGCCACCGCTGAGGCGCTCAAGCCGTGGTACATGCTGATGTGCAAGCGGCCGTGTTTCCACAATGACTATCTGCCCACGTTCAACCGGCCCAACGTCCATCTGATCGATACCAGGGGCAAAGGCATCACCGAGATCACCGAGTTGGGTCCGGTATTCGAGGGCAAACAATACGAGCTGGACCTGCTCATATACGCCACGGGTTTCGAGGTGCAGAAGACCGGCATTTACAATCAGATAAAGGGGCACAACGGCCTCGAACTCAATGATAAGTATCGCGATGGCATCCGCACGCTGTTGGGTATCCATTCGCACGGCTACCCAAACCTATTCGTCATGGGCGGCTACCAGGCGTCATTCCAGTTTAATTTAACCGATATGCTGCAGGCCCAGGGCGATCATATCGCGGCGTGCATCGATCACGCCCGCCGCCACGGCTATGAGTCGATCGACGCCACCCCGCAGGCCGAAGAGTGGTGGGTGCAGGAAGTCATCAGGCACCGCGGCAAGACCACCCGCAACCAGGATTGCACGCCGGGCTATTACAACTTCGAGGGCGAGTTCCAGCGCCGCCAGGACGGCAACTACAACGGCGGATTCTTCCAATACTGCAATCATCTGAATGAGGTTCGCAGCCAGATGGCCGAGCACTTCGCCTTCACCAAGAAGTAGCTATTGCGGCACGATCGCTTGCGGCTCCGGACGTGCGGGTGAGGGACCGCCAAAGAGGAAATTCCGGATCGCGGTTCTGTGATGACCTCCGCAGGCCCGATCCCGTCGCCAGATCGCTTGTGCATAGGTCGCACTGGCAGCCCGAGGGGACCGTGCCTCCCGGGCTCAGTGGCGCGCACGCGGGAAAGAGTTCTTACTATCGGTCCCTCACCCGCGCCTTCGGCGCGACCTCTCCCGAGTGGGAGGGGATCAGACAGTCGCGACCGCTCTCGAACGGGAGCGGGTCCGCGGATTGAAGTGACTAAGAATCGCACAACATGCTATTTCCCGATGCAGAATTCGCGGAATACGGCGTCGAGCACGTCTTCGCCGGTGACTTCGCCGGTGATCGCGCCCAGCGCGTCGCAGGCGGCGGAGACGTCGATCGCCGTGATCTCGGGCGGCATCCGGGCGGCGAGGCTGTCGCGCGCGGCGCGCAATGCCGTGAGCGCGCGCGCGAGCGCCTCTCGATGGCGCTCGCGGGAAATCGCAAGGCCGCTCGCGCCGTCGGGCGCGGCGAGCGCCGCAGCCGCGCGGGTCAGCTCGTCGCGCAGCGGGGCAAGGCCGGAGCCGGTCAGCGCGGAGATTTCGAGCGCCGGCATCGCGATTCCCGCCTCGCGCAGCGCGAGAACGTCCGCGACTTTGGGCAGGTCCGCCTTGTTCAGGATCGCCAGACCCGGCCGCTCGGCGCACAATCCGGCGATTGCGAGATCCTCGGCGTCGAGCGCGCGCGACGAATCGAAGACCGCGATCAGCAGGTCGGCCGCGGCGGCCGCGGCTCGCGTGCGCTCGATACCGAGGCGCTCAACCTCGTCGCGGCCCGCGCGGATTCCGGCGGTATCCAGCAGCGTCATCGCGAAGCCGCCGAGCTGGACGGTGTCCTCGATCACGTCACGCGTCGTGCCCGGGATCGCGGTGACGATCGCGCGATCGGTCCCGAGCATCAGGTTGAGCAGGCTCGACTTGCCGACGTTGGGCTTGCCGATAATCGCGGCGCGGAGGCCGTCGCGAATCAGCTTTCCGCGCGTGAAACTATCGTGCAAAGACGCAACGTCATCGACCAGGTTATCGAGCTCGCGAATCATCGCCGAGCGTGCGGGCATCGCGATATCCTCATCCGAGAAATCGATTTCGACCTCGAGATGCGCCCGGATCGCTACGACTTTACCGCGCAACTCATTTACTTTTTTTGATAGCTCGCCGGAAAGCTGGGCAAGCGCCTGACGCAGGCTCGACTCGCTGCGTGCCGAGATTAGATCGGCGACGGCCTCGGCCTCCACCAGGTCCATCCTGCCGTTGAGAAACGCGCGCCGGGTGAACTCACCTGGCTCGGCAAGGCGCGCTCCGTGCGAGATCGCCACTGCCGTTACCCGGCTGGTCAGGTAGCTGCCGCCATGGCAGTGCAACTCTGCAACGTCCTCTCCGGTGAAGGATCGGGGGGCTGGGAACCGCACCGCCATCGCGCGATCCAGATGCGCGCCCGTCGCAGGATCGAGCACGTCACCGACCGCCAGCTCGCGCGGCCGCGCTGCGCGCGCCGGATGCCAGATCGCGTCGAGGATCTCGAACGCGCGCGGTCCGGAGAGGCGGATAATCGCCACGGCGCCGATTCCCGGCGCGGTCGCCGGCGCCACGATCGTATCGGGGATGTACATCGCGTGCGTAAGGTTAGCATCGCGGCGCGTGCCCCGCGTAGCGCGCGGACGCATCGCGCAGGCATCGCGGCGCGGACGGGCGGCTCGCGAGGCGCCGCTGCGCAATCCCGGATTGGGTGGGATTTCGTGCGGCTATGCGGCGCGGGTCGGGCGGATCAGCACTTCGGCCGGGATTCCGAGGCGTTCGTGCAGGCGGCGGATCATCGCGAGCGACAGAGAGCGCTTGCGCTGCATCACCTCATAAACGCGGCTGCGGCCGCCAATCACGCCAATCAGCGCGCGCGGGTCGAGTCCCTGCTGCTCGAGCCGAAAGCGAATGGCCTCGATCGGATCGGGGGGATCGATCGGAAAATGCTTCTGCTCGTAGGCTTCCGCAAGGGTCGCGAGCACCTCGAGCCTGTCCCCCTCGGAGGTTTCTTCCCGTGCGCCCCACAGGCGCTCGATTTCCCGTAGCGTGCGCGCGTAATCGGCACGGGTCCGAATCGGCTTAATCCGCATACTGAACCGTCCTTGGGTCGATCTTATCGTAGTCGCGATGCGGCCCGAGCCACTTGATGAACACGATCCGCCGCTTATAGTCGATCGCGGTCACCATCCGGTAGTCGTTGCCCTTGAGGTTGAACACCACGCGGTCGCCACTATGGAACCACGCATCGAGTGCGGCCTTTGCAGCCTTCTGTCCGGCCTGCCCCTTGAGAGATTCGACAAACTGAATCAGGGTCCGCCGCGCTATCACCCGCACCGCATCCGGGATAGCATCGTTCCCAGCGTGGGAACAAGCGAAGCGCTCGCTTCGCGGGCATCGCTCGCGCGGCTATGCGGCGCGGCACACGCGGGCTGGCGAGCCGTTCATCGCCACTGGCATATCGCTTCCTTACGGTAGGCGGCGGTGCTTGCCCGGCGGGCGGCGGTATGGTTCGATGACGATTCCGGGTTTGGGTGCGGCGGCCTTTTAGGTGGCTTGCGCCCGCAATGCTCGAAATCTTAAAGCGCCAGTTTTCTGGCTCTGAAATAAAGTTGGCCCCGACCGATGAAAAGGACCTACCAGCCGCACAATCGCCGCCGCAAACGGACTCACGGATTCCTGGCCCGGATGGCCTCGCCCGGGGGCCGCGCGGTTCTCAAACGCCGCCGCGCCAAGGGCCGCAAGCGTCTGACCCCCACGATCCCGCGCAAACAGCCGGGCTGACCCGCACGCGGACAACGACCGCAATGGGCTTCGGCGCCGCCGACCGGCTGCATCGAAGCGCGGAGTTCATTGCCCTCCAGCGCCGCGGAATCCGGCTCCAGGCGAAACACTTTGTGCTCTATGCGGGGCGGGTCGGAATCGGAGACACGGACCACACCCGGCTGGGAGTGACGGTCTCGCGCCGGGTCGGCAACGCGGTGGTGAGAAACCGGATCAAGCGGCGGGTGCGCGAGTGCTTTCGGCATCTGTTGCGCGAGCGGATCGGCGCCGGTATGTCGATAGTCGTAATCGCGCTGGTGGGGGCGGAAAATCTTAAGACCACGGCTATCAATGCCGAGCTTCTGACTGCTACTTTGGACCTCGCCGGAAAGCGGCCACGCCGATGAAATCACGGGGCTCGAGCAGCAATAATATCTATCAACTGGCCGGAGGCGGAGTGGGCGCGAGCTTCGGCTGGGTCGCGATCGGGATGATCTGGATTTACCGCGTCGCGATCTCGCCGCTGATGCTCGCGATGTTCGGGCGGGCGTGCCGCTTCGAGCCGAGTTGCTCGCAGTACGCGGCGCTCGCGATCCGCCGTCATGGGATAGCGCGCGGCGGTGCGATGGCGCTCGGCCGGCTTGCGCGATGCCATCCGCTCGGAGCGCACGGCTATGACCCGGTTCCGCCGCCGATTGACCGGGTCGCAAACTCTTCAGGAAGAATCTAATTGGACTCGAGCCGCGTACTGATTGCCGTCATCCTGTCGCTGGGCCTCATCTTCGCTTACCAGGAGCTGGTTCTGAAGCGACTCTATCCGCCGCCGCCGAGCGGGCAGACCGCCATCGGCACCGCACAGAGCACGGCGGCCGGACCCGGTGCAAACGCCGAGAGCACGCTTGCGGGAGCCGGCACGCAAGGCGCCGCACAACCGGCGCCAGCGGTATCGGCAGGGGTTTCGAGTGCGCCTGCGGCGGCGGCATCTTCGGCCGCGCCAGCAGCGTCGGCGCTGGCGGGGTCCGGCGCCGGCGGAGCGCCAAAATCGATCACGATTGACACTTCTCTTTACACCGCCGTCCTGACGACCCTGGGTGGCCGGCTCGAGAGCTTCAAGCTCAAGCGCTACAACGCCTCGGCCGCGCCCGGCAGCGGAGCCTACCAGATGGTTCCGCAAAACGACGCGCGCTATCCGCTGGCGGTGACGCTGGCGCGCGACGGCAAGCTGGTCAACGACTCGGCGCTGGATTACACCTGCGGCGGGCCGGAGACGATAGAGGTGCCAGCCGCTGCGAGCGCGAAGATCGATTGCGTGGTTACCGCGGCGGACGGCACCCGGATCGACAAGGCGCTCGAATTCCGGGGCGGCTCGTACGCATTCGCGATGAATATCGGCGTGAGCGGCGGCCCCAAGCTCGACGGGATCGGGCTTGCGATGAGTGAGCCGATGGCCGCGCACGAGGGCTATCGCGACGTGCCCGCGGTGCAGGCCTACGTGCAGGGCAAGGTGATCAGCGACTACGAGGCGACGCTGAAAAAGGGCGCGCCGCCGGCCACGGGCAAGATCACCTATGCGGGTTTCGGCGATCGCTACTTTCTGGCGGCCTATCTGCCGCGCACTCCGAGCCAAGGGGTGCTGACGATAGCGCTCGAGCCGGGCGACAACGGCTTTGCGCGGATTCTGTTCGGGCCGAGTCCGACGCTGTCGGCCGATGTTTACATGGGGCCGAAGCTGCTCGAGGCGCTTGAGACGGTCGATCCGGCGCTGAACAAATCGATCGATTTTGGTTACTCGGGGATCATCGCGCTGCCGTTTTTGCGCGTGCTCAAACTGTTCCATCTGTTCGCGCCCAACTGGGGATGGGATATCGTCCTGATGACGCTGGCGCTGCGGGTGCTGCTGTTGCCGATGTCGATCAAGAGCCAGCGCTCGATGATGAAAATGCAGCGGCTGGCGCCGCAGATGGAAAAAATTCGGGAGAAATTCAAGGACGATAACGAGCGCCAGCAGCGCGAGATGGTCGATCTGTACAAGCGCAACCACGTCAACCCGATCGGCGGATGCCTGCCGATGGCGGTCCAGTTCCCGATCTTCATCGGGCTTTATGAGGCGCTGCTCAACGCGGTCGAGCTGCGCCACGCGCCGTTCATCCTGTGGATTCGGGATCTGTCGGCGCCCGATTGTTTTCCGCTGTCGTGGATGCCAAAGCTGCCGCTGATGCAATGCCACGGGCTGCCGGTGCTGGTGCTGCTGATGGGCGCGAGCACATTTTTGCAGCAGTGGATGGCGCCGACCTCGCCGGATCCAAATCAGCAGCGGATGATGATGCTGACGCCGATTATTTTCACCGTGATGTTCGTGAACTTTCCGGCTGGACTTTCGCTGTACTATTTTTCCTCGAACGTGCTGGGCGTCGTCCAGCAAATTGTTCTCAACCGTGAATTCAAAACCTATAGCCCTGTGCCCGCATGAGTATCACCGACCCAATTGAAGTCACCGCCGCGACGGTCCAAGAAGCCATCGCGCAGGCGCTCGCGCAGCTTGGCGCGCCCGAAGAAGACGTGACGATCGAGGTGCTCGCGACCCCGCGCGCGGGCCTGCTTGGACTGGGAGCAAGGCAGGCGAAGGTCCGCGTGATGCGCCGTCCGCAATTGGCTGCGACTTCGGGCGTCCAGTCGCCGCCGCCGGCGCCCGCGCGGCCCGCGCCGCAAGCGCGCCCGGCGATGAACCAGCAGCAGGCGCGCGAACCGAGACCGGCGCGCAACCAGGATCGATCGCAGGACCGCCGCCAAGAGCGTCCGCCAGACCGGCAGCAACAAGGTCAGCGCGAAGAGCGTCGTGAAGATCGCCGCGACGAACCGCGCCCCGTGCAGAGCCAGGACCGCCGTGAAGACCGCCGTGAAGACCGCCGCGCACCGCGTTCGAGCGCCGCCCAAGCGCCGCTGCCGCAGGCGCAGCGCGAGGCGAGATCGCGCGCCGATAATCGTGGCGACGGTGAGCATGGCGCCGACCTCGACGAGAATCCCGAGGCGCCCCGGCGCAGCGCGGACCTCGAGCAGCAGGCCCGCGAGGGCGCCGAAATCCTGACCCGGATTCTCGAGTTGATGGGTGAAAAGGCCGAGGTCGCGCGGGTGATTGATGCCGAGCCCGACTCGCTCGAACTCGAGATCAAGGCCGATGGCTCCGGGCTGCTAATCGGGCGCCACGGACAGACCCTCGACGCGCTCGAGTACGTGGTCAATCGCATCGTGGCGCACCGGATTCGCGACGCGGCGCCAATCGTGCTCGAGACCGAAGCGTACCGCGCGCGGCGCCGCCAGCAGCTGCATCGCATGGCGCTGTCGATGGGTGAGCGGGCCAAGCGCGACCATCAGAGCGTGACGCTGGAGCCGATGCCGCCGCGCGATCGGCGGGTGGTGCACTTGGCGCTCAAGGAAGACCCGATGCTGACCACGCGATCATCGGGAGACGGCTTTTTGCGCGCGATCGAGATCGTGCCGGTCGGCGCGCCTCCCCACGGTCGCGGTGGCAACGGACCCGATCCCGGACCCGGCAGCGGGCCAGGCCCCGGCCGCAGGCGGCGCCGCGAGCGCGGCCGCGGCGGCGAAGGGAGCAACGACGCGATCGGCGAGCAGGGCGGATTCAAGCACGGCCAGAAGCGGATCGTCTAGATCCGCGAGCGTGAGAAATCCCGGGGTTTATCGCCGGGACGGGGCGACGGGCCGTGTGCCCCGACCGGAAAAAGAAGTCAGTAGGACCGGCGTCCTGCCGGTCTCTTGAGCTGTAATGACCGGCGGGGTGCCACTGGCATACCGCCCGCCCTCCTAAGAAACAGGATTGAGGAGCACCATCGCGAAGGAATCGTGATTGCTCGCGAGGGCGGGCGGACGAGCCGTCCGCCCCCACTGGCATATTGCTTCCTTTTGACAGTGGCGGCCGACGGCTCGTCGGCCGGCTGGGCAGCAGAGGCGATGCGGGAGAGGC
>DATKSQ010000145.1:0-16924 GCA_035531615.1 Binataceae bacterium (SeqCode)
AGTAACAGGAAGTTGAGCAATCAGTACATCGAGGCGGCGCGCGTCTATCACGAGGTCACCAAGCACTCGTATACCAGCGTGCGATCGTCGCCATATCGGCTCGATTGGGATAACCGGCCGGCGCCGTACAAGATTTATCCCGCCGCGGGAACCTTCGCGTTGCCGCGCGAGCTCGAGCTCTCCGCGTTGCCCGCGCTCGAAGCGATCGCCGGGCAGCCGGCCGCGCCGGATGCGGCGCTCGGGGTCGAGGCGCTGACCCGGATGCTTTTCTGCATGGGCGGGCTAACGCGCTCGAAGCGGGTGGGAGACGAGGACTATCACTTTCGCGCGGCGGCTTCGGCGGGCGCACTCTATCCAACCGAAATCTATCTTGCGGCGGGCGAAGTTGAGGGGCTTGAGCCGGCGCTCTATCATTTCTTGCCCGCCGACTTGAAGCTGCGTGGGCTCAGGCGCGGCGACTGGCGACCGATGTTGGCGCGAGCGGCGGCGGATCGACCCGAGCTTGCGCATGCGCGCGCGATTTTGATCCTCACTTCGATATTCTGGCGCAGCGCGTGGAAGTACCGCGCGCGCGCGTACCGCTACTGTTTCTGGGACGCGGGCACGATGCTCGCCAATCTGTTTGCGGCCGCGGCGGCGCAGAGAATAGACGCCGGGATTGTGACCGCGTTCAAGGATTCCGAGCTCGAGCTGCTGCTTGGCCTCGACCCGGATCGAGAGGGCGCCGTCGCGATGGTAGGCATCGGCGCGGGCGGCACGCCGGCGGCGACGTCGCCGGTGGTCGAGGCATTTCCGTTCGAGTCGATTGCGCTTTCACCGAGCGAGGTTGCCTACGATTCGATGATAAAATTCCATCGCGAGTCGCGTCTGGTGGCGCGCGATGAAGTCGCCGCGATCGCGGATGCGCGGGCCGCAAACAGCGCGCCGCCCGGTGAGTTGATTCGCATCGGCGAGACCGCGCCCGAAGATTCGATGGGACTTGGCGAGACGATTTTGCGCCGCGGATCGACGCGGCAGTTCGCCCAGGCTCCAATACTGGGCGAAGTGCTCCAATCGATCCTGGCGGCGTCGAGCGCCCCCATGCGCGCGGACTTTCCGCCGCTCATCGACACTTATCTGATTGTCAACGCGGTCGAGGGACTCGCGCCGGGCGCTTATTTCTTTGCGCGCGACGCGGCGGGATTCGAGTTGATCAAGCCGGGTGAGTTTCGCGACGAGGCGGGTTATCTGTGCCTGGAGCAGCCGCTCGGGATGGACGCCTCGGCACTAATTGTTTACATGGCCGACCTGGAGCGCACGCTCGCGGCGCTGGGCAATCGCGGTTACCGCGACGCGCACCTCGAGGCCGGGGTCCGTGGCGGGCGCGCATATCTGGCAGCCTACGCGTTGGATCGCGGTGCAAGCGGTCTTACCTTCTACGATGACGACACGGCCAAGTTCTTCGCGCCGCACGCCGCCGGCAAAAGCCCGATCCTGATGGTCGCGGTGGGAGTGCCGCGTTCCCAGTCCGAGCAAAAGGCGTAATCGCGCGGACCTGAGGCCGATTCAAGCAGAGCTGTGATGACCGTCGGGCGTGCCGCTGCCTGCCTGGCGCGCATCGCCGGCGGCGAAGCCGCGTCGGCAAGCGGCCAGATGGCGGCATCCGTCTTGCTCGTGGATAAAGTTGCCGCGGCCTAGGAATCGCGCGGCTACACAACCGGCGCGGCACATAAGGACGCACTCGATGAAGAAGGTAGAGGCGATCATCAAACCGTTTACGATCGATGCGGTGAAGGCGGAACTCGAGCGCGCGGGTATTACCGGACTGACGACATACGAAGTCAGAGGCTTCGGCCGCCAGAAGGGACGCACGGAGCTTTATCGGGGATCGGAGTACATCATCGATTTCAAGCCCAAGCTCAAGCTCGAAGTGATCGTGCGCGACGAGCAGACCGAGGCGGTTGTCGAAGCAATCCAGCGCAAGGCCCGGACCGGCAGAATTGGCGATGGCAAGATTTTCGTGTCGGAAGTTCTGGAAGTGATTCGCATCCGCACTGACGAGCGCGGCGATATCGCGATCTGAGCTGCGCCCCGAATCAGCTTTATTACGTTTATTACGTCGCGTGCGGCGCAACCGCGCACGTATCTTCCCACTTTCCACTTTCCTCGGCGCAACTTTTCCCGGCGCCGGCTTGCGGGCGATTCACAGCCTGCTAGCGGGCGAAACTCGAACGAATCATCGACTGATTCTCGAACCACCGGAGGGCGTAACGGGCTGTCGATGGTCCATCTGATGACTGTGCGGCAGGCGAATGCTCATCGCATGAGCATCGCCCGAGCAAAACGCATCCGATTCGCATTGCATTTCGATGGCACCGCTCTTGCGCTTAGACGCTGCAAACCCGCATCGGCATCGAATCAGCCGGGGGAGCGAAAACCCGCCGGAATCGGCGGGCGAAGCCGAAGGAGGAGAGATGGCAGAGTCAAGCGAAGCACCCAAGATGAAGGCGACACTTGGGCTGACCGGAGTAACGGTCAACGCCATGGCGCTAATCGCGCCCGGCGCCTTCCTGTGGATCACGTTCGTTCAGCAAGCGGGTTACGCATTCCCGTCGGGCATGGCGATGTGGGCAGGCATCTTCGTAGCCTTGATGCTGGCGTATGCGACGGCAGTTTCGTATTCGGAACTGGCTAAGCTTTACCCAGGCGCGGGCAGTTCGTATCTGTTCGCGGAGCAGGCGTTTCTTAACACCACCAACGCCTACAAATTCTCCCGGATCGCGAAATTTGTCATCGGCTGGGCGTCGCATTTGTATTACTGGATGTACCCGGGCGTGATGGTCGCGACGATGGGAATCATGATCGGATACATCGTCGGCAATATGGCGCCGAACACGATCAATGCGGGCGTTCCGGGTCCGGTTTTCATGGCGCTTATCGCGGTGATCTTCTCGTTCGCGGTCGCGTGGATCGCCTTTCAAGGCGTCAACGGCTCGACGATGGTCAACATCGCGATCAACGGCATCCAGATCGTCGCGCTGTTGTTTTTCTCGGCGCTGGCGATCGCCTATCGGCTCTCGCATCCGGCGGGTTCGACGGGACTCACCCTCGATCCGAACGGCAATGTGGTGAGCGCGACGCTCAGCTATGCGTTCAGCGGCGACAATCCCGCCCATACCAGCGCGCTGTCGGTTATATTGCCGCATCACTTCTCATGGGTGATGCTGCAAGCGACGGTCGCGATTCTGCTGCTGGTCGGCTTCGAGTCGGTTACCTCGCTGGGTGAAGAAGCGAAAAACCCGACCAAGGATATTCCGCGCGGCGTCCTGCTCTCGCTGACCATCCAGGGGCTGTTCTGCTACCTGATCGAGTATTTCGCGGCCAACTACATGATGAGCAGCGCCTATAGCCTTGCCGCCGCAAAGGGCTCGGCAGCTCCGATCGGTGACATGATGGTGCTGGTCGGTAACGCGCTCTTGGGCGGACATGGGCAGGCGTTTATGCTGGTCGAGGCGTTGACTGTGTTCCTTGCGCTCATCGGCACCACCCTTAGCTGCATCAACACGGGAGCGCGCGTGACCTATGCGATGGGGCGTGACGAGGAAGTGCCGGAACACTTCGGCTTGCTGCACGGCAAGAACCTGACCCCGCATCGCGCAATCTGGGCGCTGGCGGCAATCTCGGCGGTGCTGGGCGCGTACGCGGCCCTGTTCTACTTCGCCGGCGGTTCCGCGCCAGACGACAAGACGATCGCCACGCTGCCGCACAACCTTTGGTACGCGGTTGGAATGAGCTCGAATGCGAGCCTCTCGGCGCTGCCCAACGGACTGCTGCTGGTGACGCTGACCTCGAACTTCGGGACGTTCCTGCTCTACGGACTGACGAATATCGTATGTATCGTGGCCTTCCGCGAGCACGAGTCCTTCCACGGCTTCAAGCACGTGGTCGTCCCGGTGTTTGGAGCGATCGCGAATTTTGCATGCCTGGCCTTTTATATCATCGGACCCTTGGAGGGACTTGGCAGCGTGAAGGAGCCGCTGCTCGCGGTCGCAATCTCGGTAATTTGGGCGATTTACGGCGCGATATACTTCCTGCGCAACTCGAAGAAGAAGGGGAAATCAACCATACTGGTCGCCAAGCCGGCGTAACGAGCCACGCCGGTCGTAACCCCGGGGGGCGGAGGATGCTTCGGCTTCCTCCGCCCCCAATCCGTTTGCGAGATTTGCGATGGCTGCTGTGTCCGTGTCTGAAGCTGAGCACAACCCGTCTTCCCTCGAGCCCGTATCCCACGCGGGTATTTTCGATCTTGCACTGCTCTCCGATGTCGGCACCGAACGTCCCGGCAACGAAGATTCCTGCGGCCATCTGATCGACGACTCGGCCACGGCGGTGTTCGCCGTCGCCGACGGAATCGGCGGCTATGAGGGCGGCGAAGTCGCCAGCGCGATGGCGATCGAGCTGATGCTTCAGGCCTGGAGCGAAAGCCCTGCCGCGTGGGGAGCGTCCAAGCGCCTGGCGCGCGCGGTGCAATTCGCCAATATCGAAATTCACAACCGCGCACTCGCGGTCCCGGAGTTGCGCCGGATGGGCACCACGCTGACCGCCGTGGCGGTCGAGAAGGGAATGCTCGCGGCCGCGCACGTGGGAGACTGCCGGCTCTACCTGGTGCGCCATCACAAGATTTCGCAGCTCACCAAGGATCACACCATGGTTGCCGAGAAGGTGCGGATGGGGCTGCTCAGCCCCGAGCGCGCGCGCAATCATCCCGAGCGCTCGATGCTGGTGCGGAGCATCGGGCAGGAATTGATCGTGTCGGTGGATCGCATCTCGATGCCGCTGGTACGCGGCGATCGCCTGATCCTGTGCAGCGACGGACTGCACAACGTGATGCGCGATAACGAGCTCGAGCAAATGACCCGCGACCTTGGCGCCACCGCCGCCTGCCGTGAGCTGATCGAGACCGCGAACGCGCGCGGGACGGCCGACAACTTGACGGTCGCGGTCTTCACGATGCTGGCGGAGACGGGGCTGAGTCCGACTCCCACCGGATGGCGCGCAAAACTCGGCCGGATGTTCCGGCGCGGGGCTTAGGCCAGCATGAATCGGGAGGCGGCGAACCTGCGCGGGACAGCGTCCAGCCAGTTGGTTTGGACTATCGCGGCGTGTTAACTTCCGCGGCCAGACCCCAGGTAAGCCAGGCATAACACCCATGCGCGAGGTCAGCGTTGGCGAAACCCTCGATCAGTATAAGCTTACCGAGGTGATCGCGCGCAGCGGGATGGCGTCGATTTTCAAGGGTATCGACACCATCAGCGGGCAGACGGTAGCGATCAAAGTTCCTTACTTGCAGTTCGAGAGCGACGTAATTTTTTACGGGCGCTTCCAGCGCGAGGAGGAAGTCGTCCGCCGCCTCGACCATCCCAACGTCATCAAGGTTCTGACCCCTCGGCACAAAAGCCGGATGTACATCGCGATGGAGTTCGTGGACGGCGACTCGCTGCGCGAGCTGATGCGGCGCCAGCGGCCGATGCCGACTGCCAAGGCGCTGGGCTACGCGATCCAGATTTGCAACGCGCTGGTGTACATGCACGGTGAAAAGGTCGTGCATCGCGATCTGAAACCGGAGAATATCCTGGTGACCGGCGACGGCACGCTGAAAATAATGGACTTCGGGATCGCGCTGGATGAATCGGCGCGCCGCCTGACCTGGTCCGGCCTGTCCTCAACCATCGGCACTCCCGACTACATGGCGCCCGAGCAGGTCAGCGGACGGCGCGGCGACGCGCGCACCGACATCTATGCGCTGGGGACTATCCTGTACGAGATGCTGACCGGCAACCTGCCGTACTCGGGTCCTAATGTTTACAACGTGATGCGCGCGAAGACCAATGAGGACCCGCATCCGCCGACCGAATTCGTCAAGGATCTCGACCCCAGGCTCGAAGAGATTATTCTGCACGCGATCGAGCGCGTGCCCAAAAACCGCTACGCGAGCTCGGCCGAGATGCTCGCCGACCTGAGCGATCCGTCCAAGGTGGTTCCGCGTGGCCGCGCCGAGCATCTGAAGCCGCGCAGCCTGCGCGCGCAGCGGATCAGGCGCGGGGCGGGATTCGTGCTGTTCTTCGCGTCGCTGATCGGATTTTTCGTATTCCTGATCTGGCTCGCCAACCGCTATCCCGCGGCGCACGTCGCGCCGCGCAAATCATTCCGAGGGGAAATGAGATGACAGGTCGCCGCCCAAGCCGCACTCTTTACGCCCTCGTGATCGGCGCCGCCGCCGCGATGCTGCTGGCCGCCAGCCGCGCGCTCGCGCAATCCGCGCCACCCGCGATCGCGCTCGATCAGTCGCTCAACCTGGCTTGGGTGCTGATCGCGGGGTTTCTCGTGATGTTCATGCAGGTTGGCTTCGCGATGGTTGAAACCGGCTTCACGCGCGCCAAGAACGCGGTCAACACGATGGCGATGAACCTGATCATCTATCCGATCTGCGTTATCGGATTCTGGCTGACCGGCTACGCGTTCATGATGGGCGGAGTGCATCAATGGCCCTCGCTCGGCAGCGCCGAGATCGGGCATCACGAACTCGCCCTCACGCTCGGCGGCCACGCCTGGGGGATTCTCGGCTTCAGCAAATTCGCACTCGCCAGCGTCAGCCACGATCCCGCGAGCCTTGCGATGTTTCTGTTCGCGGTGGTGTTCATGGACACCGCCGCCACCATCCCGACCGGCGCGATGGCGGAGCGGTGGAAGTTCTCAGCGTTCTTTCTCTACGGATGTTTCATAGCGATGTTCCTGTATCCGCTGTATGGCAACTGGGTGTGGGGCGGGGGGTGGCTCTCGCAGCTCGGCGTCAATCTGGGTCTCGGCCACGGGCAGGTCGATTTCGCGGGCTCGTCTGTCGTCCACATGACGGGAGGAGTGGTTGCGCTGGCGGGAGTGATGGTGTTGGGACCGCGGATCGGAAGATTTCGGCGCGACGGCGCGATCGGAGCGCTGCCGGGGCATAACCTGCCGATGGCGGTGGTCGGAACGCTGATCCTCGCGTTTGGATGGTTCGGGTTCAACGCCGGCTCGACGCTGGCCGCGACCGACGCGCGCATCGGCGTGATCGCGGCGAACACGATGCTGTCATCGTCGGCGGGAACGCTCTCGGCGTTGCTCTATCTGTGGTATCGCTACCAAAAGCCGGACATCGCGATGGCCTGCAACGGGATGCTTGGCGGGCTGGTCGCGATCACGGCGCCCTGCGCATTTGTGAACCCCGCGGCGGCGGTGCTGATCGGCCTGATCGCGGGATTCGTGGTGGTCGCGGCGGTAATCGCCCTCGAGCGGAAGCTGCGGCTCGACGATCCCGTCGGCGCGATCGCGGTACACGGCGCGTGCGGAGCGTGGGGGGCATTGGCGCTCGGAATTTTTGCCGACGGCAGTTACGGCGACGGATGGAACGCGGTTGCCGGTCCGGTGCGCGGGCTGCTCTACGGCGACCCCGGACAATTCGTGGCGCAGCTTATCGGCGTGAGCGTGAACTTCATTGTGGTCTTCGGACTGGCGTGGACTTTCTTCATGATCGTCGAGCGAACCTTCGGAAACCGCGTGTTGGCTGAAGTCGAATGGTCGGGGCTAGATGCGCTTGAGATGGGCAGCGACGCATATCCACACGTGTGAGTGGACGCACGCCCGGTTGAAGCGGCGCTATGCCGCGCGGATAGGATTTAGCGATGGCTACCGCACGCGGACACTGCCGCGGGGCATTCGGGATCGCGATTGCGCTTTCGATCGCGGCGTATTGCACGGCCGCGCGCGCACAGGTGGGTGACCGGAATTTCATCGAGCCGTTCATCACCGAAGATCCAAATCCCAGCAACGAACTCGAGCTTCAGCCGGCGTGGAACCGGGCCGCGGGCGCAAGCAATTTCCAGTTCGCGTTCTCACAGGAAAAAACTCTGAGCCCGACCTTCAGCATCGAGATTGGCGATGCCGTCAACCGCTTCTCGCGCACCCACGAAGCATCGGTCAGCGGCATGAGCGACCTGCAGATTCTGCCCAAGTGGGCCTTCTATACGTCGGTCGAGCACGAGATGCGCATCGCGCTTGGCGCGGAGATTTTTCCCTCGACCGGTGATATCCCCACCGGCGCGTACAGCCATACCCGCGCGGGACCGATGCTGATGTTCGCCAAGGGCGCCGGCGATCTCCCCGACACGGGACTCGCACGCTACTTGCGCCCGCTAGCGCTCCAGGCCGACGCCGGCTACCTGCCGACCTGGCGCGGACCTGAGAGCGATTTTCTGTTTGCCGATGCGTGTATCGCGTATCAGTTCTATTATCTGAGCAAGTCGGGACTCGCGCTCCCGATCGCGAGCCAGCTCGATCGGCTCGCTCCGTTCGTCGAATTCGACTATCAGCAAATTGCGTTCGGGAGCCGCTTCAATACGCCGCCCGATTTTCGCGTCACTCCCGCGCTCGCGTACGGGACCGATACCTACCAGATGACGGTCGGCGCGCAGGTGGGAATCAATTCGACGGGCAATGCGAATAACCGCGGGGCGGTATTGGTGCTGCTCGACCTGTACATGGACCGGCTGTGGCCCGCGGTTTTCGGATGGAATCCGCTTTAGCCGCGCGCCGCGCGCTTGACGCCCGTTTCGTGCATCTGCGATAGCAACCTCAGACGATCACTTTCCCATGTCACGCGGAGGTTACGATGGCTTACAGCGAAATTCTGTACGAGAAGCACGACAAAGTCGCGACGATTACAATCAATCGCCCGCACGCGATGAATGCGGGCACCATCCGGACCTGGGCCGAGATCGGCCAAGCGTTCGGCGAAGCCGAACACGACGATTCCGTCCACGTGGTAGTGATCACCGGCGCGGGGCGCGCGTTCTGCGCGGGCGACGACGTGAAGGAGATTTTTCTCAACCCCGAATTCCGCGACGCCAAGCCCTCCAAGCGCACCGAGGTCGAGGAGTGGCGCACCCATCATCCGGTCGCGCTGGATTTTCTGGTGACCTATCCCAAGCCCACGATTGCCTCGGTCAATGGAGCGGCGGTCGGCTACGGATGCGACATCGCGCTGATGTGCGATATGCGCGTGTGTTCGGATCAGGCGCGTTTCGGCGAGGTTTTCATCCGCCGCGGCCTGATACCCGAAGCCGGAGGGTTGCTGGTGCTGCCGCGCCTGGTCGGATTGGCGCGCGCGTACGAGCTGATCTTAAGCGGCGACATTATCGACGCGAAAGAGGCCGAACGAATCGGGATGGTCAACAAGGTGGTGCCGCATGAGCAGCTCGGCGCGGCGACCGCCGAGTTCGCGCAAAAGATCGCGGCGCAGGCTCCGCTGGCGCAACGCCTTGCCAAGGAAGCGCTGCGGGTCGGTTTGAATTTGAATCTGCCGTACTTTTTCGATTATCAGCGCCACGGCCAGCGCATGATGCTGACCTCGCAGGACCATCTTGAGGGCGCGAAGTCCTTCGTCGAAAAGCGCGCCGCGAAGTTCAAGGGCGAGTAAGACACCAGCACGCGAAAGGCCGAACTATGAAACGCCCAACTCTTCTTGCGTCCGTAATTCTGCTCACCGCACTTTCGCCGGCGATCCTTTACGCCGCCGGCTCCGGCGTGATCGCGAAGCGCGCCGCTATGCTCACGCCGCAAAATCGCGCCCAGGCCTTCCGCGGCATGGACTCCGCCTATCCCTATCACATCATCAAGCGCGGACCGCGGGTTTCCGAGCTACCGAGCGCGCCGGGCAAGCTCGTGGTCACCTACAACTTCCACGGCCAGCGCCATACCGTGGACGACCTGCTCGCGCGATCGCGCACCCAGGGATTTCTCGTGATCAAGGACGGGAAGATCATCGATGAGCGTTACTTCAACGGCGCCACCGAGAAATCGAGATTCACTTCATGGTCGGTCGGCAAGTCATTCACTTCAACGCTGGTCGGCCTGGCGCTGGCCGACGGCAAGATAAAAAGCCTTGATGACCCGATCACCGACTATCTGCCCGAGCTGAAAGGCTCGGGCTACGACGGCGTTCCGATCAAAGACCTCCTGGAAATGTCGTCCGGAGTGAAATTCACCGAGGATTACAACAACCGCAAATCCGACGTCGAGATCATGTGGAACAAGACGATGGTCCAGCAGTCGCAGACTATTGCGGACTACGCAAAGACGCTCGGCCGCGCCGAACCGCCGGGCACTAAATTCGTCTATCGCAGTATCGATACGGGAGTGCTCGGGATGCTCGTCAGGCGCGTGACTGGCAAGCCGCTCGCCGAGACTCTCTCCGAGCGCATCTGGCAGCCGCTCGGGATGGAGCAGGATGCAACCTGGCTAACCGACCGGCCGGGATCCGACGGCCTCGAGGCGGCGTACTGCTGTATCAATGCGACTCTTCGCGACTATGGCCGCTTCGGCATGCTGTTCCTGCACGGCGGCAAGGTGGCAGACCAGCAGATCGTGCCGGCGTCATGGGTGCAGGCAGCGACTAATCCACAGAGCCCGCAAGTCGGATGGGGCCAGCTCGGGCCCGGCGATCCGGGCGCTTACGGATATCAATGGTGGTTGATGTATCCGGAACCGGACCATGCCTACTCGGCCGAGGGCGTTTTCTTCCAGTTCGTTTACGTGAGTCCCAAATTCAACATGGTGATCGTCAAGACCAGCGCCTACGACGATTTCTGGGACGACCAGATGGGAATCGAGCAGCTCGTGGCCTTCGACGCGATCGGACACGCGCTCACCGCGCATTGAACGGCGAGCCTGCGCGCCGCGAGCGACCTGTATGCGCCGACTCTCGCTGCGTGCTGTGCGCCACCCGATGCCCGCGATATGAGGCACGCGGCTGCGATCGTCCGCCGGCGATCGAACCGCGATGCACGCTCTCGATAGCGAAGGAAATGCAGCATAAGTAACCGGCCTCGCGTAGCCACAACATACGTCGATGTGCCGGTTACTGAGGTGAAGGCGAACGGAAGCCTGAAGGAGCTTTCCGGACAGCGGCGGAAATCGAATAAAATAATGTTATATTGCAGTTCGCCCTTGTTTACCCTTGACTCAATCCCGCTTGCTCATTATCTTTAGCGAACCGAATCGAGGATTGCCTTATGAAATTAGGCGGCGATATCCCTGAACTCGACGCCATCGACTTGCAGATTCTCAGCCTCCTGCAAGCCAATGGACGCACCGCCCACGTCAAGCTTGCCGAGCAGGTCGGACTTTCCGCACCCTCGGTTATCGAGCGGGTCAAGAAGCTCGAAGATGGCGGCGTCATTTCCGGTTATCACGCCTCGATCAACGCGCGCCGCATCGGCAAGGACGTAACGGCTTTCATCGGCGTTTCAATCGCGCATCCCAAAACCATAGGATTGTTTGAACAAACTGTCGATCTGCTCGACGACGTTCTCGAGTGCCATCACGTTACGGGTCAGCACACGATTCTTCTCAAGATCAAGACCGACAACACTTCGTCGCTCGAGCGGCTCATCAGCGCGATCCGCTCGATCGAGGGAGTGGCTCGGACCGAGACGATGGTGGTGCTTTCGACCCATACCGAGCGCAGCCAAATCGCGCTGCAACACAGCGCCGACGCGAGCGAGCCGGGCAACGGCCACGGCCGCCGCGGCCGCCACGGCGGCGCCGCACGACCGGCCGCGCTCCCTGACTCGAGACGGATGTGACCATGCACAACAGGAGCAGTCTTCCGGGGCGCGAAGGCCTGTACGATCCCGCACATGAACACGACGCGTGCGGAGTCGGCTTCGTCGTCAGCATCAAGGGTGAGCGTTCGCACGACATAATCGCCAAGGCGCTGCAGGTACTGGCCAATCTGACGCATCGCGGCGCCTGCGGATGCGATCCCACCTCCGGCGATGGCGCCGGCATCCTGATTCAGATTCCGCACGAATTTCTCAGGCGCGAGGCGCTCAAGTGCGGCATCGAACTGCCCGCGCCCGGCCATTACGGGGTGGGCCAGGTCTTTCTGCCGCGCGACGGCGCCAAGCGCACGGCGTGCGAAGCGGCGTTCGAGAAGATTGTCCGCGAGGAGGGCCAGCGGATTTTAGGCTGGCGGACGGTGCCGGTGATCGAGAGCGCGTGCGGCGAGATCGCGCGGCGCGGATTGCCGGAAATTCGGCAGGTTTTCATCGGGCCGGGTTCCGAAATCACCGATCAGGAAGCACTCGAGCGCAAGCTTTATGTCATTCGCAAGCGTGCGTTCCGCGCCGCCGGCGACTTGGGACTCATCGGCGAGGAACTGTTCTACTTCTGCTCGCTCTCGACCCTGACGATCGTTTACAAGGGCCAGCTAATTTCGCATCAGTTACCCAAGTTCTTTCCCGATTTGCTCGATCCCGCGATGGCAAGCGCGCTTGCGATGGTGCATCAGCGGTTTTCGACCAACACGTTCCCGTCCTGGGATCGCGCGCATCCATTTCGGTTCTTGAGTCATAACGGCGAGATCAACACCCTGCGCGGAAATGAAAACTGGATGCACGCGCGGCAGATGATGTTCTCGTCGCCGCTGTTCGGCGCCGATATCGCGAAGCTTGCGCCGATCGTCGAGCCGACCCAGACCGATTCGGCCAAGTTCGACAACGTGCTCGAGCTGCTGGTCCGCACCGGGCGTCCGATCGCGCACGCCGTGATGATGATGATCCCCGAGGCGTGGCAGAACGACGCGCAGATGAGCGCGAGCAAGCGCGCGTTCTATGAATTCCACGCCTCGATGATGGAGCCGTGGGACGGCCCCGCCTCGATCGCGTTTACCGACGGCGTCCGGATTGGCGCGGTGCTCGATCGCAACGGCCTGCGCCCGTCGCGCTACCTGGTGACCAAGGACGGACTGGTCGTGATGGCTTCTGAAGCCGGAGTGCTCGATATTCCGCCCGAGCAGGTCGCGCGCAAGGGACGCCTGCAACCGGGCAGGATGTTCCTGGTCGATACCGAGCTGGGCCGCATCGTGCAGGACGAGGAAATCAAGGAAGGCTTCGCCGCGCGCCAGCCGTACCGCACCTGGCTCGATCAAAACCTGCTCAAGCTCGAGGAGCTTCCCGCTCCTCCCAGCGCACCGGCGATTGCCGGCTTCGAGGGGCTCGAGCTCCTCAAGCAGCAGCAAGCTTTCGGTTACACGCTCGAGGATCTGAAGCTGATTCTGGCGCCGATGGCCGTCAACGGGCAGGAACCGGTCGGCTCGATGGGCACCGACACGCCGCTCGCGGTGCTGTCGGACCAGGCGCCGCCACTGTTCAACTACTTCAAACAACTGTTCGCCCAGGTCACCAATCCGCCGATCGATCCGATTCGCGAGGAGCTGGTGACCTCGGCCGAGACGACGATAGGTTCCGAGCAAAACCTGTTCGAGGAGTCGCCGGCGCACTGCCGGCAGCTACGGCTCAAAACTCCGATCATCACCAACGAAGAGCTCGAGCGGATCAAGCGCCTGTCCGAGCCCGGTCTGCGCGCAATCACGTTGCCGGCGCTGTTCCCGGTGCGCGACGCGGAAGCGGGAATGCGCGGCGCGCTCGACGAATTGTGCGCCAAGGCTTCCAAAGCAATAGAGGACGGCTACACGATCATTGTGCTGTCGGACCGCGGCGTCAATGCCGAGTACGCCGCGATCCCGAGCCTGCTCGCGACCGCGGCGGTGCATCATCACTTGATTCGCGAAGGCACCCGCACGCGGTGCGGTATCGTCGTCGAGTCGGGCGAGCCGCGCGAGGCGATGCATTGCTGCCTGCTGGCCGGGTACGGCGCCGGCGCGGTCAATCCGTACCTTGTGTATGCGACACTGGCCGGAATGATCGAGGACGGGCGGCTGTCCGATATCGACGAGGACACCGCGGTTCACAATTTTATCAAGGCTGCCACCAAGAGCATGATCAAGGTGGCGTCGAAGATGGGCATCTCAACCATCCAGAGCTATCGCGGCGCTCAGATCTTCGAGGCGATCGGGCTCGGCCGCGAAGTAATCGACCGCTACTTTACCTGGACCGCTTCGCGCGTGGGAGGCGTCGGCCTGGACGCGATCGCACGCGAAACCGCGGAGCGCCATCGCCACGCCTTCGAGATCCAGCCCAATCTCGACGGTGAACTCGACCCGGGCGGCTACTACCAGTGGCGCCGCCGCGGCGAGTTCCACATGTACAACCCCAACACCATCGCCAAGCTCCAGCATTCGGTGCGCTCCGGCAACTACCGGATGTTCAAGGAATACACGCGGCTCGTCGATGACCAGAGCCGCAACCTCGCAACTCTGCGCGCGCTCTTGAAGTTCCGGCTCGAGCGCCCGCCGGTGCCGCTCGAGGAGGTCGAACCGGCCGCCGAGATCGTAAAGCGCTTCAAGACCGGCGCGATGTCATTTGGATCGATCAGTAAAGAGGCGCACGAGAATCTGGCGATCGCGATGAACCGGATCGGCGGCAAGAGCAATACCGGCGAGGGCGGCGAGGATCCCGCCCGTTTCGCGCGCGACCCCAACGGCGACTGGCGCCGCAGCGCGATCAAGCAGGTCGCCTCGGCGCGCTTCGGCGTCACCAGCCATTATCTGGTCAACGCCGCCGAACTCCAGATCAAGATGGCGCAGGGCGCCAAGCCCGGCGAGGGCGGCCAGCTCCCAGGACACAAGGTCGATGACTTCATCGCCAAGATTCGCTACTCGACCCCCGGCGTCGGCCTCATCTCGCCGCCGCCGCATCACGATATTTATTCGATCGAGGATCTCGCGCAGCTCATCCACGATCTCAAGAACGCCAATAATCGCGCGCGGATCAGCGTCAAGCTGGTCGCCGAGGTTGGCGTCGGCACGATCGCGGCGGGAGTCGCCAAGGCCAAGGCCGACGTGGTTCTGATCAGCGGCCACGACGGCGGCACCGGCGCCTCGC
The DNA here is from genome assembly GCA_035531615.1 of Binataceae bacterium (SeqCode). GTDB lineage: Bacteria > Desulfobacterota > Binatia > Binatales > Binataceae > JBARDN01. The sequence goes on from DATKSQ010000145.1 coordinate 14,859, forward strand.
CGCTCCAATCGATCAAGCACGCCGGCGTCCCGTGGGAGCTCGGGCTGGCCGAGACCCAGCAGGTTCTGGTGATGAACGGGCTGCGCGGACGGATCCGCATCGAGACCGACGGCCAGTTGAAAACCGGACGCGACGTCGCGATCGCGGCCCTGCTCGGCGCCGAGGAATTCGGCTTCGCTTCGGCGGCGCTGGTCGCCTCGGGATGCATCATGATGCGCGTGTGCCACCTCAACACCTGCCCGGTTGGAATCGCGACCCAGGATCCCGAGCTGCGCAAGAAGTTCGAGGGCAAGCCCGAGCACGTGGTGAACTTCATGATGTTCATCGCCGATGAACTGCGCGAGCACATGGCGCGGCTCGGATTCCGCACCGTCGCCGAGATGGTCGGGCACGTCGAGTGCCTGGATACGAACGGCGCGATCGATCACTGGAAGGCGCGCAACGTCGATCTGAGCGCGATCCTGCGCAAACCCGAGATCGCGGACGGCGAGCCACTGCACGCGGTCGAAGCGCAGGATCACGGACTCGACAAGGCGCTCGACAACCAAATCATCGAACTCGCGCGCGAGGCCCTCGAGCATCGCCGCCCGGTCGAGATTCATCTGCCGATCCGCAACGTCAACCGCACCGCGGCCACGATGCTCTCGGCGGAGATCTCGCGCCGCTTCGGCGCTGAGGGGCTGCCGCCGTACACGATCCAGATCCACTTCAAGGGTTCCGCGGGACAGACCTTCGGCGGATGGCTCGCGCCGGGAGTCGCGCTTTACCTTGAAGGCGACGCCAACGACTACTGCGGCAAGGGTCTCTCGGGCGGTTTCATGGCGGTGCGGCCACCGCGGGAAGCCACCTTCAAGGCCGAGGAGAATATCTTGATCGGCAACACCGCGCTCTACGGCGCCACCGGGGGCGAGGCGTTCTTTCGCGGCGTCGCGGGTGAGCGTTTCGCGGTGCGCAACAGCGGCGCGCACGCGGTCGTCGAAGGCGTGGGCGATCACGGCTGCGAATACATGACGCGCGGCCTGGTGGTCGTGCTCGGCAAGACCGGACGCAACTTCGCAGCCGGGATGTCGGGTGGAGTTGCCTATGTGCTCGATGAGGACGGCAGCTTCGCAGCGCGCTGCAACCTTGGGATGGTTGAGTTGGGCCCGGTCATCGATGCGGACGATCTCAAGCAGTTGCACGCGCTCATCACCCGTCATCGCCAGTACACTCAGAGCGCGGTGGCGGAGCGAATTATGGCTGACTGGAATTCATCTGCCGCGAAATTCGTAAAGGTGCTGCCAACCGAGTACCGCATGGTCCTCGAACGCCAGCATCTTGGCCGCGGTAACGACATGGCGCGGCTGGCCGCGGTCTGATTTTCGCCCGCGCGGGAAAATCGTACAGGGAGAGCTGTCTTAAGATGGGAAAGATCACGGGCTTCTTGGAGATCAAGCGCGAGACGCCGCCCCGGCGTCCGGTCACCGAGCGCCTGAAGGATTGGCGCGAGTTCGATCTCAAGCTGCCCGACGACAAGCTCGCAATGCAGGGCGCGCGATGCATGGATTGCGGAATCCCCTTCTGCCACAAGGGATGTCCGCTCGGCAATATAATTCCCGATTGGAACGATCTGGTTTACCGCGGACGCTGGCGCGACGCGCTCGAGCGCCTGCACTCGACCAACAACTTTCCCGAGTTCACCGGCCGCATCTGCCCCGCCCCGTGTGAGGAAGCCTGCGTTCTGAACATCAATAACGATCCCGTCACGATCAAGCTCATCGAAAAAAGCATCATCGACCACGCCTGGAACGAAGGCTGGATTACGCCGCAGCCGCCCGCGCGCAAAACCGGCAAGCGGGTCGCCGTCGTCGGCTCGGGTCCGTCCGGACTCGCATGCGCGCAGCAGCTTGCCCGCGCCGGACATTCCGTCACGCTCTACGAACGATCCGATCGCGCCGGCGGTCTCCTGATGTACGGGATTCCCGATTTCAAACTCGAAAAGTGGCAGGTCCATCGCCGGGTCGAACAGATGAAGGCCGAGGGCGTCGAGTTCGTCACCAGTTGCCGCGTTGGTACCGATTTCCATG
>DATKSQ010000146.1:0-18870 GCA_035531615.1 Binataceae bacterium (SeqCode)
TCTTCGGCGATTCCGTGTCTCAGAATGTACAATTTCATTTTGTGGTTTCCGTCGCGGTCTCCGCGGAGGTTGTGTTGGCGTGATGCGCGCCATGTCCGTGGCGGCGGGTTTCGTCAATCGCGGCTCGCATGATCTCGCCGCCCTCGAATTTGCGCCATGCCTTCATAGCGCGGCGCGCGAGCTTGCGCTCGCGCCGTCTGAGCGACTCGGCCATCGCGCCCGCCGCCAGAACGGCTTCCGGCGGCGCGCCCTCGGCGCTCGCGTATGCGATGAGCCATCGGATCGCGACGACGGTGTCGTTGAACGAACCCAGCTGATCCTGCATCGCTTCGAGCCGAGCGATCGCCTTGCGATTGCGCTTGCCGCCCAGCGCCGCAAGCATCTCGAGCGCGTAGCGCATCCGCTTGACCCGCACCCGCAGGCGATGAACCGTCTCGGGTATCGAGCTAACGGCGAGTGGCGCGCCCGCGCGCGACATTGCGCGCGTCATCGTAGCCAGGATCGTGGCGGCAGCCGGTCCCAGCGCTGCCGACGACATCGCTACCCGGATGCGAGGTTTGCGCAGGCGCGCCAGCGTGGCTGCGTAGCGCGGTGAGCTGAGCGCCTCGCCGAGTTCGGCCAGCGCCAGGCGGCGCGAAACCTCGAGTTCCGAATAGAGCGGTGCGAGCATCGCGGCGAGCTTCGGCTCGAGCTTGGGGGCGCGGGCACGAATCGTGTCGCCGATCACGTCGGATTCGCGTACCTTTCCGGCGCACTGCGCGAGCCACGTCAAATCGCGGCGCAAGAGCCCCACCTGCGCGGCGTGCACCGCGCCCGGGAACATCTCGATTGCGGCTCGCAGGCGCCGCGAGGCCACGCGCAGTTGATGAATCGGTTCAACCTCGCCGGAAACCGCCGCGTCGCGCTCGCGTTCGAGCGCCTGCGCACCGAACGCCAGCGCCGCGAGGGCGGCGTTGGCGATGCTCTCTTGGGGCGCCAGGCGCAGCTTGCGCGTTTCAGGCTCGTCGGCGGACGCCACGCGTTATTCCTTGGGGGGCACGCCGGAACTCGCCGCGCCCACGCGCGAAGGCTCGGCGATCTTCAGGTAACGCGCGATATGCTTTCGGAGGTCGCCCTGAATCTCTTCAATTGGCGCGCGCGCATCGATCGACACAAATCCGAACTCCGCCGCCAGCCGCCGATACTCCTCGATGAGCCTGCCCTGGTAGCGCTGGAACGAGTCGAACAAATCGGTGCCGAGAGCCAGATGCATCCCCGACTCCCAGTAGTCCATCCCCTTGCCGTGCACCACCCGCGGAATCAGCGTTTCGACATCGATGTCCAGGTAGAGCACCAGGTCAGGCACCAGCGCCACGCCGAACAGCTCGCGGCTCCAGTCCGAATCCGCGCCCATCACGTTGTTGCGCGCAAATGCGGTGTACATGTACCGATCGGCGATCACGATAAAGCCGGCTTGCAGCGCGGGCAGGATTTCGTGTTCGAGCCGGTCGGCGAAATCGGCGGCGTACAGCAGGCTGAAGGTGGTGACCGTAAGCTGATGCCCCGCCTTGGCTTCGTTGATGGTGCCCGAGAGCAGCGGCGATCGGGTCCATCCGGTGTTGCTGACCGCGTAGCCTTCGAGTTCGAGCCACGGGCGCAGCAGATCGATTTGCGTCGAGCGGCCCACCCCGTCGGTTCCCTCGATTGCGATCAGATGGCCGGGCAGGCGCTTCTGCTTGAGATAGGGCAGGCCGTGGCCGTACCAGGTCTTAGCGCGCTTGGATCGCATGATTGCTCCGGGAGCGCTCGTGGTCGTAATCGCGCAATACGTCCTGAACCATCTTGCGAAATCCGCGCTGCTGCACCGGGATCTCGCCGGTCGCATCGATGGTGCGCAGCGCGAACTCGCCGGTCAGCTGATCGTAAATCTCGAGCACCTGGCTTTGGAACAGCCGGAAGCTCTCGACTGGATCAGCGGACAAGCCGACGTCCATCCCGGCCTCGTGGTACTTCAGTTTGGCGCGGCCCGAGAGCAGCCGCTCGAGCGAGACTTCGATCGGCACGCGGAAATAGAGCGTCAAGTCGGGCCGCAGCGCGAATTTATACACCGCGCGGACCCAGTCGGGATCGACTCCGCGCGCCACGTCGCGCGCGAACGCGGTAAACACGTAGCGGTCCGCCAGCACCACCATCCCGGCCTTCAGCGGCGGCAGAATCTGGTAGGTCAGCCGGTCGGCGAAATCCACCGCGTGCAGCAGGCTGAAGGTCGTCGGGGTCAGCAGATTTTTCTTCTTGCCCCGGCTCATCGAGCGCCGCACCAGACGCGATGAATTCCATTCGGTAAAGATCACGGGATAGCCGCGTGCGCGCAGCCATCGCTCGAGCAACATGAGTTGCGTCGATTTGCCCGATCCGTCGATACCCTCGACCGCAATCAGGCGGCCGGGGTACGGATGCGGCGCGCTCAGCAGGCTGTGCGCAGGCTCGGCCGGCGGCGATGGCGTCTGCGGTGGCGTGGACGCCGGTGGCGCGGCTCCGTTGAGGGTTACGCCTGGCGCGCCAGCGTCACCTGGCGGCCCAGCAGCCGTGACAGCAGATCCGTCCTTCTCTCGCATGTCCATAGTTCGAGGTCAGCCTTTTCCTTGTTTGAATCGACCCCGATTATCAGCCTTCCGGGTGAGTACCGCACCTCGATGTTTTTAACCACACCGAAGTGACTGCGGTCCAGCGCGTCGGCGACGCGCAGAATCGCGGCAAACGCCCGCACCATCTTGCGCTGCGCGGGCGCCAGCGCGGCCAGCTCAGGCGAGTCCAGCTTGGGCGCCTGCTTGCGATGTCCGCGCACGGCCTGCGCCAGAATCTCGATTTCGCCCGGGTCGAAACCGAACAACTCGGCATTCCTGATTAGATAATAAGAGTGCCGGTTATGTCGATCATGATCAATCGCGTGCCCGATGTCATGCAGCAGCGCCCCGTACTCGAGCAGCTCGCGCGATTTGCGCGCCAGTCCCAAGACCGGCGCGGTCGCGTCGAACAGCTTGAGCGCAAGTTTCGCCACCTGTTTGCCGTGCGCGTTGACCCCCGCAAAGCGCGCCGCCAGCGCTTTTACCGAGCGGCGGCGGGCGTCTTCGGCGCTATGGCCGAAGGCGGTGGGCATCTGGCTCAAGATCAGTCCCTCGCGCATCGCCCAGGTGCATGCGACCAGTTCGGGCGCGCCGGAGCGGCGCAGCACAAAATCGACCACCGCTCCCGCCGCCGGCATCAGGTCAATCCGCTTCGCGTCGATGCCCGGCAACTCGGCGCGCAGCGCGGCGTTGGCCGACACGAGGTCACGCGCCAGGGCCGAAATTTCCGCCGCCGAAGCGCTGGCGCCGTGCAGCCTGCCGAGTTCTTCGCCGCGCGCGGCCCGCGCCATCGCGACCATCGTGTTGATGGTTCCCGAAGTGCCGATCGCGCGGACGATCTTCGCCTTGCGCGCCTTGCGCAACAGCTCTCCCGCCTGGCGTTCGAGATGATTCTCGAGCCGCCGAAGTTGCGCGCGGCTCGGCGGATCGTCGGTAAGATAGCGTTCGGCAAGCCGTGCCGCGCCCAGTTTCAAGCTGTGCATCCATAGTGGTTTTCCGTCCTGCACCAGCACCAGCTCAACGCTGCCGCCGCCCACGTCCACCAGCAGATGCGGACCGCCGTCGAGACCCAGCGCGTGGCGCGCCGCCATGAAGATCAGGCGCGCTTCCTCGGCTCCAGAGATTACCTGGACCGCGAGAGCGGTCTCGCGCCGGATGCGGCGGATAAACGCGGTTCGATTGCGCGCCTCGCGCACCGCGCTGGTCGCGACCGCGCGCAGCTTGTCCACCTTGCGCACCCGCGCGAGCTTGCCGAAGTTCACCAGCGCGCGCACCGCCAGATCCATCGCCTCGTCGGTGAGCTTGCCGGTGGTGAAAGAGCGCCGTCCCAGGCGCACCATCTCCTTGACCCGATCGACCACCTCGATCCGGCCCTCGCGGGTCGCGTCGGCGACGATCATATGAACGGAATTCGATCCGACGTCGATCGCGCCAAGCCGCATGATGATCAGAGCGTAACCGCAAACGCCCGCGATGTCATCATCGTGCGTGCGAATTCAGCTCGATTTGATCGAGTTCACATTCGGATCCGGATTCTCCGCGCGAATTGTTACAGCGCAGTTACGCCCACGACTGCCGATGCCTTGGCGGGCGCGCTTCGCTACAGTAAGAGGGTTACTCCTCGGGAAATCAGTTGGGTGCGGCAACCAAAGCGGCGGTAGATCAGATCGAGTATGGACCGGCGGCGCACAAATGGCTGATCGCGGTCGCCGTGATGCTTGGCACCACGCTCGAGGTGCTCGATACCTCGATCGTCAACGTGGCGCTGCCGCACATGCAGGGCACGTTCTCCGCCAGCGTTGACGAAATCGCATGGGTGCTGACCAGCTACCTGGTCGCCAACGGCATCATGATTCCGATGACCGGCTGGATCTCGGCGCGCTTCGGCCGTAAGCGCTACTTCCTGACCTCGGTCGCCGTGTTCGTGGCAGCGTCGGGGTTGTGCGGCGCGGCGCAATCGCTCGACCAGATGGTCCTGTTTCGGCTCATCCAGGGTGCGGCGGGAGCCGCGATGGTTCCGTCGTCGCAGGCGATCCTGATGGAGACCTTTCCGCCCAATGAGCAGCAACTTGCGATGGCGATGTGGGGGGTGGGGCTGATGGTCGCGCCGATCATGGGTCCGACGCTCGGCGGATGGATCACCGACAACTGGAACTGGCGCTGGAATTTCTATATCAACCTGCCGGTCGGTACGCTCGCCTTCCTGATGGTCACCTGGTTCGTGTACGACCCGCCGTACTTGCAGGCGCATCGCGCGCGCGGCGGCAAAGTCGATTACCTCGGGATGATCCTGCTGGTCGCCAGCCTGGGCCTGATCCAGATCGTGCTCGATCGCGGCCAGCGCGCCGATTGGTTCAGCTCGCCGTGGGTCGTGTACGCCACCGGGATCTCGGCGGCCGCGATGGTGTGGCTGGTGATGCACGAGCTTCGCTACCCCGAGCCGATTCTCGATCTGCGCATCCTGAAGATTCCGGTGTTCAGCTTTTCGGTATCGTTGATTGTCGCGATGAGCTTTGCGCTGTACGGCACCGGACTGCTCAACCCGATCTTTCTGCAGGATTTCCTGGGCTACAACGCATGGAAGGCCGGCCTGGTGCTCGCGCCGCGCGGTCTCGGCACGATGGCGGCAATGATGCTGGTCGGCCAGCTTGCGCGCCTGCGCTTCGACACGCGGCCGCTGATCGGATTGGGGTTCGTGCTGATGGCGTCGGCGCTGTGGTCGATGTCGCACTGGGACTTGCAGGTCAGCATGTGGGTGGTGGTCTGGCCCAGTATTGTGATGGGTCTTGGGATGGGACTGATCTTCCCGACCTTGTCCGCTACCACGCTGTCGTGCGTCAAGCGCGAGCGGATCGGCTACGCGGCGAGCCTCTACAACCTGATGCGCAACACGGGCGCCGCGATCGGCATCTCCTACATGACCACCGCGCTGGTCAATCACGAGCAGATCCATCAGTCATATCTGGTCGAGCACTTTTCAATCTTCGATGCGTGGAAGATGAGCGCCGCCGGCGTGCGCACCCCCGGTGGGCGGCAATTCCACTATTTGCCGCAATTGATCACCGGGCAAAAGCAGGGACTCGGGATGATCTATGGAATGATCCAGAACCAGGCGGCGATTCTTTCGTTCAACGACATCTACCGGGTTCTCATGATCACGATGATCATCCTGATCCCGAGCTTCCTGTTGCTGCGCAAGCCCGAAAGCGCGGGCCGCGCTCCGATGGCGCATTAGTCGGGGCTTTCGGCGAGCGCGCGCTTGAAGGCCGCCAGCCCTGCCGCGTCGAACAGCACGAATTCGATCCGCTTGAGCGACGTCGCACCGCGCAGATGCGCGCGCACTTCGTCGAGCATCACGCGCGCGCAACGCTCGAGCGGAAATCCCGCGATCCCGGTTCCGATCGCCGGGAATGCGATCGATTTAAGCCCCTGTTCGATTGCGCGCAGGAGTGAGTTGCGCGTCGCGGCGCGCAATTGCGCCTCGGTCGTGCGCCCGCCCAGGCTCATGCTCGCGGCGTGGATGACGAATTGCGCGGGCAGGCGCCCGGCGCCGGTTATAGCCGCCTCGCCCAGCGTGATCGGCCCCATCCGGTCGCATTCGAGCTGGATCGACGGGCCGCCCTTGTTGCGAATCGCGCCGGCTACGCCGCCGCCAAGGATCAAGTCGTTGTTCGCCGCGTTCACAATCGCGTCAACCCGAGCCTTGGTCAGATCACCCCGGCTGAGCCGCACTTTTGCGCGCCATCCGCTTTCCATCGAAGTCCTCCCTGCCGCGGGATACGCCGCGATAGCGCATCACTTCTGCTATTATCGCGGCATCCGCGAAGATCCAAGATGAAGCGGCGGTGAATTCGATGAGGCGGGGTGGGGCGCGCTCGGGTGTGATTGCGGTTGCGCTATGCGCAATTGCGGCGGCCGCTTGCGCGCGCCCGGCGCGCGAGCGCGCCTACGGGACGATTCAGGTCGATATCGAAAGCTCGCCGACCTCGACCGACCCGCGCTTCGCGACCGATGCGATTTCCTCCCGCATCAACGAGCTGGTTTTCGACTCGCTGGTGCGAATGTCGCGCGCCGGGCAATTTGCCGGGGACCTTGCCGAGCGGATCGAGCGCCCCGACCCGGTCACGATCGTGTTCCACTTGAAGCACGGGGTTCGCTTCAGCGACGGCCGCGAGCTGACCGCGCGCGACGTGAAATTCACCTATGATTCAATCCTCGCGCCCGGTTCGATGTCGGCCAAGCGCGCCGGGATGCTCGAGCTTGCGTCGGTCGCCGCGCCGGACGATTTCACGGTTACGATGACGACGCGCCTTCCCTACGCGCCCGCGCTCGAGATCGCGATGCAGGGTATCGTGCCGGATGGAACTCCGCTGCCCGCCCGGAGCGCCGCCCCGGCGCCGCCCGGCTCGGGACCGTTCACGATGCTGTCGTACCAGCGCGATGAATCCGTCCTGCTCGCGCGGAATCCATACCGCCCCGCGCCGGCCGCAGCCGCGCGCGAAGTGCTGTTCAAGGTGGTTCCGGACCCGACGGTGCGTGCGCTCGAACTGGCCGAAGGAATCTGCAACCTCTCGGAGAACAATATCGAGGCCACGGTTCTGCCCTGGCTCGGCGATCACAAGTCGCTTGAAATCAGCAACACCCCCGGAACCACGTACAAGTACCTGGCCTTCAATTTCCGCGATCCGCGGCTGAGCGACCTGCGCGTGCGGCGTGCGATCGCGTACTCAATCGATCGCACCGCAATCGTCAATTCGATGCTGCGCGGAACCGCTCGAATCGCAACCGGGATGCTCGCCCCGGAGGACTGGGCCTACGACGGCAACGTCGCGCGCTACGGATACGACCTGGCCGCCGCGCGCCGCCTGCTGGATGACGCCGGCTACCCCGCCGGCGCCGGCGGGATGCGCCGCCTGCGCTTCGAGTACAAGACGACGCCCGACGGTGCGCGCCTGGCCGAGGTGCTTCAGGCGATGCTCAAGCGGGTCGGCATTACGCTCGACGTGCGCACGCTCGAGTGGGCGACCTTCTATGGCGACATCCAGCGTGGAGATTTCGAGCTGACTTCATTGCAGTGGGTGGGAATCGAAGACCCAAATTACTATTACATGGTCTTTGATTCCGCGATGGCGCCGCCGCGCGGAAGCACCAATCGCGGCTACTACTCGAATCCGGATATGGACGCTCTGGTCGAAGCCGGCCAGCGCACGCTCGATCCGGACGCACGCAAGCAGATCTACGCGCAGGTGCAACAACTCGCCGCCGTGGACCTGCCCTACGTTTCGCTATGGTGGGTCAACACCGTCGCGGTGCTCGATCGCGGCTTCAGTGGATTCGACCCGTATCCCAACGGAAGCCTGCGCTCGCTTGCGACGATAACGATCGCCGCGCCGGGTGCGGCGGAGGCCGCCGAATGATCCGCTATCTGGTTCGCCGCATCATAGCGCTGGCGCCGGTCGCGCTCGGCGTCGCGACGCTCACCTTCGCGCTGATTCATCTGGCGCCCGGCGATCCGGTGGTCGCGATGCTGGGTGAAGCGGCCGCTCCCGCCGACGTGGCCGAAATGCGCCATCAGCTCGGCCTGGATCGCCCGCTCGCCGCGCAGTATGCGTCATTCCTGGTGGGGCTGGCGCATGGCGATCTGGGCGAGTCGATTTCATATCGGCAGCCGGTCGCGCGGCTTATCGAAGAGCGCTTTCCGGCGACCCTCGAACTCGCGGCGGCGGGGCTGCTGGTCGCGATTCTGATCGCCTTTCCGCTCGGGTTCATCGCGGGCGCCAACCCCGGCGGCGCAGGCGACGTCGGCGCGATGGGCTTTGCGATTTTGGGCATCTCGGTCCCGCATATCTATCTCGGCCCTCTGCTGATGATCCTGTTCTCGCTCGATCTGCGCTGGCTGCCTTTGACCGGGCGCGGCGGCCTTGCGCATCTGGTGCTGCCCGCCGTCACGCTCGGGACCGCGCTGGCGGCGATCGTCGCGCGGATGCTTCGCCAGAGCCTGATCGCGGTGCGGGCCAGTGACTACATGCGCACCGCGATCAGCAAGGGTCTCAGTCCGGCGTCCGCGCTGCTGCGCCACGGGCTTCGCAACGCGCTCACCTCGGTCGTCACGCTGCTGGGACTCCAGCTCGGCGGCCTGCTCACCGGCGCGCTGATCGTCGAGATGATTTTTTCGTGGCCCGGCCTGGGCCGGATGCTGATCGCGGCGATCAGCGCGCGCGACTATCCGCTGGTTGAAGGATGCGTGCTCACCTTTGCGCTCAGCTACGTGGTCGTGAACATGGCGACCGACCTGGTCTATGCGATCGTGGATCCGCGGGTAAGCCTGAGGTGAGGGCGCTGGCGAAAAATCCGTCGCTCGCGGTGGGCGGTGCGATCGTCGCGCTACTGATTATTGCCGCGACGTTCGGTCCTGCGATCGCGCATCGCGATCCCCTGGCGATCGATCTGGCCAACGCGCTTGCGGCGCCCAGCCTCGCGCATCCTTTCGGCTGCGACGCTCTGGGGCGCGACATGTTCGCGCGCGTGATGTGGGGCGCGCGGCTGTCGCTGGGAATCTCGACCTCGGTGGTCGCGCTGTCGCTCATCGTCGGCGGACTGATCGGCGGCGCGTCCGCGCTGGCGGGAGGATGGGTGGATAATCTGGCGATGCGCGCGGTCGATATAGTGCTTGCGTTTCCGGGAATTCTGCTCGCGATCGCGATGGCCGCGATCCTTGGTCCCGGCCTGATTGATCTCGTGATCGCGCTGACCGCGATGGGCTGGACCGGATACGCGCGGGTGGTCCGCGGCGAGGTGCTGTCCCTGCGCGAGCGCGAATACGTTCACGCCGCCCGGGCGCTCGGCGCGCGGCCCGCGCGGGTGCTGATTCGCCATCTGTTGCCGGCGGTCGCCGGACCGGTCGCGGTTCAGGCGACCTTTGGAATCGGCGGGATAATCGGCGCCGAGGCCGCGCTTTCGTTTCTGGGGCTGGGCGCGCTTCCGCCCACGCCAAGCTGGGGCAACATGCTCGACGCGGGCCGCGAGTTTCTGTTGATCGCGCCGCATCTGACGACCGCTCCCGGCGTCGCGATCGGACTTGCGATCCTGGGCTTCAACCTGCTCGGCGACGGCCTGGCCGCCCTGGCCGGCCGCGCGGGATGATTCCAGTCCTCCGCTTTTTCCGCCGCCAGAGAACCTCTCTACAAGCCTTGCGGGTGTCATTCCCGCGCGTCTGAGTTTGTCTGGCGCGCGAGGAATCACGAGGCCTGGCCTGGTGGGAGCCACGCGCGCGGGAATGACACTCGCACTCGCCACCACCGGGCGCGCGGCGATGACACGACGCTTGCCGCGCGCTACGATCCTCGCGCGGAGAATGCCTCGTGAAATCCTGGAACGCATTGCCCGACGCCGCGCTTGCGGGCCCCGGCGAAGTCACCGCCGCATTAGCGCAAGCCGGCGCGAACGACTTTCGCGCCGCGGCCCGCTATGTCCATGCGCTGCCATACGGGCGCAACAGCTCTCGCACCGATCCGCTGATCGTGATGCGGGAGCAGCGCGGCACGTGCAGCACCAAGCACGCGCTGCTTAAGCGGCTGGCAATCGAGAATCGGCTCGAAGTCGCGCTCGTGGTCGGAATCTATAAAATGAGCGAACGCAACACGCCCGGCGTTGGCCGCGTGCTCGCGGAGCGCGGACTCGAGGACATCCTTGAGGCGCATTGCTACCTGCGCTATCGGGGCGACCGGATCGACGTTACGCGCGAAATCACGGACGGACCGGCGGAGCCGATCACGCGCTTTCTCTACGAAGAGGACATTTCGCCGGAACAGATCGGCGACTACAAGATCGCCCTGCATCAGCGATGGATGCGAGTATGGCTCGCGACGCCGGACGCGCCGCGCGGCGTCGGTTTCGACGAGCTATGGAAAACCCGCGAGGCCTGTATCGCGGCGCTCGGACAGTGAGCTGCGCATGAAGCAGAACATCTACGACAATCCCGATTTTTTCGCCGGCTACTCGCAACTGCGCCGCCACGAGGCCGGCCTCAACGCCGCGCTCGAGTGGCCCGCGCTTCACTCCCTGCTGCCGCCGCTTTCGGGCCTCGCGGTGCTCGACCTCGGATGCGGTTTCGGCAAATGGTCGCGCTTGATGCGCGAGCAGGGCGCAGCCTCGGTTGTCGGAATCGACATCTCGGCGAAGATGCTCGAGCGGGCGCGCGCCCATAACGCGATTGACGGAATCACCTATCTCAACTGTCCGATCGAAGACGCGGCGTTCGATTCACAGAGCTTCGATTTGGTGACCAGTTCATTGGCGTTCCATTACGTCGAGCGTTTCGACCTGGTGTGCGCGAATGTCGCGCGATGGCTCAAGCCGGGCGGCGCGTTCATCTTCTCCGTCGAGCATCCGATCATAACCGCGAATCCCGCGAACCTCGAAGGATGGTGCCTCGACGCGGCGGGCGCGAAACGCCATTGGGCGGTTGACAATTATCGCGACGAGGGGGTGCGCCACACGCGATGGTTCGTTGACGACGTGATCAAATACCATCGCACGATGGAGACCTATCTCAACACTTTGCTCGACGCGGGGCTGGCGATCGCGCGCGTGCTCGAACCCGAAGGGACGCCCGAGTTCGTGCGGACGCGGCCCGAAATGCTCGACGAGCGCCGCAGTCCGCCGTTCCTCTTGATCGCCGCGCGCCGCGCCTAAGCTTGCGGCTCGGTCTCGCGCAGGCGCATGAAGCGCGCGAGCAGCAAGCGCATCGTCGCGGCGGGCTGGATTCCGATCAGCGGGAAATCGCCGAGAATGAAGGTCGGATAGCCGAGCGCCGAATGCTCGTCTGCCTCGCGCTTGTGCGCGGCCAGCCGCGGCGCCATCCGGCGGCTCGCAACGTCGTCGTGAAACCGGATTGGGTCCATCCCGGCGCGCCCTGCGATTTCATCGAGCGTCGCGGGCGCGGCGATGTCGGCGCGATCCTCGAACGCGGCCCGAAACACCGCTTCGTGATACGCGGCGAACACTCCCCCGTCGCGCGCGAGTTCCGAGCCCTCGAGCGCCGCCGTGGAATCGATCCAGCGCGCCGGCGGCGCGACCACGATTCCGGTCTCGGCCGCCACCATCAGCACCTTCTGGCGTTCGAGCTCGGTGATCGCGCGGCCCGCGATCGCGGAAAAGTCGCGCAGCGCGATCGGCACGCCCTTCCATAGCGCGTCGAAGCCGAGTTCCGGCTCGAGCTCGCGCACAATCCGCCACGCGATGTAGCACAGCGTCGATGCGTAATCGAAAAATATTGGAATCACCACCCGCGGCATCGTAAACCAACCGAATTATCGGCCTGTTTGGCGCCGCCGCGCAAATCGGCCGAGCCTTGCGCGCGCCGCGCGCGTGGCAGAATCTTGCTCGAATGGATATCAAGCGCCGTCCCGTCCTGAAACTTGGAGTCGTCGATCTGGGCGTCGAAACCGCGTCGCTGCCGAGCGGCGTGACGGTCGATCTCGCCGTGATCCGGCATCCGGGCGCCGCCGCGATCGTCGCACTCGACACCGACGGATCGATCGCGATGCTGAGCCAGTGGCGCCACGCGATCGGCGGCTGGTTATGGGAGATTCCCGCCGGATGCCGCGATCCGGGCGAGGACGCTCTGACCTGCGCGCGGCGCGAGCTTGGCGAGGAGGCGGGGCTGGCGGCCGCCAGATGGGATCACCTGGGCGGGATCGTCACGATTCCGAGCTTCTGCGATGAGCGAATCGAGTTGTATCTGGCGCGCGAGCTTTCGCCGGGGCACGGCGCGCTCGACGATGACGAGGTTATCAAGGTCACGCGGGTGGGTTTCGAGGAGAGCTTCGCGATGATTGCGCGCGGAGAGATCGTCGATGCGAAAACGATCGCGGCGCTCTATCGCGCGCGCGATTTCCTGGCGTCCGCGCGGTAGTGCGGACGCGGATCGATTCGATTGGCTGGCGTGCGGCCGGCGCTCGTGAAGCCAGTCCGGGATTCGGGCCGATCTCACCACAGCGCGCGCGCCTGATGCCACTCGGGCCTTGCGTGGCGGCCCGAGGCCCTATTCCACTGCGACTTCGTCGGGGAACAGGAAAGTAGTGGCTCCGTCGTCAAACTGCACAAGGTACATATGCCGATCCAAGTTGTTCACCTCGCGCAGGATGCGTGGTTTCTCACCGAAACGATTGCGACCCTCATGGTCGCGAACTGGTCTCAGTAATCGGCAATTTCGCCCCACCACCGCCTCGATGTTTGTGCTGGCCATCATGGTCTTGTCCTCATCAGCGCCAGTCCGGTCGTAAGTTTCCACATCCTCCGGTTTCTATTCTAGCAAGCATCGCGCCTAATATTTAGACGCTATCGAGGCCCCGGCAATTCGTTTTCCCCAGCTTGTGGAAATCTCAATTTGCCAAACGATTGCGAGGCTTCGCCGGATTTCAAACAACCATTGTCACAGTAGAAACTTCCCCGGCCTTGATTTGATAGCGCTTTCGAGGCACCTCTGTAACGAAATGGTCACATTACTGCCACATCCTGCGCACTTCTCCTGAAGTCTTGCGATGCGCCAACTCCGCGCGACCGCGTGAGGTCCACTATGCCTACCGTGTATCCGATCGTGATGGGCCGTCAGGCGGTAATCGCCACGCAGCACTATCTTTCAGCCGCTGCCGGAGCGCGAATCTTCGCCCGTGGCGGCAATGCGATCGACGCGGCCGTGGCGGGCACGTTCGTCGAAGGGGTCGTCAATCCTCACATGCACACGATCGGCGGAGAAGCGCCGATGCTCATCTATTCGGCAGATGCGCGGCGCGTGGTCGCGATCAACGGCAACATGACCGCGCCGGCGCGCGCGACAATCGAGCATTTCCGTTCGCTCGGAAAAGACTTGATTCCGGGATACGGACTGCTTGCCGCCGGAGTACCGGCCGCGCTCGGCGCGCTCCTCACCGCGTTGTCCGAGTTCGGAACGATGCCGCTCGGTGCCGTGCTTGAGCCCGCGCTTGAACTCGCCGAGAGCGGATTCCCGATGCACGTTGGATTGTGCGGCGAGCCAATCGTGGAGGGCGACAAATTTCAGGCAGGCGCCGGCGCTTCAATCCGCAGCTACGCCGAGAGATTTCGCACCGAGTGGCCGTCGTCGGCGCGGGTCTATCTTCCCAACGGCGAAATTCCCAACCCTGGCGATATTATCAAGAACCCGGCGCTGGCGGTTTTTTTCCGCCGCCTGCTCGACTCCGAATCCGCGGCTAAAGCCCGCGGCCGCCGGGCCGCGCTCGAGGCTGCGCGCGATCGCTTTTATCGCGGTGATATCGCGCGCGACATCGTGGCATGGTCGGACGCGCAGGGCGGATTGCTCGGGCCGGAGGATCTGGCGAATTTCACCTCCCGGATCGAAGCTCCGCCCAGCGTCGAATATCGCGGCGTCACCGTCTTCAAGTGCGGTCCGTGGTCGCAGGGTCCGGTGTTTCTCCAGCAGCTCCGCGTGCTCGAGGGTTTCGATCTGCGCGCGATGCGGCATAACTCCGCCGACTACATCCACACCGTTGTCGAGTCCGCCAAGCTGGCGTTTGCCGATCGCGAGGCCTACTACGCCGATCCCGAGTTCACGCGCGTTGCGCTCGATGCTCTGCTGGCGCCGCGCTACGCGGAGCTGCGCCGCGCGCTTATCGATCCGCGCCACGCGTCGCTCGAGCAGCGCCCCGGCGATCCGCTTGCGATGCGGGCGCTGCGCGCGGGCGGCGCGGGCGAAACCCGCCCCTGGGGCGCAGGCACTGTCCACGTTACCGCCTGCGACCGCGCCGGGAACCTGATCGCGGTGACGGCCAGTGGCGGATGGATTCCGAGTTCGCCGGTTATCGAATCGCTCGGGTTTCCGCTCGGCACGCGGATGCAGACCTTCTACCTTGATGAGAACCATCCCAACTCACTCGTCCCCGGCAAACGCCCGCGCACCACTTTGTCGCCTTCGCTCGCGATGCGCGCGGGCGAGCCGTACCTGGCGTTCGGCACGCCGGGCGGCGATCAGCAGGATCAGTGGACCTTGGAGTTTTTTCTCAACCTCGCGGAATTCGGGATGGACCTGCAACAGGCAATCGAAGCGCCCAAGTTTTCGACCCCGCACTTCGCGTCCACCTTCTATCCCCACAACGCGATGCCGGGCGTGCTGCGCGTCGAGGATCGAATCGACGCGGCGGTGCGCGCCGACCTGGCCGCGCGCGGCCATCAGATCGACCTTCGTCCGCCCTGGTCCGAAGGCCATGTGCTAGCGGTTTCGGTTGACCGTGCGCGCGGCCTGGTGCAGGGCGGATGCGATCCGCGCGGGCAGGCGAAACCGGTGATGCCCGCGCAGGTAATAGGATGGTAGGGCAGGGTTGCGCGCCGACGCGTCCATCTAAGCTGCCCGAGTGAAACCTGACGCGCGGCGTCGCAATCGTGGTGAGAGACGCGGCCAGATTTTGACCTAACTTTCACGATGGATGCACGGTCCCAATCGTGCTTAATTAATCCTGTCGCCCGGCTGCGGACGGCTTGATTGGCGAGCCGCAAGATACCAAACTCCTGGTTCTGGAAGTGCCCGAAGGGCTCGCGATTCGAGCAGGGCGTGGCTGGGCGCCGAAGCGTACCGGCTAATGACGGAGGTGGGGCCGTGCAGCAATTCCTGACTAAATCGTTAACTGTGGTTCTTGCCGCCATCGCGCTCGCGGTGATGACGGGATGCAGCGGGCAACCGCTCTCGACCCGTGAAAAGGGCACCCTGTTGGGCGGCGGTCTCGGCGCTGCGACCGGCGCGATTATCGGCGCCGCGGTGGGAGCACCCGGCGCGGGAGCGGCGATCGGCGGCGCGCTTGGCGGTGTCACCGGCTTTGCGGTCGGCAACTCGATGCAGAACCAGGAAAACGCCAGCGCTCAGACCCAATCCCAGATCCAGTCGCAGCAGCAGCAACTCGAACAGCAACGCCAGCAAATTCAACAGCTCAAGCAACAGAGCGAAACCGAATAGCTCATGGCGCATCTTTAGTTACAGGAGGCCATCCATGCGCAAATCAGCGATTTGGACCGCGGCATTGGCCTTGGCTGCCGTGTTTATCGTGGCGGGATGCTCAGGCGACCCGCTCTCGACTCGCGAGGAAGGCACCCTTGGCGGCGCGGGTATCGGCGCCGCCACCGGCGCGATTATCGGCGCTGTGGTCGGAGCGCCCGGCGCGGGCGCCGCGATCGGCGGCGCGCTCGGCGGCGTGACCGGATTCGTGGTCGGCAACTCGATGCAGAACTCGCAGAATGCCAACGCTCAGACCCAGGCACAGATTCAATCTCAGCAGCAGCAAATCGAGCAGCAGCGGCAACAACTTCAGCAGTTGAAACAGTCGCAGGAAACCGAATAGCCCAGCCTGCGTATTAATGGGTAGGCGAGGATGAAATTCATGCGCACGCAATCAAGTATGATCGCGGCAATTGCGCTGGCCGCCGCGATACTCGTGGCGGGATGCAGCGGGCAACCGCTTTCAACCCGTGAAGAGGGCACTCTCGGCGGCGCCGGCTTGGGCGCCGCGGGCGGCGCGCTCGTTGGCGCCGCGGTCGGCTCGCCCGGCTTGGGCGCACTGATCGGCGGAGGACTCGGCGGCGTGACTGGATATGCGGTCGGCAACGAAATGCAGAACAACGAGAACGCCAACGCTCAGACCCAGCAGCAGGTCCAGCAGCAGCAACAGGAAATCCAGCAGCAACGCCAGCAGTTGCAGCAGCTTCAGCAGCAGAACGAGACCGAATAGGCCCGAGCCACCGGCTCAACCAACAATCTTGCGATAGCCCGGATCGATATACGCCCCGCAAAGGCGCCGCCCGCGCGGCGTCTTTTTTTTCACCCGGGCCGGCACAGCTTGCACGCGCGCAGTCCCGCATCGCGCGCGTGCGCCGCGTCGGCGAAGATCAACGACCGCCTCGGATCGGCGCGTTTCGCGGCGCTGCAATCCGGCCGGCAGTAAATCTTCGTGTGGCGATGACCCATCACCGCCGCCGCCGGAATCCGCGGACCGGGGCCGAGGGCGAATCCTTCGTTGCGCAGCAGCAGGATCTTGCTCTTGACCCCGCCGCCGTAATTCCCGATCGTCCCGTCAGAGCGAATCACGCGATGGCAGGGCACGAATATCGGCACCGGATTCGACGCCATCGTATTGCCGATCGCGCGCTGCGCATCCGGCTCTCCGAGCGCCGCGGCCAGCCCTTGATAGGTGATCACCGAGCCGGTAGGCACTTCCCGCAGCCGGGTCAGCGCGCGGCGCTGGAATTCGCTTTCGACCAGGGTTAGATCGACGCGCCGTTCAAGCACGCTGAAGTCGGCGCGGAAGTAGCGCTCGAGCTGGCGGCCGAGATCCGCGCGCCAGGGTTCGTTCTCGACCAGGTCAAACCGCCGCCGCAGCCGCTCGAGCGGCCGCTCGGCGCTGGCGATCGACAGGAAGTGGAGGCTCGCGATTCCGTGCGGCCCCTCGGCGATGAACAGCCGCCCGATCGGCGTCGCGACGATTCCGGCGCGCGCCTCGGGCCGGCGCAGAAGCTTCATCGCGCGGCGAATTCCCGGCCGCGCCTTGCGCAGCATCGAATCGACGGCGCGGTCAGCGGGCTCCTTCAGGGTGGCGGCGGAAATGGATCGTTGGATCGGTTTCATTGCGAGGCCTTCAACTTCTTGAGCGCCTGATAAACGCCGGCGCGCGCGCTTTCGGGCGAGCATTTGAGCCGCGCCGCGATCTCCGTGTACTCCATGCCGCCGAATTTGCGCATGATCAGCGCCTGTCCCTGTTTGCCCGGCAGTTTGGCGAGCGCCCGTTTGATTCCCAGTGCGCCCTCGAGCGAACCGTTCCGATCGGGGCGCAGTCGCTCCGCCTCGGCCGCCGGGTCACGTCCATCAATCGCGATCACGCGCGCGCGCCGCATCCGATCGCGCGCGCGGTTGCGGCACAGATTGGCCGCGATACTGAAAACCCACGGGCGCAGCGCACTTCCGGAGCGCAGGGAAGGATACGCACGGTACGCGCGCAGCCAGGTTTCCTGAAACAGGTCAAGGCTGTCCTCGCGATCGCGCGTGGTGCGCAGAATGAACCGCATGATCTCGCGTTCGAGCGATTTCATCGCGTCCTCGAACGGTGGCGGAAGATTGAGCGCGAGGTTCAGATGTTTCGGCGTGGGCATTCGCCTATCTATAACCCCACGCGCGAGGTTCCGTGAATCCGTCCGATTCTGAAACAGGCTGCGCCGCGATGGGTTCATTTGAAAAATTTCGACGGTCGCCACATAAATCTTCCGCGGAAGTGCTGCGGATTTTCGCCGCCACGCATACTTCGTCGCGTCGAATCGGAGTCCCGGCTTTCGCACCTCCGCCGTCAAGGATGAGAACCCCTGCGATGGTCTCAGCCCCAGCGGCGATCGCGCTCGCTGGAGGCTGCCCGATACGGCAGTCCGCCGTCCGCGCCGCGGCGGGCGACGATCGGGAAGGTGGGAGCCTGGTTCCATGCGCTCAATTTTGCACGAAGCGCGCGCGAGCATAAGGCTGAACAGTTCAGCCCTGAACAAATTTGGCAAAAAACCTAACGCTCGTTAGGCGCCGGGCGCTGCACCGGCGGTTGCGATGCCGCCGAGTCCACGCCCATCATTTCGAGCGAGCGCGGCTGATCGCGATCATCGGTGCGATGCGCCTCGCGCGGGCACTCCCTTCGGCGTTGCTCAGGGTCTGTGATTTTTTTCTGGCGCGGCTTAAATTCGAGGCATCTTGAGCGCGGGGCGCGGCGGCCTTCGCTCAAGATGCCGGCGCCGGGCGGAACTGGTTAATCGCGGCGGCGTGGGAAGCGCTGTGGTTTCAACGCGGACCGTGAACTTCGCGTTTGACAAACCATCTTGGGTCGGGCGACTGTGCAAACAATCGAAAATAGCGATTCCAGTTAAAAGCGGCGGCTGACGGCGGATTATTGAGGCCTGCATATCATAGCGACAATTCCGGTCTTGCTCGGTTCCTCGGCGTGTCATTCTCGCGCCCTTCGACATTGCTCAGGGCAAGCTCCGGCTGCCGCGCGAGAGCTTGTCCTGAGCGGCGCCGAAGGAAATCCCGGTCTTTTCGTCCGCCGCGGTACTGCAATCCGGGATTCCTCACGCGCGCCGGACACGCGCGCGGGAATGATGGTATGGACCCCCGCCCGCCTTTTAACGGCCTCGATACGGGCCAAAGATGTAAGCAACATCTTGAATGGAAGCGAGGAGGGTCCGCGATGAAGATTACCGCGATTGGAATCGATTT
>DATKSQ010000147.1:0-41366 GCA_035531615.1 Binataceae bacterium (SeqCode)
CGGGCGGCATTCCACCAGATTGGTGAGCATCTTGAGGCCCTCGTCGAGCTCGACGTAGGCCATGATATAGGGCAGCGATTCGCGAAATCCGGCGGCGCCATTCTGGTAGGTGGTGGTGAAGGTATAAACCTTGCCGCGGCCTTTGGCGCGAATCCACTCGGTGCGCGACGACAGGCAGCCAGGGCACAGAGCGCGCGGGTAGTAGCGCAGGTCGCCGCAATCGCGGCACTTCTGGACATACAGCTCGTGGCGCTTGAGGGCTTCCCACCACGGCCGATTTTCCTCATCGAGATGCGGCAGCGGCTTCGCGTATTTTTTTTCTTTCTGCTGTTCTGCCATGAGCGATGCCCTATTGGTTGGAGAGGATCAAGGTCGCGCCCGAATGACGGGTGCCGAGTGCGCCGCCGGTGCCGTGCACCAGCGCGGTTTTGCAATTTTTAACCTGACGCGGACCGCATTCGCCGCGAAGTTGCTTGGCCGCCTCGATCACCAGGAAAATTCCGCGCATCCCCGGATGGTTCGACGACAGACCGCCGCCGTCGGTGTTGATCGGGAACGCGCCGTCGTAGCGCAGCCGTCCGCCGGAAACGAACGCGCCGCCCTCGCCGCGTTTGCAGAAGCCCAGATTCTCGAGCGTCGCGAGCACGGTGATTGTGAACGAGTCGTAGATCATCGCCATGTCGATATCTTTGTGCGCGACGCCCGCGCGCTCGAAGGCGAGTTTGCCCGATTGCGCCGCGGCGATATCCAGATAGTCGCGCTGTCCGCGCGCCGCGTGGCGCACCGCCTCGCCGACGCCGAGAATATAGACCGGCTTCTTCTTGAGGCTTTTCGCGCGCTCGGCCGAGGTGATCACCAGCGCACCGCCGCCGTCGGAGATGATGCAGCAATCGAGCAGATGCAGCGGCGACGAGATCACGCGCGAGGCGAGCACGTCGGCGACCGTGATTGGATCGCGATACTTCGCCACCGGATTCATCGACGCGTGCAATCGCATCGTGACCGCTATTTCGGCGAGCTGCTCGGACCTGGTGCCGTAATCATGCATGTGGCGCTGCGCGATCATCGCGTAGGCGCCGACCGTGGTGACGCCGAACGGCGCGTCATACTGATCCGGCGGATCGCCTGAGCCTCCAGCACCACCGGTGCCGATCGCGAAGCGCGACGACGCCGCCGTCGAGCCATAAACGACCACGCAAACCTCGCACAGGCCGGCGGCAATCGCGGCGGCGGCGTGTGCGGTATGCGCGACGAACGACGATCCGCCGATCGCGGTCGAATCGACATAGTTAGGCGTCAGGTTCAGGTAGTCGGCAAACCCGATTATCCCCATCCCACCCATGCCCATGCCGGTGGTCGCCAGGCCGTCAACGTCCTTGATCTTGAGACCGGCGTCTTCGAGCGCGCCGCGCACGCTTTCGGCCATGATTTGGAACATCGACTTGTCCGGGGCGAAACGGGTTGGATGCTCGAAGACCCCGGCGACTGCGGTTTTTCTGGAAAGACTCATCGCGGATTCCTTACTTAAGCTCGGCGAGGAAGTCGTCGATCGCAGCCTGAAACTCGGCCGGCCGCTCGTGCAAGATCCAGTGGCCCGAGTCGGCAATCACGGCGAGCTTCGCACCGCGAATCTTGCTCTTGATCAGCTCGGCATCGGCCGGCGTGGTGACCTGATCGTCGGCGCCGGCGGCCACCAGGGTGGGCTGGTCGATCTTGGCGATCGCGCCCTGCACATCAACTTTGGCGCACGCGACGATATCGGTATAGCGCACGCGCGGATCAGTCCTGATTTGCTCCATCCAGCCTTCGCGCACCACGTCGAAGTTTTCCTTGACCGTCTTCGGCGAGTAGCCGTCGGTGTTGAATGCCTGCGGCGCGCGCCCCATCATCACCGCGCGCAGCGACTCGGCCAGGCCGGACGGGAGGTTGAACTTCGCCGCGGTCGCGGCGAGGATCAGCGCCTGTACGCGCGCCGGATGGCGCAGCGCCAGCTCGAGCGCGACCGCGCCGCCCATCGAATGGCCGAGAATCACCGCCGAGCGGAGGTTCAGCGCGTCCATGAACGCGGCTACAAAATCCGCGTAATCCTGTACCGTCGCAAGCCCCTCGACCCCCGCCGAGCGGCCGTGGCCCGGCAGATCGAGCGCGACCGGACTGTGCGCGCCGCCGAGCGCGGCGATCTGGCGATGCCACACGTGGGCGTTCGAGCCCGCGCCGTGGATCAATAAAACCGCGCGGCCGCGGCTTAAATCCGGCGTCACGTCGGGCAGCGTGGTCGCGCCGTGATAGTAGTAATATGTCGCGTGGCCCTTTACGTCGGTGTACTTGGTCGGCATCGCCGCGTAACACTCCGCGTTAAAAGATCGTTTGAAAGAATCGCTTGCAGATTAGCTATTAGGTTCGGAGCGCAGTTGTCAAACGGGGTGCGGTCCGACTCGCGCCCGCCGTGCTCCCGCACCACCGTCATCCGGCGGCGCTGGCGGCGTGCGACAGAATCAACCCGCAGCGATGATTCGGGTTATCGGGTCGCACGCCGTGCGCTTGCACCACGCATCGGCTCTGCGCTCTACTTTCTGGCGCGCGCGGCCTGCGGGTTCCGCGCACGGCGTCCACGCTGCGGAGTCTCGAGGTCGGTTATGCGGCCCTGTGCGTGCTCCCATTTTTCGATCGCGTCCTTGTTGAAGCGCCAGGCGCTGCCAACCCGGAAGCCGGGAATACGTCCCTGCCGCAGCAGGCGATAGATGGTGGTCGGATGAACCCGCAGATGCCGCGACAACTCAGCGATTGTCAGTATGTCACTGTCTCCAGCCATCGCGTCTCCTTACCTTGCTCTGAATCCCGAAGGCGATCCTTCGCGGATGCGGCAACGCGCCGCGAGCCGTGGTTGGAGCAAAGACTCCGGTCCGGTCCGAGTTATGTCAAGGGACAGTTCGGGGACCTGCAAAACCGGCCCTGCGCGGATTCGCGGGAGGATCGGCGCGGGTCCCCGGCCGCGGCGCCCGGCATCCGCCGGCGCGCAACGCTGCTTCCCAATCAACCGAATCTACCGAGGTTAACCAAATGAATTACGAAGCGATCGAAATCAAAAACGAAGGCGCGATTTGCTGGCTGACGCTGAATCGCCCGCACAACCTCAACGCACTGAGCGCGCAGATGGTGGCCGAGCTCGAGGAATTTCTGCGCCGGCTCCCCTCCGACGCGAACACCCGCGTGGTCGTGATGCGCGGCGCCGGACGCGCGTTCTGCGCCGGGCTGGACCTCAAGGAACAGAACCGCGGCGGCACCGGCCTTGGTACTTCGACCACCGATACTGTCGAGGTGCAGCGCCGGATGAGCGACCTGGTGGTCGCGATGCGCCGCGCACCGCAGCCGTTTATCGCGGCCGTGCGGGGTCCGGCGGCGGGCGGAGGTTTCTCACTGGCGCTGGCTTGCGACCTGCGAATCGCCGGGGAATCCGCGCGCTTCAACGCCGCCTTCATCCGGATCGGGCTCTCCGCGTGCGACATGGGAACGAGCTACCATCTGCCGCGCACTGTGGGAACGGCGGTCGCCGCCGAATTACTGCTGACCGGGCGCTTCATTAACGCCCAGCGCGCGCTCGCGACCGGACTGGTCTCCGAACTGGTGCCCGATGACGAGGTTGACGCCGCCGCGCGGCGGCTCGCAGTCGAGATGATCGAGACATCGCCGCTGGGACTGCGATTGACCAAGGAATGTATGTGGGCGAGCGTCGATGCGGGCAGCCTGGAGCAGGCGATTGCGATGGAGGACCGCAATCAGGTGCTGTGCGTGCGCGCAGGATATATCGAAGAGGGGGCGCGCGCGTTCGTCGAGAAGCGCAAGCCGCACTTCAAGGAGCGCGCGTAGGGGGAAAATCCCGACCTCGGAACAAAAGCCGCGCTCGCTTCGAATTGGCGGCGCGGCTGTTGATTGCGGTGCAATCGTCGATCGGCGCTAGCGCATCGCGACTACCGTCGAGGGCAGGGTCTCGAGCCGCGCGGTCAGGAAGTCGTTCGCATTGTCGCGCCATACTCGAATCTGGATTCGCTGGCCGGGTTGATGCGCCGCTACCGCCGCGCGCAACTCGTCAGCGTCGGCGATAGTCTTATGGTCGAACCCGCGGATTATATCGCCTTCACGCACTCCCGCCATGTAGGCCGGCGAGCCGATCGCCACAGACGTAATCTTTGCGCCCCATACCGAAGGCGCGTATGCCGCGACCGCGCCGAAATACGCGGGACCCTCGGCCGGTTGCACGTCCGGATGCAGGAAAAACACGCGCGCGACATGCGCCGCACGGCACGCCACAGCCATCACGTAGTGGGCTTCGGCCATGCTGTAAACATCGCCCGCCAGATAAACGTCGCCCCGATTACCGGCCGACACGCCGATATCCCAGAAGCCCCGATCCGCGAGTGCCTGATGCACTTGCTCCTCGATCTGCCCGGGTTCTTGACGACGGCGCCGGGGCGCCGCGGCGGCGACGCCGAATGGTCCGGTCGGCGCCTCAACCTCAATCAGATTCTCGGCGCCGGTAATTTCGGAATATGGATCGTGACCTGCCATGAGTCCTGCCGCCGCCGCAAGCGTGCTCCGCGCGGTTTCAACCCGACCCATGTGCAGCGCGGTGCCAAGGACCACAAGCGCCGCTATTCCCAGCGCCGTTGCGCCAAGCGCGTAACGCTCGATACCCCACTTCGCCAGAAATCCGATCGGAGCGGTGCGCCAAGGCTGGTCCGCCGCATTGAGCTCTTCCGCATCCAGCTCACGCGCATCGAAATCTTCGATCGCCTCTTGCTCGTCATCATCGTGCGCCAGGAATGCCGCCAAGTCCTGCGGGTCGGCGGCCTCGAGATGGACCGCCATGTCGTCGCCAATCCATACGTAGTCCCCGCTCGAGAGCAGATCGGCACTGCTCGCTTCGCGCGTGGGTTTGGCCGGTTCGGGCGCGGGTTCGTGCTCCATCCACGGGGCGCCAGCGGCTTCTCCAGCTGCCCAAGCCTCGAAGTGGGCGACGTAATCGGGATTCCCCTCCGCCGCAGCGGAGGATTGCTCGCGCTCGGTGCGCAGCCGGTCGATTTTGAGGAACATCTCGTCGATGCTCAGGTAGCGAATTCCGGTCTCGCCCTGCCTTTCCATAACAATTTCAACTTCCCGCGATGGATTGGGGATCAAGCGTCCCCGAACCTAGAGTGCGCTTATACTCTTTTAGCAAGACGAGACATCTTATGCCACCTCTAATCTGTCAAGTTTTCACGCCCGATGCATCTGCGAGCATCTCCGGCGGACGCTTGCGCGATTTGCTCAAATCGCCTCGCTGACCGCGTCCTCGCGCATGATCGGCTTGGGCCGCCCGTCGATCGGCGTGTACGCGCGCGTCTGCTCGCCGATATAAACCTGGCGGGGACGCGCGATGGCCTGCTCGGGGTCGCGGACCATTTCAGCCCATTGCGCCATCCATCCCGAGGTTCTGGGAATCGCGAACAGCACCGGGAACATCTCCATCTGAAAGCCCATCGCCTGATAGATGATGCCCGAGTAGAAATCGACGTTCGGATAGAGCTTGTGCGAGATGAAGTAGTCGTCCGCAAGCGCGATCCGCTCGAGCTCGACCGCGATATCGATCAGTGGGTTGCGGCCGGTAACCTCGAACACCTGCTCGGCCATCTCTTTCAAGATCTTCGCGCGCGGATCGTAGTTCTTGTAAACGCGATGCCCGAAGCCCATCAGGCGGCGTTCCTTGTTTTTAACCGCTTTGATGAAGGCGGGAATATTTTTGACCGAGCCGATTTCCATCAGCCCGCGAATCGCAGCCTCGTTGGCTCCTCCGTGCAAAGGACCATACAGCGCCGCGACGGCCGCGGCCGCCGCCGCATACGGATCAGGCTGCGAGCTGCCCACCGCGCGCATCGCGTTGGCCGAGCAGTTCTGCTCGTGGTCGGCGTGCAGGATGAACAGCACGTCGAGCGCGCGCTCGAGCACCGGATTGGGCTGGTACTTGAGCTCGGTCATCCGGAACAGCATCGAGAGCAGATTGCCCGTGTAGCTAAGATCGTTGTCGGGGTACACGTACGGAAGCCCGCGCGTGTGGCGATAGGCGAACGCGGCGAGCGTGGGGATCTTTCCGATCAGGCGGCGGGTCTGGAGCCGGCGCGATTCGAGATCGTGGATATTTTTCGCATCGGGATAAAACGTCGAGAGCGCGCCGACCGTCCCCACCAGCATCCCCATCGGATGTGCGTCGTAGCGATAGCCCTCCATGAATTTTTTGATATTCTCATGGACCATCGTGTGGATCTTGATGTTGTGCTCCCAACGCTCATAATGCTCGCGATCGGGCAACTCGCCTTTGACGATCAGATACGCGGTCTCGAGATAATTGCTCTTCTCGGCCAGCACCTCGATCGGATAGCCGCGGTAACGCAGGATTCCCTTGTCACCGTCGATATAGGTCACCCGGCTGCGGCACGACGCGGTGTTGGTGAATGCGGGGTCATAGGACATCAGGCCGAAATCCTCGGGCGCGGTCCGGATTTGCCTAAGCGCGGCGGCGCGAATCACGCCGCCTTCTTCGATGGGAATTTCGTAGCTCTTGCCGGTGCGGTTATCGGTGATGCTCAGTGTGTCCTTGGCCATCGCGGGGTCCTCGTCGGGGCTCATCTCGGGGGTTAATTTTGGCGCCCGCGGCAGGTTCCGCGCTTGGCGGCGAAGCTTGCCGGGCGCCGTGCGCCGGTTCTTGGGTTCACTGTACGTTCTTCTCGTTCAACATATATACAGTAGTCGATAACGGGAGTGTACGACAAATTCGCGCCGCCGGGCAACCGATCCGCACTCGCTTTGCCATAGTCGAAATGGCACCCTCGGAACCTGACCGATCCCGCGCCCGCCCCCGGTTTATGACCGTACCGCCGCGCGGGAGCGTCACAGGAAACCTGGCCACATGATCGACAAGCTCATGAGCGCCGTCTCGGCCTTCATCATCGCGGCGATTTCGTCGCTCGGGTACGGCGGCGTGGTGCTGATGATGGCGCTCGAGAGCGCGTGTATCCCGCTGCCGTCCGAAGTCATCATGCCGTTTTCGGGCTACCTGGTGCATACCGGACGCTTCGATTTGCAGGGCGTTGCGATCGCGGGCGCGCTCGGATGCCTGCTCGGCTCGTACGCCGCCTATTACGTTGGCGCGAGCGGCGGGCGATGGTTTCTGCTCAAGTACGGACGCTACGTGCTGATCGCGCCGCACGAAATCGAGATGGCCGACCGGTTTTTCGCGCGCTGGGGAGCGCCCGCCGTGTTCATCAGCCGGCTCTTGCCGGTGATCCGCACCTTTATAGCGTTTCCGGCCGGGGTCGCGCGGATGCGGCTGGTTCCGTTTACGCTCTACACGCTGGTGGGATCGTACCTATGGTGCCTGATCCTGGCCTATGCGGGAATGAAGCTCGGGCAGCATTGGGCGGACCTCGCGCCGTGGTTTCATCGCTTTGATGGCGTGGTCGCGCTTTTGATCGTCGCCGGCGCGGCCGCAATCATCTACAATCGAGTCAGAGGCATCATGGCCGCGTCCCAGGGCGGCGCAGCCGGCGGATGACCAGGGCCGGTCACTATCGAATCGAGGAGACGCGCGATGGATGAGCAGCGGAATTTCGCACCCGACGAACTCGAGGAAGTTTTCTCGACCATCGATTCGACCCAGGTGCAGATGGCGCGCGACCTGCTCTCCGAGGCGGGCTTCGAGTGCTGGGTGTTCGACGCCGACGGCTCGCGGATGCTCGGCTCAACCGCCGCGATAGCGGCGCGCCTGATGGTGCATCGCGATCGCGCCGATGCCGCGCGCACGAGCCTCAAGGACCTCGGTTTCGGCGACTAGGGTCGCGCGGCGCGGCAAAGGACCCCGCGATGGTATCGGATTGGTGGCGGCGTGCGGTCTTCTATCAGATTTATCCACGCAGCTTCGCCGACTCGAATGGCGACGGAATCGGCGACCTCGACGGGATCACCGCGCATCTCGATTACCTGAACGACGGAACTCGGCGCTCGCTCGGGATCGACGCGCTCTGGCTCTCGCCCATCAATCCGTCACCGCTTGCGGACTGGGGCTACGACGTAAGCGATTACTGCGATGTGCATCCGGAGCTCGGCAATCTCGCCGCGTTCGACCGGCTGATCGCCGAAGCGCATCGCCGCGAGATCCGGATCATCCTGGACCTGGTGCCCAATCACACCTCGGATCAGCATCGATGGTTTCGCGAGTCGCGCGCCTCGCGCACCAGCCCCAAGCGCGATTGGTACATCTGGCGGCCCGGGGCGCCGGATCGTCCGCCCAACAACTGGGTCAGTATCTTCGGCGGCCCGGCATGGAAATACGACGACGCGAGCGGCCAATGGTACCTGCATCTGTTCCTCGAATCGCAGCCGGACCTGAATTATCGCAATCCTGAGGTGGTCGCCGCGATGCACGACGTGATGCGCTTCTGGCTCGACCGAGGCGCCGACGGGTTCCGCGTCGATGTCATCCACGGGCTAATCAAGGACGCGCAATTGCGCGACAATCCTCCGCTGGCCAAACTCGAGCCGGGCGCGATGACCGATGTCGCGCTCAGGCAGCAGCATCTATACGACGTCGATCAGCTCGAGGTGCACGAGATCGTGCGCGGCTTCCGGCGCGTGCTCGAAGAGTACGGCGGCGACCGCGTGATAGTCGGCGAGGTATGGCCGCGCGACAACCGCTCGCTGGCCGACTATCTGCGCCCGGACGAATTGCAGCAAGCGTTCAACTTCCGCTTTCTGTTCTGCCCTTGGAGCGCGGCAAGCTTTCGCGCCCAGGTCGCCGAAGTCGAGCGTTTGTTCCCGCGCGGCTCGTGGCCGACCTACACGCTGTCGAATCACGATTTCCCGCGCCATATCACGCGTTACGCCGACGGCGAGTTATCCGCGGCGCGCGCACGGCTTGCAGCGGTGATGCTGCTCGCGCTGCGCGGCACGCCGTTTCTCTATTACGGCGAGGAACTCGGGATGCCCAACGTCGAGATTCCCACCAGCGCGTGGCGCGATCCGGTCGGACGCGACGGATGCCGCACGTCGATGCAGTGGTCCGATGCGCCCAACGGCGGATTTTCGAGCGCCGCCGAGCCGTGGCTCAGGTGCGGCGATTTCACGGCGATCAACGCCGCGCGGCAGATGGATGATGCCGCCTCTATGCTCTCGTTCTATCGCCGGATGATTCGCGTGCGGCGCGAGAACCCGGCGCTGCATAGCGGCGATTTGACGATCCTGGATTCGCCGGACGAGAGCTTCATCTTCGCGCGCGAAGCGGGGACCAGCCGCGCGATCGTCGCGCTGAATTTCTCGAACGCGCCGCTCGAGATCGAAATTCCGCGCGGCGCGATTCTCCTGAGCAGCGACCCTGCCCGCGCGCAAGGCGCACTCTCGGGCGCGCTGCGTCTGGCGCCGCTCGAAGCGCTCGTGCTGGCGCCGGGATAAAGCACAATCCACAGATTTCACAGATTGCACCGATTAAAAGATTTCGAACCGGAAGTCCCGCTCGCGTCCGGCGTGCGCCGGACGCGAGCGGTCTGAATCCGTGAAATCCGTGTAATCTGTGGATTCTCTTGCTTGCGCGTTTGCGCGCACGCCACGCGCTGCCTAGGATCGCGCTCATGCACAAGCCGCGTTTTCTCGATCAGGTGGCGCTCGAACTCGGCGACCGCCACGCCTTCACCGGCCGCTTCGCGCGCGGACGCCGCCCGTTTCAGCCCGCGCACGTCGAGCCTAAATGGCCGCGCGATCGCGCCGCCGAGATCAAACATATCAAGCTCGAAGTCGCGCTCGACTTCGAGCGCAAGCGAATCTCCGGCACCGCGACGCATCGCGTCGCCGCGATCGCCGACGGACTCGCCACGCTCGAGTTCGACGCCGCCGAACTCGAAATCGCCGCGGTTCGCGCCGCCGGAGAACCGGCCGCGTTCGAGAGCGCGGACCACAAGCTGCGCGTCACGCTAGCGAGCCCGCTTGCGGCCGGCGCGGAAATCGAGCTCGCGATCGATTATTCGGCCACACCTCGGCGCGGATTGTATTTCGTCGGTCCCGACGACGCGTACCCGGACAAGCCCGTGCAGGCCTGGACCCAGGGCGAGGACGAGGATTCGCGCTACTGGTTTCCCTGCTACGACTACCCGAACAACCGCACCACGAGCGAAGTGATCGCCACCGTGCCCGAGGCGTTCACAGCGGTCTCCAACGGCGCGCAAATATCGGTCGAACACAACCGCGCGGCGCACACGCGGAGCTTCCATTTTCGCCACGACGTCCCGCATTCGGCTTATCTGATCACGCTCGCGGCGGGCGAGTTCACCGTGCTCGAAGATCACGCCGGAGCGACCCCGGTTCTCTACTACGTGCAGCCCGGACGCGAGGACGACGCGCGCCGCGCATTCGGCAACACCCCGAAGATGATCGAATTCTTCGAGCGCAAAATCGGCGTACCCTACCCGTACGCGAAGTACGCGCAAGTCGCCGTCAGCGATTTCATCTTCGGCGGGATGGAGAACACCTCGGCGACCACCCAGACCGCCGACACGATGCACGACGCGCGCGCGCATCTTGATTTCAAAAGCGATCCGCTGGTCGCGCACGAACTGGCGCATCAATGGTGGGGCGACCTGCTGACCTGCCGCGACTGGTCGCACGCGTGGCTGAACGAGGGCTTCGCGACCTACTTCGAGGCGCTGTGGTGCGAGGAAAACCTGGGCGCCGACGAATTCGCGTGGAACCTGCGCCAGGATCGCGGCGGATATTTCGAGGAGGACGGGCATCACTACCGCCGCCCAATAGTGTGCAACCGCTATCGCGCGCCGATCGAGCTGTTCGATCGCCATCTCTACGAAAAGGGCTCGCTGGTGCTGCACATGCTGCGCCGCGAGACCGGCGACGCGATGTTCTTCAAGGCGCTGAATCTTTATTGCACGCGCCATCGCGGCCGCAACGTCATCACCCAGGACTTGCAGCACGCCTTCGAGGACGCGACCGGACGCAACCTGGATTTCTTTTTCGACCAATGGGTTTACAAGGAAGGCCATCCGGAGCTCGAAGTCTCGAGCACCTTCGACGACAAGCGCAAGCTTATAAGCGTCACCGTCAAGCAGACCCACAAGACCTCCGACGCGACCGGACTGTTCCGTATGACCGCGACGATTGCGCTGATGGATGCCGCCGGCGCCGAGACCCGCCATCGCGTCGAAGTTCGCGAGCGCGAGCACGTCTTCGTGTTCGCCTGCGACAAGGCTCCCAAGGCCGTCCGTTTCGATCCGGGCCACGACCTGGTCAAGACGCTCAAGCACAAGCGCGGACGCGAGGCGCTCGAACTCGAACTCAAACACGCGCCCGAGGCGATAGGACGCGCGGCCGCAGCGCACGATCTCGGCAAGGAAGGCAGCCCGCAAGCTGCCGCCGCACTGCGAATTGCGATGCTCGGCGACAGCTTCTGGGGCGTGCAGGCGGACGCCGCCGCCGCGCTCGGCGAGATCCGCACCGAGACCGCGCTCGATGCGCTCCTGGAAGGTGTGCAGCTCGCGCATCCGAAGGCGCGGCGCTCCGTGATACGCGCGCTCGGCGAATTTCGCGCCAATCCGCGCGCGGCCGACGCGCTCGCCGGGGTTCTCGGCCACGGCGACCCGAGTTATTTCGTCGAGGCCGAAGCCGCCCTGGCGCTGGGCAAGACCCGCGACCCGCGCGCTTTCGCGCAGCTCGAAAAGGCGCTCGAACGGCCTTCCTACCTCGAGGCGATTCGCGCGCACGCGATCGCCGCAATCGCCGAGACTCGCGACGATCGCGCGCTCGCGATCGGCCGCGAATGGTGCGCCTACGGACGCCCGCCGCGGGCGCGCGTCGCCGCGATCGGCCTGCTCGCGCGTATCGCGCATCACAAGGAATCCGCGCGCGACGAGATTATCGATCTCCTGGCTCCGCTCACCGACGACCGCGAATTCATGGTGCGGATGCGCCTGCCCGCCGCCTTCGAGGAGATCGGCGACCAGCGCGGGATCGCGCCGATGCGCAGGCTCGCCGAGCGCGACCTCGACGGACGCATCGGACGCCGCGCTAATGAAGCGGTCGCGATTTTGAGCGAGGGACGCAGCCATATCGAGGAAGGCAACCGCCTGCGCGACGACCTGGACAAGCTGCGCGAGCAGAACACGAAGCTCCAGCAGCGGCTCGAAAAGCTCGAAGCTGGGGCGGCGCCTCCACGCGAGAGCTAAAGACCTAATCTCGAGGATTGCCCCGATGGACGCGAAAATCTCGGTGTGCCTGAGTTTTGATTTCGACGCGCTCTCGTTATGGATCGGCGGGTTTCGCGCGCGCTCGCTGTCCGCGATTTCGCGCGGGGAATTCGGCCGCGTCGGCGCCGTGCGAATCCTCGAGCTGCTGAAAAATCTGCAAATTCCCGCGACCTGGTTTGTTCCCGGACACAGCGCCGAGACCTTCCCCGAAATCGTCGAGCGGATCGTCGCCGACGGCCACGAGATCGGCAATCACGGCTATCTGCACACCCATCCCAAGAGCCCCGAAGACGAAGAACAGATTCTGCTTCGCGGCAATGAGGTCCTGCAAAAGATCGCCGGATGCCGTCCGCTCGGCTACCGCTCGCCCGGCGCGGGGCTGAGCGAGAATATGGTCGCGATGCTCGTCAAGCACGGCTTTGTTTATGACTCGAGTCTGATGGGCAACGACTTCGCGCCGTATTTCTTGCGCGCGGGCGATCAGGCTCCCGCCGATGGACCCTACATGTTCGGTAAAGATACGCAGGTCGTCGAGCTGCCGTTCACCTGGGGTCTCGACGATTTTCCGGCCTTCGAGTACGTGACCAGCCGTGCCGGAATCCAGCCGGGGCTGGCTTCTCCGAACGCCGTCTATGAAATCTGGGCCGGCGATTTCGACTATCTCTACGATCGCGTCGGCGCGGGCGTGTACACGCTAACGATGCATCCGCAGGTGATCGGCCGGGGGCATCGGATGCTGATGCTCGAGCGGCTGCTCGAACACCTCCGAACCCGTCGCGGCGTGACGTTCGCGACGATGCTGCAAGTTGCAACCGACTGGCGCGGCGCGCACCGCTAGCTCCGCACGCCGCGGCGGCCTCGCCCGGCGAGATTCCAATTCCTTTGAAATTCGGATGCACGGGCCGGTAACGAGTTGAAGCTTTCGCGGCTCTATGGCACGTTGATGTAAATACGGGTGCTGCGATGTGTTTGGTTAGCTAGACGGACCTAATAGCTAAATTGATGCTCTAATGCGCTTGGCTTAGACATTAACTCATAAGAGTCGCAGCTTGCCGCCGCTTCTGAACAGGGGAAACAGATGACGCAGAACGAAACCCTCCCTCGCACACGCGCATCGAACGCGATCAGGCAACTCGGCGCGGCCGCGCTGGCCGCCGTGATGATGCTCGGTGCGGCAGCCTCGGGCGCCCACGCGCAAGCCTCGAGCAGCCTGTTCGAGGTGGTGCCGTCGGGGGCGTATTCGAGCAATCCACTTTGCCTCGCGGAACCGTGGTACTGCACCGACACGCCGATTCCATACAAAAGAAAATATATCGGCCACGACGAGCCGGCGGTTTTATTCTATTCGAGCACGCCGGGCGCGGGGAATTCGAGCTTCTACAATCTTACCATTCCGACCGAGCCGTCCACGCCGCCCCAACAGAACGGCACGGGCGGCACGTGGAATTTCATGCTGCACCCGGCATTCTGGTTCGGGATGGCGATGTGCGACACGCAATCGGCGCCCAACTACACCAACACCTGCACCCCGGACAGCGACAGCAATATCTTCGACAACCCCAACACGAAGGCGGCTGACTATATCGGGCATCATCCGGGAACCGCGTTCATGGAGATGCAGTTTTATCCGCCGGGATGGATCTATTGCTCGGCGAGGCAGTGGTGCGCCGCTCTGACTATCGACGAGTATTCGTACAATCAGAACACCGGACAGCAGAACAATGCGTCGTGCCAGAGCCAATACGGTCCGGAACCGATCCAGGATGCCACAATCACGACTACCGGCAACGTGGGTGGACCCAGTTTCCTGATGAACGCCGGCGACGACGTTCAGGTGCAGATGTACGATACGAGCGCCGGCTTCACCGTTGTGCTCAAGGACGTTACGACCGGCACCCAAGGCTCGATGACCGCAAGCACCGCCAACGGGTTTCAGCAAGTGGTCTTCAACCCCAACGCCACGACCTGCACGACGCAGCCGTACGCGTACCATCCGATGTACTCGACCTCGTCAGTGCATACGCGGGTTCCGTGGGCGGCGCATTCGTACAATATCGCGTTCGCCGACGAGATCGGCCACTTCGAGTTCTGCGACAGCGTGGACACCTCGACCGGAGATTGCACCTCGCCCGGAGTTCAGGATTCAAGCCTCGATAGCGATGACACTGTCTGCTACGCGGCGTCGCAATCGACCAACGTGCAGGTCTCCGGATGCACCAACAACGACACCGATTTCGACGGTATCGCGTACGGCCTAAACTGGCCGGGCACCAACTCGAACCCCACCCAGGACGCATTGATGCATCCCGCGCCGATTCGTTTCTCGAGTCCCGCCTTCCAGGATTCAAGCAGCGGCAACACCATGACCGATTACACTCAGGCCGCGTTCGAGGATGACATGCCGACCTTCGAGCAGTGTACGCAATTCCCGTCAACGTGCTCGAATCCGCCGAGCGGGGCCGCGTTCTATCCGATATTCACGGCCTCGTCCGCGGGCAACACCTGCGTGTGGCAACTCGGCGGCGCGAGCTTCTTAAATCTCATGAACGACTTCGGCGGCACCTCGACCGCCGAGTACGGCAACCTGGTGCAACTCGCCTATCCGGCCAAAGGCGGAGTTGGATTTTCCTTTACGGATTACCGCCAGATTCTGTCGAACAATCCGTGCCCGCAATTGACCGCCGCTCCGCCCTCGCCGACCGCGACGGCCACCCCAACCGCAACGCCCACGCCGGTCACCGCAGTACTGCAAGCCAAGCCGCGACGGATCGTGCTCAAGGCGGGAGCATCCAGGCCCGTCACCATGATCAACAAGAAGTCCCGCAAGCAGGATCAGACGATCAACGTCGGTTCGATCGATTCCTCAAATCCGGAGTTCGCGCCCAGCGGCGCGTGCGTGAGCCCCATCGCACCGGGCGGACGCTGCGAGTTCTCCGTCGGCTTCACGCCGAGCCAAAGCGGGACGCATCAGGGGACGCTCACCATCTCGAGCGACGCGGCCAATCCGGCCATTTCGATCGAACTCATCGGCAAGGTCAAGGCGCCAAAAAAGAAGAAGTAGCGCCAGTCGAGATTGGAAAAGAAACGGCGGCGCGCTCGAGGCGCGCCGCCGTTTCGCATTTGCGATTGAACGTTTCAGCTCACGCGTCGTAGTAAAGCGCGAACTCGTAGGGATGCGGCCGCAGCCGGATGGCGCTGACTTCCTTGGCCATCTTGTAATCGATCCAGGTCTCGATCAGATCCTCGGTGAAGACGTCGCCCTTGAGCAGGAACTCGTGGTCGCGCTTCAAGTTCGCCAGCGATTCTTCGAGCGAGGCCGGCATGCTCGGCACCTCGGCCAGCTCCGACGGCGTCAGCGCGTAGATGTCCTTGTCGAGCGGCTGGCCCGGATCGAGCCGGCGCTGAATTCCGTAGAGCCCCGCCATCAGCATCGCGGAGAACGCGAGGTACGGATTGCAGGTCGGGTCGGGGAAGCGCACTTCGATCCGCTTGGCCTTGGGCGACGGCGAGTACATCGGGATTCGCACCGAAGCCGAGCGGTTGCGGCTCGAGTACGCGAGGTTGATCGGAGCCTCGAAGCCCGGCACCAGGCGGCGATATGAATTGGTGCCCGGATTGGTGAACGCCGCGATGGTGGGCGCGTGATGCAGGATGCCCGCGATGTAGTGCATCCCGAGTTCCGACATCCCCGCGTATCCGTTGCCCGCGAACAGCGGCGTCTCGCCCTTCCAGATGCTCTGATGGCAGTGCATCCCGGTGCCGTTGTCTCCGAAGATCGGCTTGGGCATGAAGGTCGCCGTCATCCCGTGGCGCACAGCGACGTTCTTTACGATGTACTTATACCAGGTCAGCCAGTCCGCCATCTTGGTCAGCGGCTGGAAGCGCATGTCGATCTCCGCCTGTCCGGCGGTCGCGACTTCGTGATGCTGCTTCTCGACGCGGATTCCGACCCGCTGCATCTCGAGCACCATCTCGGTGCGGATATCCTGCAAGCTGTCGGTGGGCGGAACGGGAAAGTAGCCTTCCTTGTTTCTGACCTTGTAGCCGGTGTTGAGTCCGCCCTTGACGGCGGTCTCGCGGCCCGCGTTCCAGTTACCTTCATTCGAGTCGATATAGTAGTAGCTCGAATTCTGCGTGGTATCGAAACGGATCGAGTCGAAGATGAAGAACTCCGGCTCCGGACCGAAGAAACACAGGTCGCCGATTCCGGTGGACTTGAGGTAAGCCTCGGCCTTGCGCGAGATGTTGCGCGGGTCGCGCGAATAATCGGTGCGGGTGATTGGATCCGAGATGTTACAAATCAGCGACAGGGTCGGGTCCTTGGTGAACGGATCCATCACCGCCGTGTCGGGATCGGGAATCACCAGCATGTCGCTCGCATCGATCGCCTGCCATCCGCGGATTGACGAGCCGTCGAAGCCCAGTCCTTCCTCGAAAGGCGCTTCGTCCTTGAACTCGGAGATCGGCGCGGTGAAATGCTGCCAGGTGCCGAGCAGATCGATAAACTTGATATCGACCATCACGACTCCCTGATCCTTGATCATCTGCAATACTTGTTTAGGCGTCATCGAACCCGTAATCCTCCTGGCTGTTTATCGCGCTAGCGAATCCTCGCGTTATGCGAAAGCATCGAGGCGGCGGCGGCCGCCCAATCGATCGTTAAAGTAAATGATTCCTGGATGAGCCGCCGACTCCGTAGGCAGAGCCGACAGCGCGGAACTGTCGAATTGTCCCCTCACTTTCTCGCATGAAAACACGCCAAAGGCAACGCTCGCAATCTGAGCAATTGCCGCCAATTTGGGCGCCATCCGATACCCGCGGGCGGGCTGCTTCAATCTAAAATCCCGTGCTTCGCGCGCCATTTCGCCCATCGGGCGCGGTTCGATCATGCCGCCCATTTCACCACAGCAAAATAGATGCCCATGCCAACCAGCCCGATCGGGATTCCGATCCGCGCCCATGCCACGCTGCCGATCTTAAGCGCACTGGCGCTGATGATATTCGGGATGTTCCCCGGAATCAGCATCCCGCCCGCGATCAGCAGCGCCAGAATCGCCTCGCGCGCCCGCGCCATCGACATGCCGTGGATTTCGAGCGCGACCAGGGTCGCGTTGTCGAGCGCCGCCGAAACGGTATTGGCCCAGAACAGCCCGTCGTTGCTGAGCCGCGCTACCATCCTGGCCGCCATCGGCGCATACGCATAGCTGACCAGCACCAGCCCCGCGATAAATCCGTACACCCGCAGCCCCTGGATGAGGGCCATCCGTGCGGACTCGCGCACGTGCGCGCCGGCGGGTGCATCATGATAATCGCCGCGCGCGAAAATTCCAGCCAGGATCGCCGCAGCCAGCGCACCGGGAACCACCCACGGCGCGAGCAGATCGAACAGTCCCAGAAAACTGAGTTTGAGCGCCGAGGCCGCCAATGTCGCCAGCGGTTCGCCCAGCGGCGTCATCGCGGCGCCCATCCCGATCGCAAAGCATCCCGCGACCGTGACTCGGACTCGCGCCGCGGTGGCCAGATGCAGCAATCCCACGATCTCGACCAGCACCAGCGCCGCGACGATCGCGGTGATGACGCTCGAGGCCATCGCGAGCACGAAGATCGACGCGGCGGCCAGGATCGGGCGGGGCATCCGGCGGCGCAGGCGCGCGAACACCCGATCCAGATACTCGCGCGAATAGCCAAACACGATTGCCGCAACGATAACCGCAATCGTGATCATAATCGGCTCGGTCAGCGCGTGCTCGACGATGCGGCGCTCGAAGCCGCCCCCGAGAAGCGTAGCGGCGACGCCCATCGCCAGGATGTAGATCTCGAGATTGCGCTCGATCCAGTGGACCGCGAGCGGCCCGAACAGCATCAGGAGCAAAACCACGATTGCGGCGAGCGAATTCATCGGAACAAACCGTCTCAATAACAGAGCCGCCGCGCGCGCGCGAGACATCGCGGCCGAACAGCCGGACGGCGGTACCGGAAGTTCCGGTCCGCCGTCCAAGCTGCTTTGACTCGACGCTCCCCCGAGCGCGGAGTTTTAGAATCTAAAATCAGATCGCATGATGCTTGCGTGCGCCCCGTTGACGGCGTGTCTCCGCGCTTACAGAAGCAGCCCTACTTCAAGCAGGCCGCGGACCTGCGCGGGATTGCGGCCCTGACCGCCGAACACATCGCCCGGCGTGTATCCCATCGCCTGCACATAAGAGACCTCAGGGCGGACGAAGAACTGCTTGTACTGATAGGTCGGAGTGAAGGTCAGCGACCACGCCTCGCTGCCTGGACCGTAGAGCAGGTTGGTGGTGTTGCCGGTGCTGCCGATATATTCGGCCCGTCCCGCAAGAAAGAAGTTGTCGGTCACGGCGTAGCTCGCCAGAATCGCTCCGCCAATCGTCGAGCTTGCCTGGAAGGCGCCGATCGTCGGGTCCCTTGGCACGTAGGTCCACTGGACATACGGCTGGATGATCCACGGGGCCGAACTGTAGGTGTAAATGAGATTATAGATTTGGCTGTTGTTCAGGAGCGCCGGCGCCACGAAGCTGTTGTGGTTGGTGCTTCCGAGATTCCCGCCGCCTACGAACGACAGCGTGTTGGCCGAGTTGAACGCGTACGCGAGCGATCCGATAAGCCAGGTGTAGCTATCGGAATAGAACCCGTTGTTCCAACTCAGTGACGCGCTGACGGGCCCCTGGTTGTAGTTGAGCTGGACCCCGCGGTTGATCGCGTTCTCCTGGTTCCAGAGCAGGCCGCGCTCGATGTTCACGTTCTCAAAGGTGAAGGTGTATTCCGCGCCGATCAGGGTCGGCAGATTGCCGGCCATAATTGAGAAATTGTCGTTCGGCGCGATCTTGATATAGGCCACCGGCATCGGCCCGTACAGATCGTCCATCGCTTTTCCAGCCGATACATATGGGGTTCCGAGCGCGGGACTATCGTACGCGCCCACCTGCAAATAGAATTGCACCACGCCGTCCGGCTTCTGCAGAATTATTTGCGCATTGCTGATGTCGGCGCGCGCCGTCTTGTCGATGGTGGCCGGGTGGTTCTGGACGATCCCGATCCCGCTGGCGACTCCGTTTACATCGATCTTTCCGAAGTCCGCGATGCCGGGGATGTTCGCCAAAAGCGGCAGCTTGCTCAAATCGATCACGTTGGGCGCGGCCATCTGCAACGGCCCCGTCACGCTCGGCGATGACAGCGGGGGCGTAGGCGTGGCCGCGGCCGCGGGAGCAGCCGGGGAACTGGCTGCAGCCGGCACAGCCGCTGCGGGAGCGGCAGGAGGGCTGGCGGCAGGAGCGCCGCCGGTAGTGTTCTGCGCCCATCCTGTCGATGCGATTAGCAATGCCATCATTGCGGATCCGCCGATTCGGCCGATCCTTGATATCGCTTTGTTATCGATCCTTCTTTTCACTCTGGCTCCTCCTCACAGGATTCAACATGAATTTGCTCGTGGACGAGCCTCCCGCGCGTCCATCGCGGGGACCGAGTACAAGTTTCATACCGTGGAACTGCGTATCAATTTGGGCGTGAATGCGCTGTCTTGCCGGAGATCCGCCACTACGCCAAGGCTTAGTGATGCTCACCGGCGATGCATTTGCCGCTTGGTTACTCACCGTCGGCCGGCGGTGCGACCCGGACTTGATGCGGATGTCGCGCGGCCCGGGGGACATCGCGTGCGTTCACGGATTGCAAATGGTGGGCTACAATGCCACATCAATCGCGCCGCCAGCCGTCGCGGATAAAAGACGGCTCGAGTACAACCGATCGCAGGTTATTGCGATGCGCAAAAATTCCGCCGTGATCCTCTTGATCGCAATCGCGTTCGCCGGATTCGTATTCTACTCACTGTGGCGCGTCGAACCGGTGCGCGTGGCCAACAGCCGCCTCGAGCATCGCGACGGCCGGATTTTCGTTGACGGCAACCTGCGCAACACCGGGGGCGACCTGGGGCCGGTCGATGTCGAGGTGCATTACTACGACGCCGGCGGGCGAGCGCTTGGGCAGGACAAGGTCGTGATCGCGGGGATGAAAAAGGACGCGCTGGCGCATTTCGCGACCCCACCGCGGAGGCTTGATGGGGTGTCGGACTTTTCGATCTACCTGAACCACGGACGCAATCCGTACGGAAACTAGCGGGGACGGGCTTTCAATTCATGAAAAATTCTAATTCATAAACTCACGATTATTTAGGAAAGGTTCTCGTAAACGCGTCTAAACCAACCTTTTTGCGCCTCAAGCGGCAGCAGCAGTGCTAGAAACCTACAAAAGCACCTGACGATTTTGCCCTTCCGCGCCGTTTGCCTTAGAGGCGTCCCAGTGTTACTTACAGTTAGTCATTTAAAGAAACCTTTTTGTTCGAGAGAAATCAGCGCCTGATCGAGTTCGCGGTCTCTTTCATAGACCTTACAGGGGAACACGCAATGGCACGCACCAAGGAACGAAATTTCGGACAGGTGATTCGGGAACGCCGCCGTCAGCTCGATCTGACCCAGGAAGAAGTCGCACACCGGATCAAGACCTCGACCCCGTACGTTGGCCATCTCGAGTCCAGCAAGCGCCATCCGTCGGACAAGATCGTCACCCGCCTGGCCGAGGTCCTGGGGCTCGACCGCCGCGATCTGTTCTTCCTTGCCAACCCGCGCGCGCAGGCTTTGCTCAATCCCGAGCCCGCAACCCCGGCCAGCTCGGCGTGGGATGAGTTTCGCAAGAACGAGCAGCTCCGCAGGATTCACAATATCTCGGGCGAAGAGATGGAGATGCTCGGCCGCGTGGCGCTGATGGGCGAGGTCCGTTCGCCGCGCGATTTTCTGTATATCCTCACCACCGTTCGCCACGCGGTCGGACGTTAGTCCGCTCCGCTCGCGAATCATATTCGTTACGCCTGACGCGCGCGGATTCCATCCGGGATCAGCGCGTGCGATCCGCTGCGCGATAGCGCGGCGGGCGCCGGCCCGCTAAGCTCCCGGCGCCACCGATGGAGCCGCTCATCCAGCCGTCCGCGCCGTCCGGTCTGACCTCGCGCATACCGCGCCGCTATGCGATCGTGGCGCTGTACTTCCTGGCCACGGTGCTGTGCTACATCGATCGGGTCAGCATCTCGGTCGCGATCATCCCGCTCGCGCGGCGCTTCAGCTACCGCGCCGGCGCGCAGGGTGTGATCCTGTCGGCGTTCTTCTGGGGATATTTTTGCACCCAGCTCGCCGGAGGATGGATGGCGGATCGATTCGGCGGACGCCGGGTGCTGGGCGCGGGCGTCGCCGTGTGGTCGATCGCGACGCTGTTGACGCCGGCGGCGGCCGCGATTTCATTTGCCGTCCTGTTTGCGATTCGGGTCGTACTCGGGCTTGGCGAGGGAGTCAACTTTCCCGCAATTCACAGCCTGACCGCGCGCTGGATGCTCGCCACCGAACGCGCGCGCTCGCTGTCGCTCAACTTCAGCGGCATGTATCTGGGCACGGTGCTCGCGCTGCTGGCCAGTCCCGCGATTATCGGCGCGTTTGGATGGTCCGCGCTGTTTTATATTTCCGGCGCGCTGGGACTTGGATGGGTGGTGGTGTGGATGCTCGGGGCGGCTGACCGGCCCGAAGACTCACACCGCATCTCCGCGAGCGAGCTTCGGCGGATCACCGCCTCGCGCAATGCCGAGCCGCGGGCAGCGGCGGTGCCGTGGGCGAAGATCGCGCGCGAGAAGGCCGTCTGGGCGATCGTGCTGGCGCACTTTAGCAGCAACTTCGGCTTCAACATCCTGC
This sequence comes from Binataceae bacterium (SeqCode), assembly GCA_035531615.1. Classification (GTDB taxonomy): domain Bacteria; phylum Desulfobacterota; class Binatia; order Binatales; family Binataceae; genus JBARDN01. Next base: position 22,016 of record DATKSQ010000147.1, read on the forward strand.
TGCTCTGGCTGCCGACCTATCTGCATCATTCCTTCGCCGTCACGGTCGCCCGCGTCGGCATCTATTCGATCGTCCCGTGGATCGCGAGCTTCGTCGCCGTGAACTCCGGCGGATGGATCGCCGACACGATGATCCTGCGTGGCTTCAGCGTCGGCGCCACGCGCAAGTTGATGCAATCGGCCGCATTTGCGGGCGGCGCGCTGCCGCTGCTCGCGCTGCCCGCGGCGCGTTCGCCCGGCGCAGCGATCGCGCTGATCACCGTCTCGGCGGCGGCCAACGGACTCGGGCTGGCCGCGTACGGCGTCAATCATCTCGACGTGGGACCAACGTACGCGGGCGTGCTGATGGGCATCTCGAACACCATCGCTGCGATTCCCGGAATCATCGGCGTGCCGGTCGCCGGCTTTATCGTGCAGGCGACCGGGTCGTTCGCCGCCGTGTTCTATCTGATCGCGGCGGTCGACGTGGCCGGGATGATCGGCTATCTCGCCTGGGCCAGCGGCGAGCGCAAATTGTAGCGGCGTTATTTTCCGTTGGCGCACACCCGGGTGCCCGCGTTATATCGATGGCACAAACCGGCGAGGCATCCGACCATGAGCGAACCTTCCAAACTGTCGCCCTACCGATGGATTATCGAAATCCTGCTGCTGCTCCTGCTGGTCGCGCAATCGCTCACCTGGCTCGCGCCGGCGCCAATCCTTGAGGAGATCAAGCGCGGCCTGGGCATCTCGCTCGGCAGCGCGGGGCTAATCATCTCGATCATCGCGCTGTGCATCGGCGTGTTCTCACTGCTCGGCGCGGTGGTGGCCGAACGGGTGGGCGCGTTGCGCGCGCTTGTCATCGGGATCTGGCTGATGACCGCCGGACAGATCGCGAGCGGCTACGTGCCGAACTTCGCGGCCCTGCTCGCGTGCCGCGTCCTCGAGGGTATCGGCTACGGAATCGTCATCTCGCCGCCCGCCACGCTCATCATGCAATGGTTCGGCGAAGGCGAATGGCCGTACATGAACATGATCAACTTCTCCTTCGGATACGTCGGGCTGACCGCCGTGTTCCGCTTCACTCCGCCGTTGTTCGCCGCGGTGGGATCGTCGTGGCGCTCGGTGCTGTTCTGGTACGGCGTCGGGTCGGCCGGCGTGGCCCTTCTGTGGACGATCTTCGGCCGCGAGCGGCGCTCCGCCGCCGCGAGCGAGCCGGTCGCCCCGCAGGGTGAAGCGGCACAGCGCGGCTCGGCGCTGGCGGAAGTCGCAAAGATGCGCGACGTGCTGTTAGTCGCGGCGGGGCTGTTCGGCGGGATGTGGGTGTTCCAGATTTACACCGCGTTCCTGCCGCAGTATTTCCGCGCCTATCGCGACATGACGATGCTGCAAGCGTCGTTGATGACGCAAGTACTGCCGCTGACCGGGATGTTCTCGGCGGCGATCGGCGGAATCGGCACCGGGATGACCGGGCTGCGCAAGCCGTTTACCTGGCCCGTGGCGATCTCGACGCTGGTCGGATGCGCCGGCGCGATCATCTTTCCCAACCCGGTGTGGATTCGGCTGTCGCTGATTCTGGTCGGGATCGGCGCGGCAGGATCGCTGGCCGCGATCACGACGATGCTGATGGAGCTGCCCGGCATGACTCCGGTGCGCGTGGGCGCCGCGATGGGCTTCGTGTGGGCGATAGGATATTTCGGCGCGTTCGTGTCGCCGTTTCTGGGCGGAGCGCTGGCGGCGCATTTCGGCCTGCGCGCGGTGATGCTCTCGTTCCTGGTGTTTCAGCTCCTGCCGATCGTCACGATGTATTTCCTGCCCGAGACCGGCCCCGGAAAGACGCGCTACGAAATCGCCGCCGCCGAACGCGCCGGCTGATAGAAAGCCGCCTCAGCGCGGGCGGGTGGTGTAGAGGCCGGTGAAGCCCGGCGGACGCCATCCGCCGTTGGCGCACGCGACGCACACCACGAATTGCCTGCGCCGTCCATCTTCGCTACCCGTCAGCGCCACCGCGTTTTCGGTGGATCCCGCTTTGGCGCACGCGGCGCAAGTCGCGACCAGCGCCTTGTTCTCCCTGGCCTTCTCACTCGGCATCGGATGACCTCGGACCCAGTCTAACAGATCACTCGGGAAACACGGTGCGGGCGTTGGCGCCCAGCAATTTGCGGCGGCGCTCGGGAGTCAGCGCCGCCACGCTGTTGCGAATCAGCCGCGGCGCTTCGAGGGTCGAGTCGATATGCGGATAGTCGGAGCCCCACAGCACGCGCTCCTCGCCGAGCAAATCCATCGTCGCGCCGATGGTGCGTTCTTCCGGCTCGGCTACCACCCAAATGTTGCGCCGAAAATAGTCGGACGGCTTGAGCTTAGTCGGAAAGGTCCAGCCCAGATGCTCATACTTCTCGTCCATCCGATCCATTATGTACGGAGCCCATCCGCAGCCCGCCTCGACGCACAGCACCTTGAGCTGCGGGAAACGGTCGAACAGACCGTCCGCCACCATCGTCATCGCGGCCGGCACGACCTGCGCGAATCCGCCCAGCGCAAAGCCGAACACCGCGCGAAAATCACCGGGCTGATAGAACTGGCCGATAATTCCCGGCGCGCGATTGAAGCGCACGATCACGTGCAGGCAGACCGGAATTCCCGCCGCTTCACACTCGCTCCAGATCGGACCGAAATCGGGATGCGAAAAGCGCCGGCCGCCGATCGTCTCGGGCGCCAGAAAGATCCCCTTGAACCCTAGCTTGAGGCATCGCTTGAGCTCGGCGAGCGCGGCGGCGGGATCCTGGATGGCGATATGGGCGATCGGAATCACGCGCCCGCGCGCCTGTCCCGCGAAGTCGCTTATCCAGTTGTTGTAGGCGCGGGCATAGGCTCCCGCCAGCGCGTCATCGGGCGTGTCCCACAGGATTCCAACCGTCGGAAACAAGACCCCCGCGCTGACGCCCCATTCGTCGAGCAACCGGATGCGCTCGCCGGGCAAATACGACGCGGGAGGGCATCCGTCGAGATACTTTTTCTGGCCCGGCACGAACAGCGACTGGCGCGGAAGATTCGCGCCGCCAAGCCCCGCGAGCATCCCCTTGAGCACCGGCTGATTGTCGATCATCAGGACTTCCATGCCGTCGGCCGGGTCGATGACGATGCGGATGGCGCGGTCGCGAAAGCGCGGCTCGATATAGTTCTCCCACAGGTCCGGCGGCTCCATCACGTGCGAGTCGCAATCGATGACGATATCCTGCGCGATGTTCATCTTGATAAACCTAACACAGGGTAGACACGCGGGCTAATCGCCGTCCGGCTAAGGCCCCAGTGCGTGGCCGATCGCCACGCCGATCAGCAGGACGATTGCGAGGATGAACAGGCCCGCGAGCGCGGCGCCAATTCCATGGGCGGCGGCCTGTTGCTGATTGGTAATCGGATCCTCGACGTGCGCCGAATGAACCCCGGTGTGGTAGCCGCTGTGCGAGGTGTAATAAATTCCAGTGCCGGGGATTCCGACCGTCTTGCGCACCCCGCGCGAGCCCAGCGTCACGTGCGCGCCGCGCATCCCGAGGGTCAGGCTGGGTCCGGACTTCGAAAGGTTGACCGACAGACCCGGGAAGATGCGCATCCGGCGGTAAAATCTGAAATTGCCCATCGTCTTTTCCCACGAATCCAGGATCAGCGGCGGTCGCGGAAAAATTCCCGCAGAATCGCCGCGCACTCATCGGCCATCACGCCGGCGTGGACCACGAGGCGATGGTTTAGCCGCCCGTCGCGGCCGATATCAAACACCGAGCCCAGCGCTCCCGCCTTCTCGTCGCGCGCGCCATACACCACGCGCGCGATTCGCGCCGCGATCATCGCGCCCACACACATCACGCACGGCTCGAGCGTCACGTACAGCGTCACCTCCGTGAGCCGATAAGTGCCAAGCGCCGAAGCGGCGGCGCGAAGCGCGAGCACCTCCGCGTGCGCGGTCGGATCATGCAGCGAAATCGGGCGGTTATGCTCCCGGGCCACAATCCCGCCCGCGCCCACCGCGATTGCGCCCACCGGAACCTCGCCCTCGATGGCGGCGGCTTTGGCCTGCTCGAGCGCCAGCGCCATCATCGCGCGGTCTTCGGCGCGGTCTTCGGCCGAATTACTCAGGATCGCCATTCGAGATGCTCATTTCCGCACGCAGGATATTTTATAGCAGATTGACATTGGCGGGCGCCGCCACCAAGATCGGTCCAGGGAACCGATTCATGAAAAAATCGATCGGAATCATCGTATGCGCCGCGCTGATCGCCGCCTCGAGCGCGCTCGCCGCCGTGACTGTCAAGCAGCAGCCGCAAAACGCGCGCGAGCGGGCGACGATGCACAAACTGTTCGACCATCCGATGACCCGGGTGGTGCCCGTCAAGGATGTGCGCGTCGTCATCACCACAGATTCGATCATGCGCTCGTGCTGCCAGCCGCCCGACCTGGTGGTGGCTGGAAATGTGATCAACACGAACCCTCATCCAATCGGCTACGTCAAGCTGAACTTCATCTTTCTGGATGGACACGGCAAGGTGGTTTACGCCGAGACGATTTACAATCATCGGGCGGTCAGCATGGGCGAGGACGCGGAGATCGCCCGGATCCTGAACGAGAAGCCGCACTTCGATCCGCTGGCGGCGGGCGCCACGGATCATTTTTCGTTCTCGATTCCGACCCCGATGCTGCCGCGATTCTCGAAAGTCGAACTCAGTCCGGAAGTCATCAACCAGTAGCGCCTCATCCGGTGGCAAGAGACGGCGGCGCCGGATAATGATCATCGGATGGCTGAGCTGATCGAGATTTATGCGGGGGCGCTCAAAGCGCGCCTCGAGCGTGGCGAAGAGGTGTTCGTCCTCGATGTGCGCGAGCCGGCGGAGATCGCGCTCGCGCGGTTTCCGGGCGCGACGCATATCGCGATGGGCGAAATACCGGCGCGGATCGGCGAGCTCGATCCGAAGCGCGAGACGGTGGTTGTGTGCCATCACGGGATACGCAGCGCGCAGGTCGCGATGTACTTGGCGCGCAACGGCTTCGAGCGGATTTTGAACCTGGCCGGCGGAATCAACGCCTGGTCGCTCGAGGCCGATCCGGCCGTGCCGCGCTACTGACTCCGCCGTACTCAGCCGGGCCAAAACGCGCGATAATCGCGCGGGGGGATGGTAACTGCGCATGACTTTCCTGGCGGCCGCAATCCAAATGGCCGCGGCCTCCGACAAGGCCGCCAACCTCGAGCGTGCCGAACGGCTGCTGCGCGTGGCCGCGGCGCGCGGCGCGAATCTGGTCGTGCTGCCCGAGATGTTCAACTGGCGCGGCAAGCGCGCCGAGGAATCAGCCGCGGCGGAATCGCTCGAAGGCGAGTCGATCACGCGGATGGCGCGGCTCGCGCGCGAGCTTCAACTTCATCTGATCGCCGGCTCGATCACCGAGCACGCGCCCGGCCAGCCGCGCAATTACAACACCTCGGTGCTGCTCGGTCCCAACGGCTCGCGCCTCGCGGTGTATCGCAAGATTCATCTTTTCGACATCGACCTTCCGGGCCGCGTCACGGTGCGGGAATCCGACGCAAAGATTCCCGGTACCGACGTGATTGCCGCGCCGACCGCGCTCGGCATGGTCGGCTTGACCGTCTGCTATGACCTGCGCTTCCCGGAACTGTACCGGCGCCTGGCGTTCGGCGGCGCGCGGATTATCACGGCGCCGAGTGCGTTCACCTTTCCCACCGGCGAGGCGCACTGGGAGACGCTGATTCGCGCCCGCGCGATCGAGAATCAGGTCTTCATGATCGCGCCGGCCCAGTTCGGACCTAATCCGCACGGATTCAGCGACTATGGAAACTCGATGATCGTCGATCCGTGGGGGCGCGTGCTGGCGCGCGCCGCGGACCAGGAAGGCGTGGTCGTGGCGCCGATCGATTTGGAATACCAGGAGCGCGTGCGGCGCGAGCTGCCCGCGCTCTCGCATGCGCAACTGCGCGGCGATCGCGACTGAACAAACCGCATCGGAAACACGCGCGGTCCGGGAGAACCGAGATGAAGAAACTCGCATCCGTGTTGGGCGTGGCGGCGCTGGCCGCGGTAATCTCCGCGCCGGTAATGGCGCAGGACAAGGACGCGATGAGTTCGATGCCGGGCATGGGCGGGATGGCGCCGGCGGCCGCCAGCGCGGCGGCCAACGGGATGGGCGCCGACCTGCAGGACATGCACATGAATGGGCACATGCGGATGACCGAGCCGCGCACCGCGACGCCCGCGGATATCGATCGCGCCAACGATCTTCTGTCCACGCTGCGCAGCGCGCTCGCGCCCTATCGCAACTATCACGCGGCGCTGGCGCACGGCTTTGAGATTTTCATGCCCTCGGTCCCGCAGGACGTTTATCACTTCACCAACTACGCGTGGGCCAACGACGAATATCAGGGGCGCTTCAACCCCGCCCATCCCGGGTCGCTCCTGTACGTCAAGCAGCCCGACGGCAATTACGTGCTGGTGGGAGCGATGTACAGCGCACCGCCCTACTTCACGCCGGATGATCTCAATGCGCTGGTGCCGCTTGGAATTGCTCGCTGGCACGAGCATATAGACATCTGTCTGCCGGCGGGCATCACGCTCGACGACCTGTTGCGGGGCAACGTCGGCCAGGGCGAGCGGAATCTTCCGGGGATGATCCCGGTCGCGGCGAATCCGGAAGCGCTCGGGCTCGACCGGAAGTACGGCGTGTTCGCCGACGGACGCTTCGGCTTCACCGGCAAGATTCACGAGGCTTCCGCGTGCCAGGCGGCGGGCGGAAATTTCCTTCCGCTCGCGTTTGGATGGATGGTGCATGTCTATCCGTTCGCGGGCGACGACTTGAAGGTCGCGTTCGGAACCTCGATCCCGAAGCCGCCCGCGCAATAGCAGCGCCAGAGCCACTTTCGCCGCATCGGCACGCTAACGATGCATCGCCGCCGCAAAATCTTCAGCGACACGCCTTGACGCGGAACCGCAGGCGGGTTAAGCAGGCTTCTCACCCGTGATTCCGCAAAGAACCGGGCGCGAGCTTGGCGCGGCGGTCGCGGTGACGCTTCCGGCGCGCCGGCACGCGGGCAATCGAGGAATTCTTTATGGCTGAGGGACCGCTGGCCGGATTTCGCATCCTGGATTTGACCGCCGTCATTTCCGGACCGTTCTGCACGATGCTGCTGGGCGATTACGGCGCCGACGTGATCAAGGTCGAGTCGCCCGAGGGCGATTCGATGCGGCGCAATATCGGGCCGAAGAAGAACGGCCTGACCGCCGCGTTTCTGAACTTCAACCGCAACAAGCGCAGCGTCGTGATCGACATCAAGAAAGAGCACGGTCGCGACCTGGTGCGCCGGCTTGCGGTCAAATCCGATGCGATAGTCGAGAACAATCGGCCCGGAGTGACCGAGCGCCTCGGGATCGGCTACCCCGATATTCGCCGCGCGAATCCCAAGATCGTCTATTGCTCGATCTGCGGATTTCCGCCCAAAGGCCGCTACGCGAATTTTCCCGCCTATGACCCCGTAATCCAGGGCTACTCCGGGATGGCGCATATTCAGGGCGCCAAGAGCGGCCAGCCGACCGCCGTCAAGATGGCGCTGGCGGATAAAGTCAGCGGAATCACCGCCGCGTTCAGCGTCGTCAGCGCGTTGCACGCGGCGCGCTCGCGCGGCGTCGGCCAGTACATCAAGGTGCCGATGCTCGAGGCGATGATGGCGTTCACGGCCAACGACTCGATCTACGAATACACCTTCATCCCCGAAGATGAATTCAAGGGCACCGCGCCCAAAAGCTCGACGCTCGATCCGTTCCGGACCTCCGACGGATGGCTCACGATCGCGCCGTTCACCGACGAGCAGTTGCGCCGCCTGTGCGACGCGGTCGGGCATCTCGAATGGTACGACGGGGTCCAGAACCGGATGGAGCGCGGGCGCGGAATCATGCGCGGGCTGGCCAAGCTGTTCCCTGAGCATCCGACCGCGCACTGGCTGCCGATCCTCGAGCGCGGCGATATTCCGTGCGGTCCCGTGCACACCTACGAGACGCTGCTCACCGACCCGGAGATCGTAGCCAACGACAGCTTTCAGATTTACGATCATCCGGACGCGGGCAAGGTGCGCACGGTCAATCCCGGCGCGCGCTTCAGCGAGACGCCGGCCCGGATGTGGCGTACGCCGCCCAAGCTCGGCGAGCACACCGAGGAAGTCCTGCGCGAGTTCGGAATCGAGCGCACCCAAGTCGAAGAGCTGCGCGCCGCGAAGGTGATCAACTAGCGCGCGCAAGCTAACGCTTGCCGGAGTTCAATCTTCGCGGCCGAGCGGATATCTGCCGGTGGAACCCCGCAGCGGATGCGCCAGCATCGCGAGTAGCCCGATCTCGTCGGCGCCGCGAAAGCCTTCGATCCCGATCGTCATCCCGAGCTGTCCCGCCGCAGGCTCGGCGCGATAGGTACCCAGCAGGTAGTCCCACCACGGCAGGTTGAAGCCGAAGTTGCTGTTGGTCTCGCGGCGCACGACCGAGTGATGCACGCGATGCATGTCGGGCGTCACCACAATCCACCGCAGCATTCGGTCCGCGCGCTCCGGCAGCGCAAGGTTGCCGTGGGAGAACATCGAGGTCGCGTTGAGCAGCACCTCGAACGTCACGACCGCGCCGGGAGCCGCGCCGAGCGCGCCCACGGCCGCGATCTTCAGCAGCATCGAGAGGACGATCTCGATTGGATGAAACCGCACGCCGGTGGTGGTGTCGAAATCGGGATCGACATGATGCATCCGATGCACCCGCCACAGCGCCGGAACCGCATGGAACATCACGTGCTGCAAATAGACGACGAGATCGAGCGCAATAATCGCTATCGCGAACCCGAATCCGGCCCATCGCCCAATCGGAAACTCGTTCAGCAGGCCGAAGTGGTCGCGCTCCGCCACGAGCGCCACACCCACGGCGGCGGCCGGAATCAGGATTCTGACCGCGAGCGTGTTGATGGCGGCGACGCCGAGATTGCCGCTCCATCGCCGAGCGCGGCCAAACCCGCGTTCGCGCCGCGGCGCGATCGCCTCGGCGATCGCCATCGCGGCGAGCACCAGCGCGAAGACTCCGAGCCGAATCGCCGCCGCGCCCGAAAGGATCCTTACGAGTGCAGTACCCATCCAACGCGGCGCTGCCGCGGCGCCGCTATACGAACATCTCGGGCTCGCGCGACCCCAGCCACACCAAACCGCGATACATGTAATGGACGCCCGACATCGCGGTTACCGCGACCGTCGCGTAAAGCAGCGGATACCAATAGGCGGGATAGGCCAGCCGCATCCGCAGGAGCGCCCCCGTCACGCACGCGAGCTGCAGAAAGGTGCTCGATTTGCCCAGATAGCTCGGCCGCACCGGAATCCGCTCGCCGGTGAAGAACGACAGCATCAGGTAGCCGAACACGATCACGATGTCGCGGATCGCGACGACGCTTAGCAGCCAGCCCGGAAAATCGCCCTCGATCGTCATCACCACGAACGCCGACACCAACATCAGCTTGTCCGCGAACGGATCGAGAAACGCGCCGATCTCGGTGCGCGAATCGAACCATCGTGCGACCGTGCCGTCGAGGCTGTCGGTGATCGCGGCCGCGATGAACACGTACAGCGCCGGGGTGTAGCGATGCTTGCTCAGGAAGGAAAGGAAAATCGGAATCGAGCCGAGCCGGCATAGGGTCAGGATATTGGGCAGGTTGAGCAGATGCCCAACCGCCGGAGCGGATCGCCGGGTGACCAGATGCGGCGGCGCCTGATGCGATTGCCATACAGCCATTGCGCTCTCCCCTCCCAGCGCGCGCGCGCTCACGCGATCGCGAGTGCCGCCTTGCGCAGCCGCCCGGCGACCGTCTTGCTGACGAGAGCGCGCATCGCGACCCTCCCGTCGCTATACTCCTCGCTTATCACTTCGCCATCGCGCCGCGCCATCGCGATCAGGTCGCCGCGGCTGGCGGCGAGCGTCACGGCGACTTCCTCGCGCGTGCCGCCGAAGTGGCGCGCAATCGTCTCGAGCAGCGCCGGCAGCCCCGTGCCGCTGAGCGCCGAGATCGCGACGGTGTCGTGCTCGCCCGCGATTGCGGGCGGATGCTCTGCGAGATCGCATTTGTTCATCGCGATAATCCGCGCCGTCGCTCCGGCGCCAATCTCGCTCAGCACGCGATCGACAATCTCGATCCGTTCGGGCGCCAGCGCGGAACTCGCATCGACCACATGCACCAACAGGCTCGCGGTGCGCACTTCTTCGAGCGTCGCCTTGAACGCATCGACCAGACCGTGCGGCAGGCGATGGATGAATCCCACCGTGTCGGCGAGCATCACGGTGATTCGTCCGGGGAGCCTCAGGCGGCGGATGGTCGGATCGAGGGTCGAGAACGGACGATTGGCGACTTCGACGCCGGCGTCCGTCAACGCGTTCATCAAGGTGGATTTTCCCGAGTTGGTGTAGCCGACCAGCGCGACGGTCGGATACGGCACTTCCAGACGGCGGCGGCGCTGGATGGTGCGGGTGCGCTCGACCTCGCGCAGGCGCACGCGCAGGCGGGTGAGCTTCTCGCGCAATCGGCGCCGGTCAACTTCGAGCTGGGTTTCGCCGGGACCGCGCGTGCCGACTCCGCCTCCGCCGCCTGTTCCGCCGCCACTGCCTCCGCCGCGCACGCGCGACAGATGCGACCACTGGCGGGTCAGGCGCGGTTGCAGGTAGGCGAGCTGCGCGATCTCGACTTGCAGCTTGCCTTCGAGGGTGCGCGCGCGCAGCGCGAAGATATCGAGGATCAACTGGCTGCGATCGATCACGCGCAGCTTGAGCTCGGTCTCGAGGTTGCGCGCCTGCGCGGCCGAAAGCGCATCGTCGAAGATTACGACCGTCGCTCCCGTCCGCTGCGCGATCTCGCGCACCTCGCCCGCCTTGCCCTTGCCTATAAAGGTGCGCGGGTCGGGCGCCTTGAGCTTCTGGCTGACGGTGGCCTCGACGCTGGCGCCGGCGCTCAGAGTGAGCGCGCGCAGTTCCGCCAGCGATTCCTCGGTCGAGATTCCCTCGGCGGCGCCGAGTTCGATCCCAACCAGGATCGCGCGGTCAAGACCTTCAGTGGCAATGTTATGCAACTCGCTCAGAGCATCTCTCCGGAGTCCGGCTGTCCTCTGGTTACTCTATCAAAATGGTGCGCTTACGCTATCGTGATCGTCGCTCGACGCGTGCGCCGCGACGGGTTCGTTTGACTTTTTATCTGGGCCGCGCACTCGGATTATCCGGCGAATCCAAGGAGTTTTTGCCCTCCAGCGGAAGTTCGTCCGGTCCCGGCGCATTCCGCGCTCCGCGCCACGCCGCAATTCGCAGCCCTTGCGCCCGGGATTTCTCCTGTTAGTCGAAATGACGATCCTCCGTTCGCCGCCATGATCATCGTTCCCGCAGCGTTCCCACGACTCGTCATTTCGAGCCAGCCCCGCCGATCGCGACCATCGATGCGGTACGCCGCGCCCCGCCACTCGCGGCGAGAAATCCCGGATTCCCCCGCGCGGGAATGACGATCAAAAGGCGCGGCCGATACGCGGGCAAATCTGCTTCTCCGCTTCATCGCGCCAAGTATCGCATAGCGGCCCGATCACAATAAGGCTGAACTGTTCAGCCTTGACTTTTTGTGGAATTAGTCTATAGCCCGATCCGCTCAGAAGCTTTCGCCGCTGATGTGTCCTTCCCGCGTGCGTGGCTTGGTGGCGCCGGCTTCAGCCGGTGTGAGGCCACAGGCTAAAGCCTGTGCCACGAGGGAATTCCAGTCGCTCACCTTAGTTGGATGGCGCCGGGGGTTAGTAGCTGTTCCATTTCGGTTACGAAGGAGTCCGTGGGCGAGACGCGGAAGTCGTCGCCTAGGAGGAGGACCGCTTCGCGGCCGTCTTCTAGGCCTAGATGGAGGTAGGTTACGGACTTGCCGTGATGGCGCTTGAGGGCGGCTTGGAGCGCGTCGAGGCCGCCATTTTCGAGGCGGCTTTTTTGCGCGCGGATTCGCACCTCGCGCACTGAATCAACCAGCGCGGCGCTGAGCAGGCGGATCTCATCGATGATTATCTGGGAGCGGTCCTCGTCAACGTCGAGCTTGCCGCGGACCAGGACCGGATCATCGCCGGCGATTAGCGCCTCGTACTTGGTGTAGGTCTCGGGCCACGCGATCGCCTCGAGGATGCCGGCGCGATCTTCGAGCGAGAAAGTCGCGTAGCGCTTTCCGGACTTGTTGTTCTTGAGCTTGAGCGACTGGACCACGCCGGCGATATTGATGCGGCTGCCGTCGGGGATGTTCGGCAGATCGGCGGTGGTGACCTTGCCGCCTCCGGCGAGTTCGCGCGCGTATTTATCCAGCGGATGCGCGGTGATGTAAAAGCCGAGCGCCTCTTTTTCGTACTTGAGCTTTTCCTTGAGCTCCCATTCGGGCACCGCCTCACGCGGGGCGAGCGAGGGCGGGCTGGCGCCCGCGGCGCCGAACAGCCCCATCTGATTGCGCTCGGCGTCGCTATGGGCCTTCTGCGCGAGCTTGATCGCCTCTTCGGCGGCCGCCATCAGGGCCGCGCGCGCGGCGCCGGAGAAATCGAACGCGCCGCACTTGATGAGCGCCTCGAGCACCCGGCGGTTGATAATCTGCGCGCCGGCGCGCATGCAGAAATCCGCCATGCCGGCGAACGGGCCGTTGGCCTCGCGTTCGGCGATAATCGCCTCGGCGGCCTTCGAGCCGACGCCGCGAATCGCGGCCAGGCCGAAGCGAATCGCGCCTTCGACAACCGCGAACTTGACCCGGCTGTGATTGAGGTCGGGCGGCAGGATCGCGATCCGCATCTCGCGCAGCGACGCGATATTCTTGTAAGTCTTCGCGACGTCATCCATGTCCAGCGACATCAGCGCGGCCATGAATTCGCGCGGGTAGTGCGCGCGCAGATAGGCGGTGCGATAGCCGGTCAGCGCATAGGCGGCGCCGTGGGCGCGCGGAAACCCGTACGCGGCGAAGGTCTCGATCTTGGAAAAAATCGCGGTCGCCAAATCGCGCGCGAGTCCGCTTTTGAGCGCGCCCGCGATAAAGCCCTCGCGCTCCTTCGCCATCGCGGCCTTGTTCTTCTTGCCCATCGCCGCGCGCAGGATATCGGCTTGCTGGAGCGTGTATCCGGCCAGCGCCTGCGCGGCGCGCATCACGTGCTCCTGGTACACGATGACGCCGTAGGTGTCCTTCAGCACCGGCTCGAGCAGCGGATGGTCGTACTCGACCTTCTCGCGGCCGTGCTTGCGATCGACGAAATGCTGCACCATCGTCTTGCCGTCTTGGATCGCGTCGAGCGGACCCGGGCGGAACAGCGACACGGCCGAGATCACGTCCTCGAAACAGGTCGGCTTGAGGTCGGAGAGGAACCGGCGCATCCCCGAACTTTCCATCTGGAACACGCCAACAGTGTCGCCACGCGCGAGCAGGCGGTAAGTGTCGGGATCGTTGAGGGCGAGGGTGTTTAAGTCGGGCGGCTCGTTGCCGGTGGCGCGAATCAGATCGAGCGTGTCCTTGATCTGGGTCAGCGTCTTGAGGGCGAGGAAGTCGAACTTGATCAGCCCGACCTCGTCGACGCTCTTCATCGAGTATTGCGTGATCGCGATCCCGCCCTCGGTGGTTTCCTTGTCCGCATAAAGCGGCGCCACCTCGTGCAGTGCGACATCTGAGATGACTACGCCGGCGGCGTGCTTGGAGGTGTGGCGCAGCAGACCCTCGAGCTTGAACGCGTAGTCGAACAGCTCGGGATGGGCCTTGCGCTCGTCCTTCAGCCGCGGTTCCATCTCGAGCGCCTCTTTGAGCGGAAAATCGCGGCCCTGCTTGGGCGCGGGATAGAGCTTGACGATCTTGTCGGTTTCGCCGAACGACAGGCCAAGCGCCCGCCCGACGTCGCGAATCGCCTGCTTTCCTTTGAGGGTGCCGAACGTGATGATGTTCGCGACCCGGTCCGCGCCGTACTTCGCGCGCACATAGTCAACCACTTCATCGCGCCGCTCGAAGCAGAAGTCGGAGTCGATGTCGGGCATCGACTTGCGCCCCGGGTTCAGCCAGCGCTCGAACAGCAACTTGTGCTCGACCGGATCGACTTCGGTGATTTCCAGCGCGTACGAGACCAGCGATCCGACCACCGAGCCGCGGCCGGGACCGGTGGGGATTCCCTGCCGGCGGGCGTAGCTGATGAAGTCCTGCACGATCAGCAGGTAGCCCGCGAAGCCCATGCCGCGGATGACCGGCAGCTCTTGGTCGAGCCGCTGGTAGTAGGGCGCCGCGTCGAGGTCGCCACCGACCCGCGCGCGGATTTCGCCGAGCCGCTTTTCGAGTCCGGCGCGCGCGCGGCGTTCCATTTCCGCGGCGAAATCCATCGGCTTGCCATCGCCGGGCTCATCGGTCGAGTAAACCGGAAAGTGAAACTTCCCGAACTCGAACTCGAAATCGACCCGGCGCGCGATCTCCATCGTGTTGCGATATTCCTCCGACTCGGCGCCGAACGCCTGCGCCATCTCGGCGGGCGTTTTGACGTACAGCTCGTCGGTGTCGAAGCGCCATCGCGATTCGTCCGCCATGGTCTTGCCGGTCTGGATGCAGAGCAGAACCTCGTGGGCTTTGGCGTCGTCGCGATGCAGGTAATGGCAGTCGTTGGTCGCCACCAGCGGCAGCCCGACGGTCTTGCCGATCTCGCGCAGGGCGTCGTTGAAGGGCGCGTGCAGCTTGTTGTCCTGCAATTCGAGATAGTAGCGATCCTTGAAGACGCGGGCGTACCATTCGGCGCATTCGCGCGCCTTGTCCATCTTTCCCGCGCGCAGCGCCCGCGCGATCTCGCCGGACAGGCATCCCGAGAGCACGATCAGGCCGGCGTTGTGTTGTTCGAGAATTTCCCTGTCGATGCGCGGCTTGTAATAAAGCCCTTCCTGGTAGGCCGCCGTGAGCAGCTTGCACAGATTGCGATAACCCTCGCGATTCTGGACCAGCAGAATCAGATGATAATTGCCGCCGCCGTCGAAGTCGTCGCCGCGCGGAGGCTGGCTGCGATCGGTGCGCTTGCCGCCGGTGAGATACGCTTCGCATCCGATGATCGGCTTGATGCCGGCGGCGACCGCCTTTTGGTAGAACTCGACCGCGCCGAACATGTTGCCATGATCGGTGATCGCGAGCGCCTCCATCGCCGAGGCTTTCGCATGTTCGATCAGGGGACCGAGCTTGTTGGCGCCGTCGAGCAGGCTGTACTGCGTGTGGACGTGCAGATGGGCAAAACTCACCGCGGCTCCTCCGCCCCCGACAGGAGGTGCGCACTCGGCGCACCGCCTGAGACCCCTGGCAACCGCGCCTCGCGCGCGTATTCTCCGCGCCGGTCCGGCGCGCGCGGAGCTACTTCTTGGCGGCCGGCTCCGCCTTCTTCGTGGCCGCGACGCCCTTCTTTCCGCCCGCGGGCGCAGGCGCGGCGGCAGCGCCCTCTTTGCCCGCAGCCTCGGCGCCAGGAGCCGCGGCTCCTTCGGCGGCCGGAGCGCCTTCGACGGCAGCGCCTTCGACGGCAGCCGCGACCGGAACCGCGATCTCGGCGACGGTCGGCGGCAGGACCGAGACGACCGCGTAATCGGAATCGAAGATCGGCTTGACGTTGCCGGTGAAAATGAGCGTCGAGACGTGAATCACGTCATGGATTCCAAGCGCGGTCACGTCCACCTCGATCGACTCGGGAATTTCGAGCGGCAGGCATTCGACCTCGACGGCGCGGACCAAGGGCTGAAGAATTCCGCCCTCGGCGACGCCGGCGGCCTTGCCGGTGAACTTGAGCGCGATCTGGACGCGGATCGCGCGGTTCAAATCGACTTCATAAAGATCGGCGTGCAGAATCTCGCCGGAGACCGGGGCGCGCTGCACGCTTTTGAAGATCACATGGCGTCCGTCGAGTTCCGCCGACGGCGACTTGAGCCGGACGATCCGCACGTGCGACGCGGCTGCTATCCGCGCCTTCAACTCGGACACCGCCAGCGACAGCGCCGCGGGCTTCGAGGTGGGTCCGTACAGGACCGCGGGCACGCGCCCCTGATTGCGCAGTGAGTGCTTGATTCCCTTGGGCCGTACGGGCCGCGCTTCGCAATTCAATTCACCGGTTTCCATGTCGCCTTTATAATAGGTGGCCGCGCGTCAACTGAACAGCGAGCTCACCGACTCCTCATTATGGATTCGCCGCACGGCTTCCGCGATCAGCGGCGCCACCGACAGCATTTTCAGTTTCGGCAATTCCGCCTGCGCCTTGGCGCGCAGCGGAATGGTGTTGGTCGCGATGATTTCCTTGATGATCGATTTGCTCAGCCGGTCGCACGCGGGATCGGAGAGAATCGGATGGGTCGCCACGGCCAGGACTTCGGTGGCGCCGGCGGCGGAGACCACCTTGGCCGCCTCGGTGATGGTTCCCGCGGTGTCGATCATGTCATCGACCAGGACCGCGACGGTGTCTTTGACTTCGCCGACCAGGCGCATCCCCGCGATCTCGCTGGCGCGCTGGCGGCGCTTGTCGATAATCGCAAGGTTCGCGTTGAGGCGGCGCGCGAACGCGCGCGCGCGCTCGACTCCGCCCGCGTCGGGCGAGACCACCGAGATATTCTGTCCGTCCAGGCGCTTGCGCAGGTAACTGATCAGCACCGGCATCGCGTACAGATTATCCACCGGGATATTGAAAAAGCCCTGAATCTGGCCGGCGTGCAGATCGACCGTCAGCACGCGCATCGCGCCCGCGGTGGTGATCAAATCCGCGACCAGCTTGGCGCTGATCGGCACGCGCGGCGCGACCTTGCGATCCTGGCGCGAGTATCCGAAATACGGAATCACCGCCGTGATGCGCTTGGCCGAGGCGCGGCGCAGCGCGTCCATCAGCAGCAGCAACTCCATCAGGTTTTCGTTCGGCGGGGTGCAGATCGACTGGATGACGAAGACATCGCCGCCGCGCACATTTTCGCGCACTTCGACCATCACTTCGCCATCGGGGAAGCGGCCGACTTCGACCTGGCTGAGCCGGACCTGGAGATGCTCCGCGACCTCGCGCGCCAGTGCGGGATTCGCGTTGCCGGTGATTATCTCCAGCTCGTCTTTAGCCCGTTCCGACATCGTCACTCCCGTTCGTATTCATATTCGAGCCTGTTCAATCCTGCGACCCGGTCCGCACGGCGTTGCTCCGGATGGCTGGGCGGGAAGGATTCGAACCTTCGAATGCCAGGTCCAAAGCCTGGTGCCTTACCAGCTTGGCGACCGCCCAACGAAATCGACTCGAAGGCTCCCGGAAAATTATGCGCGTATTGCGCCGCTCCAAGAGTCGGCGGCAGACCGATAACGCGCTGGGATCGCGATGTTATTGGCAAGGATTTTTCCTGTCAATCCGCCCCGATCGCGGCATTCCACAAGCCGGTCCAGTCACGCCCATTTTTGGACGCGCATCAGCGGGAAAACGAAGGCGCCGCGCACTTCGGGGGAGTACCGCGGGATCACCAGCCGCACGGCGCCTTCGGGGTTGTCTGCATTTGTCGCCTGGCGGATGGGCTTCCGCCGCTCTCATTGGCTTGCGCTTTTTGAAGGCTCCCGTGGTGAAGAAGACGCTTTCAATTGCCGCCTGGAAATTCCGCGATGCTCATCGGCTGGACGGAATTGGCAGCGGGAGGGTAGCCGAAGGCTGAGTTCCGGAGAGCACCGCCGTCGTGGCTGCGCCGGCCAGGCTCAGGTACCAATCGCTCGGCAGCGGGCAGCCGTCGGCATCCAGCGTAACGAACGAATATCCTTGCGGTATCCCCTGGACCGGCGCCTCCGAAGCCTGCGGCAGCATCTTGAACATTGCGGTGCCCTCGTTGAGCTCGTCGAACATCGCGCCGTACAGCATCGTCGCTCCCGCCCCCATCGCGTCATACACCTGCCGCCAGTAGAAGCGGCCGCACTGGCGAGGTATCTGGTTACTGATCGGATTGGGCTGGCCCAGCGCGCGGGTGGTGTTGGCGAAGGAATAGCCTGGAAACAACACTGGCAGGTAATCCACGCCAAGCGCGCGGGTGGCTTTTAGATCCGGACCCCAGACGGTGGCGCTGTAGGTGTCCGCCGAGGCTTCGTTCGAGAAACGGCCGACCGACCACGGGCTGAGCACATCGAGCCGGCGCCAGACCCGCTGCCACTTTGGGTCCGACGATGCATCGAGCCGCCCGATGCGCCAATAGGAGGGAACACTGCCCAACACGGTCACTCCCCCATACCGGGCGCTCACTTTGTGGAGCGCGCCGAGCAAGCTCTCCGCATCCGATGGCGTCAGGTCGCGTCCGGCAAAGCCGAGTCCCCAGACCCCAAGCAGCGGACGCCCACGATGGTGCAGATAGGCCGGACTGCTCGTGACGCCCTCGCGCTCGAGCGCCCTCCAGTCCGCGGCGACGGTGTGTAGCTTGGCGGGCGACAGACCGGTGAGATCGTACATCACAAAAAAGACCCGGCCGTTGTCCTCCGCCGCCTGGCGGACGTTGGCTAAGACTATATTGCGCGCATCACGCGTCGGCGGGTCCAACAGGTCCACCGCGAAACGCTGCAGCGCGACGCCGTCCAGCCCGTATTGCCGCATCCAGGCGAATTGTGTTTCCACCGTTGACGGGTCCGCATCGCTGAATAGATCCACCGGATTTCCGCCGGCGTCGAGCAGGCTCGTAACGCAACGCTCCGCAGCGGGATAGTCGGCCGCATTGGGAAGCATGTCCACCGTCGGATCGGGACCGGTGAACCAGTGCCACCAGCCCACTTGGGTGCCGTCGCCCGGACAGTTGAACCACCCCTGGTAACCCATGATCAGCTTACCGGTAAGAGTGCTGGCATCGACAGGATCGGAAACACCGGATTTTGCGCGAACGACTTGCGACGCGTGAAGCGCGCTGTGCGCACGGGCGTGGGCGTACGGGATCGCGAGACAGCCTAACGCAGCCAGCGCCAGTTGCCGGAGGCGGGTTACGGTCCGGGATTTGATTTGGGTGCTCACGGACATCTCTTTTCGAGAATCAGCCGTAAATTGCTTGCGAGCGCATTTGCTCGATGCGATCAGCCTGTATGACCGACGGCAAATTTCGCTAATACAGAGTCAAGCTTTGCAGCGTTCTCTCAGGCGCCTCGGCGATGCCGCCGGGCGCCGCGCAATCGAGAATTCCTCCTGCCAGCTCTGCTCATGACGCTCGTTCAATGGCCGGCGTTTTGGAGCGCCTCTGGGCTGAAGAAGGCGTTATCGACGACCCCCATGTCGATATACCAGCACTCGCGGTCGGGCGCGGTGGGGCCGGGCATGAAGACCGTCGAGCTGTTCGAGTTGGTCAAATCGTAAT
>DATKSQ010000148.1:0-14492 GCA_035531615.1 Binataceae bacterium (SeqCode)
GTGCGGCTCGCGGTCCGGGACAAGGCCGCGTTCGATGACTTTTACGGCCGCATCCTTGGCCTCGAACGCGTACGCGAGCACGCCTACCGCTGGGGTGATTCGCTCGTTATGTTCGAACAGGGCTCCACCGCCGTCGCCCCGGCTTCTCGCGAGGGACTGGGCTACCGCTACATCACCGTGCAGGTCTGGGATGTGGATGCGGAACACGCGGCGCTCCTCGCGCTCGGCGCTACCGAGGGCATGCCCCCCACGACGCTCGGCGAGACGGCTCGCATTTCGTTCATCCGCGACCCCGACGGCAACTGGATCGAAGTGTCGCAGCGCGCGTCGCTGGTCGGCGAGATTCCGAAGTAGCCGGCGCCGCGCGGCATGAAAAAAAGCGCGGCGCTCAACTTGAGCGCCGCGCCTTCATCGCCAGTTGCGATCTTTTCTCAGGCCCAGCGTGAACGCTGGCGGTTGCGCGGCGAACGGTTGCGCGCGCCCGCCGAGCGGAACAGCTTGACCGGCTTGGCCGCCAGGATTTCGAGCTTGTCGAAGCCTTCGATATGCTCCCGGTCGAGCTCGGCGCCGAGCGTGCGCTCGAGCCGCGACAGCGTGACCCGCTCCTCAGGCGTGACCAGCGAGATCGCCTCGCCCGCTTTGCCCATCCGGGCGGTGCGGCCGATGCGATGGATATAGTTCTCGCTCTCGTCGGGCAGGTCGAAGTTGATCACGTGTGAAACGTCGGGAATATCGAGTCCGCGCGCGGCCACGTCGGTCGCCACCATCACGCGGTAGCGGCGCGCCTTGAAGCCGGCCAGCGCGGCGTTGCGCTGGCTCTGGGAGCGATCACCATGAATCTGGATCGCCTTGATGTCGTGGCGCAGCAAGAGCTTGGCGACGCGATCGGCGCGGCTCTTGGTGCGGGTGAAGACGATCGCGCTCTCGATCTCGGGGCGTTTCAAGATTTCGAGCAGCATCTTGGCCTTGTCCTCGAGCGCGACCGGATAGATCGCCTGGCGGATGCTCGGCGGCGGCGCAGTCTTAGTGCCGATCGTGACGCGCACCGGATCATGCAGGAACTCGCGCGCGATCATCTCGGGTCCCGAAGCCATCGTCGCCGAGAACATCAGCGTCTGCCGCTGCTTCGGCACCATCTTCATGATCCGCCGCAACTGCGGCAGAAAGCCCATGTCGAGCAGGCGATCGGCCTCGTCGATGATCACGACTTCGACCCGATCGAGCTTCACTATATGGCGCTCGAGGTAGTCGATAAGCCGGCCGGGGCACGCGATCAGCACGTGGGCGCCCTTGCGGATTTCGTCGATCTGGTGGCGCTCGGATTCGCCGCCGACCACCACCGCCGCGCGCAGCTTGAGATGGCGCGCCAGGATCTGGAATTCGCGCCCGACCTGCGCGGCCAGCTCGCGCGTCGGAGTGATCACGATCGCGGCGAGATGATTGGTGTGCTTGCGATGCAGCCGATCGAGGGTCGGCGCCAAAAAGGCGCAGGTCTTGCCGCTGCCGGTCTCGGCCGTGGCGACGATGTCGCTGCCCTCGAGCGCGGCTGGAATTGCGCCGAACTGAATCGGGGTCGGATCATGATGTCCGCGGTCGGCTAGTGCGCGAAGAATTTCTGGTGAAAGGT
Source organism: Binataceae bacterium (SeqCode) (assembly GCA_035531615.1). Classification (GTDB taxonomy): domain Bacteria; phylum Desulfobacterota; class Binatia; order Binatales; family Binataceae; genus JBARDN01. The sequence continues at coordinate 1,628 of DATKSQ010000148.1, forward strand.
TAAAATCGGAAAAGGACAAACGAGTACCTCAGGTGCAAAACCCCCGGATTCGAGTCTGGCGCTAGGGCCAAAACATGGGTCGAGCGGTTGGAACGTGGCGCCGCGGAATCCGACGCGCGTGAGAGCCGTCATTGGCTTCAGGCAAGGATGCTACAGGTGATCGCCAAGCGAAACAAGTGGGGGTGCGCAAGTCAATCGCCGCGCGGCAGCCGACCGGACTGAAAGCAATCCACAGATTGCACAGATTACACAGACCAAGTGCGCCAGGGAATGCGCCGCGCGCGCTGATGCGGACCGGGTGCCGGGCACGCCCCATAGCAGGTTTCGGGATTCTGTCAAGGCTGAACAGTTCAGCCTTATGCGGTTTTCCGGATTCCTTATAATCGCGCGTATGGAACAGAAACCACCGTCCCCAGGCGATTGCGCGCGCACCGCCCTGACTGCGCCCGCGCGCGGCGCAATCTCGGAGCGCAGGCTCGCCGCAAACCGCGCGAACGCACAGCTTTCGACCGGACCGCGCACCGCGCGCGGCAAGGCGCGCTCGGCCCAAAACGCGCTCAAGCACGGGATGCTCGCGCGCGGGCTGGTCATCCCGAAGCTCGAAGGACGCGACGCGGCGCGCCGATTCGACGCGATGATGCGCGCGCTGGTCGCCGACCTTGCGCCCGCCGGTGCGCTCGAGATGCTGATGGTGCAGGAGATCGGGGTCTGCTCGTGGCGGCTGCGCCGGCTGCTCAAGTACGAGAATCGCGCCGCGTTTCTAAATTCGCTCGAGTGGAATCGGCCAAGTTCCGATCTGGACGTGCTTAGTCAATCGCTGCTCGGCACGGCCTGGCGGGACTACGAAGATGATGCCGACCGGGTTTTGGCGGCGGCCGGGCTCAACGACCTGTCGATGCCGTCGCCGGAGGAGGTCGCGATGATCAGCCGCTACGAAGGCGGCTTGATGCGCCACATTTTCCGCGCGATCGATCGTCTCGAACGGCTCCAGCGCCGCCGCCGTGTCGGGGCCGCCGAGGCGGACACGGTCTACGAAAGACGGCCGTATCGAACTAGCCGCGCGGGCGAAATCTTCGAGCATCTTCGCGGATTCTGATCCGCCCGGGGCCAGAAAAATTTGCGAACGAAGCCATCATGCCGCGCCGGCTAGAATTTGCCGTGACGACCCTCGCCGCCGGCGAAGCGCGATGCGCCGGCGCGCGTCTCGCCCGAGTTGATGGTCGCGATTCCGTGCCGGTACTCATTGGCGAGCGCGTCGCCGAGCGGCAGCGTCCATGCCTCGTAGGCGGACCGGCGGTCCGAGCGCACGCATCGCTGCGGGAACGCCGCGATCTGCTTTGCGAGTTCGAGCGCGGCGTCAAGTGCGCCGCCCCGATCAACGATTCGATTCGCAAGCCCCATCCTGAGCGCCTCTTCGCCCGCGACGCCGCGCCCGGTCAGAATCATGTCCATCGCGTTACTCATCCCGATGAGCCGCGGCAGCCTGATCGTGCCGCCATCGACCAGCGGCACGCCCCATCGGCGGCAATAGACGCCGAACGTCGCGTCGCGCGCGGCGACGCGCAGGTCGCACCACAGTGCGAGTTCGAGTCCGCCCGCGACGGCGAAGCCCTCGACCGCCGCGATGACAGGTTTGCCGAGGATCATCCGCGTGCATCCGAGCGGACCGTCGCCGTCGGCGGCGACGCGATTGCCGCGCTCGGTCGCGACCGCCTTCAGGTCGGCGCCAGCGCAAAAAAATCCGTCCGCGCCGGTAAGTATCGCGACCGCCGCCGAATCGTCGGCGTCGAAGCGGCGAAAAGCGCCGGCCAGCGCGGCGGCGGTCGGGCGATCGACGGCGTTGCGCGCCTGGGGCCGGTTGATGGTGACGATCGCGATCGATCCCCGGGCTGCGTAGTTCACGGTGCTCATCGCAATTTGCTCCTTCGCTCGTGGCGCGGGCTATTGGCGCGGCTCGCGGCGGTTGTGGCGTGGGTCGTCGGGCGGAGCCGAATCGGCAATCGGAAACACCAGATGCACAACTCCGTCCGCGGTCGCGCGATGGATCGAAAAACCGCTCTGCTCGAAAACCCCCAGCATGCTCTGGTTGTCAGCCAGCACGTCGGCGTGAAATTCCCCGATGCCTTGCGCGCGCGCGATATGCGCCAGATGCTCGAGCAGGAGCGTGGCGATGCCGTGGCCCTGATACTCGTCGAGGACCGCGAAGGCGACCTCGGCGCGGCCGGGATTCGCGCCGCGGATGTAGCGGCCCACGCCGATGAAGCGCTCCGACCCGGCCTCACCGAGGGTCGCGGCCAGGCCGACGTGGTCGTGGAAGTCGAGTTCCGTCAGCCGCGCGAGGTCGGCGTCGCTCAGATCGCGGCGCATCGCGAAGAACCGGTTATGGACCGAAGCGGGACTGAGTCCGCGGAAGTGCTCGAGCAAGAGCTGCTTGTCGCCGGGGCGGATCGCGCGAATCAAGATTTTGGCGCCGTCGCGCAGAGTTTCATGCGTGGCGTACGCCTGCGGATCTGCGGCAAGGTTCTCGGATCGCATCGCACCAGGAAAAATACCATAGCGCCAAATCCACGCGCGCGCACCGGCATGGTTGTGATCCGCACCGCGCTTGCGCTACAGCCAAGGAGCAGCGAACGGATGCGATGAGCGAAGATAAAATCGAAAATACGATCAAGGACAAGGTCGCGATCGTCGGACTCGGCGAGACCGCCTATTACAAGCGCGGGCAGGCTCCGGTGAGCGAGTTCCGGCTCGCGCTCGAGGCGATAATCCGCGCGTGCGACGACGCCGGCCTCCGCCCGGCCGAGATCGATGGAATCGCGTCATACAGCAACGACCGCAATGATTCGGTTCGGGTCGCGACGGCTCTGGGACTGCCCGAGCTGCGCTTCTCGAACATGTTCTGGGGCGGCGGCGGCGGTGGCGGCTCGGGCGCGATCGGCAACGCGGCGGCCGCGATCGTGGCCGGCTTCGCCACCACGGTAATCGTGTACCGGGCGCTCGCGCAGGGACAGTTCGGGCGCTTCGGGCAGACTCCGGCGGTCAATCAAATCTCCGGACCGGTCGCGTACACGTGGCCCTACGGGATGTCCACGCCCGCGCAATGGATCGCGCTGCGCACGCGCCGCTTCATGCACGAGCATCGCGTGGGCCAGGACGCGCTGGCGGCGATCGCGATGGCGTGCTACCACCACGCGCAGTTCAATCCGCGCGCGATCATGTACGGGCGGCCGCTGACCCGCGCGATGTACGACGAGTCGCGATGGATCGTCGAGCCATTTCATCTCTACGATTGCTGCATGGAGAATGACGGCGCGGCCGCCGTGATCCTGACCAGCCGCGAGCGCGCGCGCGATTTGAAGCAGCGCCCCGCGTGGGTGATGGCGGCGGCGCAAGGCTCCGACTTCAGGCAGGGCGCGGGCGCGGAAAATTTGCCCGACTACACGACCTCGAACTTCAAGACGCTCGCGCCGCGGCTGTACGCGATGGCGGGAATCGAGCCGAAGGACGTCGATGTGGCGCAGGTGTATGAGAATTTCACCGGCGCGGTGATGACCAGTATCGTCGAGCACGGCTTCTGTCATCCCGACGAGGTGATGGAGTTCTGCACGTTCGAGAATCTGAGCTGGCCCAACGGACGCCTGCCGATCAACACCAGCGGCGGGAACCTGGCCGAGTGCTACATGCACGGACTCGAATTGATCATCGAGGCGGCGCGGCAAGTGCGCGGAACCTCGACCTGCCAGGTCAAGGACGCGGAGATCGCGCTGGTCGCGTCGGGGCCGATGGTCGCGCCGGTGAGCGATCTGATCCTGCATCGATAGAACAAGACGAGCGAGGCGATCCGCGATGAGCGAGCACGGCGGCGGCGAATCGAAGAAGACCTATCTGCCCGAGGGGATGCCTGCCCCCGCGGCTTCACGCGACGGGCTGGACGGCGAGTTCTATGCGGCCGCGAAGCGCCACGAGTTGATGGTGCAGCGCTGTGCGAAGTGCGGCACGTTTCAGTTTCCCGCCGAATGGATTTGCCACAAGTGCCACGCGTTCGATCCCGCGTGGCATCGCGTGTCGGGACGCGGGCGCATCTATAGTTGGGAGCGCGTGTGGCATCCCGCTCATCCGGCGCTAAAGAATGCGTGTCCGTACCTGGTGGTGGTGGTCGAACTCGAGGGCGCGGGCGGAGTGCGGATGGTCGGCAATCTGCTCGGCGACGCGATGCAGGAGGTCCGGTTCGACGCGCCAGTTGAAGCGGTTTTCGAGGACCACCCGGCGGGCCACACGCTTATCCAGTGGCGCCTCGTATCGTAGGGTCAGGCCTTTTCGCCGTCGGGTTTGACGAACTGGAGGGCGGCCGAGTTCATGCAGTAGCGCAAGCCGGTAGGCTTGGGACCGTCGTTGAAGACATGGCCGATATGCGCGTCGCATCGCGCGCAAGCGATCTCGGTGCGGGTCATGAAGAATGAACCATCGGTGTGGGTACAGATGTTCTCAGGGGCGATCGGTTCCCAGAAACTTGGCCATCCGGTGCCCGATTCGAACTTCGTCTCCGAGCTGAACAGCGCCGTGCCGCAGCAGACGCATCGGTAGATGCCCCGGTCGTGGGACTCGGCGTACTTGCCGGAGAAAGCGCGTTCGGTGCCCTTTTGGCGCGCGACCTTATATTGCTCGGGGGTCAGGATTTTCTGCCACTCGGCGTCGGATTTGATCACTTTGTCCACGGACTCGACTCCTTTGCGTTTGCCGTCGTCAGAGAACTCCACGATTTTGACTTTCGCGATTGGGCCGCCACCTGTTCCCGCGAGGCCGTTGCCCGCCGGATCGGCGGCGTGGCCGAGCGCGAACCCCGCCGCGACGATCGCGGGCGCCGCGATGGCGAACGCGACGAAGGCGCGCCTGTTCAATGAACCGCCGCGATCGGCGCCACTTGATGAGTCAACTTTCATCGCGCAGCTCAGATGAGGAAGCTCACGGGATCTTTTGCCGAGGCGGCCGAATCGACGCGCTCGAGCATGTCGGCGACGCTGGTCGAATCGAGAATCTTCGCGGTCGCGTCGCGCACCTCCTGCATCACCATCCGGATGGCGCAGGTGCGCTCGTCGCCACATTCGCGGCATCGCATGTACGCGGTCTTGCTGACGCACGGCAGCGGCGCGATAGGGCCGTCAAGAGTGCGGATGACGTGGCCGGCGCTGACGAGGTTCGGCGGCTGGCCGAGGAAGTAGCCGCCGCCCTTGCCTTTCTTGCTCTGAAGAATTCCTTCGTTCTTGAGTTCGAGCAGAATCAGCTCGAGGAACTTGCGCGGAATTCCCTCGCGCCGCGCGATTTCGGAAATCAGAATTGGGCCGCGGCCAAATTCTCTGGCGAGAACCGTGACCGCCTTTAGCCCGTATTTGGACTTCTGTGAAAGCATCGCCGATCAACTAACTCGACTCGGTTTCCGCCCGCGCGGACCAGACTACGCGGGGTACAACCTTTGGGCGCATCCTGGAGCCGGACGGGGGTGTGCTTGCTCCTTACGAGGCGCGCTCTAATGCATCCTCGCAACTATGGCAGCGTATTTGTCTATCATCGGCAGCACGGTTTCACGGGGCGCGGGCGGCAGCGGAAAGATCAGCCGGTCAAAGCCAAGCTCGGCCAAGCGCCGGATTTCGTCTTCTTTCGACGACGAGCCGAACATCGAGATGCCGAGCTTCTTGCGGCCCGCCGCTTTCTCCGCATCGCGGAGCTGTTTGACGCTGGCGGCGAAGTCGGCGCGGGGAAAATTGATCGGCATCCATCCGTCGCAATACTCGGCGACTCGTTCGAACGCGCGCTTGGATTGCGAGCCGAGCAGGATCGGCGGTCCACCGGGCTGCACGGGTTTGGGAAACATCCAGATCGGGTCGAAGTTGACGAACTCGCCGTGAAACTCGGCGGCTTCCTGGGTCCAGATTTGGCGCATCGCGAGAATCTTCTCGCGCACGATCTTCCAGCGCTTCTTGAACTGCGCACCGTGATTCTCCATCTCCTCGACGTTCCATCCCGCGCCGATACCAAGCTCGACGCGTCCGCCGGAGATCACGTCGAGGGACGCGACTTCCTTGGCGAGCACGATCGGATCGCGCTCGATTACCAGGCATACCCCGGTGCCCAGGCGAAGCTTCTTCGTGACCGCCGCCGCCGCGCCGAGCGCGACGAACGGATCGTGGGTATGCGAATATTCCTTGGGCAGCTCGGCGCCGCCCGGAAACGGAGTCTTGCGCGAGGCGGGAATATGGGTGTGCTCGGGGAACCAGAGCGACTCGAAGCCGCGCGCCTCCGCCGCGAGCGCAAGCTCGATTGGCTGGATCGCGTAATCAGTCGGGAACATCGAAATACCGAACTTCACCATCGCGCTCTCTCCTTGGTAGAGCGGCGCGGGCACTCTCACGCCGACGCCACTTCATATCACAGACCGGACGATGGCCGCGCGTCAAGCGCGACGATTGCGTCCATTGCGCGGGCGGCCGGCCGCGATGTCCGCTCGTTCGCGCCGGTTCTTGATTTCGCGTGGGTTACTTCGCCTCGCGCATCGCCTTAATCAAAATCTCCGCCAGTTCGGGGCGTGTGAACTCGGGCGGCGGCGCGTGGCCCGCGCGCAGCATCTCGCGCACCTTGGTGCCCGACAAGATCAGCCGGTCGGCGTCCGCGTGCGGACAGGTCTTGAACGACGCCATCGCGTTGCATTTGCGGCAATAAAAACTGTTCTCGAACATCAGCGGCGTGATGCCCATCTCGGCGGGCTCGAAGCGCGCGAAGATTTTCTGCGCGTCGTAGCTGCCGTAATAGTTGCCGACGCCGGCATGGTCGCGGCCCACGATGAAATGTGTGCATCCGTAATTGCGCCGGATGATCGCGTGCAAAATCGCCTCGCGCGGGCCGCCGTAGCGCATATGCGCCGGCATCACCGCCAGCATCGCGCGATCCTTCGGATAGTACAGTTCGAGCAGAACTTTGTAGGTCTCCATCCGCACCGCGGCCGGCACGTCGTCGCCCTTGGTTTCGCCGACCAGCGGATGCAGCAGCAGGCCGTCGCAGATTTCGAGCGCGGCCTTCTGGATGTACTCGTGCGCGCGATGAGTGGGGTTGCGGGTCTGGAACGCGACGATCTTTTTCCATCCGCGCTCACGGAACGCGGCGCGCGTGTCGCGCGGCTCGAGCCGGTAGTCAATGAAACTGCGGCCCGCAATCTCATCGATAAGGATCACCCGGCCGCCCAGGCAGTACGGCGGCATCGAGGTCACGTTCTTCGCGCCCGGATGCGCGTCCTCAGCGGTGCCGAAGACGGCTTCGGCCTCGCGCTTGCGATCGACCTGATAGATCTCCGCGAGCTTCAGAATCGCGAGGCGATTTCCGCCTTCGGCCGCAAGCGCGACATCGGCGCCCGGCTGGAGCGAACGCGCAACCTTTTCCTCCACCGCGAGCGTGATCGGAATCGACCACGGCGTGCCCACCGCCAGACGCATCTGGTCGCGGCTGCGCGCGTAATCGGCCTCGCCCATGAATCCCTCAAGCGGCGAGAACGCGCCCGACGCCAGCATCTCGAGGTCCGCCAGGTCGCGCGCGTTGAGCCTAACAGCGGGTAGCGACGCGGCGTGCGCGGCCAGCGCCGCGCGCTCGGCGGCGGGAGCTTTCAGATCGATGACTTCGCCGCCGCCGTGGGCGCTGATTGCGTCGTCGCGCACACTCATCGCGACGCCCCGCGCGCCACGCGGGGCGCCTGGTCGCGAGCGGCCGCGGCTTTGGGAATAAAATCGCCCGCTTCCAAAGTCGCGAGCAGCTTCCCCAGGCTGTGGGCGGCGCTCTCCGCGCTGCTGTCGATCACCAGCTCGGGCGCAAGCGGCTCTTCGTAGGGGTCCGAGACTCCGGTGAATGACTTGATCTCGCCGGCCAGCGCCTTCTTGTAGAGCCCCTTTACGTCGCGCTCGACAAGGGTTTCAAGCGGGCACTTCATGAAGACCTCGAAGAAGCGGCCGTGCAGCTTGCGGACCTCGTTGCGCACCTCGCGATAGGGCGAAATCGCCGCCGAAATCGCGATTACTCCATTGCGCGCGAGCAGGTTGCAGACGTAGCCGATGCGCCGGATATTGATGTCGCGGTCTTCCTTTGAGAAGCCGAGACCCTTGGACAGATTGGTGCGGACTTCGTCGCCGTCAAGTATCTCGACGCGATGACCGCGCCCGCGCAGCTCTTCGGCGGCCAGATTCGCCAGCGTTGATTTGCCCGCCCCGGACAAGCCCGTAAACCATAGGGTGAAGCCGTGATCCATGATGCCTCTGTATAGATGCTCGGTGAAATAGATTACTTGGTGAGCCTTGTAAGTTATCTATTTCTTCTCGACGACTCAAGCGGCTCCAATTCCAGCTCTTTTGCTCGTTTCCTGCGGGGATTTGCCCGGATTGGGCGCGGCCGTATCAGGTTCAGATGAATCCCGAGCGCGGCGGGTGACGAGTAAATTTCCGCCGTTGCCGCCCCCGCGATCAGGCGATCGCGCGCCGCATCTTCGGCCGCGATTCCGATAAAGCGCACCTTGGCGGCGCGGGCGGCGCGCAGGTCGGCCTCGCTATCGCCGACCACAACGGTGTCGCGGGCGCGGGCGGATGCGAGTTCGAGCGCGCGTTTGACCATCGCGGGCGAGGGCTTTAGGGCAAGCGCCGAGTCGCGGCCGACGATGAACGCGATAGCGCCGGCGACGCGATTGCGCGTAAGCCATCGCGCGACCGTCACCGAGGAGTTCGAGGTCACGACCCCGGCGCGGAGCTTGGCGGCCGCGATCGCGCGCACCAGCTCGAGCGCGCCGTCGAGCGGCTTCGCTCGATCGACCTCGGCGAGCTCGTATTTCTCGATAAGCTTCGAGATCCGCGCGAGCACCGCGAGTGCTGCGGCGCTGGTCGCCGGCCGCAGGCGTTCGAGATGCGCGCGATAGCCGTCGTACATCGACAGGCTGCGCAGTGGAACCTGTTCGGTGATCGCGCGTGGAGCGCCGGCGCGTTCGAGAATCGTGCGGACCTCTGCGCGCAGCGCGGGCCAGTTCACGACCGGCTCGAGGCGCGCCAGAGTGTTGTCGAAATCGAACAGCCACAGGGCAGGATACGGCTTGGCGGTCATGATCGAGTGCTCGCGCACGCGCAGGCGTGATTTCGCGCCGGCACGGCGGACCGCGATTCATAGCCGTCGAACGCAAGCATCGCGGCGCGCGGTTCGGAATCGTATCCGGCCAGGAGCTTGAACGCCTCGACGGTGGCCGCCATCGCGATAACGCCGTCGATTCCGGCGGACGCTCCGTATTCGCCGGCGAGCAAATCACCGGCGCACGCAGGGCAGGGCGGCGGCGCGGGAAAGACGCCGATTCGCGCGGGCGAATCGAGCCGCGCGATCACGCTCGGCGCGCGCGCACGGCTCTCGCAGGTCGCGCGTGCGACAGACGCGGCGGCGGCGCTGCCGATAATCGCCAGGACGAGATTCGGCACCTCGCGCGTATGGGGGTCGTACGCGATCACCGCCGAGTCGGGATTGAGCGAGCGCGTCGTGCCGGCAAGTTGCGCGGCGCGCGGGCCGCCGTCCGCCAGCCGCAGCGCAATTTCCCCGACTCCAGCTCCGGCCAGATAGGCGAGCGTGGATTCAAGCTCGCGGGACTCGCCGCACAGGATGATCCGCGCGGCGAGGAGCCGCTGCTGTGCGTGTCCTCCTACGCGGGGCACGATTATCTGGCGGCTGTAGCGCTCGATTTGTGAGTAGGTCAGTGGCATCGGCAGGTGCGCGGAACGCGGATCGCGCGGACCTTCGCCGGGCGAACAGACATCGCGCACCTCACACAGAGTATCGCAGATCCGCAATCGCCGCGACGCAGGCGGAGCCGCCGGTGGCGGCGCGCACGGATACGCGCGCGGCCGGCGGCTTGGTCGCGGTGGGAGGCGAATCGCGATGGGTTCGCTTGACAAATTTTTTACGATGGATTCACGCATATCCCGCGTGGATACAGGAGAATTCCGCCGCGGCGATACGTTCGATCCGTCGCCCCGTCGTCCAGGGCATCGGGTTTTTCATCATTTCCGATCCGGCGCAACCGCTTTGGGTCTTCATCCCGCGCATATCACGTCTGTCATTGCCGCGGCGTTCGCCCGGCCGCGGGCAGGCCCCGCCGCCGCCCCGCGCGAGCTTGTCCCGAGGGGAACCGTAGGAAATCCCGATTCGCGAAGCTTTCGCATCAATATCGGTATTGACGCGGATAGGCGCGGGGCGGGCGGCTGGCAGTTGATGATCCACATGACCGATTCTCCACAAATCCCGGGCGCGCATAAGGCTGAACAGTTCAGCCCTGAACAAATCTGGCAAAAAAGCTAACGGACGTTAGGGAAGCTCTGCGGAAGTGTGATTTTGTGTTCCCCTTGCCTGTGGTTGGCGCCCGAAGGGCCCCGGGATTCCTCGCGCGCCAGACAAACTCAGACGCGCGGGAATGACACCCGAACGGTTTGTGCAGAGCTTCCTTAGGTCAACAGGGCCGGCTCGAGTTGGCGCTTGCGGCGCACCGCTCTCCCGCGCGCCACGATTCCTGCGCATCGAGCATCCCGCTTCCGCGAACAATTCCTCTCCCGCTCGGGAGAGGTCGTGCCGAAGGCGCGGGTGAGGGACCGAAAAAATCTCTCTGCCGCCAAGCTGACCTGCCGCCAGCCAACCGCGCGCGGCTCGCGAGCTTGAAACCCTTGTCGCGCAGCCCCTTGGCTGGCGCGAAGGTTGCGAAGTAAGCACCCTCACCCGCGCGTCACGATGCTTGCGAGAAAAACGCAAGCATCGCGCCGCGCCGCCCTCTCCCGGCGGGAGAGGGGCAGTCAGGGAGCCGCGCGCCGAGGGTGGTTCTGATTCCGCGCGCGGAGCCGCTTGCAGAGCCCCTCGCGTACAAGAATTTGAGCGAGGTCGAGGCGGACGAGACGTTCGTCGGTGGCCAGTACAAGAACAAGCATTGGAACAAGAAGTCCCGCCACGCCAAGGGCACAATCGGCAAAACCCCCGACATCGGCGCCGTTTCTCGCAAGGGTAATATCGTCGCGAAGTTGATCGAGCAAACCGACAGGCGAACGCCGGACGGATTCGTGCGCGAGGCCAGCTCGCGAAAAGTCAGCTATAGCAACCGCGACAGCCCGGAGATTTCTCGGGCAGGCATCGCAGGATGCCGCGGTCGCCATACTGGCAGCAGCCTCTGCGCCGTGACGTCGCCAGTAAACTTCCAGTGGACAGAGGCGGTCAGTATCGGTTGCCGTTAAGGATGGCGCCATGCCAAGAGAGTATGCGAAGCGGTTATCGCCGTACCCGTTGAGCTTCCACGATGCCCTTAAGAAGATCGTTTCTGTTGATCCTGATTCCGTTGGCGTTACTCCTATTCGGCGCAAGAAGCGTAAGCGGGAGCAACGAAAAACATCAGGACCAAACCGCAGCCAATAAGCCCAGCGGTAAAAATAAATCCCAGGTAGCCGCGCCTTCGTTTACGATCGTCGTCCAGCCAGCGCCAGTTCAAATAATTCAGCCAAGCCCCGCCATAGAACAGAACAAGCCCAAGCTAAAATGGTATCAGCGGCCCACTGTAACGGATTGGGGAATCCTCTGGGGCACCTTTGTTTATGCCCTGATCTCGCTCGGTTTGCTGAATGCGACTCGAACGCAGGCCACACTGGCCAATCGAAGTCTTGGGGAAACTCGGAAGGCCGCTGACGCGGCGCAGAAAAGCGCCGACGTAAGCGAAAAGGCGTTGGCACTCGCCGAACGTCCTCACCTTATCGTTCACAGCTTCAAGATGGAGGGATTCGTGAAACGCATCCCCGACGAAGAGGAGTCTATGCGGGCGCTCCCGGAACTCCAGAAGCTGACAATGCCGCGCATTCTCCGCGTGACTTACACTCTTCAGAACTACGGAAAGAGTCCCGCTTTTCTCGACATTGTGGTGATCCGGTTTCGGATGGTGGCGCAACTCCCCATGCGAGTGGACTACGGGCCGATTCCAAAACCAGTTCGTGGCTGGATCTTGCCGCCCAGAGAAGAACGTCGCGCTGCGAGGTACCTTGAGGGTGGCAAATTGAGTGAAGAAAATCGCATGAAAATCGTTCAGGGCACCGCGCATCTGGTTGTTTATGGTGTCGTGGATTACGAGGACATTCTCCAAAGACAGCATCGCTTCGCGTTCGGCTGTCGCTATATCGTCGGCGATGGAAGCGATCCGGGGGATCGTTTTGAGCCAATCGGCCAGGATGAATTTTGGCGATATGCATAGATCCGCCGTGGCCAACAAGCCGATCGCCAGCCCCGTGAGTCCTACCGCCAGCGGCCACGCCACGAACCCGGCTTGACGCTGGCATCGTGATGGCGGTTTCGCGTCTGAATCACCGGCCCGTCGCCGGGGATTCTCCGCCCTGGCAGGCGTGGGCGTTAAGTCCGGGATAATCGCCTACGCAAAGGCCTCCGGGGAAAGGGTATCCGCAGGAATCGCGCGGCGCGGGCGCGCCGCGCTGGATAAGGTCCCTCACCTAACCTCTCCCGACCGGGAGAGGGATCAGACGCGCTGCGCGAGAGATCCTCACCTAACCGTGTGCCAGTGGCACCTCCCGTTGCGGGCGAGGGATCAGGCCTCGGGCGAGGGGAATCGGGCGGCGCGGGGGGCTACTCGATTACGTTTTTTTCGATGGTCTCGACGGTTACGCCGCTGGTGCGCAGCCAGGTCAGGGCGCGCTCGATCTGGTCGCGGGTGCCCTCGAACTCGACGGCGACCAGGCCCATTTCTTCGGAGACGCTGGCGCCGCGGATGTTGAACACCAGGTCGAACTTCTTTACCAGGTGGTAAAGGATCGGCTCCTTGATCAGC
>DATKSQ010000149.1:0-3721 GCA_035531615.1 Binataceae bacterium (SeqCode)
ACCAGATTCAGAGCAACCTCCATGGGCCCAATAATGCCGCACTCCGGCCCCATCCCGCGTCCCAAGCGCGCCGGCGCGTATTGGTGCCGGCTAACTCGGCGACGATGAGCGGCGGCGGACTCGCTGCTCGCGGCACATCCCAGGTGTTTCCGCCAGATTTCTTAGCCTCGATTCGGCAGCGATCCACAAACCCCGAATTCATTACCATAGAATCGTGGCGCTGGCTATTAAGGGTCGGTCGAGCATCTATTCCCCCCCTCGTTCACCAATCGTCGGCACCGCGTCTGAGCGCGTGCCTTCGACTCCGCGCGGGCAAGGCTCCGACAAAGCTGTTTGTGGTCCGCCCGAGATCACCGAACCCAGCGGATTGCCCTATTGGGCGCTGAGTGCGGCGCTGCGGGCGGCTTGATGCGCCTGGTGCAGGGCGGCCAGAAATGCGTCGGCCCAGTGGGTGAGGGTATTGGTTGCGATTCGTGCGCGCAGCATACGCATCCGGCTCTTGCGCTCGTCGGGCTCCATCTCGATCGCACGCTTAAGAGCGGCGGCTAGCTCCTCGATATTCGTCGGATCGACTATCAGCGCTTCTTTCAACTCGTCGGCGGCTCCCGCCTGACTACTAAGTACGAGCACGCCGTCGCCGTCGATGCGCGCGGCGACATACTCTTTGGCTACCAGGTTCATCCCGTCGCGCAACGGCGTGACCATCGCGACATCGGCGGCGCGGTAATAGGCGGCGACGGTCTTTGGCGGATACTGTTTGTACAGATAGCGCACCGGTAGCCATCCGTCGTGAAAAAAGCGTGCGACGATTCGCGCGACTTTCTCTTCGATTTGCCGCCGCAGCATCATGTACTCCGGCACCCGGGTGCGCGAGGGCACCGCGATCTGAAGCATCGTGACCCGTCCCGAGTAGCGCGGATGGCGCTCGAGGAATCGCTCGAAGGCCGTGAGCCGCTCGAGCAGCCCTTTGGTGTAGTCCAGCCGATCCACTCCGAGGATCAACTTTTCGACGTACACTCCGCGCCTGATTTGCCGGACCCGGCGGGCGGTGTGTGGATCGGCGGCCAGGCGCTGGAAATTATCGAGCGGCGCGCCGATCGGAAACGTGCCGACCCGGACCGTGCGGCTGCGGTTGATGACGATCCCGCGCTCGTGGTCGATTTCGATTCCGGGCAAGTTCCGGCACCATCCGAGGAACGCGCTGGTATGAGCGGCGGTCTGGAAGCCGATCAGATCCGCGCCGAGCATCCCTTCGATAAACTCCGTGTGCCAGGGAAATATCTTGAGCATCTCTTCGGAGGGAAACGGCACGTGCCAGAACAGCCCCACCGGCAGATGCGGCGCGCGCTGGCGGACCAGAGCGGGCATCAACGCGAGGTGATAGTCCTGGATCCAGATGGTGTCGCCGGATCTTGCCTGTGCGACGCACAGATCGGCGAAGCTCTGGTTGACCAGGCGATAGGTGTTCCAGTCGCGGCCGATGAAGCGGCAATTGGCCGGCATCTGATGCATCAGCGGCCACAGCCCGCGATTGCACATCCCCCAGTAATACTGGGTGGTTTCCGTCTCGGTGAGGCCCTTCAGGATCATCGAGAAGCGCGGATTATCCTGCGGCAGCCCAAGTTGGCCCAAATCTTCGGTGCTACCCGACCACGCGATCCACAGGCCGCCGACTTTCTCGAGCAACTGAACGAACGCGGTCGCCACCCCGCCGGCCGTGGTCTCGACCCGGGTCGCGTCGCCTCTGTTGACCACGCGCACGGGCGCACGATTCGAGACGACGATCAGCCGTCCGCCCGATTGCTCCTGCGCGCTGCGAGTACTTGCTTCCATCATCCAACGTTGTCCGGCTGCCGCACGCGGAGGCGGCGCCAGGACGCGAAAACGATACTGTGCGATCCTGCACTCGGGCAACGGCGTGGTGATCGGGCCATCGCGCTTGCCGAGCCTCACGGATTGACACAATGATAGCTTGATCCGGGCTTGAAAGCTGAGTGAATCTTGTGGCGCTGTTCTGCCGGCAACCACAACCGCTGCGGCGGCATCTGGTTCCCGCGGAGATCATAATGAAGCCAACTGCGCACACCGCGCCGCCGCGCGCCGCATCGAGATCGAGGTCGAGATCGATACCGGCTCCGATGCCGCGCCGGCTTCTGCCCGCGCTCTTGCGCGAGCACAGGCTGCTCCTATGCCTTGATTACGACGGAACGCTGTCCGAGATCACCGCGCGTCCGGCCGACGCGCGTCCGGTCGCGCACGCGCGCGCCGTCATCCGCGCGTTGACGCGGCATCCGGAGCGGATCGCAATCGCGATTATCAGCGGGCGCGACCTCGGCACGCTGCGCGCGTTGCTCAAACCCGAGGGGCGGCTGTGGATGGTCGGCAGCCACGGAATCGAGATGCTCGATCCCGACGGCGAGCGCCACTTGCAGCCCGCCGCTGGCGCGGCGCGGAGCGAGCTGGCGAAGCTGCGCGCATGGATGAAGCGCAAGGCGCCGCCGCGCGGCGGATTCGTGATCGAGGACAAGCGGGTCGCGATCGCGCTTCATTACCGCAACGCCAAGCCGGGGGATGCCGCCGTGGTGCGGGCCGCCTTGCGGGATTTCATCGCGGCGCGATGCGCGAGCGTCACGATCCTGCACGGGAAGATGGTCGATGAAGTCCTTCCGCGCGGCCTCGGCGGCAAGGGCGCCGCGGTGCGCAGAATCCAGAAGCTATTGGGAGCGCCGGTGGCGACTCCGGTCTATTTCGGTGACGACGTTACCGATGAGGACGCGTTCCGCGAGCTGCGCGAAGACGGCGTGACGGTTCGCGTCGGCGCCGCCGAGCCCAGTTGGGCGCAGTACCGCATCGAATCGCCCGCTATGGTGGTTGCGGTATTGCGCGGCCTGGTGGCGGCGCTGGTGCCGGCGCGAAGAATCTGAATGACCAAGATGTAATTACCTAATACAAATGGTTCTGTTACTAAATGGCGTATGACTGCGGTATGAGACCCGTTGCAAGTGGCGGGCTTCGCCTTCAACCGCGTGTGATGAGCCGACAGATGTTCCAGCGAAGGGCTTGGAACCGGTTGGTGAAAGAGCCGTGGAAGCCTGCGATTCAGGGGGAGAGCCATGTATCGCCGGATTCAGTCGCTCCTTGTATTGTCGTTATTGCTGATTTTCGCCGCGCCGGGTGCGGATCTCCCCGCTGACGCCGCGATGGTGCGGCTGGCGGGGCATGTGCTGTCGGCGCTGTCGAGGCGACCGTCGTCGCGTCGAAGCTCGGCCGCGGCGCGCAGCCGCTTACGATCACGATCGTTCTCATACGCGACCATCAGGCGGCCTTCGAGAGCTACCTGCACGGGATCTACGATCCGCACTCAAAGAATTTCCATCACTACCTGACTCAGCGGCAAATCGCGGACCGCTTCGGTCCGAGCCGCGCTGATTACCGCTCCGTGCTCACCTATCTGCGGACGAGCGGATTTCACCTCGTGGAAGGCTCGAAGAACCGCCTGACGATCACGGTGCGCGGCACGCGCGCGATAGCCGAGCGCGCATTCGAGGTGAGCATCGGCGATTACCAGATCGGGAAGCAGAAATTTTTCGCGAACGATGAAGATCCGGCGCTGCCGGCACAGATAGCCTCCAAGGTACAGGCTGTGAGCGGGTTGTCAGATCTCTCACGGCCGCACGGCGCGTCCAAAGCAATCCGTAATGCCCAGTGTGAGATCCTGGCC
>DATKSQ010000150.1:0-28462 GCA_035531615.1 Binataceae bacterium (SeqCode)
GCCAAATCGATTCCAATCGCGGTAATCTTCATCGCGGACCCTCCTCGCTTCCATTCAAGATGTTGCTTACATCTTTGGCCCGTATCGAGGCCGTTAAAAGGCGGGCGGGGGTCCATACCATCATTCCCGCGCCCTTCGGCAGGCTCAGGGCAGGCTCCGGCTGCCGCCCGTGGAATCCCGAGTTCGGATCGCGCTCGGGCCGGTTATTCGTTTTCTTCAGGATGCCTCCTAAGAAACAGGATTGAGGAGCGAGCACCATCCTGAAGGAATCGAGATTGCTCGCGCGGATGGGCGGACGAGCCGTCCGCCCCCACTGGCATATTGCTTCCTTGTGTCGGTGGCGGCCGACGGCTCGTCGGCCGGCTGGGCAAGCAGAGGCCCTGCGGCAGAGGCGAGCGAGACATCCTCTCACGCGAGGAACGCTACCCCTGTTTCTTACGTGACGTGTTGCGACCTGCGCCGCGTGCCCTGCTACCGCGGCACAGCCAGCAACGTGGAACTCCCGGCCGGCCTTATCGCGACGGGCATTCAACTCAGCCGAGCCCGGGTCCGTGCAAAGTTAGAACCGCAGGCGCATCAGTGAAGCGGCCCGCGGCTTCCGAACCGAACCAAATCGATCCGCCAAGACCGATCGCCAGGTGCGGTGCGGGGATGGCGGCGGCCAGATGGAGGGCGGCGCTCATGCCGACCTCGGTTTCTATCGAGTCCGTCACCACGACGCCGAGCCCGAGGTCCCGCGCTGATCGCGCAAGCTCAATCCCCGCGCTCAGTCCTCCTACGCGTGCCGCCTTGAGTACCAGAACATCGGCCGCACCTTCGCGTACGTATTGCTCAAGCACATGGCGATCGATCGCTGATTCGTCGAGCGCAATCGCAACGCCGCTGCCGGCGCGTAAGCGCTTCAGTTCGGCTGGCGCGGCGCAGCGTAGCGGTTCCTCGACGAACTGGATTTTCAGCCGCGCGATTGCCGCAAATACTTCCTGCGCCTGATCGAAACTCCAGGCCCGGTTGGCATCGAGCCGCAGCTCGACCGCATCGCCGACCGCGCCGCGCACTGCTTGCACCCGCGCGAGGTCGGCGCGCGTTGACGCCACGCCGAGCTTGAGCTTCAGGCATCTGAATCCGCGCCGCACCATCCGGCGCGCGTCGGCGGCCACGGCCTGCGGACGATCGCCGCCAATAAGTGCGCAGCCCGCCATCACGGCGCCAGCGTTGCCGCCCAGCGTCTCGGCTACGCTGATGCCGGCCGCCCGCGATTCGAGGTCGAGCAGAGCGCAATCGAGCGCACACAGCGCCGCCTTCGACAGGTGCCGGCGGACCGCATCGGATCCGAAGGCCCATTGCCGCAACCTTGTGGAACTGCCCAAGCCGGCGGCCGCCGCAGATATTTTTTTCAGCGATGCGTGGGTGTCCAGGAGTTGCTCGCCGCCGAGCCAATAGGCAGGAGCCGCCTCGCCCACGCCCTCGAGCCCTCCTTCGGTCCGCAGCCGCAGCAGAAAACCCGCGCGCACGCTCAGGCTTGCGCGCGAGGTGCGCAGCGGGCGCGTCAATGCCGCGCGATAAGGCTCGATCGATGCGGCCTCGATCCTCACAGGACCAATCCCAGCGACAGCAAAAGCCCGAACATCAAATGCAGCCTCGAGGTTGCGGCTAGACTCTGGTTCAGCGCCGCACCGGTGCGGCGCCACAGTGCATACGCGTCACGAACCGCCCACGGCAGAGCGATCATGCCGATCAGCACCGATGGCCCGGCCAGCCGCTGCAAGGCGATCAGGAACACGAACGCGGACCCGAGCATGGCTAAGTATCCCAGGCGCGCGGCGCGCGGTCCGACCCGCACCGCGAGGGTGCGCTTGCCGGCCGCCTTATCGGTCGGTATGTCGCGCAGGTTGTTCACCATCAGAATCGCGGTAACGAGACAGCCGACCGAAAGCGACGCGACTATCGAAACCGGATCGACCTTTGCGGCTTGCAGGTAGAACGCGCCGTTCACCGCGATAACGCCGAAGAACGCGAACACGAACGGCTCGCCCAAGCCATGGTATGCCAGCGGAAATGGCCCCGCCGTGTACGCGATCGCACCGGCGAGCGACATAATCCCCACCGCGAGTATTGGCCATCCTCCTACCCACACCAGGTAAACTCCCATCACAGCGGCGCCGGCCAGAACCGCAAAGGCGGCGCGCTTGACGATCACAGGGTCGGCGAGTCCCGCCTGCGTGATTCGCAGCGGACCGAGACGATCCGCCGCATCCGCGCCGTGCATGAAATCGTAGTAGTCGTTGCTGAGGTTGGTGCCGATTTGGATCAGGAGCGCGGTTACCAGGGTTACCGAGGCAATCAGCGGATGAAACGATCCCGCCCGCCACGCCAGCGCCGATCCGACGATCACGGGCACTACGCTTGCGGAAAGTGTGCGCGGGCGCGCAGCGGCGATCCAGATCGAGGCGCTCGCGACGCACCTATGCGCAGGTACGGCGTCAGCAGGGCTGCGGGTGGCCATGTTCAGGGCAGGCGCTTGAAACGGGAGAAGTCCGGCTTGCGCTTTTGGTTATAAGCGTTACGTCCCTCCTGTGCCTCCTCCGTCATGTAGAAGAGCAAAGTCGCGTTGCCGGCCAACTCCTGGATTCCCGCCATCCCGTCGGTTTCCGCATTGAAAGCCGATTTCAAGCACCTGAGCGCCATCGGACTCTTCTCGAGAATCTCGTGGCACCACTGGATCGTTGTCTCCTCGAGCTCTTCCAACGGGACCACGGCGTTTACGAGCCCCATCGCCAGCGCCTCTTGAGCGCTGTACTGCCGGCACAAGTACCAAATCTCACGCGCCTTGCGCTGGCCAACCAGCCGCGCCAGTTGGGCTGCGCCGAATCCGCCATCGAAGCTCCCGACGCGTGGTCCAGTCTGGCCGAAGACGGCATTATCGGCGGCGATCGCCAGGTCGCACACCACGTGCAGGACATGCCCGCCTCCGATCGCGTAACCCGCGATCATCGCGATCACCGGCTTGGGCATGCTGCGGATCAGCTTCTGGAGGTCGAGCACGTTGAGCCTGGGCACGCCGTCATTACCGACGTAACCCTGGTCGCCACGTACGCGCTGATCGCCGCCGCTGCAGAATGCCTTGCCGCCCTCGCCGGTCAGGATGACAACGCCGACCTCGGCATCTTCGCGCGTGCGGGAGAAGGCGTCGAGCAGTTCGACGATGGTTCCGGGTCTGAAGGCGTTATGAACCCGCGGGCGATTGATCGCGATTCGCGCGATACCATCGGCCTTCTGATAGTTGATGTCCTCGTAGGTCAGGACGGTCTTCCACTTAATCGGCATTGATGCGCTCCTTCAGGAATAATCATGGGTTGAGAAATTCAGCGACCAGGCGGTTGAATACCGCCGGCCGATCGAGATGCGGCGCATGGCCACAGCCATCGACGATGGCGAGCCGGGCGCCGGCGATTGATCCGCTCATTTCGCGGCCGATCCCGGAGAACTTCGCGTCTTCGGCCCCCGCGACAATCAGCGCGGGCATCCGCAGTTCGCTGAGCCGTCCGCCCATCCATGGCTGCATCGCAAGGCCCATCGCGCGCAGAGATCCGGCAAGCCCCTTGACCGAACAGCTACGGCGCTGGTTCGTAAGCCGCTCGCGGACCTGCGCCGGCAGCCGCTGTAACGATTCGAACAGCGGCAGTGCTTGCCACCGGCTGACAAACGCTTCGATTCCCTCGCGCTCGATGAATCGCGCGAGTTCCTCATCGGCTGTGGCTCGCAGGCGCCGCTCGGTTTCGTCGCGCAAGCCGGGCGACGCGCTCTCAAGCACGAGGCTGGTCACTCTCGACGGTTGATCGATCGCGAGATAGAGCGCGAGCCGGCCGCCCATCGAATAGCCGGCCAACGCGAATCGCCGCACACCAATTGCGCTCAGCGCTTCGATGACGGCGGCGGCGCAACGCTCGAACGAGCACCGCGCCAAATCGGGGTTAACCGCAGTGCCACCGTGGCCGGGTAAATCGATCGAGATGACGCGCCGGCGATTTTTCAAATCGGTTCGCAGATCGGTCCAGCTTTGCTTGCTGCCGGTGAAGCCGTGCAGCAGAACCACCGGGTCCATGAGTTGCGCAGACTGCAGTGCGTCAGGCTCTTCATCGGCAAGCTCAAAGCTGCCGAGTGAGGTTGCTATGCGCCGAATCATCGGCCGCGGCCACTTGCCCGCCACTCGTGCAAAGCTTCCACAGCGGCTGCGGCGTGACGGCGATGGAGTTCCAGATTGCGCCGCCGCTCGCTGCGTACTTCGATCACGTGCAATCGGCGCTCGCCAAGGGCGCCTGCGAGCGCGGCCTCGAATTCCGCCCAGGTCTGTGGCCGGGCGTAGCGCCCGTCAACCATTTTCACCGCCGGCTCGAAATCCAGACCATGCGGAGTCGCGAAGTAGCGCTCGAATGCATCGCCGAGATCGGCCTGGGGCAGAAAGGAGAAAATTCCACCGCCGTCGTTGTTTATCAGTACGATCACCAGATGCACGCGATGGCGGGCGGTCAACTGGAGAGCGCCAAGATCGTGAAGAAAACTCAGGTCGCCAATCACCAGAACGGTCGGTCCGTTTCTGACCGCCGCGGCGCCGATTGCGGCCGACATCACGCCGTCGATCCCGTTCGCGCCGCGGTTGCAAAACACCTCGAGCGCGGTAGCGCAGCTCGCGCCGTAGGTATCCAGATCGCGAACCGGCATGCTGTTCCCGACGTGCAGTGCGCCGCCTTCGGGCATTTGCGCGAGCAGTTGCGGGAAAATCTTTCCCTCGTACAGCTCCGGCTCGCCGGCGAGCGCCTGAGCCATCGCCCGACGCACCGCCGCGGCGGCGTTCGTCCAGGCCGCAGTCCATCGCGCCGGCGATGGTTCCAGCTCCGCCGATTCCGCAAGCGCACGGCATAAAGCGTCGGGGCTCGTGCGAATCACGTCGGTTGCGCGATGGCTCGGATCGGGCCATTCGCCCGCCGCAGCCACCATTAAATGGAACTGCAAACGTTCCTCACCGCAGAGGAATTGCGTCAGCGGTTTGGAGACCGGGGGCCGTCCAAACTGAATCACAGCGGCCGGCCGATGCTCGCGGCGGAACTCCGGATCGCGCAACATTAGATCGTAAGCGTCCACCACTTGGGCGCGATCATGCGGACCAAACCTGAGTCCCGACAGCGGATCAGCAACAATGGGCCATCGGATACGCGCCGCGAGCGACGCGATGCTGCCGCGTGCCGCAGGGTTATCGGCTGAACCGGGACCACACACGATAATCCCGCTGCGCGCGCCAGCGATCCTGGTCGCTATCGAGCGCACGGCATCAGGCCCCGGAACGCTCACGCTCGGATGAATCTTGGTCCACGGGGTTTCGCCGCCGCGCTGCGTGCGCCGCTCGAGTTCCGATCGTTCCTGCGCCACATCGATGAGCGGCTCGCGCATCGGAAAATTCACATGCACAGGACCCGCGCGCATTACGCTTGTGGCCTCGAACGCCCGGCAGGCAACGGTGCGGTAGTAGGCCTCGAGATCGACGCCAGCTTCCGGCGCCGGAACATCAACCGCCCAGCGCACATGGCTGCCGTAAATCCCAGGCTGATCGATCGTCTGAGGCGCGTGGCAATCGCGCAACTCGGGCGGACGGTCCGCCGTCAGCACGATCATCGCAACCTGCGACAGCGACGCCTCGACTACCGCCGGGAGAAAGTTGGCCGCCGCCGTCCCGGACGTGCAAACCAGCAGGACTGGACGCCGGGTCTCGCGCGCGATGCCCAAAGCGAAGAACGCCGCGCTGCGCTCGTCCAGGCAGACCCACGGCCGGACCGCGTCTATTCTCAGAAGCGCGGTAACCAACGCCGATGAACGCGAGCCGGGACTGATGCAGGCCGCACGCACTCCGAGGCGCGCAAACTCCTCGATCATCGCAACCGCCGCGGCAGTGTTGGGATTTCCCGCGGTCACTGTGTGCCACCCGGGAGCAGCGCTTTCATCTTGGCCTCGGTCTCGTCGAATTCGGATTCAGCTTCCGAGCCCTCGACGATTCCAGCACCCGCCCACAGCGTCATCCTGTCGCCTTCGATCAGTGCCGAACGCAGCGCAACCGCAAACTCTCCGCCGCCGGCCGCGTCCATCCAGCCGACCGCGCCCGTGTACCACCCCCGGTCGGGCTCTTTGCGTTCAATCAGCTCGCGCGCCAAGTCCACCGGAATGCCGCAGACGGCGGGGGTCGGATGAAGCAAGCTCGCGAGCTCGAGCACCGTCATCGGGTGGCAGAGTTTTCCGCTGATCGGCGTATAGAGATGTTGGGCTTCGGGCAGTAATCTGATCGCGGGCAACTCCCCGACCGTCAGCGGCTCCGCCACCGACCGGAGCGCACCGCTGATAGCCGCGACCACGATCCGGTGTTCCAGCAAATTCTTGACCGAGCCGATGAGGGCAAGCCCCAACTCGCGATCCTGCTCTGGAGTGAGGCCGCGTGGCGTGGATCCGGCCAGCGCGTCGGATCGCACCCATCCGTCGCGCAGCGAGACCAGTACTTCGGGTGTCGATCCGATAAAGTTCGAGGTTCCGCCGGCGAACCAAAAGCTCGAGCACCACGGCCGCGCGTGCCGGGCGCGTACCAGAATCGCAGCCGGGTCTATGGGAGCGGATCCGGCAACAGTTCTGCATCGGGCCAGCACCACCTTGCGCAACCAACCGCGGCTGATAAGGCCGCGCACCTCCTCGACCCGGGCAATCCAGTGCAGTCGCTCCTGCGCGTCCGCCGCCGCATCAAGTATCTGGACCGGCTTTGGCTCATACGACTCCCGAGAGGCGGCGCAGATCCGCGATGCGGTTTCCTCGGCCGCCGTGCGCTCGCCATCGCGCCACGCCAGCGTCAGCGAGCATTGGTTGCCCCGCCTAACCACAGCGGCCCGCGGCACAAACATCCGCAGCGCCGGAAATTCCCTCCACGGGCGAGAGTCTAGCCTTCGATCAAGGAAGCCGAAGCCGCCAACTATCAGTGGCGCCGGGGCTAAGGTCCCATCGGATTGGTGAGTACCCTGCATCAGGGCCATCGCCGCAGCCGAAGCCCGCTCAAATCGATCTGGTCCCTCTGCGATGATCTCGGCCGCCGCGCCAATCGCCGCGATAGCGAAACCTTGCTCCGGATTCTCCCAATAGAATCCCGCCTCGCCACCGCGTGCCGCGACGATCGCGACGGCATCGGGCGGGCTCGCGAGGCGCCAGGTGTGGGTGAAAATCGGAGTCGAGGAGGTCATGCGCGGCTTGCTCTCGGGTCAGTTTCGCACCGCGGTCACGATTTGCGCCGCTCCGCCGAACAGCCGCTCTTTGGCTGGCTGGCCAAAGCCCGCTCGCGCAAGCATGTCGAAGAGCGTCGCCTCGGTGGGCAGATACGCGACCGACGACGGCAAATAAGAGTACGCATCGTGGTCCCCGATAAGCTTGCCCATCACCGGGACAATCCGATGGAAGTACACGTGATGGCCGAGCCGCAGCAGCGCGGCACGCGGCTCGTCCACTTCGAGCACCGCCAGGCGTGCGCCCGACCTGAGCACCCGTCCACATTCGAGCAAGACGGCGCCGGCGTCGGCAAAATTGCGCAGCGCAAAGCCCGACACTGCCGCGTCGAAAGTGCGGTCCCCAAACGGCAGATTCTGCGCGTCGCCGCACACCCACGCGCTTTCGATCCGCCGGCTCCTTGCCACGCCAAGCATCCCAGAGGAAAAGTCCAAACCCACTGCGCGCGTTTGGCGGCTCGCTGCCTGAGCCGCGAGGTCGCCCGTTCCACAGGCGAGGTCCAGCACCAACTGTCCGGGCCGCAGGCGCAGACGATCAACCGCCCTGCGCCGCCAGAACTGATCCATCCCGAGCGTCATCAGCCGGTTCATCAGATCGTAACGGCGGCAGATACGGTCGAACATCGACCGCACGGCTTGCGCCTTCTCGCTCGGGGCCGGCAATGTCACTGGATGCGAATCCGGAGTTGCGCCTGCGCCGCGGTCTTGTGTGCCAACTCCCAAGTATCCGCTGGCGTGCGTCCCTTGAGCTTGGCCAGCGCGCGGTTGATGAGTGTGCGCTGAAAATGCGCCGCCACCAGCGCCGTGACCGCGGGCAGGAGCTCCTCGAAGGCCCGCGCCACCGCCAGCACGTCTTCGCGTCCCTTCACTGTCGAGCCTTTGCGCACGTGCTCATTGAATAGATCGACCGCTTCCTCGACGATGCGCCGCGTGTACCGGTCATGCTTGACCGCCAGCGCAAAAAGTTTCGGAATCGGAAACCCGTACCGCACGAGCTTCAGCGCATACCGGGCGGTTTCAAGTTCGCCATCGCTGTATCCGCGGGCCTTGTCACTCGAGGTAGTTCCCAGCCCCAGCCGTTCAGCCAATTCCACCAGTTCAGGCGCAATCCCAAGCCGGCGCGCGACCTCCGCCCCGGTATGGCGCTGGCGGGCAGCCTCCTTGCCTACCGCGAGCAACAGCACTGCGTCGCTGGTCAGCTCGCCGCCCTGCGCCAATAACTTGCCGATCAGCCCAAGCGGCAGGCCGCTGGCCCGAGCGGAACGAATCGCGCGCAGACGGTTCAGATGCGAATCATCATAATAGACCCGCCGCCCACGCCGGCGCGGGCGATGCAGCAGGCCACGAGTCTGATAGTAACGCACCGTGTCGACCGACAGGCGCGAAGCCCGGACCAGTTCTTCGAGCACATACTGCATGAGTAAATACTCCTAAAGTAAATACTCTTATAATTCGACGCGGAAGGACGCGCAACAACCCGCCCTCCTGGCCGCTTCTAGAAAACCGCGTTGCAGACCGAGAACCTGCTATCCCCTGACTGCTGCCGCGGCCTCGGCGGTACTCGCCGCGATGGCCTGAAGCGGCATCCCATGCTCAGGTCGGCTGAGGACCGAGAGGTGTCCGAAATTAAGACTCCGATCCTCAGCGCGTGTGGCAAATTAGTTACATACGTCACCAGCACCTGAGTATCAGATGAGCAAGCGTGCGCAGCCCGCAGCAAATGCATTGGCATTACCTTTGCTCATCCGAGCAGGCGGGAAAAAAGATGTCGGCAACAGTAGAAAACGTGAGGGATGCGAAGATCGGGCGATACGAGACTGGAGCCGCCGCGATAGCGCGTGATGTCGAGATTTCATCCCCTGGCAGCGAATCCCGCCAATCCGATCCAGTATCTTTGGACAACGCTTTCGCGCCGCGGCTGATATTCGCGGGCGCACTGATAACCCTGGGATTTCAGCTATTTTACCTGGCCGAGAACCTGCACCGGTTTCCGCAACTTGCGGCCACGACTGTACCATTTCATGGCTTCAATATCTTGATCGCAGCGGCCGTGCTGACGGTCAGTTGGAGTGCGTGGTTCAGGCAGTATTGGCGGTCGGCGGTTTGGACGCTTTGCTCCCTGCTGATGGCAAGCACCACCGCGATTTCGCTGTCAACCGGCCGTATCGAACCGCTGTTCGTGTCGATCATTCTGCTGCTGGTCGGGACCGCGACCTTGGCTCCTTGGAGCGTGTCCTGGCAGGTTGGGCTGGAGTTGGTAGGAGTGGGAAGCTTCGCCGCTGGCAGCTTGGGAGCACCTTCGAGCCCGTACCAATGGCTTGGGCTGATTACCGTAATCGCACTGGACCACGTCTGGATTACCGTGGGGCGGCGCAACCGGGCCGAGATTTCCCGCGGAGTCCAGGCGCTGCGGGGGAATGAATCCCGGCTGGAGCAGAAGCTCGACGAACTTGACCGCGCGGAACGCCGCGCGCGGCGCAGCGAAGCCACGCTCAGGCGGATGTTCGACGCCACGTCCGAGACCATCGTAGTGACCACGTTCCCTGACGGCACGGTCCTCGACGTTAACCCCGAGTTCAGCCGGCAAACCGGCTACACCCGAGAAGCGGCATTGGGCGCTACCACCCTGGAGCTGGGATTATGGGCGGACCCAGCCGCTCGCGTCGAGTTTGTCCGTCAGCTTCTATCCACCGGTCAGGTCCGCGAGCTGGAGGCCAACTTTCGCACCAAGGACGGCACAGAGATCCCAACGTTGATCTCCGCCGCGCAGTTTGAGTTGGACGGCGAAACTCGCGTAGTCACGATGACACGCGACATCACCGTGCTCAAGGAGGCGGCGAAAAAGTTACTCGAGAGCCGGGACGCGTTCCGCAAGATAATTGAGTCAAGCCCCGATCCCATCACCATCAACCGGCTTTCCGACGGGCGTTACATACAAGTCGGCCGTAAGCTTGCGGTAGCGGAATATTCGCGCGACGAGGCACTGGGCAAGACGCCGAGAGAGTTGAACGTGTGGAGCGAGAAGCGCGAATTCAAGCATTTTATGGAGATCCTGCGCAGCAAAGGGCGCGTGCGCAACCTGGAGGTCTCCTTCCGCACCAAAAGTGGGGAGGTGGCGCCTTGCTTGATTTCAGCGGTCATCGTCGAGCTTAACGGCGACCCGTGCATCGTTTCCTTTGTGCGCGACGTGACCAACCTGAAACTGATCGAGACCAAGCTCAAGCAGAGCGAAGCAACGTTGCGCAAGGTCATCGAAGCCTTTCCGGATCCGATCACCATCAACACCCTGTCCGATGGGCGCTTCATCGCGGTGAACAACGCCGCGCTGCAGGTTACCGGGTACACGCGCGAGGAGATGCTGGATCAGCACGCCGCGGAATTCTGGTCGGACCGCGCGCAGCTAGGCAAATTCCTGAAGCACATGCGCACGGATTCCGCGGTACGAAACATGGAGATGGGCCTGCGCAACAAGCACGGCGGAGTTTCGCCGAATTTGGTCTCAGCGGTGCTAGCCGATATCGACGGCAAGCAATCGATTA
Source organism: Binataceae bacterium (SeqCode) (assembly GCA_035531615.1). GTDB lineage: Bacteria > Desulfobacterota > Binatia > Binatales > Binataceae > JBARDN01. The sequence goes on from DATKSQ010000150.1 coordinate 10,844, forward strand.
TCTCGATCACCCGCGATATCACCGCGCTCAAGAACACCGAGAACGAGTTGCGCGCGGCGCGCGAGGCGGCGTTGGCGGCGGGCCGCGCCAAGTCTGAGTTCCTCTCCAGCATGTCGCACGAAATCCGCACTCCCATGAACGCGATTCTCGGCATGACCGAAATCCTGTGGGATAGTTCGCTCGGCCAGGAACAGCGCCGCTATCTCAGCATCATGCGCGCCAACGGTGACGCATTGCTCAAGCTGATTAACGACATCCTCGATCTGGCCAAGATTGAGAGCGGACGGCTTCAGATGGAAACGACCGAGGTCAAACTCGACGAAGTGGTCGACCAAGTCGCCGAGACGATGGCCATCCGCGCGCACGAGAAGGGTTTGGAATTGTCGGTGCGCGTTGCTCCGGACGTGCCGCTCAATTTAATTGGCGATCCGCTCCGCCTGCGCCAGATTCTGATCAACCTGGTCGGCAACGCCGTCAAGTTCACCGAGACCGGCGCCATTGTGCTCAGTGTGGAGCGAGTAACGCCGGACGCCGCCGCGGTGCAGCCCAACGCGGCAATCGACGAGTCCTGCCTGCGCTTCTCGGTGCGCGATACCGGCGTGGGAATCCCGAGGGATAAGCTCAGCTTGCTGTTCTCAAGCTTCACCCAGGCCGATTCATCGACCACTCGCAAATATGGCGGCAGCGGGCTGGGGCTCGCGATTGTAAAGCGCCTGGTGGAACTGCACGGAGGCGAAATCCACGTCGAGAGCGAACCCGGCCGCGGCAGTTGCTTCAGCTTCACGGCGAAGTTCAAGGTTCGCGCGGCGGACTCAACTCCACGCCTGCGGTCATCCATAGACCTGCGCGGCGTGCGGACCCTGGTGACCGACGACATGGCGGTTAACCGGCTCATCATAAGAGAGATTCTCGTCAAGGAAGGTGCGGAGGTTAGCGAGTCCGAAGGCGGAGCCCAGGCGCTTACTGAACTCGAGCGCGCCAAACTTGCCGGCACCCCCTACCAGCTCCTGCTCCTGGATGGCAGGATGCCTGACATGGACGGTATCGAGGTGCTGAGGCGCTTGAGAGAACTCGACAAGGATGGCGCCAGCTACGGGGTCGCGGTGGTCATGCTGACCTCAGATGATCTGGGCTCGCAAGTCGCGAGGCTGCCCGAGGTCGGTGTCGAGAACTACCTGGTCAAGCCGGTCAGGCGTTCCGATCTGCTGGCCACGGTGGCTCGCGCACTTGGATCTCATGCTCCAACCGAGGAGGCATCGGAGGCCGTGGCGTCCGACCCGGTCAGAGCGCCGTCGCTGCGGATACTGCTAGCCGACGATTCCGTGGACAACCGGCTGCTGATACGGACATTTCTCAAGAAGACAGCTTGCGAGCTTGTGGAAGTTCCCGATGGGGCGGCGGCGCTGCAAAGGTTCAAGGAAAGAAAGTACGACCTGGTGCTGATGGACATGCGGATGCCAGTGGTCGATGGCGACACCGCCACGCGCGCAATCAGAGCATGGGAACGGACCGAGAACTTAGCCCACACCCCGGTAATCGCGCTAACCGCCTCGGCGCTGGTCGAGGATGTTCGCCGTTGCATCGAGGCCGGATGCGACCTGCACATCGCCAAGCCCGTCAAGCGAGCGACGCTACTCTCGGCGATTCGCCAACTCGCCAATCCGGACGCGCTATCCGCACCATGAGCAAGCGAAAGCCGCCCGCGTCCGTCAGAATTTGCGCGATTATCGCCGTCGCGATTACGACTGCGACGGGTGATCGAGTCGCGCCTTGAAGATCAGGCGAAACCTCAAAATCAGCCAAGTGCGCGCAATGACAAGAGCCTGACTGGAGCGGGTGATCGGTTTCGAACCGACGACCTTGTGCTTGGCAAGCACACGCTCTACCAACTGAGCTACACCCGCTCGCCGTATATCGAAGGCCGGATTAAATCGTTTATCGGGCGCCGCGCGCCGTGTCAATCAAATCAAATCAAATCAAATCGCGGCGCGCTTGGCCGAGGCCGCGACGGCGCGCGGTCTGAGCGCGCGCAGCACTTTGCGATAGTAGTCCGCGCCCGACCATACGCTTACCACCAGCGAGATCCACAGCACGAACATCCCGAACGCAAAGCAATCCACGTGAAAATAAGTGTAATGGATCAGCAGGCCGTGAATCGCGATCGCCTGCAGCGACATCTTGTATTTGCCCAGCTCCTCGGCCGCCAGCACCATCCCCTCGGCCGCCGCGACCGCGCGCAGTCCCGTCACCGCGAATTCCCGAGCGACCAGCACCGCGACGATCCACGCCGGCACGTGCGGGCTGCGCGCCATCGCGCACAGCATGATCAGCACCGCAATCACCAGCAGCTTGTCGGCCATCGGATCGAGGAATTTTCCGAGCGTGGTCACCGAGTTGTAGCTGCGCGCCAGGTAGCCGTCGAAATAATCGGTGATCGTCGCGAGAAAAAAGACTCCTGCCGCGATCGCTGACGGAACCGGCCCGGTGAAAGTCAGCAGCCAGATCAGGACCGGAACGGTCGCGATTCGAAACAGCGTGAGCAGATTGGGAGTCGTGAGTTCCACGGCTTGACCATCGGCGCGCCCGGCGCGGCGCGCGGCTTCTCTATGACCTTATGGCAAACCTCGAACCGGGGCAATTCATCTTTTAACCGGTAGTATTGACTGCGAAACTGTCCGTAACGTAGCGTCGCTTAATAGCTGCGCAACCCCTCGCTCGACTGATGCCTGCGACCGGCAATCCCCGATGCAACGACAGTTCAGCACCGATTTTCTGGTAATTGGCGGCGGAATCGCGGGCCTGATGTTCGCCCTGGCCGCGTCCGAATCCGGATCGGTCACCGTGCTCACCAAGGCCGGCAGTACCGAGGCCAACACCAACTATGCGCAGGGCGGGATCGCCAGCGTATGGAGCGTCGATGACTCGTTCGAGTCGCACGTCGCCGACACCCTGCGCGCGGGGGCCGGACTATGCGACCCCGCCGCGGTCGAGAGTATCGTGCGCGACGGTCCCGACGTGGTCCGCGACCTGATTCGCTTCGGCACCCGCTTTTCCCGAATCGAGCACGGCGGCGAGGACGAGTACGACCTCGGGCGCGAGGGCGGGCACAGTCATCGCCGCGTCCTGCACGCGCAGGACCTGACCGGGCAGGAGATCATGCGCGCGCTCACCGAGGCGGCGCGCGCGCGCGGCAATATCCGCACGCTCGAAAATCACGTCGCGATCAACCTGCTGGTCGAAGGCCCGGCGCGCGGACGCCCCGGCGCATGCTGGGGCGTGTACGCCTACGACAAGACCACGCAGACGATCAGGAAAATCCTGGCCCGCGCGACCCTGCTCGCCACCGGCGGCGCGGGCAAGGTCTATCTCTACACGACCAATCCCGATGTCGCGTCGGGCGACGGGGTCGCGATGGCGTATCGGGCCGGGGCGCCGATTGCGAATCTCGAGTTCTATCAGTTCCACCCCACCTGCCTGTTTCATCCCGCCGCGAAATCGTTTCTGATCTCGGAGGCGCTGCGCGGCGAGGGCGCGATTCTGAAGCTGCCCGACGGCACGCCGTTCATGAAGAACTACACCGCCGACGCGGAGTTGGCGCCGCGCGATATCGTCGCCCGCGCGATCGATTCAGAAATGAAGCGCCACGGCCTCGATTGCGTCTATCTTGATCTGAGCCATCGCGACGCCGCATTCATTCGCGCACGCTTCCCGCACATCTACCAGCGATGCCTGAGCTACGGATTCGATCTCACCAAAGGCCCCATCCCGGTGGTCCCCGCCGCGCACTACTTGTGCGGGGGCGTGATTACCGATCTCGAAGCGGCGACCGCGATTCCGCGCTTGTATGCGGCGGGCGAAGTTGCGATGACCGGCCTGCACGGCGCCAACCGGCTCGCCTCGAACTCGCTGCTCGAAGCCGCCGTGATGGGCCGGCGCGCGGCGGCCTCCGCGATACGGATGATTGAGGGGACGCGCGAGGTTCCGCCCGAGTTTCCCGAATGGGATCCGGGCCGCGCGATTCGCAGCGAGGAGCGCGTGCTGATCACGCAGAGTTGGGACGAAATTCGCCGCCTGATGTGGAACTACGTGGGAATAGTGCGCAGCGACCGGCGCCTGGAGCGCGCGCTGGCGCGAATCGAGCTGCTTAAGAGCGAGATCCACAGCTACTACTGGGATCACCTTATCGATTCCGATCTTATCGAACTGCGCAACCTGGTCACGACCGCGGAGCTGATCGTGCGCTCGGCGATGGCGCGCGACGAATCGCGCGGGCTGCACTACAATATCGATCATCCCGAGCCGGGCGGCCCGGATTGGCTGCGCCCCACCATCTTAAGCTTAAGCCGCGACGCATGACTCGGCGCGCGCCGAAGCATCCCGTGATTGCTTTTATTATTCCCGCGTCCTTCGCAGACTCAAGGCAGGCTCCGGCCGCCGTGCGAGAGCTTGTCCCGAGCTGAACCGAAGTAAATCCCGCCCGCCGCACTGCGACGCGTCTGAACGTGCATGATTACTACAGTATCCGCGTTCGTTTGACAAAAGCGAAAAAAGAGCGAAAATATGGTCTGTGGCGGCCGCATCCATATCTCCATTGACCCTCGGCAAACTGCCTGTGGCATCGACGCTCTGGCAGCTTTCTCCGCTCCCGGTCGTTAAGCCTCAACTACCTGATTTTGCAGGAGTTTTTCGTGGGCGAGAGCTTACCCGAAAAGCTCGCCGGATGGCTTCTGCTATCGCGCCGCTCGATACCTTGATCGAGGGCGGAATCCCGCGTGGCCGGATAAGCGAAATCGTCGGCCGCCCCGGCACCGGACGGACCTCGCTTGCGGCGGCATTCGCGGCCGTCGCGACCGGGCGTGGCGAGGTCGTCGCATGGATCGACGCGGCGGGCGCGCTCGACCCGGCGAGTATCGCCGCCGCGGGAGTCGATCTCGCGCGCGTGCTGTGGGTCTCGATTCCGCATCAGGCGAGCCACGCGCGCCCCGCGTCTCCGCGCGAGGGCCGCATCTTAAAGGCCGCTGAGATGGTGCTCGAAGCGGGCGGCTTCGGCCTGGTGGTAATCGATTTCGGCGCTACTTTCCGCGCGATTCCCGACAGCGCCGCGCTGCGTCTCGCGCGGGCGGCCGAGCGCTCGGGCGCGGCCGTGATCGCGATCGCGCCGGGCAGGATTTGCGGAACCTTCGCGGCGCTGAGTATTGCGATGAATCGCGCCCGCGCGTCGTTCAGCCGAATCCGTCCCGCGTCACCCACGCTCTTCGACGGGCTATTGCTCGAGGCGAGTGTCGCACGCAACAAACTCGGCGGCTCGGGCGCGCACGCGCGGATCGTCGCGGCGATCGATCCCCAATATCGCGCGCAGCGCGCACAAAATTACCCTCTCCCCCCGGGAGAGGGAAACGCGGCGTTTCGCCGCGTGGGTGAGGGTGCTGGCGCACCGCCGATCGCGGCGGGACATCCCCAGATTTCTAGTCGCGCTCCGCTTTGCTCCGCGCTGAATAATGTCCCTCACCTAACCTCTCCCTTTCAGGGAGAGGGAATAAACGCGGCGCGATGACCGGGCGTGATCATGGCGCGTATCGCTTGCATCTTCGTGTCCGATTTTCCGATCGCCGCGATCGTGCGCGCCAATCCCGCCCTTGCGGATACCGTTCTGGCGCTGGCCGAAAGCTCCTCCGCGCACGCCGAGATTCTGTGCGTGTCGCCCCAGGCGCGCGCGCTCGGAATCCATGCCGGGATGACCCTTGCGCAGGCGCGCAACGTCGCTTCCAACCTGACCGTCAATGCGCCAGCGCGCGGCGCCGAAAGCTCGGCGCATCAGGCTCTGGCCGACGCTGCGGAATCGATCTCGCCGGTCGTCGAGCCGGGCGCGCCCGGATGCGTATGGCTCGATCTGGCGGGCCTGGGGCGGATTTTCACGAGCGAAGACGAACTCGCCGCCGAGCTCACGCGGCGAGTGCGCAGACTCGGGATGGAAGCTGCAGTCGGCATCGGCGCAAGCCGCGAGGTCGCCGCGATGGCGGCGCGATGCGGCGGAATCCGGGTGATCGCGGCCGGACGCGAGCGCAAATTTCTCGATTGGATACCGATCGACATGCTCGAGCTGGGCGCGGATCTCGAGAGCACGCTCGGGCGATGGGGGATACGCCGGCTCGGCGATCTGGCGCGGCTCGATCCGGACGCGATCGGCAGTCGGCTCGGACGCCGCGGCGTCGAGCTGATGCATATAGCGCGCGGCGGCAGCTCGCGGCCATTGACGGCGCGCCGCCGCGCCGAACTTTTCACCGAATCCGCCGAACTTGAATACGCGATCGACAATCTCGAACCGCTCGGCTTCGTGATCCGCGCAGTCCTCGAGCGGGTTGTCGAGCGCTTGCGGATCCGCGGCCTGGCCGCGGGCGACGCGATGCTCGCGCTTGGGCTCGAGGACCATCGCGTCGCGAGCCGGCGCGTAATTATCGCCGCGCCCACCTGCGACGTGCGCGCGCTCCTGACGCTGATCAAACTCGCGCTTGAAGCCGCGCCGCCCGAGGCCGCCGTCGAGACGATTCGGCTCGAAATCGCGCCGCGCGCGCCGCGTCCCGCGCAGACCGACATGTTCCTGCCGCCCGCGCCCGCGCCGGATCGGCTCGCGGCCACCATCGCGCGGCTGGCCGCACTATGCGGCCCCGGCAACGTGGGCGCGATCCGCGCGGAAAATTCGCATCGCCCCGAAGTCCTGCGTATCGAAGCGTTCGATCCGCCGCCGGCGCATCCGGCGTCAAACCACGCCCCGGACAAATCCGCCGCGCAACTCGTGATGCGGGCGCTGCGGCCCGCGCTCGAGATCGAGGTGATGGTCTCGCGCGGCGGGCCGGAGTTCGTGCGCGGCGCGAACCTCGGCGCGCGGGTGGTCTCGATCGCGGGCCCGTGGCGCCGCGACGGCGAATGGTGGACCGGCCCCCAATATCGCGCGCAGCGCGCACAGAACATCCCTCTCCCCCCCGGGAGGTGCCACTGGCACGCGGGTAACGCGGCGCTTAGCTGCGTGGGTGAGGGTGCTGGCGCGCAACCGGTCGCGCCGGGACATCCCCAGATTTCTAGCCGCGCTCCGCTGCGCTCCGCGCTGAATAATGACCCTCACCTAACCTCTCCCTTTCAGGGCGAGGGATTGGAACAGGGAGAGGAATCAGACAAAGAGCCAGTGCGCGGCTTTCTGCGCGATTACTATGAGCTGGCGCTCGATGACGGCGGTGTTTACCGCGTGTTCCTTGATCTCGGCTCGGAACGATGGTTCCTGGACGGCGTATATGACTGACTATATCGAACTGCGCGCGCGCAGCTCGTTCAGCTTCCTCGAGGGCGCTTCGACGCCCGAGGATCTCGCCGCCCGCGCCGCGGAACTTGGCTACCGCGCGCTCGCGCTCGGCGATCGCGACGGGATGTACGGGCATCCGCGCTTCTTCCAGGGCGCGAAAGCCGCCGCGATCCGCCCGATCGTCGGCGCGGAGCTGACCCTTGCGGACAACAGCCGCCTCTATGTTTTGGCGCCCGACCGCGCACGCTACAAAAATCTGTGCCGGATGATCACCGCCTCGAAGCTCCGCGTGCTCCAATCTCGCGCGCAGCGCGTACAGAACAACCCTCTCCCTCCCGGGAGGCGCCACTGGCGCGCGGGCGACGCGGTGTTGCGCCGCGTGGGTGAGGGTGCTGGCGCGCCACTGCCCGCGCCCGGACATCCGCGGAATCTTAGCCGCGCTCCGCTGCGCTCCGCGCTGAATAATGACCCTCACCTGACCTCTCCCTTTCAGGGCGAGGGATCAGATGCGGTAGTGCGCCGCGCGGCGGAAAGATCCTCACCTGACCGTGCGCCAGTGGCGCCTCCCTTTCAGGGAGAGGGATTAAACCAGGGAGAGGGATCGGAACAGCCTGTCTATCCCGCCAAGGGCGAAAGCCGCATCACGCTCGAGGACCTCGAGCGCTGGGGCGGCGGGCTGATCTGCCTTGCGGGCGGAGCGATGAGCCCGCTTGCGCGCGCGCTAGTGCGCGGCGAGGATCCGCGCGCGCTCGCCGATCGGCTGCGCGGAATTTTCGGCGCGGAAAATTTCCACATCGATTTGCAGCGCCATCTCGACGCCGATGAAGAACGGCTTAACCGCAAGCTCCTGGCGCTCGCCGAAGCGATGCGTATCCCGGTCGCCGCGAGCAACGACGTATGCGCCGCCGGCGAAGATCGCCGCATGCTCGACGTGATGACCTGTATCCGCATGGGTACCACGCTCGAGGAAGCCGGCCGCGCGCTATGGGTCAACAGCAATCGCCATCTGAAATCGCCGGCCGGGATGGCCGCGTTATTCCACGACCTGCCCGCCGCACTCGCCGCCACGCGTGCGATTGCCGAGCGCTGCGAATTCACCCTGTCGGACATGGGCTACCGCTTCCCCGACTATCCTCTCCCGCCGGGCGAGAGCGCCGACAGCTACCTGCGCGCGCTGACCTATGCGGGCGCGGGCGAGCGATGGGGCCGCGGCGGAATCGACGCGCGCACGCGCCGCCAGCTCGAACACGAGCTCGCCGTGATCGCGCGGCTGAAGCTCGCAGGCTACTTCCTGATCGTGTGGGATATCGTGCAGTTCTGCCGCGAGAACCGGATCATGGCGCAGGGCCGCGGCTCGGCGGCCAACAGCGCGGTCTGCTACGCGCTGGGAATCACGGCGGTTGACGCGGTCAAGATGGAGCTGCTCTTCGAGCGCTTCTTGTCCGAGGAGCGCGGCGAATGGCCTGACATCGATCTCGATCTTCCGAGCGGCGACGAGCGCGAACGCGTTATCCAGTATGTATATCGCCGCTACGGCGAGCGCGGCGCCGCGATGACCGCCAACGTGATCACCTACCGCACCAAAAGCGCGGTGCGCGAAGTCGGCAAAGTGCTGGGATTTTCCCCCGCGCAGGTCGATCGGCTGGCCAAGCTCAACCAGGTCTATGAATTCCGCGACCATCACGATGATCTGGTTGAGTTGCTCAGGCGCGGCGGAATCGACGCCGAGGCTCCGCGGATCGCGATGCTGATCGATCTGGTGCGGCGTATCCAGGGCGCGCCGCGCCATCTCGGACAGCATAGCGGCGGCATGGTGATCGCCGCGCAACCGCTCGATGAGATCGTACCGCTCGAACCGGCCGCGATGCCGGGGCGGGTGGTGATCCAGTGGGACAAGGACGATTGCGCCGACCTGGGGATTATCAAGATCGATCTGCTCGGACTCGGGATGCTCGCGGCGCTCGAAGAAGCGATCCCGATGATCCGCACGCATGAGGATGTCGAGATCGACCTCGCGCATATTCCGCCCGACGATCCCGAGGTGTACGCGATGCTCCGGCGGGCCGACACGGTCGGAGTTTTTCAGGTCGAGAGCCGCGCGCAGATGGCGACGCTGCCGCGGATGAAGCCCGAGCGGTTTTACGACCTGGTGGTCGAGGTCGCGATCATCCGGCCCGGCCCGATCGTCGGCAAGCTGGTGCATCCGTACCTCGACCGCAGAAACCGGCGCGCCCCGGTGACCTATCCGCATCCGGCGCTCGAACCTATTCTGCGCCGCACGCTTGGCGTGCCGCTGTTCCAGGAGCAACTGCTGCGCATCGCGATGACGGTGGGCGGCTTCACCGGCGGTGAGGCCGAGGAGCTGCGCCGCGCGATGGGCTTCAAGCGCTCCGCCGAGAGGATGGAGAAAATCGAGGCGCGGCTGCGCACGGGGATGGCGCGCAATGGAATCGCCGGCGCGGCCGCCGACGATATCGTGCGCTCGATCACCTCGTTCGCGCTGTACGGATTTCCGGAATCGCACGCCGCGAGCTTCGCGCTGATCGCGTACGCCTCTGCATATTTGAAATGCCATCATCCAGCGGCGTTTTTCGCCGCGATGCTGAATTGCTATCCGCTCGGATTCTATAGTCCCGCAACCCTGATCAAGGATGCGCAGCGCCACGCCGTGGACGTGCTGCCGATCGACGTGACCAGCTCGGACTGGAAGTGCGTCCTCCAACATCGCGCGCAGCGCGTACAGAACAACCCTCTCCCCCCGGGAGAGGGCGACGCGGCGTTTCGCCGCGTGGGTGAGGGTGCTGGCGCATCGCCGGTCGCGCAGAGTCATCCTCAGAATTTTGAGCGCGCTCCGCTGCGCTCCGCGCTGAATAATGACCCTCACCTGACCTCTCCCTTTCAGGGAGAGGGATCAGATGGGGCAGCGCGGCGCGGGTCCGCCGCGCTCGCGATCCGGATGGGGCTGCGCTACGTCACGGGGCTGCGCGAGGAGACGGGGCGCCGAGCCGAGTTCGAGCGCGCGCGGGGCCGGTTCGAGTCGATCGCGGATTTCACCGCGCGCGTGGGACCCAACCGCCGCGAGCTCGACGCGCTCGCATACGCTGGCGCCTTTGCCGCCTTCGGGATGACCCGGCGCGACGCGATGTGGAACGCGGCCGCGGTCGAGCGCGATCCCAAAAGCCTGCTGGCCGGCACCGGCCCGCGAACCGCGTCGCTGCCCACGCCACTGCCTAAGATGTCGCCGCTCGAAGAGACCTCGGCGGATTACGCCGCGACCGGCGTCACCGCCGGGCCGCATCTGATGACGCATCTGCGCGCGCGGCTCACGGCCCGCGGCATCCTGAGCGCAGCCGATCTGATGCGCGCGCGGCATGACTCATGGGTCAAAACCGCCGGCGTCGTGATCGTGCGCCAGCGTCCCGGCACGGCGAAGGGGTTTCTGTTCATCACGCTCGAAGACGAAACCGGAATCTCGAATCTGATCGTCGTGCCCGATCTGTTTCAAAAGCATCGCGCACTCCTGCGCAGCGCGGGAATCCTGTACGCCGAAGGATGGCTCCAGCAGGTCGACGGCGTCACCGCAATCCGCGCGCGCAAGTTCGCCGAGATAAACCTCCCCGCCGCCATCCCGCCCTCGCACGACTTCCACTGAGTACTCATTGGCGCAATTCAAAAATGCGCGACGGGCGCTCTACTCCGGCATAAAGGACGGGCTGCCGGTTTTCGCGGTTTGGCCGCCGTCGGCGACAATCGCGGCGCCGGTTACGAATGATGCGAGGTCCGAGGCGAGGAACAGCACCACGTTGGCCATCTCTTCGGGCTTGCCCAGGCGGCCCATCGGAATCGCCTCGCGGAAGCGATCGGCGAATCCCGGCATCTCGAGCGCGGGCTGCAGCAGCGGCGTGTGGATCGCGCCGGGGCAGATGCAGTTGACGCGCACGCCGTCGCGCGCGTACTCGATCGCGCCGACGCGGGTCAGATTGATCACGCCCGCCTTGGCCGCGTTGTACGCCGCGATTCCGTAGTCGGCGCGCATCCCCGAGATCGACGCCGTGTTGACGATCGCGCCGGCGCGCTGCGCCCGCATGATCGGCAGCACGCGCTTCATCGCGCGCCACACCGCGGTGAGACCGACCTCGATCGTGTAGCTCCACACCTGGTCATCCACGTCGGCCAGGCGGCCCGAGGCCTGCGTGCTGGTGCTCGCGGCGGCGGGAAGTCCGAATGCGTTGTTGTGCAGAAAATCGATTCGCCCGAAGCGCGCTTTGGTGTCCGCGATCATCCGGTCGATATCGGCGGGGCGGGTCACGTCAATCGTCATCGCCAGCGCCTTGCCGCCCGCCGCCGAGATCTCGCCCGCGACGGCGCGCACGCCTGCTTCATTGATGTCGGCTGTGACCACTGTGCCGCCGCGCGCGGCGAATCCGATCGCGGTAGCGCGGCCGATTCCCGATCCCGCTCCGGTTACGATTCCAATCTTACCGTCAAACCTCATTGCGCTGTGCTCCTTGTTGATCGCTCTATGCGTCGCGTACCAGACCCGGGGTCGATTTGTAAATCATGCTAACGCGCGGCGGCCCGGATGCGGTATGGTGCGCGGTATTCGCGGGCCGATTCGATCCGCACCCAACCGGGAGAAAAATCATGAAGCTTGCAGGCAAAGTCGCACTGATAACCGGCGCGGGCTCCGGCATGGGGCGCGCCGCCGCAACGCTGTTCGCGCGCGAGGGCGCCAAAGTCGCGGTGATTGATGTAAACGAAGCCGCGGCAAAAGAAACCGCCGCCACCATCGCGAGCGCGGGCGGCGAGGCCTTCGCGATGCGCGCCGACGTGTCGAATTCCGAGGACGCGCGCGCGATGGCCGACGAGACCGCGCGCCGCTTCGGCGGCCTGGATATCAACTACAACAACGCCGGTATCGAGGGCGAAAGCGGCTTCATGGCGCAGCTCAGCGAGGACGCCTTCGACCGCGTGATCGCGATCAACCTGCGCGGGGTGTGGCTCGGGATGAAGTACGCGATCCCACATCTGATCAAGCGCGGCGGCGGTGCGATTATCAACACCGCGTCGGTGGCGGGACTGGTTGCGATCAAGGGCGCCGCGGCCTACTGCGCGGCCAAGGCCGGCGTCATCTCGCTGACCCGCGTCGCGGCGCTCGAATACGGCAGGTACAATATCCGCGCCAACTGCATCTGCCCCGGAGTGATCGACACTCCTATGGTCAAGCGGGTATCGCAAGAAGGCGGCGTGAGCGCGCAGGACAACAACCGCCGGTCGCTGCTGGGCCGGATCGGCACGCCCGAGGAGATCGCGCGCACGGCGTTGTTCCTGGCCAGCGACGATGCGACTTTCGCGACCGGCGCGCCATTCATAATCGACGGCGGATGGGTCGCGCGCTAGCTGCGATTCGGAGGCACGCGATGGATTGGCGCTACACGCACCGCGCGCGCTTGCCAGTTTCGCCGCGCGATGCTCTACTGAACTATCGTTCAGAACATCGATGAACACGCCGGCCCGATCGAGGACTCGCCCGTGAGCAATCAAATCGAAACGCCCGCAGCAGCCAAATTCGGCGGTCCCGGCGGGTTGCCCGCCGAATACCGCGACCTGCTGGTCCGGATGCTCTCAATTCAGTCGCGAATCGAGTCCGAGTACATGCTGATGCCCGAGCGCACGCTTATCAAGCCGCTGGCGCTCGCGCCCACCGCCGAGGACAAGGCGGAGTATGCGGCGTTCTGGTCCGACGAGGTGCGCCACGCGAGCTACTGGATGCGCCTGCTGGGCGAGCTCGGAGTCCGCGTCGATAGCGCGTTCATGGCGGCGCCGATGCCGATCTATATTTTCGAGATGCGCGATCAGGCCGTGGACTGGATCGAGTACGGCCTGTTCAGCTTTTTCGCCGATCGCCAGGGCGCGTACATGGGCTACGAGTGGGTGGGATGCTCCTACCAGCCGCTGGCCAAAATCGCCGAACGGGTTTACCGGGAAGAACTCGGCCACGCGGCGTTCGGTTATCGCCTGATGCGCAGGTACCTGGAACGCGAAGGCGATCGCGGCCGCGAGCAACTTCAGCGCCATCTGGCGAAATGGTATCCCGCGGGCCTGGACATGTTCGGCAAGTCCGGCTCGAAGCGGCAGTACGATTACGTGCGATGGGGCCTGCGGCGGCGCAGCAACGAGCAGATGCGCGACGAGTTCGAGTCCGAGGTGAATAGTCTACTGGCCAAGCTCGAGATTCCAGCGCCCGACCCCAGCGCCGGACGCCGCTATCTGTGAGCGCCGCGGCTTGCGTTCGCGCGCGCGGCGGGCAAACCTGAGGCGGGAGGGTATGTGGCCTTGAAAAAAACCGGCCCCGAGCTCGCCGCGCGGCGCATTGCGCGAATGAAATCGCCGGTGCGCGCGCTCGGCCCCGGGCAGCGCTACGACGCCAATATCGATCATATTCTGCACGCCGCGGCCGCGGTGTTCGCCGAGAAGAGTTTCGGGCTCGCCTCGATTCGCGATATCGCGGCGCGCGCGCGAATCTCTTTTCCGCGCATCTACTATTACCTGCGCAATAAAGAGGAAATTCTCTACCTGATTTCGCGCCGCGCGTTCGAGGAGCTTTTGCGCCGCGCCGAAATCGCGATGCACACGGCCCCCGACGCGCCGGCGCGGATGCGCCAGTTCATCGCGGGCCATCTCGAATATCACATGAGCAATCTGCCCGAGATGAAGGTGCTGGTGCGCGAGGCAGACTCGCTCTCGGGCCGCTATCAGGCCGATATCGCGCGCCTCAAGCGCGAGTACTCGCGCCTGTGCCGCAAGCTCGTCGAGCAGCTCGCCGAGCATCATGGGCGCGTGCTCGACCGCGAGCGCAGCCGGGTCATCACGTCGCTGTTGTTCGGCGCGATGAACTGGTTTTACACCTGGTACGAGCCGGGCCGCGATTTCGAGCAGCGCGCGAAAATCGTGGACGAGGTTTTCCTGATGCTCGCGGGGTCGATCGCGAGCCGCTGAGCGCTCGCGCCGGTGCGCCCCACGCGAGAACCGCGCGAGCGACGATACTCGCCAGAGTGACAATGCTCGAGGGATTCGTTCCATTTCCTCCCCAAACGGCCGAGCGCTATCTGCGCGAGGGCCACTGGCGCAGGCAGACGATCGCGCAGGCGCTGGGCGCGGCGGCGCGGCGCCACGCCGCCGCGCGTCCCGGCGCGATCGCGGTCGCCGATGCGCGCCGCGCGGTGGGATTCACCGAGCTGCTCGGCGAATCCGCGCGACTTGCCGCGCTGCTCGAGAGCCACGGCGTCAAGCGCGGCGATCGGATTATCGTGCAGCTTCCCAACCGGGTCGAATTCGCGACCTTGACTTTAGCGTGCGCCGAGATCGGCGTGGTTCCGTTGATGGCGCTGCCCGCGTTCAGGCACGCCGAGCTCGAGCCTCTGATTGCGCTGGCCAAGCCGGTCGCGATCGCAATCGCGCCGCGCTATCGCGGCTTCGACCACGCCGCGCTCGCGCGCGCTCTGTGCGCGCGCCATCCCCCGCTGCGTACCATCTTCACCACCGAGCCGGTCGACGGCGCGGTCGCGCTCGATTCCAAAATCCATCCGCGCGGTGAGATCGGTTCGCGCGGCGGAGATCCGTTCGAGGTCGCGATGATGCTGCTGTCGGGCGGGACGACCGGAGTGCCAAAATTGATTCCGCGCACGCACGCGGACTATCTGTCCGGCGCGGAGGCTTCAACCCCGGTGTGCGCAGTGACCGAGCGGTCGCGAATCCTGATTGCGATTCCGATCGAGCACAACTTCGCGCTCGGAGCGCCCGGTCTGATCGGCGCGCTGCTGGCGGGCGCGACGACGATCCTCTCCGAATCGACCCACGCCGGGGATTTGGCCCGGATCGCGGCGGCCGAACGGGCCACGCATCTGCCGTGTGTTCCGGCGCTGGCGCTTTCACTGCTCGAGCTGCCGGATCGTGAACGCGCAAATCTGGCCAGCCTGCGAGTGATCACGGTGGGCGGCCAGCGGCTCCAGGAGCCGACGGCGCGCGCGCTGCGCCGCGCGTTTCCCGATCTTGCGGTGCAGCAGGTGCTCGGGATGTCGGAGGGGATGCTGTGCTACACGCGGCTTGACGAAGGCGACGAACTCGCCTGCACGACTCAGGGGCGTCCGGCTTCGGCGGGCGACGAGATCCGAGTGGTTCGCGCCGACGGGACCGACGCGCAGCCAGGCGAGACCGGCGAGCTATGGTGCCGCGGACCGTACACGATCCGCGGCTACTATCGCGCGCCGAAGGAAAACCGCGTCCGCTTCAGCACCGACGGCTTCTACCGGACCGGCGACCTGGTCCGGCGCACGCCGAGCGGAAATCTGATCGTCGAGGGACGAATCAAGGACCAGATCAATCGCGGCGGCGAGAAGATCAGCGCCGAGGAAATCGAAGCGCACATCATCGCGCATCCCGCCGTCACCGCCGCCGCGGTGGTCGGGATGCCGGATGCGAGGATGGGCGAGAAGGCGTGCGCGTTCGTGACACTGGCGCCGGGCGCGATGCTTTCGCTCGAAGCGTTGTGCGCGTTTCTGGCCGAGCGGGGACTCGCGCGGTTCAAGCTTCCCGAACGGGTCGAGGTAATCGAGGCGATGCCGCTGACCAACGTCGGCAAGATCAAGAAAGCCGAATTAAAGCTCGCGATCGAGCGCCAGATCGCGGCGGAACGCGCGGCGCGCGTCGGCGAATAGCCGCGCCAGCGGCGCGCGTGGCGAACGGCGCGCGGGGGGATTTTACGATGGACGTGCAGAAGGGAATCGGCGAGCTGAATGCGCTGATCGCGCGCCTGGAGCGCAATAACCGCACGCTCAAGTCGCATCCGACGATCGAGAAGATCGAACGCGGCGAGCTCTCGATGGACCAGTTGCGATGGTGGGCGACGCAATTGTTTATCGGCAACAAGGCGCACAACGCCAATATCCTGGGACTGATCTATGCGAAGTGCGACGACTTTCCCGCGCGCAAATCGATTGTCGAAAATCTGATCGAAGAGGAACTCGGCCGCGTCTCCGGCGCCGGCCGCTCGCATCCCGAGCTGTATCTCGAATTCGGCGAGGCGATCGGAATCCCGCGCGAGCGGATGCTCGCGGCGCGGATGTCGCCGGACGCGACCGCGATGATGCACTGGATGTACTGGCTGGCGGACTCGAAGCCGTGGTACGTCACGCTGGCCGGGATCAGCCTCGGCTCCGAGCTGTTCAATCCAGACGCGTACGTGCGCGTGATCGATGGGCTGCGCCGCAACTATCATTTGTCCGACGACGCGCTGCTGTTCTTCTCGGTCCACGTCAAGGTTGACCGCGGCCACGGCGATTCGAGCGCCGGCTCGATCTTCAAGGCGATACCCGAGAGCGCGGCGCCCGAGACGCTATGGGCGGTCGAGTCGCATATCGAATTCATGCGCCGGCTCTGGTCGGATATCGACCCGCCGAACGCGTGAGGCGGCTCGGCCGATTTATTCGCGCCGCAGGTCTTGCAGGATTTCCTTCAGCGCGCCGCGGTCGTGATCGCTATGCACTGGCATGTCGAAGCCCATCCGGTTGATTCCGGCGAAGCGCTTTTTCATCACGCCGGCGATTTCGTCATAGGTGCCGACTGCGGCGAACGCGAGCACCATCTCCTCGGTGACGAGCTTCGCCATCTCGCGCCACTTCTGCTGGACGGAAAGCTTGTGCAACTCGTCGGCCGTGTCACCCCATCCGTCGAGTTCGAAACTCGACCGGTACGAACGCGTCGAGCCGTAGAACGCGATAGTCGCCTTGGTCGTCTCGACTGCCTTTGCGAGCGCGTCACGATCCTTCGCGGCGACCAGAAAGCCGCCACCTGAGATTTGAAACTCGGGCCATTGCGCCGCCGGGTGTGCGGATTTCTCGAAGCCCTTCTTGAGATTCGGGATCGCGATCTGGTCGATATATTTCCGCGTCACGATTCCATGCAGGCGCACTCCGTCGCAGACCTCGCCCGCGACTTGCAGCATCCTTTCCTGCACGGCGGCGATCGCGACCGGAATATGCGGATGCTCCTGCGGGGGCGGCGCGAAGTTTGGCGTCATCAGCGAAAGATTGTAATGCTCGCTGCGGAAGTTTAGCGGCTCTCCCGTCTGCCAGGTCTTCCAGCACGCGCGCATCGCACCGACGTAGTCTTTCATCCGCTGCGCGGGCTTCGACCACGGCATCCCGAAGCGCCGCATCACGTGGCCCTTGACCTGCGAGCCAAGGCCCAGCATCAGCCGGCCGCCGCTCATCCGTTGCAGATCCCAGGCGGTGTAGGCGGTGGCGACGGGGCTTTTGGTGAACGCC
>DATKSQ010000151.1:0-23747 GCA_035531615.1 Binataceae bacterium (SeqCode)
CCGCTGGTCCGCGCCGGCGTCAAGTTCATCGACGGAGTTCACCAGGATCGACCCTACAGCATTACTCACTCAACCGATAATCAACCCAGGGAAGCCGCCTGATCATGCCAGGCCGATCCACAACATTTGACAATTACTCCATCGCGCGCCACGGCGGATGAAAGCAATTCGGGATTTCCCTCGGAATACTCGGGACAGGCTCTCGCGCGCGGCAGCCGGAGCCTGCCCTGAGAGTTTGTGATTTTATTGATCGCCAGCGTCTGGTGTCATCCTGAGCGAGCGCTGCGCGAGTCGAAGGACCCCGGAAAGACTAGGGGTCTTTCGACTCCGGCCGCAACGGCCTCCGCTCAAGATGACACAAGATTGGGCCAGACCCGATAGATTCACAAACTCTGAGCCTGCCGAAGGGCACGCGCGAATGCCACATCAAGGTCGTTAACCCAGGCCCAAGAAAGCGCAAAGGCGGCCCTCAACAGGACCGCCCTGCTTTCTACCGCGCCGCCGGATAGCGGTTGCGCGGGAATATCGAACCTCGCGCCGCCCGAGTCAGCTCAGGCTCGAGCCTTGCGCAGCTTGGCTGCGGAGCCGTGCGCCGCATGGACGCGACGCTCGAGCTTGCGATGGGTCCGCGCCGCAGGCTTGGCCGCTTTGGGAGCCAGCTTGGCCGTCGGCGGATGCGCCAACACCGCGGGCTCGACGGGCGGCAACTCGACCGGCGCCGGAGCCGGATTCGCCAGCGCGAAGGCCGCCTCGGCTTCCATCGCGAGGCGGCGCTGTTCGATCGCGATGAGCTTTTTCTCTTTCCACCGGCGCAGCCCGACGCGCATGTACTCGGGATTGATATCGAGCATGTCGCAGACGTTATCGAACGAGAAGACCCAGCGTTTGTCCTCGTGGCTGATCCACTCGTCGGCATCGCGAAACAGGCGCTGGCCCTTGTGGGTGGCCGCGTCGATGCATTTCATGAAGCACTCGATCGCGTCTTCGAGCACGCTCAGGATGAGCCGCTTCTCGCCCTCGAGCAGATGCTTTTTGCGCATCGCCTCGAAGTACTGAATCGGCAAAAGTGTGTCGGGCTCGAACAGCCCGGGCAACTTTTCGTCCAGTGTCTCCTTCTCCGGCATCTTGCCTCCCTGGTCCGCCCTCAAGCTTCCTGTTGCTTCTTCCACCGCCCCACCTCCTCGAATTATTCAGACGCACAACCGCGAGCGTCTATTCACTCGTCTTCGTTCTGTTCCTGGTATATCTCATTCCACGCCATTTGGATCGCTTCGAGCTTGGCCTCGGTCGAGGCTGCCCGATCGTCGCCGAACTCATCGAGATCGATCACCCATTGGCGCAGATCGACGAACCGGACGTCGAGCGGATTGAGCCCCGGATGATTCTCGGCGAGAACCTCGGCCAGTTCTTCGGCCTGATCCCACTTCAGTTCCATTGCCTCGCGCCTCCCGATTACGAAACCTGCTCGACGGACTTCTTCTCGAGCGCCAGCTTGATCGCGGCGTCCATGATTCGGCCCGCGAACGGCGTGCTGAGCTGGTTCAGCTCTTCGACGAGATTGGAAATGGACTCGCGATCTTCGCCCATCCGCGCCGCCTCCAGCCGCTCCGCCACCACCGCCACGCTAGCGCGCTCTTCGGCGTCGATCAGGTGCGAATACTCGCCGAGCTGCTTGGCCAACGCGGCCAGAATTTGCTCAGCGTCGTTGCGAGCCACGATCAGGAGCCGATGCTCCAGATCCTGCTCGCCGAGATCGATCGCCTCCTCGAGCATCCGTTCGATTTCATCGTCGTTAAGCCCGTACGAGGGCTTGACATCGACCGAATGCTCGCGGCCGGTGCGTTCGTCGCGTGCGCTGACATTTAGTATCCCGTTTGCATCGATGAGGAAAGTGACCGCTATACGCGGCAAACCCGCCGGCTGCGCGCCAAGCGGCCCGAGCTTGAAACGCGCCAAGCTGCGGCAGTCCGCGGCCATCTCGCGCTCGCCCTGCACCACGTGCACATCGACATGCGTCTGATTGTCCACCGCGGTGGTGAACATCTCGGTCACGCTGGTCGGAATCGTCGTGTTGCGATGAATCAGCCGCTCCATCACCCCGCCCATCGTCTCGATTCCGAGCGACAGCGCGACCACGTCGAGCAGCAGCAAGTCGCCCTGGGTACCCATCAGGACGCCGGCCTGAACCGCTGCGCCAAGAGCCACGACTTCGTCCGGATCGATCGAGCACAGCGGCTCGCGCGCGAAAAGTTCGCGCACCCGCTCGCGCACGATCGGCATCCGGGTCGATCCTCCGACCAACACCACGGCGTCGATCTCGGCGGGCGCGAGCTTCGCGTCGGCCAGCGCCAGCTTGCAGCGCGTGATCGTGCGCGCGACGAGCGGCTCTGCGAGCCGCTCGAGTTCGGCGCGCGTGAGCCGCTTGTGAATCGTATGTCCGCGCGGTTCGAGGGTGATCTCGGCGGTCGTGGCTTGCGTCAGGTGATGCTTGGCCGCCTCCGCGGCGCTACGCGCGCTGTTCCATAGGTGGCGGTCCCGGATGACCTCGGCCGGCAATCCGGCCAGCAGCCAATCGACAATCGCGGCATCGATATCGTCGCCGCCCAGGTGCGTGTCGCCGTTGGTCGAGAGAACCTCGAAGATGCCGCCTTTGACGTTCAGGATCGAAATATCAAAGGTGCCGCCGCCGAAGTCATAGACCGCAACCTTCCCCTCGGCCAGCTTGCCGAGTCCGTAGGCCAGCGCTGCCGCGGTTGGCTCATTGACCAGCCGGACCACTTCGAGCCCGGCCAGGCGGCCGGCGTCCTTGGTGGCCTGACGCTGGCCGTCGTTGAAGTAGGCGGGCACGGTGATCACGACCCGATCGACCGTATCGCCGGTCGCGCGTTCGGCGCGCTCTTTGAGCGCGCGCAGAAGTTCGGCCGAGATTTGCGGCGGAGTCAGCGTGCGATCGCCAATCTGAAAACGCACCACCGGACCCGATAGATCCGCGAACGCGTAGCGCGCGCGATCTTCCGGCGCCAGCTCCGCGCCGCCCAATCCCATGTAGCGCTTGACCGAGCGCACCACCGCACCGTATGCGCCGCCGGGAAAGCCGACCGCGCTGACGGCGCCGTCGCGCCGCGCGGCGAGATGCGGCTCGAGCTCGATCGCGCGCGCGCCCGTGTGTACCGCGCCGTCGGGGGCGATCGCGACCACCGAGGGCAGCAGCGCCGCGCCCGTCGCGGGATCGGCGATCACGCGCGGCTTGCCGTCCACGAGCCGCGCTATCAGGCTGTTGGTGGTGCCGAGGTCGATTCCAAGTATCTGAGGCATCGGTCAGGCCGCCTTTAAATTCTCGAGCCCGAAATCCACGTCGCGCAGCAGCGTGGTCAGATACGCGATATTCGACAGTATGAGTTTGAGCTCGGTCGCCAGCTCCTGGGCGTTCGAACGTCCGAGGTCCCACAGCACGAAATTTCCGCGCAGCGCGATCTGGTAGCCGTTCATCACGCTCAGCAGCGCCGCGCGGCGCGCTTCGAGCTCGCCCGCCATCGTGGCAACCTCCGGCGAGCCCGCGCGGACCGCGTCGCGCAGGCAGGCGAGCTGATCCTGCACCTCGAAGACGGCCTCCGCGATCTCGGGCGGCACCTGCTTGTTGTCGTCGGAGAGCTTCTCGCCGCGCATTTCGAGCCAGTAGCGCCCGCGCGTGACGGGATCGCGCAGGGTGCGGTAGCTTCGGGTCAGCAGTGCGGTCGAACGCAGGCTCGCGTCGCGCGCGCGCACGGGGGCCTGTGCGAATCGGTCGGGATGAATTTGGCGGCTCAGATCGTGATAGACGCGTTCGAGCGCGCCCGGCTCGAGCGCGAGCTTGTTGGACAGGCCCAGCGCCGCGAAACAGTCGAGCTCGACGCCCAGCGGCGCCGCGCAACTCTCACAGAGCAGGCGCGGATGCTGCCGCCGTCCGCATGACGGGCATTCGATCATCGTTACGCCGCCGCATCCCTTCGTTCATACAACGAACGATTCCCCGCATCCGCAGCTTCGTTTGGCGTTCGGATTGATCACCCGAAAACCCGCGGCCATCAGCTCCTCGGCGTAGTCGAGTTCGGAACCGTTCAGATATAGAAAGCTCTTTTTGTCCACGATCAGCTTGGCGCCATCGCGCTCGAAAATCTTGTCGCGCTCCTGGGCCGCGTCGATCTCCATCCGGTACGACAGCCCCGAGCATCCCCCGCCCACCACCTTGACGCGCAGTCCAGCACCGTCGCCCTTGTCGGCGACCAGAGTCTTGATCTTGTGGACCGCGTTTTCAGACAGAGAAATCATGGCAACTCAATCCTCAGCCCTGCCGCGCCGCTGCGGGCGCCGCGCCGGCGGCTTCGTCACGCTGCCCCTTGCGGCTCTTCCAGTCGGTGATCGCGGCTTTGATCGCGTCTTCGGCCAGCACCGAGCAGTGAATCTTGACCGGCGGCAGATTGAGTTCTTTGACGATGACCGTGTTCTTGATCGCCATCGCCTCGTCGATCTTCTTGCCCTTGACCAGTTCGGTCACGTAGCTCGAACTGGCGATCGCGCTGCCGCATCCGAAGGTCTTGAAGCGCGCGTCTTCGATCACGCCGTCGTCGCTGATCTTGAGCTGCAGCTTCATCACGTCACCGCACTCGGGCGCGCCGACCACGCCGGTGCCGACGTTCGCATCGTCCTTGGCGAAGCTGCCGACGTTACGCGGATTATTGTAATGGTCGAGAACCTTGTCTGAATATGCCATGGCGCCTCCGCGCAAATTCCTGATTTACGACTTCCACTGCACCGACTTGAGATCGATTCCGTCCTTCGCCATCTCGTACAGGGGCGACATCTCGCGCAGCCGGATCACTTCCTTGCTCACCCGCTCGGACACGTAATCCACTTCATCGGCCGTGTTGAAGCGTCCGATTCCGAACCGGATCGAGCTATGCGCCAGCTCCTCGTTGATCCCGAGTGCGCGAATCACGTACGAAGGCTCGAGCGTGGCCGAGGTGCACGCCGAACCCGAGCTGACCGCAATATCGCTGATTCCCATCAGCAGCGACTCGCCCTCGACGTAGGCAAAGCTGACGTTCAGGTTGCCCGGCAGGCGCTGGGTCGGATGGCCGTTGACATAGACTTCGTCCAGACGCTCGAAGATTCCCGCCTGGAGCCGGTTTCGAAGTTCAATCAGGCGCTGCGCCTCCGGCACCATCTCCTGGCCCGCGATCTCGCACGCCGCGCCAAACCCTACGATCCCGGTCACGTTCAGCGTGCCCGAGCGCATCCCGCGCTCATGCCCTCCGCCGTCGATAATCGGGCTAAGCCGCACCCGCGGCCCCTTGGAACGGACGTAGAGCGCGCCAACTCCCTTGGGGCCGTAAATCTTGTGTCCACTCATCGCGAGCAGATCGATTCCGTCCTTGTCGACATCGACCGGAATCTTGCCAACCGCCTGCACCGCGTCGCAGTGGAACACGACGCCTTTTTCCTTGGCGATCTTGCCAATCTCGCGGACCGGATGAATCGTGCCAATCTCGTTGTTGGCGTACATGATCGTAACGAGCACGGTCTGGTCCGTGATCGCGCGGCGCACCGCGTCCGGATCCACCATCCCATATTTATCTACCGGAAGGTAGGTTACCGTCGCCTTGCCCTGGCGCTCGAGCGCGCGGCAACTGTCCAGCACCGCCTTGTGCTCGGTGATGCAAGTGATGATGTGGTTGCCCTTGTCTTTGTAAAACTCGAGCACCCCCTTGATCGCCAGGTTGTCGGATTCGGTCGCGCCGCTGGTGAAGATGATCTCCTTGGATTTCGCGCCGATCAGGCTCGCAATCTGGTTGCGCGCCTTGTCGACGCCCTCTTCCGCCTCCCAGCCGAAGCTGTGATTGCGGCTCGCCGCGTTGCCGAACTTCTCGGTGAAGTACGGCAGCATCGCGTCGAGCACCCTGCGATCGCACGGCGTCGTCGCGTGATTGTCCATGTATATGGGAGTCTTAACCATCAGCCTGCCATCTAGCGCGCGTGATTGAGTTGGCGCCTCACGAATCAGCGAACAAATTAGTGGACCTGTTGAGTCCACTATACGCATCGCGACCCTTTTCGTCAACCG
This sequence comes from Binataceae bacterium (SeqCode), assembly GCA_035531615.1. GTDB lineage: Bacteria > Desulfobacterota > Binatia > Binatales > Binataceae > JBARDN01. The sequence continues at coordinate 6,101 of DATKSQ010000151.1, forward strand.
ATACGCACCTTCACAAGCCGAGCTGAAACCATCGCTTCAAAATACCCGACCTGTTGAGCCTAGTAGGATATATCCGTTGATCTGTCAAGGCAATTTACAGCTATCCGGTTGGTCAGTCGAGTGCGGCCGGCATCACTTCGCGCGCGGCTTCAGGACCATCATCCGCTCCTCGCGCCAAGCGGAGAATCCCAGGCGATGCCACGCCTGTGCGCCGAGCCAGTTGCGATGCAGGACGCTCAGCGTGATCATCGCGACGCCCTTGGCGCGAAACCAATCGAAGGCCTCTTCGAGCATCGGCCCCATTAGCCGCTTTCCCCGGAAGTTCTCCTCTAGAAAAGCCTGACTGATATAACCGATCTCGGCGGGACGCTCGCCCTCGTGCCGTCGGCGCAGCCTTGCCCACAGATGCCCCGCCAGATGGCCGCCGCCGGAGTCGGCGACCCAGATCGCATGATGATCCCGCGCGAGCACCGCCCGCATCCAGTTCGGCGCGTCGCGAATCGAGTCCCAATCGAAGCGCGCGCGCTCGTCGAGCGCCTCCTCGTAGGCAGCCAGCGCAGCGACCAAGCGGGCCAGCTCGGGAATATCGGCGACAGTAGCGGGACGAATCTCGGGCTGCTTCATGATCAGTCTCCCTGCGGCACTTCGAGTCAAAACGGCCCGCGATTCTCCGCGTCGAACGCGATCTCGAGCATCCGCTGTTCGCCGCGAATCGTCTTGAGCGCCAGCTCGCGCGTCATCTCGAACTCGCGCTCAATCCATGGAACCAGGCGCGCGAGGAGATCGACAGGCGCGGCTCCAGCCGCGAGTTCGTTGGCTATTCTGCACCGAAACACCACGCGCTCGATTCCGTCGGCGCGCTCGAGCGCAAGCGTCAGGATCGTCGCGCCGCCGGCGCGCTCGGCCGCGGCACCCTCTTTGAGCGCGTACGGCCCGCGAGCGGTGTTGAGCGTGCGGTTCACATTTTAGCCCTGCGGGCGGCGGGCGCCCGCAATCTCGCAATCTCCGGAGCGCGCAAGCGCGCGTCAGGCCGCGCGCCCTACGCGGCCCGTGAAGACAGCGAGCCGACGCGACGATGCCCTTCCCAGAACAGCACCACCGGGCCCGCGATATAGATCGAGGAATAGGTGCCGGTGATGAATCCAACCAGCAGCGTGAACGCGGAAGGGCGCAGGATCGGTCCGCCGAATGCGAGCAGCGCGATCAGCACCACGATCGCGGTGCCCGAGGTCAGGATCGTCCGCGACAGCGTCTCGTTGATCGCGCGGTTCATGATCGACTCGATCGGCTCGCGCCGGCGCTTGGCCGCGTCCTCGCGAATCCGGTCCGAAACAATCACCGTGTCATGCACCGAGTAGCCGATCACGGTGAGCAGCGCGGCCAGCGTGGTCAGATCGAACTGAAACTGGCTGATGACCAGCGCGAGCGATACGACCAAAACATCGTGGACCAGCGCGATCACCGCGCCGGCGCCGAAACTCCAGCTTACGTGGCGGAACTGGATCGCAATAAACACCCCCATGAAGATGGTCGCGAAGACCACCGCCTCGAAACCGCGCCGGCGCAGGTCGCCGCCCACCTTGGCGCCAACGCTTTCGACCCGCACCACCTTCGATCCCGCCGGACCATAGGTCGTGGCGAGTTGGCCCTCGATCTTGGGGCCGAGGCTGCCGATGTTCGCAACTTTTTCGAAGCGCAGGAGATAGGTATGCCCCGCCGACGCGCCGAAATCCTGCACGGTTATCTCGCCGAGTCCCAGCGGACGCAGCGAATCGCGAATCGCGTTGGCGGTCGTCGGCTTGTCGAACTGAATCTGCACGACGCTGCCGCCGACAAAATCCACGCCGTAGTTAAGCCCGACGAAAATCAGCATCAGCACCGCGGCGATATTGATCACGGTCGAGAGAATTACAAAAAAATGGCGCTTCCCGACGAAATCAAGATTGATGTCGGGCCGAATCAGTTGCAAAGACATCGGACCTGTTTAGCTTTTCCCAGTCGCGCGAACAACCCTGCGCGCGGCATTCTAGCTCGCCGCCGCCCGCTTCTTGCGCGCGCGCGACGGACGCGGCGGGGCTCCCAAGGCCTCTTTGGCCGCGTGCGCGGCAGCCTGCGCCACAAGCTTGCTGCACGCCCCGCACAGGTTGTGCTCATTGAGGGGATCTTCGGTCAGCCCGTCATCGAGCGAATGGCACACCTTCATGCATCCCGAGCAGATGAAGTAGATGCCCTCGATAGTCTTGTTGATCCGCTCGCGGTTCAGAATCCGGCCACGCAGCTTCTCGATCCGGATGCCGAGCAGTTCGGCGTACTGGCGTTTGATCTTGCGCCGTCCGGCTTCGTCCTTGGGAAGATCGGCATCTTCGTCGGCTTCGTCGCCACTATCGGAAAAGCTGGCGAACTTCTCGCGCTTGGAAGTTTTGCTCTTTCGTGCCCTTCCCATTGACGCGGCTCCCTTACAGGCTCAGCGCGTTTTGCCGATAAAGCCACAGGCTTTTTCGCAAACCAGATAGAAGCCCTTGCGGCCGTATCCGGCGAACTTGGTCACCTTGCTCTCGGCGCCGCAGTTGGGACACATATGCTTGTGCTGGACCTCGCCGCTCTTTTCCGCGGTTTTTGCTTTCTTTTCAGCCATAACGAGATTGAGCCGTCCTGAGGTTGGGATTGAGACTGTTCGCCCGATCCAAATACCGGGCAGGACAATTCAGCATACACGAAACGCACGATTCTAGAAATCGCGCCGCCGCCACTCAGTGGTGACTGTCGATAAACGCCAAGTTTGTCCGTCATCCTGAACGGAGGTTGCCGCAGTGAAGGATCTCCGCGAAGCGATTAGTGCGGAAAGCCTTGGAGGCGCTGAAAAAATCGCTTCGCGTAAATCCTTCGCCTTCGGCTCAGGATGACGTCGACGGGGTGCTTGGAAGAAAATCGGCACCCTCCATTGGTGACGCGGGCGGTGTGCCAGTGGTACCCCGCCCGCGATTATCGGCGGGCGAGGCTCCAGCCCTACCAATTAACGCGCCCACAGCGAACGCCTGGAACCGCGCCAACCACCGAGGGGGCAACCGCGAGATGCTTCGGGCTCAACCGTGCCGTCAATCCGGAATTTTCATCGATTCCTCGATCATCCGCTCGAAATCCTCGGCGCCCAGCGCAACGAACTCGTGTGCGTCGTCTCCAGCCAGGTATCGCGGCTGGAGATTTTCCGCCTCCGCGGCATCGGCGATCACCCGGACGACGAGGATGCCCACGCACGAAACCCCGGCGCGGCTCCAGCGGAGACGCTTACGCGGTCGCCAACCAGTTGCGAGCCGTGAACTCGATCGCGACGTGCGTAACGTTGCGGTCGGGGCGGTACGCTAGCTTCTGTACAACCGCCATCGCGCCCCCCCGAGAGCCGTCAATTTTCAAACTGATCCAACCGGATATATCTGGAACCTTGATCGCCGCAGGTCAGTTCGTAACGCCAGTCGCGTTGATCGCTACCGGAAATCCCTCGAAGGAGCCGGAAACTTGGCGCTCGACAAGTCTCATGTTGTCCACGCCCTTGCTGTCGCCGCGATCATTTACCGAGACTTCGATGCTGAGCCCCACCGGAAGACCGGAAGCGAGACCTACAGAATCAATGATCTTGTTCGAAACCAGGCTTCGTATAACCGGCGTCGCGCAAAAGTCTTTCAGGGCCTTCATTGCGCGCAACGTCTCGGGTTCGGTAATCGGCGCGTTCGAAGAGTAGGCATAATGCCCACCGCCGGTGAAATAATGCCCGCCACCGGTTAAATCGACCGTCTCTATAACGCTCGCCTCGACCGGGACGCCCTCGAACGAATCCGGGATGCGGCTCTTAACGTACGCGAGCTCTTTGACGCCCTTGTCCGTCCCGTCATCGACAGTGACGTCCAGCGCCGAAGTCTTTCCCTCCAAATCTATCGCGACCCCTTCAATCACCGCGCTATCGCCCGGCGGGAACCAATTCTGTTCGGCGGCCTGAAAGTCAATTCGCGCCGCCATCGCGCGTACAACGTCCAGGTCGGGGCGCGAATCGCTATCCTTAATCGGAGGGCATCGCGCCGGAAGCGGCGGATTCGGCGCCCTGCTTAATCCGCGAACGCGCAGCATGTAGGGCAGGAACCGGTCGTATGGCTTGCTCGCGGTAACTTCGGTCGGCACGCCCTCAAAGGTCTTCGGAACGCTGCTCCGGATGAACGTGATATCTCCCGAGTTATCCGCCACCAAATCGAGGGTGGCGGCCGGCTTGGACAAATCGATCGCGACCGCGAGCACCCGCCCTTTAACGTGATAGGTAGCGAGAAAATCTACCAAGTCGGATTGCGCCGAAAGCGCCGCGACGGCGTCCGGTCCGGGCCTGTCTTTAGCGCCCGAGTAGGCTGCCGGGCATGCGCCCCGCGATTGCGATAGCGGCGCGACCGCGGGGAACGCCGCGTCCCGCGCGCTCGCAAGGTTGGCCGTCGCCACGACTGCCAACGCTATCGCCAGCGATTTGCCTAGGCCGCACAGCGCAAGGCATCTGCTTGGGGTCATATGGATGGTCCCCTTTCGCCCCGATTGTCGCCGCATTCATCGGTCAAGGACAAGCCTTGTGCTCGTCTGAGTTGGCGCCTCGCGAGGCTTCTGGTCACATGCCTGCGAGTGGTAAAGAAGATCATTATGGAAAAGCGCAAACTTGGAACGCAGGGCCTCGTCGTCTCCGCGATCGGGCTCGGATGCATGGGGATGTCGCAGAGTTATGGAACACCCGATGAGAAAGAATCGATCGCGACGCTGAGTCGCGCCATCGAGCTCGGGATCGATTTCTTCGACACCGCCGACGTGTACGGCAACCATCGCAACGAAGAGCTGGTTGGCGCGGCGCTCAAGCCGTTTCGGAGCCGAATCTTTATCGCTACCAAGTTCGGCAACGTCGTCGACCCCGACGGCAAGCGCAGCATCAACGGCCGCCCCGACTACGTGCGCTCGGCGTGCGAAGGATCGTTGAGTCGTCTCGGCGTGGACCATATCGATCTTTACTATCAGCATCGCGTGGACCGCAGTGTGCCGATCGAAGAGACGGTGGGCGCGATGGCCGAGCTGGTGCGCCAGGGCAAAGTGCGTTACCTGGGCCTGTCCGAAGCCTCGGCCGCGACCATCCGCCGCGCGCACAAGGTGCATCCTATTACCGCGGTGCAATCGGAATATTCGCTGTGGTCGCGCGACTACGAGGACGACGTGATTCCCACCCTGCGCGAGCTCGGAATCGGATTCGTGCCCTTCAGTCCGTTGGGGCGCGGGATGCTGAGTGGGGCCATCCGCTCGGTTGACGAGTTCGGCGCCGGCGACATGCGCAACCGGATCTCGCCGCGCTTCGAGCGCGGAAACTTCGAGCGCAACCTTCAGGTCGTGGATCGGCTCAAACAAATCGCCGACCAAAAGCGCATCACGCCCAGTCAGCTCGCACTCGCATGGGTGCTCGCGCAGGGCGGCGATCTGGTGCCGATTCCGGGAACCAAGCGCCGCAAGTACCTGGAAGAAAATGCGGCCGCCGCGAGCGTGACGCTCTCGAAGGCCGAGCTGGCCCAAATCCAGGAAGTTGCGCCCAAAGGATTCGCCGCCGGCGACCGCTACTACGACATGCGCCCGGTCAACATTTAGTCTCGCGGTCGGCACGCATGAATTTTTCCGACGCGCCACGCCGCGCCCCGCGGCAGGTCCACCCGGGATTTCTCCTGGAGCCTGCTCTGAGCAGCGTCGAAGCGGTCGAAATGACGGACAAGGTCTCGGCGCTATAACCCGTTGGCCGGTTGCGCGGATGCATCCGTCCGCATATGCGTTGATCCATCTTGGAATCACAACTCAAAGCCGGCGACGCCGTGATCTTCATCGACCGCAAGGGCCGCCGCTACCTGAAATCGCTGCACCCGGGCAAGAAAATCTTGATTCGCGGAGAGCTCGTCGCCGATTCGATTTTCGGAATCGACGAAGGCTCGCGCGTGAAATTCTCGGGCGGCGAAACCTTCGTCGTCCTGCGCCCGACCTACGCCGATCTGATCCCGCTGCTGCCACGCGCCGCGCAGGTCATCTATCCGAAAGACACCGGGCCGCTGCTCATCTGGGGCGACGTCTTTCCCGGCGCGACCGTGATCGAAGGCGGCACTGGAGCGGGCGCGCTGACGATCGCGCTGCTGCGCGCGGTCGGTCCCGCGGGCCGCGTCATCTCGTACGAGATTCGCGAGGACTTCGCGGCCGTCGCCAAGCGCAACGTCGCCACATACTTCGGCGACGCTCCCAACTGGACGCTCAAGCTCGGCGATCTGTACGACGGCTTCGACGAAACCGGCGTCGATCGGATGTTCCTGGATCTTCCCGAGCCCGGCCGCGCGCTCGAGGTCGCCGCGCGCGCGCTGCGCCCCGGCGGCGTGCTGGTCTGTTACGTCCCCACCGCGATTCAGATCAAAGACACCGTCGATGCCCTCCAGGCGCGGGCCGAATTCGCGGAGATCGAGACCTTCGAGACCCTGCTGCGCCATTGGCAGGTCAAAGGGATGAGCGTGCGGCCATTTTTCCGAATGGTTGCGCATTCCGCGTTCATCATAGTCGCGCGCCGGATGGCCGGCCTGGCGGCCGGCGATTCCGGAAATACCGGCACGCCGAACATTGGTGAATCCGTCGAGGACGCCCCCGAGGAATCTGGCGGCGAACCCGATGCCGGCGTTTGAATCCCCGGTCACCGCGGCCGTCTAAATAATCACGATGACGATGATACCGCCGCCCGCGGATTCGCCATTCAGGTTCTCACGGCGCGAGTTTCTCGCCGCCGCCGGCTCCGCGATAATCATCGCGGGCGTCGCCGGCGCCGGGCGTATCGCCCGCGCAGCGGACCCTGTACCCGCGAAGTTCGGCGGACCCACTGCCAACTCCGAGTTTTATGTTACTTCATACGGCAGCACGCCAAACGTCGATCCCGATACCTGGCGACTGCGTATCTCGGGCCTGGTCGAAACTCCTTTCCAGCTCTCTTACGCCCAGCTCAAATCACTTCCGCAAATTAAGCAGATGCTGACCCTCGAATGCATCTCGAATCCTCCCGACGGCGCCGCGATCGGCAACGCCATGTGGCAGGGGGTGCGCTTAAAACCGCTTCTGGAGCGCGCCCGCGTCAAGCGCGGCGCGGTCTGGGTGGCGATGCGCGCGGCGGACGGCTACCACACCGGCCTGCCGGTTGACGAGCTGCTGCGCGACGAGAATTTCCTGCCCTGGATGATGAACGGCGCGCCGCTGCCGCCAGAACATGGCTATCCGGTGCGCATATTCATTCCCGGTAAATATGGAATGAAGCAGCCGAAATGGATTACCGAATTGGTATTTCTCGACCATCCGACCACTGGCTATTGGGAGGGCCGCGGATGGAGCAATTCGGCGTGGCGCAAAGTCAACTCGGGCTTCTTTTCGCCAAAAGTTCCGGGCGGCCTGCTCTCGCTGTTCGAGCGCAGCGCGAAGGTCATCGCTCCCGCCGACATCTGGGGATGGGCTCTGGCCGGACCCGCGGGAATCAGGCGGGTGCAGGCGTCATCGGACGGCGGCGCCACCTGGCACGATGCCCAGATGGTCGATAATCAGTCGCCCTATGTATGGACCATTTGGAAATACCATTTTGAACCGCGCGCGCCGGGAAAATACGTAATCAATATCCGCGCTACCGATGGCAATCGAGTCGCGCAGCCACCGATCGATCCGCAGACCGGAAGCGGGATGTCCGGCCAGGCCCGCATGTCCCTCGAAGTCACCGCGATTCAATGATTCCCGCGCCGCCTTCAGCAGCTATTGCGGTGCGCCAACGGCATCCTGCGGGCCGATCCTTCAATGAAACAACCGATGGAAGAATCCGCTGATGCCGCCCGACGGACGCGACGCCGCGGAGGGATTCGACGCTCGCGATCCATGAGCCATCACGCTGCGGCCGAGAGCCGCGGCAGCCGCGCCGAAGCGCGCCGGAAGCGACGCAAGAGTCCCGCCGCCGTGCAGCGGGCAGGTCGCGGTCGGCGCGGTGCCGATTAAAAATGGCAGCGCGATCGCGCGCGGGCACTCGGGCGTGGCCAGTCCCCCGCTTTGCGGATCGATCGTCGCCATCACGATTCCCGACGGCTCGGCGAAATCAGACGCGGTGCTCGGCACCGCGTGCGTCATGAAATTCACCCACGCCGGCAGCGCCACGCTCGCCCCCGGCAGGCCCAGGCTTTGCGGCTCGTCGAATCCGATCCACACCCCGCATACCAGATCGGGCGTATAGCCAATAAAATATCCGTCGTGATAATCCTGCGTGGTGCCCGTTTTCCCCGCCGCCGGAAAATTCAGCCCGAGTCTTCCCGCCGCCGCACCGGTGCCGTAGCGCAGCACCTGTTCGAGCGCGCCCGTAATAAGGTAAGCGACCGAGGGATTGATCACGCGATGCCCGTAGTCGCCATGGTGAAAAATCACATGGCCCGCCGCATCGACGACCGATTCGACCGCGTAGGGCGTATCCTCGACACCCTCATTGGCGAAAACCTGGTACGCACCAACCAGCTCGAGCAGCGTGGTCTCGTCCGAACCGATCGAGATCGGCAGCACCGCGGGCAGATCTTCATGGATACCCATTTGATGCGCCGTCTCGACGATCCTGCCCGGTCCGAGCTGACTGCCTACCCATGCGGTCGGCACATTTAGCGATTCGTACAGCGCCTCGGCTACCGTGACCTGGCCTTGATAGTTGCGCTCGTAGTTGACTGGCGTCCATGCGCCGAACGACATCGGGCGGTCGGGCAAGACTGTCGCCAGCGTCATCGCGGGCGAGAACGGAGCGCGCGCGGGATCGAGCGCGGTCAAATAGACTATCGGCTTGAACGCCGAGCCGGGCTGCCGCTGGGCGATCGCCGCCCGGTTGAACTGGCTAATCGAGTAGTCCCGTCCGCCGACCATCGCGCGGATCGCCGCGCTGCCGGCGTCGAGCGCGACCATCGCGGTCTCTAGCTGCTGCTTGCGGTCGGGGCGGCGCAGGCCGCGGTGCGCCTTCTCGAGCCGCGCGAGATTTTCCTCGAGCGTGTCCTGGGCAAGCGCCTGCATCTCCGGGTCTAGCGTGGTGTAAACCTTGAGTCCTTTGAGACGCCCGTCAAGGCCGGGAATCTTTTCGACGAAGCTCGTAACGTAGTCGGTGAAGTATGGCGCACGGCGCAGGCCCGGCGGCTTGGTCAGGTCTATCGGCGTTGCGAGCGCGGTCTGATACGCCGCCGCGTCGATTACGCCGGCCCCCTTCATGATGGCCAGTACAACGTTGCGCCGCGCAAGGCAGTTGTCCAGATGACGGCGCGGATCGTACAGGCTGGGCGCCTGGATCATCCCGATGAGCGTCGCGGCTTCGGCGGGCGTAACCTCGCGCAGGTCCTTGTTGAACAGATAGCGCGCGGCCTGCGGCAAGCCTTCGATCGGCGTGCCGTCGTATGAGCCCATCGGCACGTCGTTGATATAACGCTCCAGGATTTCGCGTTTGCCCAGCCGCAGTTCGAGCACCAGCGCCACCGCAAGCTCGCGGAACTTTCGGCTGAAGCTGCGCTCGTGGCGCTCCATGAACGTGCGCGCAAGCTGCTGGGTAAGGGTGCTGGCGCCCTGCGCCAGATGATGCGAGCGCAGATCGACGATCGCCGCTTCGATCACGCGGATCGGATCGATTCCCGGATGGTAGTAAAACCATCGGTCCTCGGTCGCGATCAGCCCGCGCGCCAGATACGGCGGCATCTCACCCAGCGCCACCTCGGCGCGTTCCGCCGGAGCGCCGGGCAACAGGCGGCCGATAACCTCGGGTTCGAGGGCGGCCGCGCGCACCGGCACGCCGAACGAATCGACCACCGCCGAGACTTTGGCGCCGTCGAGTGCGACGCGCACGATCGCGGCCGGATAGTCGGCGGCGCCAATCGTGAATCCGCGCGTGTAGATCGTTATCACGCCCGGCGCGCGGGAGTACTCGCCGGGCGCGGCCGGCGCCGCGCCCGTGGCGTCGCCCGGCGCAATTTTCGTGTAGCTCAAATGGTCCAGGCGATCGACCAGCCCGGTGCGCACGATATCGTCGCCCGGACGAATCGGAGCGGGGGCGGAATAGATCGCGCTGGTCAGCCCCGCGCGGCGCAGCTCGATCATCGCGGATATTTCGCTGTATAGCTGCGCCAGGTAGAAGCCGGTCGCGAACGTGATCAGCAGGAACCCCGCACCCGCAAGCGTGCGCACGCGCCATCCGCCGATCCGCCATCCGCGCTTGTTGCGGGTCTTCCCGCCTCGCCTGTCACCGGCCTTAGCCACAACCACCTCGCGCTCCCGCGACGCGCGCGCACCCAGGATACCCTCTCCCTCCGGGAGAGGGCGACGCGGCGCGGCGATTGCTCTTTTTTTGCAATCGCCGTGACGCGTGGGTGAGGGTGCCGCTCAGCGGCGAGTCAGGAGTATGCACCCTCATCCGCCCTTCGGGCACCTTCTCCCGGCGGGAGAAGGAATCAGAAGGGTGCTGCTCCGCGGCGAAAGCCCCTTTGTGCCGCACCCTCGCTCATCTTGCGATGATCGCGTCAACCTACACGGGTGCTTAGCGCGCACTTCGCGATCCGATCATAAGATATTCCGCCGCGGTTCCGAAGCGGTTTTCTGCCCCTGCGGCGCCACGCGCGCTTACTGCTTATACCCGAACCGCCGCAGCATCGCGTGCCGATCCTTCTGCTCGGCCTCGCCCTCGACTCCCTTGGGCTGCTCACCGTCGATCACTCCTACGACACCGCGCGCTCCATCCTCTTCGCCGACGACGATGCGCAGCGGGTTGGCGCTCGCGCAGAAGATCGTGCAGACCTCGGTGACCAATTTGATCGGGTTCAGCACGTTGACCGGAAATGCATTGCCGAGCATCACGACAAAGATGTGCCCCGCCCCGATCGCGAGCGCCGCATCGCTCGCCGCCCGCTCGAGCCCCGCGTCAGTGCCGGTATGCCGCACCAGGCAGGGCCCCGACGCCTCGTTGAACGCGACTCCGAAGCGAATTCCGGGGACGGCCTGCACGATCGCCTCGAAGATATCCTCAAGCGTCTTGATAAAGTGCGCTTGCCCAACGATCACGTTGACGTCCTGTGCAGGCTTGGCGATCGATATCGATTTGAGTTCCATGACGGCGCCCCTCTCGCAAACCCGGTGGAGATTTCGAGATGATACGCAAGCGGACTGTGCCCGCAAAGGCACGCCCGTGGATCGGTGATGCCTGCCGCAAAAAAAACGCCGCCCGCCGCACGCAAACTGCCCCGATTCTTTCATCGGATGCCGCCGCTCGCGCAACGCGCCTATCTGCGCAGCGACGCGATCGGCAAGTTCGACTTCGATGCGACCGCGCAGGCGCGCCACGCGGTCAGGGCACTGGTCGCCGCGCTCGAATCTGGAGACTCGAAAGCAACCGCCGGCGGCGCTCGCAGCGTCGCGATTGAAGTGTGCAGGATCGCCGCCGTGATGCCGCTCGGAGTCGAGGTGCGCAGCGTGCGCCCGAAGAATCAGCGCGGCGAGCTGCACGGGTTGTTCTATCCCTTCAACGCGCGCTCGCGCACGCCAGCGCATATCATCCTCTGGATGCGCACCGCCGAGCGTCACGACGTCGTCAAGCCGCGCACCTTTGTCCGCACCCTGATGCACGAGCTGGTGCATTACCTGGACTACGCGCTGCTGCGCCTGGGCGATTCTTTCCACACGATGGGCTTTTTCCGCCGCGAATCGTTTCTGGTGCAGATGCTGCTCGAACCGGACGATGCCGATCCGGACGCGGCGGACCTCGGCGATTCGGACGGCGATCCGCCATCTTGATAACCCCGCCCCCGATCCGCTAGCTAATGACCACGCCGCAAGATCGATCTACAAGCTTGAGCGGAAAGATGGACAGCAGCGGCGCGCAGGGGACAATGGCATCAGCGATGGGAATCTTCTCGAAGTTCAGATCGTCCGCATCACCGGAAAAACGCGCGGCGGATGAATTGGCCGGGCTGGCGGGACGCAAGGAAGTGCTGATCGCGCGGCTGGCCCGGCATGCCGGCCGATGCTCTTATCCGGCGATGGCGGCCGACCTGAAAACGCTGGCAGAGAAGGAAGCGGCGCATTTCAAAACCTTGCGCAAGATTCTTTCCGATCGCGATATGTGGCCGCGCCCGCCGCAGAGCGAGCCGCGCGAGGGCTCGAGCAACTGGGAGCGCCTGAGCGGCGACCTTGCGATTCTGGCCGCGCTGGCGGCCGGACTGCGCCTGTGCGCGATGCACTGGGAAGCGGTCGATCAGGAGATCGCCGACGTGTTGGGCGCAATGGCGACCGAGGACGTCGATCACGAATCCGATTTGCGCCAGCTCGCGCTCAAGTGCGACCCGCAGGCGTTCGACTAGCGAACGCCCGCGAGCCGCGGCGGTTATTCCGCCATCCGCGGAGAAGTTCCGCCGTCGATAATCAAGAGCGCGCCGGTGACGTAGCTCGAAGCCTCCGAGGCGAGAAAGATGCACGGGTAGGCAATCTCCTCGACCCGCCCGAAACGCTCGAGCGCCCGCGAGCGCGCCACCGCTTCCTTCACTTTCGGATTCGGCCACACCCGCGGCGCCGCGCCCTCGGTATCGATCGGCCCGGGCGCGATACAGTTAACGCGGATTCCCTTGTCACCGAATTCGCTGGCGTGCGAGATGGTCAGGTTGACAACCCCGGCCTTGGCCGCGCCGTAAGGCAGCATATGCGAGGAACCATGCACGCCGGCGGTCGAGGAGATGTTGACGATCGAGCCGGGCGATTTCTGCGCGATGAACTGGCGCGCCGCCGACTTGGTGCAGAAGAACACGCCATCCAGATTGATCCCGACCACCGCTCGCCATCCGTTGGGCTTGAGATCGAGCGTCGAGCTCGCGATGCTCGCGCCGTGATTGTTGATGAGCACGTCAAGCCGCCCGAAGTGCTTGACCGCCGCCGCCACCATCGCATCGCACTGCTCGGGGTCGCGCACGTCGCACTGCGCCATCTCGCACTTGCCGCCGGCTTTGCGAATTTCGTCGCGCACCTTCTCGAGGTTTTCGACTTTGCGGCTCGCGATCAGGACCGGAGCGCCGCGGCTGGCGAATTCCTTGGCGATCGACTCGCCGATTCCGGTTCCGCCGCCGGTGACGATGGTTACTTTGCCTTCAATGCTGAATGGATCTTTCAAGTTGATGTTCCTCCTGAAACTGCTGCGCCCCGCGCACCTCGCGCGAGCGTCAGCATTATCGATCTAAAATTTATCGCACGCCGCGAATCAGATTACGAGCGCGCCGCGCGCGCGACATGCCCTCTCTGCGAGAGGCACCACTGGCACGGGGGCGGCGCGGCGCGATGCTTGCGTTTATTTCGCAAGCATCGTGACGCGCTGGTGAGGGTGCTCAGCGCACGGCCCTACTGCCCGACCGCTCGATCCGCGCCCTGCGCCGAGACCCAGCCCGCGCGGCCCGGTAGTTCGATTCGCACGATCTCGCACACCGGCAGCTCGGCGCGATTGATCCGCGCCGCGACCTCGCGCATCGCGACGAACTGCGCGCCGCGCTCCTTGAGCGCGCGGATCATCACGGTGAAGCTCTCGAGCTGGCTCATCCCTTCGGTCTCGGCGTGAATCGTATGCACGTTGAGCGTGTCGGGCTTGAACTCGTCCAGGTAATAGCGCATCACCGCCGCCGCGTCGGGCAGCTCGGGGCGGCCCATCACTTCGTCCAGGGTCGGAAGCGTAGTCGGAATTTCCGGCGTCGCGAGAATCTGGCCCCCAATCGCGCATCGATATGGACCGCGCCCGCGCGTGTCGCTGCGATAGTCGATTCCCAGCTCATCGAGCGCGCGCGCCGCCGCGTCGTTGGTCCGCCACCCGGGAGCGGCGAATGCTTTGGCCGGTTCGCCCATGATCGCGCGGAACGCCTCGAGGGCGTCATGCAACTCGGCGCGCACTCCCGCCTCTCCAATCGCGTCGATCCGATCCTGCCAGCGCACATGGTCGTAGCCGTGCACCCCAACCTCGAAGCCGCGCGCGCGCAGCTCGCGCATCACGGCCGGATACGCGAGCGCGATCGGCCGCGCCGGTAAAATTGTTCCCGACAGCACCGTACGCCAGCCGTACATCGCGACCGCTTTCGTGCGGAACATCTTTTTCAGGAAGCCGTGATTCCTGAGCACGCGCACGATCGCGCGTCCTGAGTTGTCGGGACCCATCGAAATGAAAAAGCTCGCCGCAACGCCCTCGCGCTCGAGCATCGCCGCCAGCCGCGGCACGCCGAGCTCGAGCCCCTGATGGGTATCGACGTCGATCTTGAGCGCTACTTCCATCGCGAAGCCGGACCCGCCGCGCGCCGCTCAGCCGCGCAGCTCGCTGCGGAACCAGTCCATCGAAAGCTTCACGCCCTCGCGCAGCGAAATTTTCGGGGTCACGCCAAGCAGCTTTTTCATCTTCGAGTTGTCCGGCACCCGGCGCTGGATATCCTCGTAGCTGGTCCCGTAAATCTCTTCCTTGGTCACGTGCTTGAGCTTCGATTTGGTCGGACCGTAGAGCTCGAGCATCAGCTTGGCGAATTCGATCACGCTGGTCTCGACCTCGACTCCGATATTGATCGCCTGCCCATTCGCTTCCGGCTTGACGCCCGCCGCGACCGTCGCCTCGACCGCGTCGGTCACGTAGGTGAAGCATCGCGTCTGCGCTCCGTCGCCGATCACCGTCAGATCGGCGCTGCGCAATAGCTGCCCCATGAAGATCGTGAACAGCCGCCCGACATCGACCTTGTCCAGCCGCGGCCCGTACACGTTGAAGTAGCGCACCACCGTCACCGGAAGTCCGAGCTTGTGATAGGCGAAGCAGAAGTGCTCGCCCACCGCCTTCGAGGTCGAGTAGCACCAGCGGTCGATCGTCGTCGCGCCGAGTACGCGGTCGTCATCCTCGCGCCACGGCACCTTGGGATTGCGTCCGTACACTTCGCTGGTCGAGCTGAACACCACCCGCTTGTTGTACTTGTAGGCCGCCTTCAGAAGGTTCTGCGTGCCGTTGACGTTGACGTTGAGGGTCTCGTACGGGTCGCCGACGTAATGCTCGACGCCGACCACCGCGGCCAGGTGATAGATCAGGTCCGCCTTCGCGACCAGGGTATCGATCAACTCGACGTTGAAAATCGAATCGTGGATGTAGTGAAAGCGATGGTTGTTGAGCAGATGGCGGACCTTGGCGATCGCCCCGGTATCGAGCACGTAAACTTCGTCGCCGCGCGCGATGAACGCGTCGCTCAGATGCGAGCCCAAAAAGCCCGCGCCGCCGGTTATGAGAACTCGCATGATGCCTCCGCGTGTTAGCTGAATACGATCGATCCCTTGAGCAACTGCCCGGCGATTACGTTGCGCGCCGCGCCTTCCGCGCCGCCCTCGAACTGCGCGCGGATCACGAGCAGGCTGCCCGCACCGGCGGCCACCTCGAGCGCGCCGCCGGCGTCCTCGGCGATAATTTCGCCCGGCGTGCCGCGCGCACCGTCTTCGCTCGCGATCCGCGCCGCCCAGATGAACAGCTTGCGATCGCCAAGGTAGCAGAACGCGCCGGGATAAGGATGCGTCACGGCGCGGATGAGATTGAAGATCCGCCGCGCCGGCCATCGCCAGTCAAGCTTCCCGTCGGCGGGCCGCCTGCGCCCGAAGTAGCTGCCCTTGGTCAAATCTTGCGGCGTCCGCGGCGCGCCTCGAGCGACGATTCGCGGATGATTCTCGCGCACGAGCGCCGCGCCCGCCGGCACCAGCTTGCGATATAACGTCAGCGCCGTGTCGTCGTCGTCAATCGCAACCGTCTTCTGCGCCACGATATCGCCCGCATCCGCACGCGCCACCATATGATGCAGCGTCACGCCCGCCTCGCGCTCGCCGTTCACGAGCATCCAGTTCACTGGAGCGCGCCCGCGGTAGTGTGGCAGCGCGGAAGGATGCAGGTTGTACGCGCCCAGCGGTGCGAGCCGCAGAACCTCTTCCGGCAGCAGATTGCGATAGGAAAACGAGTAGATGATTGCCGGACGCAGCGCGGCGATCTTCGCGCTCCATCCGGAATCGATCTGGTCGGGATAATGAACCGCGATATTGTTGCGTGCGGCCAACTCCGCGCACGACTTCCACCAAATCTCTTCGTGCGGGTCGTCGCGATGCGACAAGAGCGCCGCGATCGGCGCGTCCAGCTTCAAGAGTTCGCCCAGGCACGCGTGCCCCATCTCGTGATAAGCGAACACCACGCACACCGCGTCTCTGATCGCGAGGGCGGCGGAGGTGCTCACTGCGGGCCCGCGTCGTCCTGACGATCGCCGTGCACGTCGCGCACGATATAGGTCGGGCGGCGGCGCACTTCGATATAGATCCTGCCCACGTATTCACCGATCAGCCCCAGCGCCAGGAACATGAATCCCACGAACAGGAACATGATCGCGAACAGCAGCCACAACGCGCCTTCCTGCTGCGGACCGAAGATGAGCCGATGCAGCACCAGCACGGCGACCAGAACCGCGTCAAGGATGAAGATTCCGATCCCCGCAAGGCTCAGAGTTTGGATCGGCAGCAAGGAAAATCCGGTGATCAGATTCAGGCTCAGCGTCGCCAGCCGCAGCAGATTGTATTTTGATTTGCCTTCGGCCCGCTCCGCGTGCTCGACCCGGATTTCCGTGACCCGCTTGGCGAACGAGTTGGCCAGCGCCGGGACGAACGCCGCCTTCTCATCGCAATCCACCACCGTATCGACGATATGCCGGCGGTACGCGCGCAGCATGCATCCGTAATCATGCATCGGCACGCCCACGATCATCGAGGTCAGCCTGTTGTGCATCAGCGAGGCGTACTTGCGCCAGCTCTCGTCCTGGCGCTCCTCACGCCATCCGCCCACAACGTCGTTGCCCGCGTCGATCGCGGCGAGCAGGCGCGGAATTTCCTCGGGCGGATTTTGCAGGTCCGCGTCCAGCGTCACGATGACGTCGCCGCGCACCATCCGGAAGCCCGCCAGAATCGCGGCGTGCTGCCCGAAGTTGCGCGCCAGCTCGACCACCCGCACGCGTCCGTCTTGCGCCGCGGCTATCGCGCGCAGAATCTCCAGCGAATCATCGTTCGAGCCGTCATCGACAAACACCGTCTCCCATCGGCGTCCCAAGCCCTCGAGCACCAGCCCAAGCCGCGCCCATAGCGCGCGCAAATTCGCCGATTCGTTGAACACCGGAATCACGATCGAGACCATCGCGAGCATCTGGCCGTGCGGCTCGCGCCACGCGCGTGTTTCACCAATCGGGGTGATTTTGCCTGGAGGGTTCAACCGGAAATCTTCTTGCCGCTGTGCGCGCGCGCCGCGCTTGATTTCGGCGGCTTGCTATCGATGTATTGTTACAAACGCGCGCACCCGGTTAAAGACTGTTCCCAGTGCAATCCCGAATTCGGAAGTCCTCTTCAGTGGTAGCAGGGCACGCGGCGCGGGTCGCGGCACGTCAGGTAAGAAACAGGGGCGTTCCTCGCGCGGGATGATGTTTCGCTCGCCTCTCCCGCATCGCCTCTGCTGCCCAGCCGGCCGACGAGCCGTCGGCCGCCACTGTCAAAAGGAAGCAATATGCCAGTGGGGGCGGAC
>DATKSQ010000152.1:0-12979 GCA_035531615.1 Binataceae bacterium (SeqCode)
CCGCTGGTCCGCGCCGGCGTCAAGTTCATCGACGGAGTTCACCAGGATCGACCCTACAGCATTACTCACTCAACCGATAATCAACCCAGGGAAGCCGCCTGATCATGCCAGGCCGATCCACAACATTTGACAATTACTCCAACCGCTCGCGACAAAAGGATGTTTCTCGCCTGATCCGGGTCTAGCGGATTTAACTCGATACCCTCAATGATCTTCCTCACGGGCTCCACACCCATACGGGTAAGAGACTCTAACTCGAGGAGAATAAGGCTCTTTCCCGAATTGTTCGGCCCAACGAAAATAGTTAGGCTGCCCGAATCGAACTCCAGCGGAGCAGCGGTAGGGTAAGGGCCGAACTTAAGGCGGAGTCGCTTAATCATGGCTAGTGGTCCCGAGACTGTTGGCAATTGCTCTGTGTGCCCGTGTGAGTACGCTAACTGGGATTTCCGGCCGCGGTAAAGCGGCGAGGACCCCGCGCTGCTTAATCCAAGCACGGGTAGGCCGTTGTGGGGTGGTGCGCAAGGTGCGTCGGACCGCACTGCATCGCGAAGATTCGGTCGGCGCGATTTCAGAGGCTCCAGGCGAGGCAAGCAGGCGCGCGGCTCAATGTTCCGCGGCGGGCAGATTGCGGAGGTCGCGCTGCAGGAAGAAATACGTCGGCACCAGGATGATCATCAGACCCGCCAGCATCCGGTAGATGTCGTTGAACGACAGCATCATCGCCTGCCGCTGGAGCATCCCGTAGATCATCGCCATCCCGCGGTGATGGCCCATCGTGAACTGATGCATCAGGTCCATGCCTTGCGCGCCGGGGAGCCTGAGATGCGGCAGGGTGAAGATCGAGACGTGCTCGACCAGATAGCTCTGGCGGACCTGCTGGCGATGAATGAGCAGCGTGGTCAGATACGAGGTCCCGATCGCGGCGCCAAGGTTGCGCGTCACGGCGTAGAGGCTCGCCGCGCGCTGCATCTTGAATTTCTCCATCGAGGACAGCGCGGCCGCCGACAGTCCCGGAAACACCAGCCCGGTGCCGATACCCTGGAGGACGGTCGGCCACACGATGCGGAAAATATCGGATTGCAGGTTCAGTCCCGCCATCGACCACATCGCGAACGCCACGAACCCGAAGCCGATTCCGACCAGCGGACGAATATCGACGCCGCGGCGCGCCATCGAGCCCAGGATGATCATGGAGAACATCGTGCCGATTCCGCGCGGCGCCATCACCAGACCGGCCTTCGAGGCGGTGTATCCGAGCAGTTCCTGGAGAAAGATCGGGTTGAGGATCCCGGTCCCGTAGAGCGTGAAGGTCAGAAAAATCACCAGCGTTACGGGCAGCGTAAAGCGCCGATCCTTCAGGATGCGCAAATCGACGACCGGATCTTTCGTGTGCAGCTCGTGGTAGATGAGCACGATCAGCGAAACCACACACGCGAAAGTCGAGTACACCACCCACGGACTCTGGAACCAGTCGGCGCGCTCCCCGCGATCGAGCACGATCTCGCCGAGTCCCAGGGTGATGAACAGGCACAGGATGCCGAGGAAATCGATTCGGCCCGAGCGGCGCTCCTTCATGTAGGCGGGGTCATCGACGAAGCGCCAGACCATGAACGCGGCGGCGGTGCCGATCGGGACGTTGATATAGAAGTTCCAGCGCCAGCTCCATGCGTCGGTAATATAGCCGCCGACGGTGGGTCCCATGATCGGCGCGACCATCATCCCCATCCCCCACACCGCCATCGCGAGCGCCTGCTCGCGCGGCGGAAAGGTTTCCATCAGGATCGCCTGCGACAGCGGCATCATCGCGGCGCCGGCCGCGCCCTGCGCCAGGCGGAACAGGACGATCTGATTGAGCGATTGCGCGACGCCGCACAGCGCCGACGCGATCACGAACATCGTGATCGAGATGACGAAGTAGCGCTTGCGGCCGAAGCGCTCGGCGATCCAGCTCGTCATCGGGATCATAATTCCGGCGGCGACCAGATAGCTCGTGACGACCCACGCGATTTCATCGACGCTGGCCGAAAAACTGCCCTGCATGTGCGGCAAAGAGACGTTGACGATCGAGCTGTCGAGCACCTCGAGCACGGTGCCGAGCATCACCGAGACCGCGATCGTCCACTTGCGCGCGCTCGAGAACTCGTGCGCTTCGGGAGTCTGCTGAACTAGAGGTTCGGGGGTGGCGCTCATGGGTCGATGCTGTCTGGTAAGGTAGCCTTGCCGGCGAGATTAGGCAAAAGACCCTCGCGGCGCTGCCGGTCAGCGACAGGAGGACGGGAGCGCGCGCGCCGGGGCCGGGCGCGATTTCGCCTGGTGAGGGCCGATTGACTGCGCGAAAACCCCTAACGTAGGTTAGGAAGATGGCGCAGCCCGGCGCAGGGACGCCCGACGAGAGGTCATTCCATTATGCCGCATGAATCCAGGCTCTCATTTAGCGAAGCTGAAATCCTTTCCAATCCTCCGGTCAAAGAGCGGCTGGTGGTGAAGGGCGTCATATGCCACGGCGGCTTTGACGCGGGCGGCAGATACGTCTCGCCCCGAACGCTATGGCGGGTTCCCGCAATCAGGGCGTGGCAGCAGCAGCATGTCGCGACCTCGGGGATGCCGATCGTAGAGATTCCGGCCGATACCGTCTCGCCCCGGGTGCCCAATGTCGCGCAGGCGAAGTACCTGCTGCGCAAGGGGGTGCGCGAGCCGATGATCCGCTCGCTGACCGAAATCGCGATTATCGAAGGCTTCGGAGCGCAGATTCGCGACCTTCCCGTACCGCCGCTTAAGAGCTTTATCAAGGAGAGCACCGAGGGCACCGCGCTGGCGCATCTGACCGGCGGCCTATTCGAGGCGCACGCACGCGACGAGGCCGGATGGAGCGAAGAGGGCGGACATCGGCAGATGTGGGAGGCGGCGCGCGACGCTGCATTGTCGAATCCTGAAATCTCGCCCGAGATCTTCGCGGCCATTATCGCGCGCCGCAGCGGCGAGCCGCCCGCGATGTTCCCCGAGCTGGGCGCGCCGGTCGAGCGGCTATTGCGCTTCATGGTCAACGTGCTCGCGATCGAAGTCTTTGCCGCCGCGACTTTTCAGTGGGCCGAGGAAATTCTCTCCGACCCCGAAGTCTCCGATGCACCCAAGGCAGCCGCCGACCTGGTGCGCTTCATCCGCTCCGACGAAGCGCCGCACGTCGAGTACCTGCGCACGGCGCTATCGGAAATATCGGCGCGCACGCTGCTCACCGAGGACGGCAAGGAAATTCCGGGAAAACGTGCGGTGGATACGCTAATCGAACGCTCGCTGCGCGCGATGCTGCGGCAGCGGCTCGTCGATCAGCCGGTGATGGTGCGCGAGATGATCCGGAAGACGGCACAGGTGCGCGATATCGAGGAGCTGTTCACCGGCTTCGACGCGCTGGCGACGCCGTGGACGCCTCCGGCGCGCTATGCGGACCTCGCGCCCGCGGCAGGCGCCGCGCAAGGCTACTGAAGAAAAACCATCCACAGATTACACAGATTTAGTTGGCGCGCTCTCGCGAGCGCGCCAACTGATTTTTCTGAATCCGTGAAATCTGTGTAATCGGTGGATTTCTTCTCTTAATTTCTTCTACGGTTCGAGGCGTTCCATCATCCGGGGGAACGGGATGCATTCGCGGATATGATGAATCCCGCACAACCAGCCCGTCATCCGCTCGATGCCCATCCCGAAGCCGGCGTGCGGCACGGAGCCGTAGCGGCGCAAATCGAGGTACCATTGGAGCGGCGCGAGCGGCAGCCCGTGCGCGGCGATCCGGTTTTTGAGCGTCTCGAAATCATCCTCGCGCTGGCCGCCGCCTATAATCTCGCCGTGGCCCTCGGGCGCGAGCATATCGACGCATAGCGCCAGTTCGGGCCGCGCGGGATCCTGCTTCATGTAAAACGCCTTGCAGGCGGTGGGGTAACGATGCACCATCACGGGGCGATCGAATTCACTTCCGAGAATCGTTTCTTCGTCGCCGCCAAAATCGTCGCCCCAGTTGACGTTCGCACCCTTTGCTTTTAGACGCTCGATCGCTTCGTCATAGGTGATGCGGGGATAGGGCGTCTTGGTCGCCGCTTCGAGCTTTGCGATATCGCGTTCGAGGGTCCTTAACTCGGCGCGCCGCCGCTCGAGCACGCGCCGCACAATATAGGCGACGAAGTCCTCGGCCAGCGCCATGTCGTCGTCGAGGTTGAAGTACGCGGCCTCCGGCTCGACCATCCAGAATTCCGTAAGATGGCGCCGCGTTTTGGATTTTTCGGCGCGAAAGGTTGGCCCGAAGCAGTACACTTTCCCGAACGCGAGCGCGCCCGCTTCGGCATAGAGCTGTCCGCTTTGGGTCAGATAGGCTTTGCGATCTTCAAAGTAGTCGAGCTCGAACAGATTGGTGGTGCCCTCGCACGAGGTTGGGGTCAGAATCGGCGCGTCGAATAAGACGAAGCCACGCTCGGCAAAGAAATCGCGGCACGCCTGCGCGACCTCGCTGCGGATGCGCAAAATCGCGTGCTGGCGCGACGAGCGAACCCATAGATGGCGATGGTCGAGCAGGAATGCGACGCCGTGATCTTTGGGCGTGATCGGATAATCGGCCGACGGCGCGACCTGGCGAATCTCCCTGAGCGTCAATTCGAATCCGCCCGGAGCGCGCTTATCCTCACGCACCACTCCGGTCACTTCGAGCGAAGTTTCCTGCCCCATGTGATCGGCGGCGGCAAACGCGTCATCGCCGAGGTCGGCCTTCGAGGCGACACACTGGCACAGCCCGGTTCCGTCGCGCACCAGTATGAAATGGATTTTGCCGCTCGAGCGCTTGTTGTAGAGCCATCCGCGCAGCGTGACTTCCAGGCCGGCGTGGCGCGGGAGATCCTCGATATAGACCCACGACATGCGTCCCATTTAAGCACATCATGGCGCGTCGCGGAGAAGGGCGTGCGCGTCGCAACCCGGGCGTCCTTCAGGTAGCCTCATCGCAACGTCGATGAACGCATTCGATTTCCTGGTTATCGGGATTGCGGCGGCGGGCGCGATTTACGGTCTGCGCCAGGGTCTGCTGCGGATGATCACCTCGGCGATCGCGCTGCTCGCGGCGATCTACGTCGCCTCGGTGTATTACGCGCGCGCGGGCGAGATTGCCGAGCGACAGTTCGGAGCGGGATCGTCGGCCGGCTCCGTGATCGGATACCTGGTGGTCTTCATCCTGATTTTTTCCGCGATCGAAGTGATCGGAACCACGGCGATTCGCCTCACCCAGCTGGTGCATCTGAGTTGGGCCGACCGGCTTGTGGGCAGCGTGCTCGGTGCGGGTCTGGCCAGTGTGATGATGGGAATCGTAGTGATCCTGCTGGCGGCGATATTGCCGCCCGACGCGGCGTTCCTGAAGCAATCGCGGCTGGCGCCGATGCTGATCGAGTATAATGAAATGCTGGTGCGCTACATCCCGCAGCAGGCCAAGGATGCCTACGAGAGTAACCGCGAAAATCTGATGCGCGACTGGATCGCGGAGGCTGAAAAGGCGGTGACGCACGCGCAACCGAGTCCCGCGGCGTCACCGTCCGCCTCGAAATAGCGGGGAGCCTTAGGCCTCGAGCGCGTGATCGACGGCCTTGATCAGATGGCCGCGCGGCACCGCGCCGACGATCTGTTCCTTGACCTGTCCGCCCTTGAAGATGATGAGGTTGGGAATCCCGCGCACGCCGTAGCGGGCCGGTATCTCCTGGTTGTCGTCCACGTTCATCTTCACGACCTTCAGGCGGCCGGCGTAGTCATTGGCCAGTTCGTCAACGATCGGGGCGATCGCCTTGCAGGGGCCGCACCACGGCGCCCAGAAATCGATCAGCACGGGAGTCGAGGATTTAAGGACTTCCTGCTCGAAATTACCGTCGGTGACATGAACAATCTTCTCGCTGGACATCGCAATCAATCTCCTCGCCGAAGCGTTGCTAGCTTGAACATAAGGACGCGGGATCGCGTAGTCAAGGAAGCCTGCGCGGCTCGGCGCTGATCGCCCGAGTCCACGCGGCTCAGCGCATTGGCGCCGCGGAGTGCTGGGTCGTGCTTCCATTCCATCGCGTATGGCGTGCGAATCACGCGGCACGGCTTGCCCGTGTTGCATCGGGTTCGGCGTGATATGGCGCGGCGCATCGGCCCGGTGGCATAATCGCGGCTTCGAGCGGAGAGGTGGCCGAGCCCGGTTTAAGGCGCACGCCTGGAACGCGTGTAAACTCGAAAGGGTTTCGGGGGTTCGAATCCCCCCCTCTCCGCCATCGATGACCGGGTTTCAGGGGCTATGCCGCGGTAGCCGCCGTAGCAAGCATAGGATAGACGTGGAGGTTATCGTCAACCATCAGGGGTTGGCAGTAAGGCTGACCGATGAGCGGCTGGCTCATATCCTCGATCATCCGGAAATGGCCGATTGCAAGGCGGCAATTTCAGAAACCCTAATTCATCCAGCCTTGGTGATTCAGTCGATCAGCGACGAAGCCGCTCACCTATACTACCGCCACTATCCAGGGACGCGGGTCGGCGATAAATTCATTTGCGTGGTGGTGAAGGTCAAGCCGGGCGATGCGTTTGTATTGACGGCCTATATGACCGACAAGCCAAAGAAGGGAACCGTTTTATGGAGCGCAAGCACGTGAAGGTCTGGTACGACGCGGAAGGTGACTATCTGGAAGTCGTCTTCGAGCGCAAGAAGGGTTTTTTCAGAGAAACCGCCAACGACCAAGTGATGGAAAAGGTCGATGCGAAGGGAAAGGTGATAGGATTCTCGGTGCTCAAGGTGAGCGCTTTGAAGGAGCATCCGATCGATATCGCGCTGGGCTCCTGATTTCCGTGACCTGCGCCCGATCAAGTTAATTCGCGCAGCGAGCCGCGCGCCCGGATTGAACAGTCCGAAACGCCTCGATTACAGAGGAGTCAGCGAGCGCACGCCTGGAACGCGTGTAAACTCGAAAGGGTTTCGGGGGTTCGAATCCCCCTCTCCGCCATCGACGCTGCCCGGTTGGGGCGGCGACCGCGCGCCTCACGCGGCGGCGGTCAGCGGCCGGGCGCGTTTGATCCGCTCTCGTTCACGCGGCGAGTGTAGCGCCTCCCACAAATCGGTGCGCCGCTGCACGTTCAACCAGAAATCAGGGCTGTTGCCGAACACGCGGGCCAGGATAAGAGCGGTTGGCGCGGTCACATTGCGGCGATTATTGCACAGCTCGTTGACATGTTTGCGTTGCACCCCCATCGCATCCGCCAGCGCCCTTTGCGTCAGGCCCATCGGCTTCATGAACTCCTCGATCAAGACTTCGCCAACGCTCGCCGGCTTGCGCTTGGTCATCAAAATGGCTCACCTCACTAATAGCTATGGTCGTCGAGATAGATGCCGCTCGCTTCACCTCGGCCGCTATCCCACTGGAAGATCAGCCGCCATTGCTCATTTACGCGGATCGAATGAAAGCCCTCCAAGCGGCCGCCAATTTTCTCGAGGTGGTTGCCGGGCGCGGCGCGCAAATCCTGCTCCGTCGTCGCATCGTCGATCATCTGGAGCTTGCGGAACAGGCGGCTTTCGAGATCGGGCGGGATTTTCCTTGACCGAACGTCCCCGACGAAGAAGGCGCGCAGCCAGTCGTCCCGGAAGCTCTCGATCATCGGCGACTCCACCCAGAGGCAATGTACCACTCTACGGGACATCGAGCAAGCTAAACCGGGAAGAGGTGGCCGATCCCGGTTTAAGGCGTACGCCTGGAACGCGTGTAAACTCGAAAGGGTTTCGGGGCTTCGAATCCCCCCTCTCCACCATCGTTCGATGCGGTCCAATTTCTCATCGGCTTCGCCGGCGTTCGATCAAGGCGAGGATCGGCGCGGGCAGCGCGCTGCGAAAGTTCATCGCCACGCCCGAGCCTGGATGACGGAATTCGAGCGCGCACGAATGCAATCCCAGCCGCCGGGCCGGATCGCCACCAGCTCCGTATTTTCGATCTCCTATTACCGGATGACCCAAGGCCGCCAACTGGACGCGAATCTGATGCTTGCGTCCGGTTTCGAGCGTAAGTTCCATCAGCGTCCGGTTCCGGGCGCTCGCGAGCACGCGATAGTGAGTAATCGCCAGCTCGCCGCCCTTGGCGACGCGACGCACCTTGAATGACGGGTCCTCGAGCAGATGGTCGCGCAGGGTTCCATCGCGATTTGAAACGATGCCCTCGACGATTGCGAAATACCTTTTCGTGACTGCTCCCCAATTCTCTTGCAGCGCGGCCTGGATTGATTCACTTCTGGCAAAAACCATCAGGCCGGAGGTCTCGCGATCGAGCCGGTGGACAATATAAGCCTGCTGGAGCGAGGAGTTCGCGATCTGCTTAAGATACTCATTCAGAATCCGATGAGTAGTCCGCTCCTTTTCGCGTTGCGACCCCATCGAGAGCAGTCCGGCCGGCTTATCGACCACCGCGATCGCGTCATCCAGATGCACAATTTTGAGGCCGTGAAGGTCGAACGCGCCGGCGCGCGCGGGCGGGCGTGCGGCTATAGTCACAACGTCGCCGGGCTCCAACCTGGTATCATGCCTGACGTCGTTTTTGCGATTGCGCCGGAGCTCCGCAGTGCGCCGCACGCTTACGGTCCGGAAGCGGAGCAGGTCCTTCGCCGCTTTGCGCGAAAGTCCGATCGGCAAGCTGACCAGAAAAACCAGCAGCTCGCAGCTCGATTCCACGCGAAATTGGCGGTCCTGCGCCATCTCGATACTTCCCGATTCCGGCTCCGATCCTTCGCGGCGCGGCGCCCCGCGATCGGTGGATTCCTCCCGCGAGCCGCCGGCCGCATTACGATTCTATGCCACGCCGGCTGCGCCAAATTACTCGCGAGTTACTCGCTGGTCTCCTCGGCAGGCTACTACGAAGTGCGGCCAGCGGCATCGGCGCACGCGCGAATTCCGCAAGCCCACGGCGATGGCGTCCGGAGCTTCGCGATAGTAGCTTAGAAAGTTAACGGACTGCGGACCCGACCCGATTTTGACCCCCAAAAAGGAGTTTCCCATGCGAGAAGCCGTAATCGTATCAACCGCGCGCACGCCGATCGGCAAAGCCTATCGCGGCGCATTCAACGATATCGAATCGCCCTCGATGGCCGCGCCGATCATCAAGGCCGCGATCGCGCGCGCCCGCGTCGAGCCCGGCGAGATCGACGACCTGATCATGGGATGCGCGCTCCAGCAGGGCACCCAAGGCTTCAATGTCGCCCGCCAGAGCGCCATCGCGGCGGAGTTGCCGGTGACGGTGGCGGGGCAGAGCGTCGATCGGCAGTGCTCGTCGGGCCTGATGAGCATCTCGATGGCGGCCAAGCAGATCGTCGTCGATGGGATGCGGACCGTCGTCGCCGGCGGCGTCGAATCGATAAGCCTGGTGCAAAATTCGCACATGAACGCATACCGCCAGGGCGATCCGATCGTGATCAAGCGCGCGCCCGCCGTGTACATGGCGATGATCGATACCGCCGAAATCGTCTCGAAGCGCTACAAGATCTCGCGCGAGGCGCAGGACGAGTATTCGCTGCTGAGCCAGACTCGAACTTTCGAGGCGCAGCAGTCCGGCCGTTTCAACGATGAGATCGTCACCACCACCGTCACCAAGAAGTTCGACGACAAGAAGACCGGGCAGACCACCAACCAGGCGGTTACCCTCGAACGCGACGAATGCAACCGCCCCGGCACCACGCTGGGCGCGCTCGCCTCGCTGCCGCCCGTCAAGGGGCCCGGAGGGTTCATTACCGCGGGCAACGCGAGCCAGCTCTCGGACGGCGCGTCGGTGTGTGTCCTGATGGAGCGCAAACAGGCCGAGCAGCGCGGGCTGCATCCGCTGGGGATTTACCGCGGGATGGCGGTGGCGGGATGCGAACCCGACGAGATGGGAATCGGGCCGGTGTTCGCGATCCCCAAGCTGCTCGAGCGCAACGGGCTCAAGATGGACGACATCGGGCTGTGGGAATTGAACGAGGCGTTCGCGTGCCAGGTAATCTACTGCCGCGACCAGCTCGGGATTCCGGGCGAGCGGCTCAACGTCAACGGCGGCGCGATCTCGATTGGACATCCCTATGGGATGAGCGGCTCGCGGATGACCGGGCACGCGCTTATCGAGGGCAAACGGCGCGGCGTCAAGTACGTCGTGATCACGATGTGCGTCGGCGGCGGAATGGGCGCGGCCGGACTGTTCGAAGTGGCATGATCGAGGCGCCGGCGCATCCGGGGATCTTCGTGGCCGTCGGTCCCGAGATGGCGGTGTTCGTTGCGCGCGTGACCGGGCCCGCGGACGGCGGCTATTTATGATCTTGAAAATTAAGAAGCCCCGAAAACAGCGGGCGGCCCTCTCAGCGGTGCTCGACCCGAATGTCTCCGCTGATGCGGGTGGTGTATAAGGCAGGTAGCCCTCCGAAGCCACCGACCCCTTAGATGACCTTTTGACCGCTGCTTCCGCTAGCAAGCCCAGGAGAGAACCCCACTGATGGATGGCGCCCGTTTTTTGCTTTCAAGGCCGTGGCAACGCAGCCCGCGAGGAGCGAGGGCTTGCCTCAATATACCTAACCACCTGGATGAAATGCCGTGACGCGCCAAGTCCTGCTCACGTCGGTCTGCCGTCCCTTGGGGGTCCGCTACGGCGATTCACCGAGCGTAGGGTACGAGTTGCTCTACGAACAGGTGACACGAGCCCAAGGTCTGTTCAGCCCCCGTTCTCACCATACCCAGTTCTCGCTGGAGTTCATCGCCGAGAACCTCGAGGCCCCCACCACGGTACTCCAGTATCCCTCCCACGGGGAACTCGTCCGCGAGCTTAGGCGTGGGTACGAGATCGTGGGTGTATCGTTCGTGCTCGCTACCTACCATCGCATGAAGGAGGTAGTGGCTCTGATCCGGAAACATTCGCCGCAGTCGAAGATCGTGCTGGGCGGGTACGGGACCGTGGCGCCCGATGAGATGCTGAGCCCATACAGCGACTATATCTGCCGCGAGGAGGGAGTAGGCTTCATGCGGCGGCTGTTGGGCGAACCCGAGATCCAGATGCCGTACCGCCATCCGATGATCATCAACCGCCTCCGGGTGTTCGGCAAGGAGACTTCGCGGACCGGGATCGTGTTCGGCGGCCTGGGATGTCCTAACGGGTGCGACTTCTGCTGCACCTCTCACTTCTTCAAGCGCAAGCACATCCGCCTGCTTCCCACGGGAGCCGACATTTACCAGGTGATCGAGCGCTACCTCGAGGTCGATCCGCAGCTCTCGATCCTGATCCTGGACGAGGATTTTCTGCTTAACCGCCGTCGCGCGATGGAGTTCCGGGAATGTGT
Organism: Binataceae bacterium (SeqCode); assembly: GCA_035531615.1. Taxonomy (GTDB): domain Bacteria; phylum Desulfobacterota; class Binatia; order Binatales; family Binataceae; genus JBARDN01. Next base: position 11,326 of record DATKSQ010000152.1, read on the forward strand.
TCTCCGCGCTGGAAAGCCGCTCTCGATTTTCGTTTTCGCCAGCGTCAAGGCCGTGAGCCAGTACACCGTGACCGAGATTCACGAGATGGGCATTGATGGGATGTGGATCGGTTACGAGGGAACGCGCTCAGGCTATGCGAAACAGTCGGGACGGCCGGTCGAAGAGATCTTCCGCGAGTTCCGCGAACACGGAATCACCGTCCTGGCCTCCATGATCGTGGGTTTCCCCTACCAGACGCCCGAGATCATTGAAGAGGAACTATCGGGCCTGCTCGCGTTGCGGCCGGTGCTCACACAGTTCTTAATCTACGGCCCTTGTCCCGGCACTCCGTTCTACGACCAGGTCATCCGAGAGGGGAAACTCCTTCCAGAGGTAGCCGAGGATCCCGAACTATTTTATCGCAGGGGGAGCGGATTCTATTCGATGGTCAGCCATCCATCGATGACGCCGGAGCAGATCGAGGCTGCCCAAGAGCGTTGCTTCCAGGAAGATTTCAGGAGATTGGGCCCCGTCATTTACCGTTCGGTGGACCGATGGCTAGAGGGATACCTCAAGCTGCGGGAGTCACCGAGCGCATATCTGCGCGCCAAGGCGGAGCGGATCGCTGGCGACCTCAGGAAAGCTTACCCGGTGTTCTTGACGGGCAGGCTGCTCGGGCCGACGGCGGAGGTACGGCGTTGGATTGGCGGGCTCCAGGAGCGGGTCCACGCGACGTTGGGGAGTCCGACTTGGAAGGAGCGTCTCCTGTCGGTTGCGGCAGTAGGCTTGGCTTCCTGGACGGGGCTTACGCTCAGGTTGGGCCTTTTCCAGCATCCACCGCTGGTGAGGCATACGTTCAGGATGTGGGACGCTCCCAGCGGGCGGGCTTGGGAGCGCTTACGCGGTGAGGCTCCTGCGGAGCTCTCGATCCAGGTCGAGCGGCGGCCCGCCTCGACGGTGTGGGTGCTCTTGGAGGGGCGACTCACGGCCTCCGCCGCCGGACGGTTCGTTGCGGATCTGCGTGCGGCCTTGGCGCACCGGAAGGATCAAGTGGTGCTGGACCTGGCCGGCGTGGCGGGTCAGGAGGACGGCGCGGTGGGCAAGCTGGCGGCGGGCCTGCGCGGCCATCGTGACCGCATCCGCATCATTCTCCCCCGTATCGGAGAGTTCGCGGTGCTGGCGGCAATCTTTCGGCTTTACCAGTAACCTCACCGGAGCCGACTCGAGTTGGCATTGTCGTTGATTGCGCGTTCGCGAACCAGCTTCAGCCGAGGCTATGGGGAAAAACCCTGCCCGCATGCAGTACAGGCCGGAGTAGGGCTATGGCTACCTCGATCCGGGGCGTCAAAATGGAAATCCCGGATCTAATCTTTACGTATTCGGATAACCGAGCTTTCGCTACCATTTGTGCTAGCTTTCGCTACCATTTGTGCTTTAGATAACTATCCTGTTGCCTGGTTCATTGGCTGTCAATGCATGCTCAACGTATAGTTAGACGGTAGCAGCACTATTGTTGGGAGACGAAATTGCAAGCAGCTAGTGTAATGTTTCTGAATTAAATGTAGCGTTTGTTCGTCTGTTCAGCATGGGCGTAAAGAGATGCTGGATGGAAATCAGCGGAGCAGATCGGGCCGAGTTGGAGTCGTGGTTGCGAGCGCAGAGCCTCCCGCAGGC
>DATKSQ010000153.1:0-31778 GCA_035531615.1 Binataceae bacterium (SeqCode)
GGACTGATGATCTCGTCACTCGCGGTCACGCAGCAGCAGGCGCTACTCGGCACATTTCTGTTTTTGGTGCCCGCGGTTATTCTGTCGGGCTTCGCCACCCCGATCGCCAACATGCCGCCGCTGATTCAGTATTTCACTTACGTGAATCCGATGCGGTATTTTCTGGTCGTTGTACGCGGCGTCTTTCTGGAAGGGTCATCAACCTGGTCGCTGATGCCTCAGTATTGGCCGATGATTATCATTGGAGGGGCAACGCTCGCGATGGCTGGATGGCTATTCCGCCGCAGGCTCTATTAATTTGCGATAGGATGATTACTCATGGTTCGACTTTCCCGGCCGAGCACTGGAAGCATCTGCGCACCACCAACGTTATCGAGTCGCTGTTCGCCACCGTACGCTTGCGGGAACGCGCGACCAGGGGCGCCGGCTCGAGAACCAAGGGCCTGCTGATGGCGTTCAAGCTGCTCGATATGGTCCAGCTCCGCTGGCGGCGCCTCGATGGCGCCCACCTGTTGCCGCTGGTCCGGGCCGGCGCGAAGTTCGCCGACGGTGTTCAGTTGGATCGAACCAAACAAATTACTCAGTCGATTGACAATCAACCAAGGGAAGCCGTTTGATCATGCCAGGCCGATCCACAACATTTGACAATTACTCCCTTCGACCACTCGGCCACCTCTCCGCGCGGGTCGGAAGCGCGATTGTTAATATCAATCGGCGCGGCGCAAGCGGTCACGGATGGCCGGCCGGGCTCGCGCCGGGTTGAGATAATCCGCCCGGACGGCCCCGTCGGCGAGCGAGCGAGGGAATCGATGCCCCCCTCCGAGGCGAAGATGCTCGCTCCACGGGACGGCTGGCGATACCGCCGCCAAAATCGAGCCCGCAGCGTCCAGGGCTCGCTTGGATTCGGGATCAATCCGGACGACGGCTACGGCGTGGCGCGTCGCTCGCCTGCGTTATCGAAGAACTCCTGCAGGTTTTGCTGGTAGCGATAAAAAAGATCCGTGTCGAGCTGGTTATCGGCCTCGATCCGCAGCGGAGTATCCATCAACGTCAGCGTGTTGAGGGTATGCTCGAGGTCCGCGTGCCCGTTGGCGACGATGTTGTCGATCATCTCGCGCCATCCGGAATACGGTCCCGACAGGATGGCCGAGCCTTTGGCGGCGTCGCCGATCCGGTCCAGGCGCCGGACGCCAATGCATTGATAACCGGCGAATCGGATCTCGTAGCATTCGCTCGAGTCGTCGTAATCGATCTTGGCGACCAGGGTCATATCGACGGTGCCGAGGCGGCGGAAGAGATCGGGATTGGCGTTTACGCGCGCGCGCAGCTCTTCAAAGAACTCGACTGAGGGGAAACGTGTCATGCTCGTTACCTCCGGATTCACAAAATCCACACGGCCCGCGTTCAGATTGGCAACTCGAATGGAATCGCCAGCTTGTTGGTGCGATCGATGCCCGCCATCTTGAGGCGATGCAGGTACTCGTGAATTTGCTTCTTGAACAGGTAGCCAAGCTTGTTGAAGCCCTCGTCGATATGCTCGAGTCCGCCGCCCGCCAAAATCGCGCGCGCTTCCACGGTGTCCTGGGTCTGATTGAGACTGAAGGTCGCTTCCTCGCCGCGCGTCAAGATATCGTGAATCTCGTTTTCGCGTTCGGGATGCTTTTCAAGGAAGTACTTAAGATGCATCGTGCCGTACGCGACGTGGCGGGCCTCATCCTGCATGCACAGCCGGAAGATTTTCTTCTCCACCGGGGTCAGCGAGAACATCTCGCCGTTGCGGAACAGAGTCAGCACGAATCCCTCCCCCAGGATGTGCATCAGCGCGCTGCCGGTGGTGAAGTTGGGCGCTTCGAGAATCACCCGCAGCAGGTTCTCGGAATCGGGCGAGGAGCGCAGCAGGCCGCCGCCGTTGGCGAGCGCGCGCTTGCGGAAGACCTCCATGTGGCGCGCCTCGTCGAAAATCTGCGAGGCCAGGAACAGCTTCACTTCGTGGAAGTCGTGATTGATGCGGCACATCCACTTGGCCGGCATGTCGCCCGCCACGAACTCGACTTCCGCCAGATTGGTGCATACCTGGCACATCGCCTTCTCAAGGTCGTCACGCTGCGGCTTCAGATCGCCCCACGGAATGTCGCGCGCCGAACTCCATTGGCGCGCCACCGCTTCATCGTACAGATGCGCCGCGTTATCGGCCCAGACCAGCGATTTGTCATTGATATCGTAACAACCGAGCGACGGCATATCGTCGGGGATTTCGGAGCCGCGTGGCGCCATGCTGCCGAAGATGGAACCCTGATCCGGCACGTCGCCATACGTACCCACCCGGTTGATGTCCTCCAGACCGAGGCCGCGCTCATCGCGGGGCACGGCCTTGACGCCCCATCCGGCGGGATTCGAGTTCATCCAGCCAAGGTCCAACTTGCCCTTGCGTACATCGCTTAAGGTATCGAGAGCTTTCTCGACGCTCGGACTGGCATGCGGCATGGGATAATCTCCTTGCGCGGCGAAACGTTTGTCGGCGGACTTTGCACGTAACGCACAGGACATGCCATCGCGATCGTCGCCGGAGGCTCGAGCGATCCGGGAAACCGCGCGCGTCACCGAGGTTTATCAACCATTTGGTCGGTTAATTCCCGGGCCGCGGAGTCCGCGCGTGGCGCCGATCGAGCCAGATGTCTCCGATCGAGCCACGCAAGTGAAGTCAGGCATCAGTGGCGGCGGCCGAGAGCATCTCGAGCGCTACGCGATGCAGCGCAGGGTCGCCGGCCGCGACGCATTGGCCACCGCCAGCGGCGCTCTTGCCCGACCAGCTCGTCACGATTCCGCCCGCGCCCTCGATTATCGGTATTACCGGTTGGATGTCATACGGTTGCAGCCCGGCCTCGATCACCAGATCGATAAGCCCGGCGGCGACGAGGCAATACGAATAGCAATCTCCGCCGTAGCGGCGCATCCGCGCCCGCGCGGCGAGAGCGCGAAACGCATCGCGTTCGGCGCCGCTCTTGAACATCGCGGGATCGGTCGCGGAGACTGCGGCGGCTTCGATTCGCGGGCACGCGCGCGTGTGCAGCGCGCGGCGCTCCGCGCCCCGGCGCCATTCGGCTCCGAGCCGGGAGCCGGTGAAAGTCTCGCCGGTGAACGGCTGATGCATCATGCCGAGCGTCGGGCGCTCGCCGTCGCTGAGCGCGATTAAGACTCCCCAATGAAGCTGTCCGATGATGAAGGCGCGGGTGCCGTCGATCGGATCGATGATCCAGGTAAGGCGGTCGCGGCCGGGCTTCGCGCCGTGCTCCTCGCCGAGGATTCCGTGGGTGGGATAGACGCGGGCGATTTCCTCCCGAATCGCGGTCTCGGCGGAACGGTCCGCGATCGTAACGGGATCGTAACTGCCTGCCCCGGCCTTGTTGTCGATATCGATTGCGGCGCGGAAGTAGGGGAGTATCGCGCGGCCCGCAATCTCGCCGAGCCGCACGGCGAATGCGGTGAATTCCGCGAGCGCGCGGTCATCGAGCGCTACTGAGCTTGGTCTTCTCGCCATCGCCTACGTCTCATAGCTCGAATCGAGCCACGCGTACATGAGTTCGTCGATCATCCCCGGCGCCATCGCGGTGGCTCCGCCGCCGTAGAGCGCGCCGCTGCTCGGAGGATTATCGTGCGGCTCTTTGGCGTACTCGACCGCGCTGGCGATATCCCTGACGAAACGCGCGGCGACGCCCGGAAGCGTCTGCGGAAGCGTCACGCAGATATGAAAGCCCGCAGGCTTCTGGAGACCGTTGAGCCGCCACCCGCGCGACCCCATGTAGTCATTGACATGATAGATATCGAGCGCGTCGGAGGCGATCGCGATGCAATAAGTCGGCTTGCCGATAATTTTGAGTTCGGGGATTTTCGCGACGCCCGCTTTGATCGTGTCCGCGGCCTTCATGATCTTGCGCGTGGCCTTCAGGTATCCTTCTTCTCCGAGCGCGACCATCGCCGCCCAGGTCGAGGCGCTGATTCCCTCCGACCGGCTGCCGGCCACGGTAGGCGAAGCGTACAGCCCGCCCTGCCAGTCGGTCTGCGCGAAGTACATCCTCCTGCGCAGGCGCTTGTTGCGAAACAGTACGACCGATGCGCCCTTGAGCCCGTAGCCCCACTTGTGGGTATCACACGACATCGAGGTGACGCCCGGGAGCCGGAAATCGAAGGGCGGGACGTCGTAACCGAGTTTTTCGATCCACGGCAAAATGAATCCGCCGAAACAGCTATCGACGTGTAGGCCGACCCCCGCCTCGAGAGCGAGATCGGACAGGCGCTCGATCGGATCGATGAGTCCGTGCGGATAGTTCGCGGCCGAGCCTGCGATCGCGATCGTATTTGGGCCGATCGCTTCGCGCATCGCGCCGACGTTGGCCAGATAGTCGCCGCCGACGGGTATCCGGACCAGCTTGACGCCCCAGTAATGCGCGCCCTTCGAAAATGCGGGATGAATCGTCTCGGGCACCACCATTTCCGGGGCGGTGATTCCTCTTTCGGCGCGCGCCTGCTCGCGATAGGCGAGCATTGGCATAATGATGCTCTCGGTGCCGCCGGAGGTTATCGCGCCGCAGACCTCGTCGGCGGGGTTTAGTGCGCGCGCGGCGTCGGCGCCGAGCATCCGCGCCGTCATCGCGATCACCTCGCCCTCGAACCTGGTGCCGCTCGGGCACATGTCGCGCTGGAGGAGATTGACATGTGAGTATAGCGAAAACACTTTGTTCAGAAATGCGTAATGCTCCATGCCGCCGTGATAATAGGTTCCGGAGATTTGTCCGGTCTGCCAGCGGGAGTTTTCCTCGTGCGCGATCATCTTGAGCGTGCGCAAAATCTGTTCGGGCGGGCGGCCGTGGCGCGGGATACTATGGAACCTTTCGAGTTCCTGGAGCGACATACGCTGCCCGCTCCGCCGCGGCGGGGTTTTAGATTTCAAAGCCTTGGGCATCGAAGCTCCTCCTTGCGGCCGATCTGGCGGAGCGCCGCGCGCCGCTCAAGCGCGGCGCGGCAGGGCGTTCAGGCGCCGGTAAATCGGGCGGTTGCGGCGGTAAATCTCCATGAACTCGCGAAATCGCGCATCATATAGTTTGCGATTCTCCGGGCATGGATCATAGACGCGCGAAATTCTGATCCGCGCGGGAATTTCGCCCAGCTTGATCCCGCCCAAAGCCACGAAGGCCGCCATCGCGGCGCCCACCGCATTGGCATTTCGCGGACCCGCGACCTGCCGCACGGGGCAATCGAGAATGTCGGCCAGAATCTGGCACCAGAGATCCGACTGCGCCCCGCCGCCGATAAACCCCAGCCGGTGGAATGGGTGACCTATGAATTTTTCAACGTAGCCCTTGAGCCAGCGCAGATTGAAGGCGATTCCCTCCATAACCGCGCGCACGTAATGGCCGCGCGTGGTGCGGATTGTCTGGTTGAAAAATGCGCTGCGGGTGGCCGAATCTTCGGATGGCGCGAGCACGCCCGCGAGCCACGGAGTGAAAATAAGCCCGTCACTGCCGGGCGGGATCGCGGCGGCGAGCTGATTCATTTCCGCGTAGGGGTCACTGCTCGCGCCGCAATCCGGATAGAGCAGGTCCTTCAGAAACTCGAGGCATCGACCGGCCACTCCCTGCTCGGCGGTAACGATATAACGGCCCGCGATCGCCGCCGGCATTGAAGATAGCATATGCACCGGATCGGTCTTCCTGGCCGGAATATGGCAACTTATCCATGAGGTGGTGCCGATATAGATATAGCCGTCGAAGTCCTCGATCGCACCCGCGCCGATCGCCGCCGACTGCAGGTCACACGATCCCATCACCACGCGAGTGTCGTGCGCCAGGCCTAGCTCATCGGCGGCGCCGGCGGTAAGCGTGCCGAGGACATGATCGACCGGAAACAAGTCGGGCAGTTTGGCGCGCTCGAGGTTCGAGAGTTTGAGCAACTCGGGCGAATAGTCAATTCGACGCGGATCGCGATTATCGGTTGCCCAGTAGGTGAACATCGTCGCGTACGACGCGGCGAAGCGTCCGGTCAGGCGCAGATTCAGATAGTCCATCGGCTCGAGGAACTTGTGCGTACGCGCGTAAATGTCGGGGCGCTCGTTCCTGATGAACTGAATATGGCCGAGGCCGTCGGCTCCCGTAGCCACTGGCGCTCCGCCCGAAAGCCGCACCCACTTGAGCGCCTTGAAGAGGCCGTAGCCCTGAATTCGCGGCCATCCGGCGGACAGAGCGCGGTTATATTTTCCGCCGCGCGTGTCCATCCACGAGACTGCGTTCATCAGCGCCTGGCCCGCCTCATCGACGGGGATCGTCACCGCCCACTGCGTCGTGCAGGCCACCGCGATTATGCGGTCGGGCGCAATTCCGGCGGCTCCGAGCGTGGTCCTGGCGGCGCTAACAACTGCGGACCAGTAGTCGCCTGGATCCTGCTCGACTCCGCCATCGTCGCGAAAGATAGTGCGGATAGCGCCAAGGCGCGAGGCAACAATTTCTGCGGCGTTCGAAACGAGGGCGGCTTTTGCGCTCCCGGAGCCCATGTCGATTGCGAGCACGTAGCGGTCGTCTGAGGTCGTCATGGTGGGGTGGGCGATATCTCGACCCTAATCTACCGGATACGCGCGGCGGGTGGCAGCGGTCAAGCGGGCGCGAATTTTCGCGCGCAAGGCTCGCAATCGCAAGTCCGTTCGGCGCCATTGACAGCACCAATATTCTGCGCGAGGGTACCGGGAAAGTAAGATTCACGCCTGCGCATGGTGCGCGGGATTGACCTGATCAATTAGTCGCGCCGCGGTTGTCAAGGTTTTGAAATTGCCGGCTGACGGGAGCAGGCGACCCCGCCCGGATTACAGCGAGCCCTTGGGCGGCCTGCAATATAGTTATTCGCGATGCGCGACAGCATAATAGTATTCGCGGCCGTGGCAGCCTTCTTTCTGCTCCTGCAGCCCGCGATTCCGCTCGGCAGGGAACTTGCGACGTGCGAATGCGGCGCCGTACGCGACGTGCTGGCGGGGCATCTCATTCTGCCTGCCTACCAGCCAGACCGGCCGCTCCGCGTGGTGCAGACGCCTCCGCTGTTTTGGTGGGAAGCGGCATTGAGCACGCGCCTGCTCGGATGGAATACGGTTGCGGTTCGTTTGCCCTCGCTGATCGCCGGTGCGGCGACCTGCGCGGTGCTGTTCGCGTGGCTCGCCGTGGTCGCCGGACGGCGCGCGGCGCTGTGGTCGGTTGCGGTGCTCGCGCTCGGGCATGACTTTATCGATACGGCGCGAGTGCCGCGGATGGACGCGACGCTGGTACTATTCGTGACAGCGGCCACGATCTGCCTCGAGCGCGCGCTGTCAGGCGCCATGGCTCGGCGCAGGAGCGCCGCATGGTACGGCGGGGCGGCGATTCTCATGGGACTGGGAACGCTGACCAAGGGGCCACTGGGAATAGCACTTCCGTTGATGGCCGTGGGTTTGTATCTCGTGGTGGGCGGCCGCTGGCGCGAAATGGTGCGGCCACCAATGATTGCGGCGGTGCTGGTCGCGCTTATCGTGGGGGGCAGTTGGTATGTCGCAGCCTATATGGCCGGCGGGATGGCGTTTGTGCGATGGCAGATCATCGGCGGACTGTGGGGCCGCTTTATCGGCAGCGCGGGTCCGGGATTATGTCAGCATCCCTTTTACTACTTCGTACCGGTGATCCTTGCGGGATTCCTTCCATGGAGTGTTTATCTTCCCGCGGTCGGTGCGTTGGTGGCCCAGCGGCGCCCGCTTCCCGAGGCGCTGGTCTTTTCGGGGTGCTGGTTCACCGCGATCCTGGTGTTCTTCTCGGCGTCGCACGGCAAGTGCCTGGTTTACGTGTTGCCGGCGTTCCCGCCGCTGGCGGCGACGATCGGCACCACAATAGCCTCGCTCGAGCGTGGCGATGAACGCCGCGGGTTCGGTCTGTTCGACGCCGGCACACTTGCGGTGGCTGTCTCTATGGCGGCGATTATCATCGTGACGCTGATATTTTGCGTCTGGGGACCGCCAGCAGTCCTCGAGCGGTTTCTTCACCCGACGGACCGTCAATTCCTTGGTGTCTTTCTTGACGAGGGCCGCGGCCTGAATGGCTATTTCCTGATATGGATTCTCGGATCGATGATTGGCATTGGAGTTGTGGTCCACGGGCTCAGGCGGGGTTCAGCCGGGATGCAGGCGTTTGGCGTTTTGCTGATCTCGATTGCGGGAATACTGCTATGGTTCGACGCGCTGACTCCGGTGATGGCGCGGGCGAAAAGTCTGGAGGATTTTAGCGGCGTGGTCAACGCGAACGTGCCGCCGGGGACGATTATCCACTTCGCCGGGCGCCTCGAGGACTGCGACTTGCGTTTCTACACGCGAGATGAAATACGCGCTGATCCCAATTTTCGCTGCGGCCCACAGTCGGAACCCGGCGCTTACGTGATATTCCGCGCCTCGCGATTGTCCCGGCTGACCGCGGCCGAAGCGAGCTGTCTCAGGCTGGTTGCGGAATCGAGACCTGTCGATAAAGCGGGGCGGCGCATGTTGTTTGTCGTGACCGCTCCCGGCGCCGGACCGGCGCGTCCGCAGCCGTGAGAGCAGGGCGCTGGCCGGCGCCCGAATCGCGAACCCGCGCGATAGCAAGATCGCCGCGGGAATGACTATTGCGCGGTGGACCCGTGTTCGGCCAGGGGAATCGACTGCGCCAGATCGCACTGCACCAGCGCGCGCAGCTTGTTGTCGATCTGGAAGAAGCGTGTGGTTTTAATTTCGGAAACCACCGCGCGGAACTTCGGAATATATTCCTTCTGGGTATCGAGGATCGCCTGCTGTATAGCCATCACCTCATCCAGCTTGGCCTTGGCGTCGGCGTTGGTCAGGGTGGCGTAGTGCTTGGCGTATTCCTTGACTTCCTTGATATGGCGAGCCTCGATTTTGTCCATCTTGGCCTCGTACGCATCGTACAACGGCCAGAATGCCTTGGCCTCGTCAGGGGTGAGAGCCATGTTATCGTTGACTGCGGCTTTGCGCTCGGCGTGCGCGGCGGCGAGATCGATTTGCTTGGTGGAAGCGGCGGGCTGCTGCTGCGCATTGGCCCCACCGGCGATTCCCAGCACGCACAAGAAGGACAGGGTGGCGGCGCAACGCGAAAGCATCTGGACGGATTTCATGGCGGCAATTCTCCTGTGGGGGCCGGAGGCGTCTGTGGTAATCGCCGAATGCTCCTGCATGCGGCGATGAGTGTCAAGCATGATGCGCAGTTCGACGCACGCGAGCCTGACGCGCTAAACTCGCGGCAGAGGAACCGCCTATGGCATCGATTCCGGTTCTTGCGGCGGACCACCCGTCCGCCGAGGTAGTCGCCGCGCTCGAACGCGACGGATGCGTGGTCGTCACAGGAGTGCTCGGCGCCGAACCGCCCGAGGCGATCGCCCGCGAACTCGGGCCGCATCTGGAGAAGGCGGACATCAAAACGAGTCTCAACGAAAAGTACGCAGCCGACGGTGGTCCATCGGATTTTTATCCCGGCAACACCCGGCGCATCACGGCGCTCGCGGCGAAATCCGAGGCGTTTCGCGCGCTTGTCACGCATCCGCTGATGCTCGCGGCCTGCGACTCGATTCTGAAACCGAATTGCGCGAGCTACCAGGTGCATGCGACCTCGGCGCTGGTGGTGGGACCGGGCGCGACCGTACAGATGCTGCATCGTGAGGAAGATTCGTTCCAGTTCTTCAAGGTTCCGCGCCCCAACCTGGTGCTCGCGAGCATGTGGGCGATAAGCGAGTTCACCGCCGCCAACGGCGGTACGCATCTGGTTCCCGGAAGCCACCGATGGTCCGGCGATCGCGTCGCGCGCGCGGACGAGGTTGTATCGGCCGCCATGCCGGCCGGGTCGGTCCTGCTGTGGATGGGCGGAACGCTGCACGGCGCGGGCGCGAACGTCTCTGACGGTTGGCGCTTCGGCGTGTTCCTGTCGTACTCGCTCGGCTGGCTCCGACAGGAGGAGAATCAGTACGTCGATACGCCGCTCGAACTGGCGCGCACGATGCCCAAGCAACTGCGCGACTTGCTGGGGTACAAGATGCATTCCGCGCTTGGCTTCATGGACGCGCAACCGCGCCAAGGCAGACCGGAGTAGCGTCGCACCGGGAAGGTTGCGCGCGGCGGCGTCCGAATATGATTGCCGGACCGTTCACAGGCGGGTGTCTTTGCCGGTCGATCCGATTCGAGATCGACCGCGTCTTCGATGTTATCTATTGCCACTGCAATCACTGCCGGCGAAGCAGCGGCGCACCGGTGATCGTTACCGCACAGGTCGCGGGCGATGCATTCCGGTTGACTGCGGGCGCACCAAGCCAGTATGCGACTTCCAGCACGGGCTGCAGCTACTTCTGCGCAAAGTGCGGCTCGGGGCTTTACGGCGAGTACCTCGTCGTGAATCACCCGCTCGCCGTGGACGGCCGATATTTTTCCGTCAGAGTCGGCACGTTCGACGATCCCGAGCGTGTCCGCCCGCAGATCCATCAATTCGTCGAAAGCAAGCTCTCCTGGTTCGACACGACCGACGACCTTCCGCGCATAGCGGGCAACACGCTCCCGCATCCTGATAAGCGTGGCCCGCGATAGATAAGGGTTCCGGCGATGCCTCAGTTTGAAGACTTGATTGCAGAGGCGGACCGGCGGTCAATGCACGGATGGGATTTCTCCTATCTTCGCGGGCGTATGGTGGAGGAGCCTTTGTCGTATGACTTCGTAGATGAGGTGCGCTCGCGGTTGGACTCAGTCGAGGCGGCAAAACCACCGTAAGCCGAAGACGATCAACTGGCCGCGGGCTTTTAGAATGTGAAGACCATCGTTGACATGTGGTAAACATGCAAACAGGTTCAGCGCATGTCCCGGATGATTCAGCTCCGCAATGTTCCCGACCCCCTGCATCGCAAGCTCAAGGCGCGCGCGGCGATGGCGGGCATGTCGCTCTCGGATTATCTGCTCGCCGAAGTTCGCCGGGTCGCGGAGCGGCCCACCTTGGAAGAGTTGCGCGAGCGTCTGCGCCAGCGCGAGCGAGTCGCGTTGCCGTTTGCGGCGGCGCGCGCGGTTCGTGCGGAGCGCGATGGGCGGTGATTGTGCTCGACGCGTCGGCGGCGCTCGAATGGCTGCTCCAAACGCCAACCGGCGTCAGGGTCGAGGCGCGCATCTTCGCGCGTGCGGAGTCGATCCACGCTCCGCATCTGCTTGACGTTGAGGTCGCCCAGGTGCTCGGGCGCTATGCGGCCGCGGGGGCGGTTACCGCCTCGCGCGCGCGCGAAGCATTGCAAGATATGATCGATCTTCCGCTCATTCGGTATCCGCATGATCTGTTGTTGCCGCGAGTGTGGGAGCTGCGCGGAAATCTCACCGCCTACGATGCCGTTTACGTGGCGCTGGCGGAGGCGCTCGGTGCGGCGCTGGTCACCTGCGATCGCAAGCTCGCATCCGCGCCGCTTCATAATGCTCGGGTCGAGGTGATTTGATTTCAGACTGTTCAGGTCAGAGCGCGCTTTTGAGGCGCGCTGCGACTGTGCTACGCACGAGTTTCGTACGCACGCTGATGCGTCAGCGCGATGGAGGACTTTGCGATGAGTGATCTGCTGGCGGAGAAATCCGGACATGTCGCGACGCTCAAGCTCAACCGGCCTGAGCGGATGAATGCGATTAGCGTCGAGATGCTCTCGATGCTTGGTGACAAGCTCAAACAGTTCGACAGCGATCCCGACGTTCGCGTGATCATTTTGACGGGTGAAGGGCGCGGCTTCTGTTCGGGACTGGATCTCAAAGACGCTGCCGCCGGGCGCGGGATCGGCGGCTCGGGCGTGTTGTCGTCGGGCGGTGGCGCTGCCCATCTCAGCACCTTTGATATCCCGACGGTGACGCTCCATCGTATCGATACCCCCGTGATCTGCGCGCTCAACGGCGCGGCTGCCGGCTACGGCTTCGATCTCGCGCTCGGATGCGATCTGCGCATCATGAGCGATCGCGCGAAGCTCGTTCCGGCTTTCGCCAAGCGCGGAATCGTGCCGGAGAGCGGTGGTACCTGGTACCTGCCGCGGCTGGTCGGATGGGCCAAAGCGTGCGAGATTGGATTTATGGCCGACGATATTTCGCCTGCGCGCGCGCTCGAACTCGGACTCGCGAACAAAGTCGTGCCGCACGATAACCTGATGCCAGAAGCGCTGGCTTGGGCGGAGAAGATCGCGGCCAATGCTCCGCTCGGGGTGCGCGCGATGAAACGGCTGTTCCGCCACGGGCTCAGCCAGGATTTCGAATCGCATACGCATCATGTGCTGATGCAGTTGCTGCTGCTGTTTCGCTCAGGCGATTTCCAGGAGGGAATCCAGGCCTTCATGGAAAAGCGCCCGCCGAATTTCCAGGGCAAATGACCGCATCCCGCTTCACCCAGCTGGCGGCGGCGGTTCCATGAAGGCGATCGCTACGCCGTCGAGTGGATCGACGATCCGCGCGATCTGGCCGCCCTGAATCGCGGTCTTTGGCTCCGTCGCCTGCAAGCCTGCTTCGCGCGCGTGCGCGACCGCGCGCGCGATATCGCCGCACATGAACGCGAGGCCCCAGCATCCGGGCGCCCCGCGCGCCGGAGCCACCACCTCGAGGACGGTCTGCTCGAGCTTGAAGAACGCCTGGCGCGCGCCGCCGCCCGCCTCTCGAATCCGCTTGCACTTGACCCCCATCCGCTCGTGCGCGGCGATCGCCGCTTCGAGCACGGGGGTCATCACGACGATATGTTCCAGGTACGCAGCCGTGTTCGGGTTCGCGCCGAATCTCGCCAGATTCTGGCGGCGCGCCTCGAGGCTGGTGCTCACCTCGGTGGTGGCGGTGAATACCCCGGGCAACTCGGCGCGCAGATCGGCAGGCGGCATCCACGCGTTGATGATCGCGCCGCGAGCGGCGGGAACCGCGATCGGCGCGCCCGATCGCGCCGCGGTCGCGTCATAGCTGGTGGTCCCCCAGATCCATCCGAGCACCGCGCCGCCGCGCGCGGCCGCGCCTCTAATCGCGTCGGCAAGCGGTCCCGACGCGTCGCTGCCCGCGGCGCACAGATCGATTTCGACCCCGCCCGCCGCCATCGGCGCAAACTCGATACCGCCGGCGGTGATCTTCTCAGCGGCGAGCGCGAAGCCCGCCCGGTTCCATCGTTCGCGTGCCGCGCCAAGGTCCGCCGCGCCGATCAGAACCCGTTCAACGCAATTGATTTCCACAGCGATCCTCCCGCGTCCCGAGCTTACCTTGCCCGAACCCGTGCTAGCCATCGGCGGATGCCCGGCGCCACGGGCTTGCGGGCGCGGGCGGCGCGGGCAATCATCATAAGGCGCGCAGGGCCTAAATCCGCCCAGCAAACCAATTGTTATGATGCCTAAACATAATGTATGATTACCGCATGAGCCGAATGCGAGCAGGGGATATGTGATGCGAGTTCCGTGGCAGACCGCAAAGGAAGAAGCGTTCGAGGCGTTGCGCGCTCTCATCAGGTTGGATACCACCAATCCGCCCGGCAATGAGCGAATCGCGGCGGACTATCTGGCCGACGGACTTGCGCGGCACGGGGTGGACTCGACGATCAAGGAAAGCGCGCCGACCCGTGCGAACCTGGTCGCGCGCATCAAGGGCGGCAATTCCGGCAACGCGCCGATCCTGCTCTCTTCGCACACCGACGTGGTTCCAGTCGAGCCGGCGGGATGGAGCCGTCCGGCGTTCGCGGCGGAAATCGCCGACGGATGCGTATGGGGCCGCGGCGCGCTCGACATGAAGTCGAAGTGCGCGATGGATCTGGTCGTGATGATGGCGCTGCGGCGCGCGGGCGCGAGGCCAAATCGCGACGTGATCATGGCGGCGGTGGCGGACGAAGAGGCCGGCTCCGATCACGGCGCGAAATTCCTGGTCGAGCGGCATCCCGAATTGATCCGCGCCGGATGGGTGCTCAACGAGGTCGGCGGTTTTACGATCTACATGGGCAGCGCGCGTTTCTACACGATCCAGATCGCGGAAAAGGGTTTCGTCACGGTCAAGATGACCGTCAACGCGCCGCCGGGGCACGGCTCGATGCCGCGGCGCGACACCGCGATCGGAAAGATGGCGGCGCTGTTGACCAAGCTCACCAACACGCCGATGAGCATGCGGATAACTCCGTTCATGAAGAAGATGCTCACCGAACTTGGTGTGCCGCTGGATAACCCGGGGCCGCTATTCCGCCCGATGATGGGCAACACGGTTACGCCGACCATCCTGCGCGCGGGCTACAAAGACAACGTCATTCCGGGCGAGGCCTCGGTGGTGCTCGACGGGCGCACCGTGCCGGGCGAGGATCCCGAGAGCTTCGTCGCGGAGCTGCGTGGTATCGTCGGGCCGGAGCCGAAGTTCGAGCTGGTCAAGACCGGGCCGCCGGCCGAGACCAGTCCCGACACCGATCTGTTCCGGCTGATTTGCGAGCGGGTCGAGGCGAACGATCCGGGCGCGAAGGCGATAGCGTGGATGATTCCGGGCGCGACCGACAACAAGTTCTACGGGCGGCTCGGCGCGCAGTGCTACGGCTTCGTGCCGGTCAAGCTCGAACCGCATCTGCCGTTCGGATCGCTGTTTCATGGCAACGACGAACGACTGCCGATCGAGGGCTTCTACTGGGGACTCAAGGTTTACGCCGAAGTGGTGCTTAATTTTATCGGAGTCAAATTCGATGACGTGTTCGCCTGATTAATCCGACGAGCTGACCGACTGCGCCACCGGCGTGAACGTCACCAGCAGCCGCGGCGGGCTGTCGAGCGGAACCACTTCGACATCGCTGAGCGGGACCGTATTGAGCGTGACGACGGTGCCCTGCGCGTTTCTGGTCACGTCGCAATCTTTGAAGATCGATCGATCGAAGACCAGGTGATGCTCGAGGCTGGTGTCGGGTGTAACGTCCTTTAGCGTCAGGATCGCGGAGGAAAACCCCGCGCCATTTTCGAGCCGCTTGTTGTAAACCACCGGGCCGGTCAGGTCGAAAATTATCGCCATCGGTGGGTCCGAGGCCGACATGCGAATGGTCTTGAGGGTTGCGGGGCCGGCGATTTGGGCCGCGGTCTTGGCGGCGGGCTGGTCCAGGATCGGCAGTCCGTCGGGGCCGTACTTGGTCACCGCGTGCGCCGTCCGCTGCGCCTGCGCGGGCGCCTGGGCGGCGGGAGTTCCCGCCAGCGCAGTGCCCGGCTCTCCGGGTACGGCGTCCGAACCGAAATCACCGGCGTCGCGCTGGCGGACGATCACGTGATTGTCGGCTTGCTGGTTATTCGAGCCGTAGCCGGTTTCGGCCAGAACCATCGGCAGTGGATCTTCCTCGCTATCGATCGGCTGGTTGAGTTCTTTGATCGAGGCCTTGGCCTGCGCGGTATAGGGCGTGTCCGGATAATGGCGCAAGAGCGCGGTATAGGCCTGCGCTGCGGAATATTTCTTGCCCTCCTTCTGGAGCGACTGGGCCAGCTCGAACAGCGCGTCGGGGGCGACCGGAGTATCCGGATATTTTTGCATCAGCTCGGCCAGACGCGACTCGGCGGCGCGAAAGTTGGCCCGCTTGAAGTAGTAGTTTCCGACCACCATCTGATGCCGCGCGAGCATCTCACGGCACTCCTCGGCGCGCTCCTTGGCCAGCTCGGCGAACGCGCCCTCGGGAAAGCGCGCCTCGATAATCTGGAAGTGCTTGAGCGCGTCTTCGGTCTTGCTCTGGTCCTGGTCCTCACGGCCCATCTGGTCGTAAGAGCTCATCGCGATGTAATAGCTGACCAACTCGAGGTTCTTGCTGGTCGGATGCATTCGCTGGAAATCGTCGAGCGCAGAGACCGCCTCGGCGTAATCCTGCATTTTGTAGTAAGCCAGGCCGATCTTCATTTCGGCGTCTTCGGCATAGGGGCTGAAGGGAAAATGATCGATCAGGAGCTGATAATTTTCGATCGCGGGGTTGTACTCGGCCTGGGCAAAATTCAACTGCGCCTGCTGATAATAGTCCTCGCCGGTGGGCGGCTTCTTAAGCGCGCAACCCGCCGCGGTGGCTATCGAAACAGCCAGAATTATGGCCGCCAGGCGCCTCATAACAAATGGGACTCGGAGCACACTAGAAAACGCTCGGCCGCAAAGCAAATTAAAGCTCGATCATCGCCGCCCGAGAATCGACCGGCAAAACCTTGCGCCTCACAGTACAGGTTTCGTCAATTCCGCACAAAGTCCACGTTGCCGATCAATTCAGCCCTGCCGCCCCGCGATACGAATCACGCGAGGCCGCCGAGCGCGCGAGTACGCGGAGAGTTCGTTTGACGGCGGTTCGCTTTTGATTCGATGCGCGGGCTTGCGATTCATCTCCCGATGGGGGCAGGTATTCCCCCCCCAATTGGAGCGCTGCGGATTTCCGCCGATTGGCTCTCCGAAAATAATTTGGGAAATGGTGCCCCGCGCCGCGCCGCCCGTGCGCCACTGGCACCTCCCAATCGGGATTGAGAGAGGGACAGCCAGAAGCCGCGCGCGCGGCACTGGTGGTCCATCGCCGCGTCGTCCCTCTCCCAAAAAGGTTTGGGAGAGGGTGGCGCGCGTTGCGCGCGCCGGGTGAGGGACATGCAGCAGGAACTCTTCGCCTGCTATCACGCGACCAAGGTCGCGCCGATTTCAGGATTCCAAAAGCGAATCACTCGGAAGTGGCGTGCTTCTGGGTGGCGCGCGCGGCGCAGGATGTCGCCGTGAGGGCGTCCGGAATCTTACACTGGCGGTCCCTCACCCGCGCGTCACGGCGATTGCAAAAAAAAGAGCAATCGCCGCGCCGCGCCGCCCTCTCCCAATCTCGATTGAGAGAGGTACAACCAGGAGCCGCGCGCGGGGGTGCCGGGTGGGGGCGTAGCGACGCGCCCATACGAAGGCTGGAGAGATCTCATCCGATCCCGTCGGGGCGGCTTGCGGGTTGCGCGCTTTCGTCCGCGGCGAAATCCGCGCCGCAGGGAGGTGGGCGGAAGGTTGCGGCGAAGACCGGCTTTCCGAGCGCTATAAACTTGCGCGCGAATCCGGTGGCCTCGGCGCCGGGGGCGCGATCGTCGAGGCGCGAAAATCCTGCGCCCTCGAGCATCGCGAAAATCTCGGCCGCGTATCCGCCCACGTCGGTCGCCACGCAGACCAGACCGTCCGCCGCGGTTGTCCGCACGAGCCCGGCCGCAAGCCGCGGCGTGAACAGGCGATGCTTATGATGGCGCTCTTTGGGCCACGGGTCGGGAAAGTAGATGTGATAGCGGGTGACGCTGTGCGGCGCGAGCATCAGAGCCACCAGCGGGCGCGCGTCCATTCGCGCGACGCGCAGATTTTCCAGGCCCGCGGCGCCGCATCGCACCGCGAGCATCCTGGAGACCACGCCAGACAACTCGACCGCGATAAAATTCCGCTCGGGGAATTCCGCGGCCCGTGTGACGACGAATTCGCCGCGTCCCGCGCCGAGTTCGACTTCGAGCGGCGCCGCGCGGCCGAAGATCGCGTCGGGTTCGATCGTGAACAGCCCGTCGCGGGCCTCGATCAACACGCGTTCGGCGTCCGCGCGTGCCTGCGGCTTCTTCCAGATTCGTCCCGCTTTTCTGAGCCGCGCCATGGTTGCCCTCACGATGGCGAAGCGCGGGCATCGGAGCAAGCCGGCGGCGCGGCGCTGAAAATACCCTCTCCCCCCGGGAGAGGGAGGCGCGGCGCGGCGATTGCTCTTTTTTGCAATCGCCGTGACGCGCGGGTGAGGGTGCTTACTCCGCTAACTCTGCGACGCGCGAAAAATCCACAAAATAAGGACCCTCACCTAACCTCTCCCTTTCAGGGCGAGGGATCAGATTCAGGGCGAGGGATCAGGCGAGGGCGCGTTGGGAGCATCGCGGGTGTGCTCAATCGGGGAGCTCGAGAAACGCATTGATGCGCTCAGCCAGCGGTTGCAGGTCGGTGCTATCGACCAGCGCACTGGCCATCCCGGCCGGATCACTGAAGGAGAAGCGCTCGAAGAGTACCTGCCTGGCGCCGAAAGCGCTGCATGCGACGTCGGCTGCGAGCCGGAGAAGGGCGACGCGCTCGCGGGCGCCTGCGTCGTCGGCCCGCAAATAGCGGTCGATATCGGCGCGCTCGGCGGGATTGGCGAAGTCGGCATCGGCGGGCGTCGCCATCAGCGATGGTGACGACATGAGTTCGAGTATTTCGACCATCCGCGGGTACAGGCGCGCAAACAGATGGCGCGCGGTATCAAGGGGCGCGCGCGCGGGAACGCATACCCCCCACTTATCCAGCGTGGCGTCGGCCTCGGCGGCGCGCAGGCAGGCGCGCATCGTTTCGGTGGTGGTGATCATCTCGGCCAGCCGCTCGCGCGTATGCTGGAGGGCGGTTGCGCCGCAGGCCTGCGCGATGCGGGTGGCAAGGCCCAGGAGGAACTCGCTCTTGGCGACGTTCTTGACCGCGGCCTGATGGTTCATGTGAACCACCGCGTTGGTGGCGTCGTACAGAGCGTTGCATCGGGCGACATCGCCGCACAGGAACACGCGCTCCCACGGCACGCTCACGTTGTCGAAGATCACAACGCAGTCCATCTCGTCGAAGCGGCTGGCCAGTGGCGCGTCGAACTTCGGGGCGCCGCAGTCGTAGCTGTCGCGGCACAAAAAGCGCAGTCCGGAGGCGTTGCAGTTGATCGCGAATGACAGCGCGAACGGTTCGGCGGCGGGATCCGCCTTGAGCACGGTTGCGGGAAAGACCAGCAGCTCTTCGGACATCGGCGCGAGCGTCGCCAGCATCTGGCATCCGCTGACGATGATTCCGCCGCGAGTTTTCTCGACGATGCGCGGCGCCAGCTCGGCGTCGGTGTTTTCGGCCCATCCCTGCGCGCGGGTTGCGCGCGGATTGACAAGGGTATGAGTGGCGCACCAATCGTGCGCGCGCGCCTCGCGGTAATAGCCCTGGATATTGTCGCCAAAGCGCGGGTCGCTTTGGGCGAAGAACTCGTGCGCCGCCGCCATCGCGGCGATGCTGACGTTCAAGTAGTCGGGCGTGCGGCCCATGAAGCCGCCGCTGAAGTCGGCCCATGCCTTCATCATCCGCGAGCGTTTGGCGAGTTCCTGTGGCGTGCGCGGCGGATGGAATGACAATCCTGCGCGGCCGCCGTCGTCGGTGCGAAAGGTCATCGCCTCAGGATGCTCGATCTGCATGTCGTAGAGCTGTGCGACCGACCGCGCGCAATTGCGAAAGGCGCGATGAGTGGTCACGTCGGTGATGCGCTCGCCGGCGAGAAAAATTTCCGCACCGAGTTTTTTTAGCGAGGAAAGATAGTTGTTGCCCGACCGCGCTCCCATCTCGATTGCCTCCGCCGCGCTCCGGCTTGGCCGCGCGCGCCAAAGTATCGCGCGCGGCCAGCATGTAGGGGAACCATAGCGCAGCCGCGCAATTGCTTCATGCGTTACGCGGGCGCGGTTGACGCGCGCGGGGCGGGGGTTTTAAGCTCGCGGTAGAGTCGCGTGGCGGAACTTCCCAAAATCGTGCCGCTGTTTCCGCTTCCGAATCTGGTGCTGTTTCCCGGCACGCAGGTTCCTCTGCGAATCTTTGAACCGCGCTACCGTGAGATGGTCGCCGCCGTGGCTCGCGGCGACGGAATTATCGGCATGATCCTGCTCAAGGGCGATTGGGAGCGCGCGTACCACGGCTTTCCGGATATCTTCGAAGTCGGATGCGCGGGCAAGGTGCGCGACCTGGTCCGCCTTGAAGACGGCCGCTACAACCTTATGCTCGAGGGGATCGCGGAGTTCCGCGTGCTGCGCGAGATCCGGGACCGGGCGTATCGGCAAGCCGAGGTCGCGTGGTGTCCGGTGGCGCATGGGGCGCTCGACTGCGACCAGGAGACGATGGATTCGCTGCGCGAGGTGCTGTTCAGCTACCTGGGCGATCCCGCCAAAGAGGCATGGCGCACAATAGTCGAGCAGCTCGGTCTGCGCGGCGCGGCGCTGATCAACTTTCTCTGCTTCCATCTCGATGTCAGCCCAATCGAGAAGCAGACGCTGCTCGAGGCGCTATCGGGACGGGTTGATTGTCTGCTAGACGTGCTTACCTTTAAGCTTGAGGAGCGCAAGCTCGGACCTGCCGGCTCGCGGGGCGGGCCAGACTCGATGCAGTAGGAATCTGGCGATAAGCGCACGATCACGGCTGCATCACGATGTCGCACAATTGCCACTGATTGTACCGGAATTTCGGAATTGCGACGGATCCCAATGGCCGGGTGTAGCCGAAATGTCACGGTTTGTCGCAAATGGGTTATAGGTCGGAGAGGATTTTCGCGGTTTGCATAACGCGGAATCGCTCGCAAATTGCAAAGGCGTGAACAAAAGCCTCAATAAGTAGCGGTGCTAATCTTTGAAGGAGTGGGCGGATATCCTTAAGTAAAATATCTGGGTGGGCAAAGGTGGATATGGGCACATATATTGCTTGTATTTCCGCAAGTTAGCGAATAAACTCCCGACCCTAAACGCGCCGAGCGATAGTTCAGGCGATTAGTCGGGTAAGGCCAAAGCATCATGGAATGGGAAAACACTTCACTCGGTTCTCTGTTCGTACCTGACGTTTTAACCCCTGAGCAATTCTACGACAGTCGTCGCGACGATAGCTCGATCCGCCCGGTCAAGAAACTGATGATGGCGATTCTGGAGGACGCTTTGCGCTGCTTCCAGAACAACGCTGACGCCAAGAACGGCTCGCGCAAACGGCTGTTTCAGGAAGCCGAACAGTGGCTCTGCGGCGAAGGCGGCGAAGGGCCATTTTCGTTCGAGACGGTGTGTGAGACGCTCGGGATCGAGCCGGGGTTTCTGCGCAACGGGTTGCGCGAATGGCGCGGCCAGCAGCTTGCGGGGGTGTCCACGCGCCGGCTGGCGCGGCGCTCGCCGGTGGTGCGCAGCGGCAGAATCAGCGCGCCTTCGCGGCGTGACGCCAAGCGCGCGGCACGCGCGAACTGAAGCGGCATAGAACGATCGGGCCAGCGTAAAACTTATCCGCGGCAAATAGACGACGGCGCAGCGTGTATGATCTACACGCTGCGCCGTCGCGTTTGCGCCGCTACGAACTGGCCGACGCGGCATCCTGACACGTTAAGCCCGCAGGCTTACGCGCTTACGCCATGATGCCGCGCCGCACGAAGGTCAGGCTAGTGGCTCGCGGGCGCTGGAGCAGGAGCCGCGGGAGCTGCGCTGCTTGCGCCAGCCGCGCTTGGAGCGGCCTTCGGAGCGGCCTTAGCCACATAACCCGCCGGCGGAGGCGGAACGTAGCCCTTGGGCTGGTTCTGCACCCAAGTCATGCAAGCCGGAATGTCCTCTTCGGAAACCGACTCTTGGGTCATGATCTTCTGATCACTCCATCCGTGAAGCTTCTCCTCATGCACGCCCGGACATTTGACCCTGAGGTTAAAGTCGCGAGCGACCTTCGACGTGTCCACGCTGGCGGTCTGCTGACCGGCCTGGCTTCCCGTGGTTGCGGCCGTCGTCGTACCGGTAGTACCGGCACCGCCGCCGCTGGTGCTCGCGCACCCTGCGACCATAAATGCCAGCCCAGCGGCCAGCAACAACCCAATCGTGCGTCTCATGGCATCCTCCTTCACTCTGGGGGCCTCCCCCGATAACAAGGCCCGCAACGGCCGATCCGCCACCCAAGTCAAAGCAGCGTCAAAATACACCTAATGCGAAAATTCGCAACCCCCTAGTAACACAATTACAGAGCTTGGAAAAGTACTCGACCATCACGCTCGAGCTTGCGCGCGCGACCCTCGATACGGGCGTATTCCAGATGTGCAAGGGTTTCGAACGTCGCCGCCATCACATGAAAGATCGGTCTCTCTTCGCCACCGAAAACCTGCTGCGCCACCTCGAACGCGGTCTGCGGTTGATGTTTGATCAAGTCGAGCATCTCGGCCTCGCGATAGCGATGATGCTCGATGATCTGGTTGGCGCGATGGCGATGGTCCTGATAAACGCCGCCATGCGCGGGCAGGATCAGCTCGGCGTCGAAGCGCTGGACCTTTTTCTGGGACTCGATGAAATCGCCCAGCGGATTCGCGCTCGCATCGGCGTCGGGATAAATTCCCACGTGCGGCGTAATCTTGGGCAGCAGATGATCTCCCACGATCATGACTTTTTCCCTGCGCAGAAAGATTACGTTGTGGCCCGGAGAATGTCCCGGCGTCCAGATCACCTCGAATTTGCGATCGCCCACCTCGACTACGTCGCCATCGTCAATAAAATGATCCGGCTCAGTGACCGGAAAATACATCTGGGTGCCCATCCACGCCGGCCGCATCCCGGCCGACGAAAACTGATCGATCGGAAAGCCGTGCTGGAGAAAAAATGGGCGCGACTCGGGACGCTCGGAGGTCCCATTTTTGCCGAAGAACAGCATCCGATCCGCGCGCGCAGCCTCGAGCCGATGGATATGAGTCGGCGCGTGGCTGCGGCGGCGAATCTCGCCCGAGGCGCCGAAATGATCGATGTGGTGATGGGTCGCGATCAGCGTGTCGAGCTGCTCGAGCTTGAGTCCGAGTTGCGCGAAGGCGTCTTCAAGCGCCGCGATACTGTCGGGCGAATTCATGCCGGTGTCGATCAGCGCCCACGCGCCGTGACAATCGACCAGATACACGTTGATGATCGTCGGCCGCATCGGCAGCGGCAGGAAGATCTCGTAGATACCGGGATGAACCTCGACGATTTTTGATCCCATCACACACTCAGTGGCTGGCTGCGCTGAACCTTTGGTCCTGGCGGTCCGTTGATGGTGGTGCGCCGTGAATTCTCCGCCATGCGCGCGCGCAGTTCCCGCGCGAGTGGGTGGCGGCAAGCTTGCGGCGCTTCATTCGTGCAACTCGTCCTTGATCTGAAAGGTCGCCTTGATTTTCACCTTCCAGCGTATGACCTTGCTGTTCTCGACCGCGGCCGACACATCCTCGATATGCACGCTGTGGATGCCCGAGATGGTCACACCCGCGCGCGTGACTGCGATCTGGACGGCGTCTTCGACCGAGTTGGCCGAGATACCGGTGAGCTCGATAGTTTTTTCGACCATGTTCTGAGCACTCCTGGAGTGCAGCTCCGAGCCTGCACAATTGACCCGCTTGCCCGCGCGGCGGTACGCTCATCGCCTGCGTGGTGATTAGCGCACGCGGCGTTAGGAAACAAGGTGACTCGCCGCGCAGCGTCCGCCCGACGCCATTCTAACAGCCTTCTCCGGAGGGAACCGCATGCCGTTAAAAATTGAAACCCCCGATGATCAAGATGGCCTTGCCGAATTTATCGCGTTTGCCAACCGGGTGCGACCCGAGCTGAGTGCCCGATGGCCGGCGGCGGCGGAGCTTCACCTTCCGATGCTGATGGGGATCTCCGCGTTTATGGTGGACAAGCCGATCCGCGCGTTCACCGCGCGCGAGGGCGGCGAGATCGTGGCTCGCGTCGCGGCGGTGCTCGATCCCGGTTACGCGCGGCGCTGGGGCGAAAAGCTTGGGCACCTGATGTTCTTCGAGGCTGCCGCCGATGCGCGCGAAGCCACGCGCGCCGTGATGGACGCGGCGTGCGCATGGCTGGGCGGGCAGGGCGCGATCGCGGCCCGCTGCGGATTTTATTTGCCGCTCGAAAATCCCTTCGTGATCGACGAATACGACGCGCTGCCGCCGAACATGATGCGCCAGAACCCGGACTACTATCACTCGATGATCAAGGACGCCGGCTTCGTCTGCGAAAAGGGCCTGGTCGATTACAAAATCGAGGTCACGCCCGAATTGATCACGCGCTATCAGAGCGCGCTCGCAGCCGCGCGCCGGGCGGACTTCGAGTTGACGACTCTCGCCGAGATTCCGCGCGAGCGGCGCGCCGCCGAATTCGGACCCGCCTTCAATGAGGCGTTTTACAACCATTGGGGCTACGTCGCCGCGAGCGAAGCGGCGATGACCGAACTGATGCTCTTCATCGAGCTAACCGGCGGTCTCGAGACCTCGATCTGCGCGTACCGTCGCGGCGAAGTCGTCGGCACGCTGATGGTCAGTCCCGAAGAGACCGCGCAGGCGGTGCTCAAGCCGGGCCGGGTGCTAAAGGATTCCGAGAAGCTGAATTTCCTTGGGATCGGTGTGCGCGAGCCGGCGCGCGGGCGTGGGCTGAACCTTGCGATGGCGGCGCAGGCGTACCTGAAGCTCATCGAGCGCGGCGCGAAATATCTGAGCTACACGCTGGTCGTCGATGACAACTGGCCATCGCGCCGCACGGCGGAAAAGCTCGGCGCGAAGGTATGCGCGAACTATGTCGTCTATCGCCGCGACTTCCGCCAGTAGGGGCGGACCAGTTCTCTTGCGTCAGAGCGGCGTCCCGGCGCCGGCCGCCGAGACGGCGGCCCTACTGGCGAGAGAGGTCAGTAGGACCGCCGTCTCGCCGGTCACGCGCGGCGCATCGGCCGCTCTGTAACGAATTCGTGGGCGGGGCTGCGCGCGGCGCTCAGACGACCTTGAGGATGCTCTGCGGGTATTGCTCGTTGGGATCGACGCCGGGCGCCATCGTGTAGATAACCGACTTATCGACCACCAGTTGGCCGTCATCGCCGACGTAGATTTTGAACCGATCCATCGGCCGCGGGGCGGGGCCCTCAAAGTTCAGGCCGCTGATGTAATAACCCGAGCCGTGGCACGGGCACTTGAACTTTTGCTCGGTCTTGAGCCAGCGCGGCGTGCATCCGAGATGCGTGCACTTGGCGAAGATCGCGTAAAAGCCGGCCTTGGTGCGGATGATCCAGGTGCGGAAGGCCTGCTTGTATTTTTCGCTGACTTCGCCGACCACATAATCGCTGGGCAGCCCCGCCTTGAATTTCGAGGGGGGCAGGAACAGCACGCGCGGAAAGGCCGACCGCACCGCCGCGAGCAGCCCGATCGTGGTGACGGCGCCGAAGCCGCCCCATCCGAGGCGGCCCAGAAAATCGCGCCGGCTCCACAACGAGCCGAGCTCGGCTTTCTCCTTGTCGCGTTTGGTGCGCTCACGCGCCTGCTCGTCGGCGCGCCATTTCGCCAGTTCAGCCGGATCGGTGGGAGCGTTGACTTTCGATGCCGCAGCCATTGATACCCTCTTCACGCGCCATTCGGCGTGGACCGGATTAGAATCACCCGCATTAGTTGGACGTCGCTGATAAGAAAAAATTCTAACCCGAGCGGGCGCAAGAATTCAAGGAAGCCGGAGGCGGTGCGCAAAAAGCTCGCCAATTCAAGGGCCAAGCGCTCATTGCAGAACAGGCTGCGAAGGCTGCACTGGTACCGGCGCGGCGTGCTTCCCGGCGTCGGGTTTGGTTGGCGGCGGCGCAGTGTCCGGAACGATCAACACGTCCTCGTGCTTGGTCGTGTCGCTGATAGTGTCGAGTGGCGGCAATTCGGCGATGGGCGCGACGGTCATCTCGTCGGCGTCCGTGTTGGCGCCCAGGATCGGAGCCATAAAGGAATCGGTCGCGAGGTAATGCAGCGGCCGGGCGACCCCCCATTCGAGCACGAATCCGATCGGAGCCAGTGCGTAACTTAACAACTTGAGCGGCTGCGAATCGTCGTCGTTGTACTCACCCGGAGCCTGCTTGTCCATGTCCGAGTATTGCGCGTGGGCAAAGCTTGGCACAGCCAGCAACAGCACCGCGGCCAAAATCAATGCTGCTTTTCGCATACTATAGACTCTGGCCCCGATCCCTCGATCTGTCAACCGCGCGGCGGCTGACCGGCGCCGAATGCCCCGCGCGGATTGCGCTTGCGTTCATCGGCGCCGCTGCGCAATTCTAGCCTCGATGCGGCAACGGTGGGGGAGAACCTCGGGCGCCAAGCTCGGCGCCGCGCTGCTGGCGATCGGGCTGTCGATGCTGGCGGCCAGCGCCACGCATGCCAGAGCGGCGTCCGCCGCAAGCCGGGGCGCGGCCAACTCCGCGGCAATCGCCTACGTCGGCGTCGATAACAACATCTACTACTGCGCGGCGGCGTGTCCCAAGCCTGAGTGCCTGACCTGCCCGATCGAGGGCGAGCACGTTCGCCGCGGCGCGCGCGGTGCGGTGGTTGCCGCCGCATACACGGAGTCCGGCGAGGAGCAGACAGCGGTCAGCCAATACGGATGGCCGACGTTCTCGCCCGACGCGAGCCGCATCGCCTACTCGTCGGTGACGCGCGATAAAACCCGCGTCAGCTTCGCGGTCTGGGTCTATGATCTGAAGCGCCGCGAAGCCACGCAGATCTTCGAGAGCGGCACCGAACACGTCGATTATATTTATTGGCTTCCCGACAATCAGCATCTCTCGTTCCTGCTCCGCGAGCCGGCGGGATTATCGCTGATGCTGGCGCAGGCGCGAGAGCACGCGCCGATCAGGATCGTGATGACGGGTGTGCCGATGTATTTCGGGTGGGGGCCGAAGCCCAATCAGTTGGCGGTGCATACCGCCGGTTCCGATCCTGAATCCAGCGAACGGGTCGAGCTCGTCAGCCTCACCGACACCAGCCAGACCGTGGACAAGGTGCTGTCGCACGGGCGGTCGCCGTTCAAGACCCCGTGCTGGTCGCTCGACGGAAAGCATCTGGCGTGGATCGCGAACAATCATGCGGAGGCGAATCTGGTGGTGGCCGCGGCCGACGCGCAGCATCCGCGCTCGATCGTCAGCCTTCCGATCGGCGACACCAGCTTCGAATGGTCGCCGGACGGGCGGCATATAGCATATGGGACGACGGTGATTCCTCACGATCCGGAGATTCACGGAATCAAGCTGGTGGATATCGGCGACGCGAGTTCGCGCATTCTGACCCGCGACTCGGTGGCGGCGTACTTCTTTTCGCCCGACGGACGTTACCTGGCCTATATCGCAGTGCCGGAGAACAAGCCCTTCTACACCTGGGAGTTAATCGATCTGAAAAGCGGCAAGATCCGGGACTTGGGCGACTTCATCACCACCCAGGAAGAGTCGGTTTCCTACCGCTTCTTCGACCAGCTTGCCTTGTCGCACTCGATCTGGTCGCCGGATTCGCGCGCGATAGTATACGCGGGCGTCCGGCTGCTGGCCGAGCCGACCCGTTCGCTCCGCGCCGCGCCCCCGCCGACGGTCTGGAGCGTGCCGATCGACGGCGGCCCGCCGCGCGCGATAGGCCTCGGCACGGTCGCGTACTACGCGCCGGTGGCGGCGAAGTAGCCGGGATCGGCAAGGGTCTTTTCGTTCCTCTCACGGGGCATTCGGTGCGTGGATAATGGAATAGAAATTTGGCACCTCGCGATTCCGGTTGCGGATCTGGAGCGGTCGGTTTCCTTCTATTGCCAAAATCTCGGTTTTGAACTCGCGGGCCGAGACCAATATCCTACAATAAAGCAAGCCTTTGTCTCGGTGGGAAAAGGAAGATTCACCTTGGAGCTTTTCGTACCGCTAGGCGAAGAGGCGGTCAAGCCCCGGCGGCTTCCCGACCATCTCGCTTTCGAGTGCGGCGATATCGAGGACTATCGAGAGCGAGTCGTTGCGACCGGATTTCGCGTTCCAGAGATCGAGACATTCCCGGGCGGCATGAAGCACTTCGAGCTTCGCGACCCCGACGGTGTGAAGCTCGATTTCTTTCAAGGGCGAGTTGGATACGACACCTTCATTTCCGCAAACAAGTAGTTGCGTCAATCGCTAGATCGAGCCGGCGCGCGCGAGATGTTTCGAGACTGCATCGACGCCGTGTGAAAAGGAGGTATAGGACTGTGTATCAGTCGAACGGCCGGCGCGCTGCCGCGCGATCGCGGTGGACGACCGCGAATATCGGGCTCTTGATTCTATCCGCGAGCATCGGCGTTGCGCCCTTGCTGGCTTTGGCCCAGAGTACGCTTCCGGTTCAGGCGCAACACGCCCCTAACCCGGTCCCTGAGAGGAAACCTCCTAATTTATTCCGTGGCACAAGTGTCACGGACTGGGCGGCCTTTCGGGAATATTGTCAACAACTCGCCGATAAGAATGCCTTTCACCCGCCGCTGAACCGTGACGAGACCGGGGCGTGGCGCAACTGCGCGGACCCCTTGGACTTGACGGCGAGCCACGTGTACCTCCCGTTACCCGGCAAACCACAGTCTTCGCCCGCGCCTTAACGGCTCGGCACTGCGCAAGGCTGGCGTTGATCTGCCCCCCGTGCTTGATCCGGGGATAAAGTTTATCCTCGGTTAGGTGCATTGCCTTGATAGGAGCTTTTCCGCCGCGCGCTCCTTCTTAATGCGAACTCTTCGGGAGTCAGATCGTCGAGGCCCCAGTGCGGGTGCGCGGTGTTGTGTCCGATTCGCCGCGCCGCGATCTTCCCGCGCTGTCGCGGAAGTGTCGAACGCGCCGGCCGGGGCGTGTGGTTACGCGCGGCGCGGTGGACGCGAGGGCCGCGCGAGCGCCGGATCGGCGGGAGCGGGATCATCGGGAAGATCCTCGAGCTTGCGGTAGAGCGTCTTGCGGTCGATGCCCAAAATCGCGGCGCATTCGCTCTTGTTGCCGCCGACGGCGGCGAGCGTGGCGCGGATGTACTCGCGCTCGAGCCGTTCCAGTGGCATCCGTAACGCGACCGCCATTTCCAGATTCACGCGCGCGGGACTGCCGCCCGCAATGCGTGGCGGCAGATCGTCGCGCGTGATCCGATCGCCGCCGCATAGCACGATCGCATGCTGCACGGCGTTTTGCAGCTCGCGCACGTTGCCGGGCCACGAATGGTGCATCAGCACGTCCATCGCGTCGGCGTCGATGGACAGCGCGGCGCGCCCCGATTCGAGCGCCGCGCGGGCGGCAAAATGACGCGCGAGCAGCGCGATGTCTTCGGGGCGTTCGCGCAGCGGGGGAATCGCGATGGTGACGGCCGCGATCCGGTAGTAGAGGTCGGCGCGAAAGCGCCCGCTCGCGATCGCCGCCTCGAGGTTGGCGTTGGTCGCGGTCACCACGCGCACATCGACGGGGGTCTCGCGGGTGGCTCCGACCGGCCGCACCCGGTGATCCTCGAGCACGCGCAAGAGCTTGGCCTGCAGCGCCGGTGGCATCTCGCTGATTTCATCGAGAAACAGGGTTCCGCCGTCGGCCGACCCGATGAGTCCAGTCTTGGCCTGGCGCGCGTCGGTGAAGGCGCCGCGCTCGAAGCCTAACAGCTCGCTTTCGAGCAGGTTGTCGGGAATCGCCGCGCAGTTGATCGCGACGAACGGGCCGCCGCGCCGCGCGCTATGGTAATGCAGGGCGCGCGCGAACAGATCCTTGCCGACTCCGCTCTCGCCGGTGATCAGAACGCTGGCCGGGCTTTCGGCCATCTGCCGCAGCACTTCCAGTTGTGCGCGCATCCGGGCGCTTTGCGTGATGATCGTTTCGAGCCCGTAGCGTTCGGCGAGCTCGTCGCGCAGCCGATGGACCTCGCGGCGCAGGCGCCGATCCTCGAGTGCGCGCTCGACCACCAGGGTCAGCTCGTCGTTGCTAAAGGGTTTGGTGATGTAATCGAACGCGCCCAGCCGCATCGATTCGATCGCGGTCTGAATCGATCCGAACGCGGTAATGATCACCACCGGCAACTCCGGCGTGACGCTCTTTAGCCGCGCTTGCAACTGATGCCCGGTCATCCCGCTCATCCGCAGATCGGAGATCAACAAATCCGGATGCTCGGTCTGCGCCATCTGCAAGGCCGCCGCTCCGGAGCCGGCGCGCAACACCCGGTAACCCGCGTCGCCGAGCACGTCGCCGAGCATATTGACCATGTCGGGGTCGTCATCGACGACCAGGATCGAGAAGTCCATCGGGCTGAAGTTCACGCGGTCCTCCTGATGCTGCCGGGGGCGGCGCCGGCCTCGGCGACGGGCAGGATAACTGCAATCCGCGCCCCGGCCGGAGCGGATTCGAGGCTGATTTCGCCCTGATGGTCGCGCACGATCGCCTCGCTTACCGCCAGCCCCATGCCGGTGCCTTTGCCCGGTTCCTTGGTGGTGAAAAAGGGGTCGAAGACGCGCGCGCGGAGCTCGGGTGCGATTCCGGGACCGGTGTCCGAGAACGCCACGCGCACGCAACTGCGCCCGGCGTGATTGACCGGAGCGGCCGCGATGCCCAGCGTGCCGCCTTCGGAACCCATCGCGTCCAGTGCGTTCATCGCAAGGTTGACGAACACCTGCTGAAGCTGATCGGCGTCGCACACCACCTCGAGCGGGACCGCGCCGAGTTCGGCGGTGCATCCCACGCCGCGCCGCGCGGCCTCGGTCTCGAGCAGGGCGAGCGTGCGCTGGATAATCAGGCGCAGGTCGCAGACCGCGAAGGATTGCTCGCGGCGCGCGCCGAGGTCGAGCAGCATCCGGACGATCCGTGAGATGCGGTCGATCTGGTTGATGATGATTTCGAGGCCGTCGGCGGTGCGCGGCGGATTCTGGCGATTGGAATGCAGATGCTCGGCGCGGCCGCGGATGACGCCCAGCGGAGTTCCGATTTCATGCGCGACCCCGGAGGCGAGGGTCCCGATGGCGGCCAGCTTGTCGGCGCGGCGCAGCCGGCGCTCGAGTTCGAGCTTGTGTTCGGTCTCGTCGAGCAGGCGGCGGCGCGCGGTTTCGAGCTCGTCGGCCAGGCGCCGAAATTCCTCGCCCAGAAATACCACCTCGTCGCCGATGCCGAGGCTGTCGAGGTCGCCGTCGCTGGAAATCCGCGCGACCATCGCCGACAGATCGGCCAGCGGCCGGGCGACGTAGCGATGGCTCACCACGGGGATCAGCACCGCGATCAAAGCCGCTACGGCGAGCGACGCCAGGATGGCTTGCGCGACTCGTGCGCGCAGATCGCTCTCGACGTCGTTCCAGCGCTGCGCGACCAGCAGGATTCCGATCGGCGCGCCGGCGCGGTTTCGAACCGCGACCGCGCGGCAGAACCAGATCTGATCGCCCAAGTTTTTCATGAATTCGACGCCGACGCCGTCGAGTGCCGGAATCAGCGAATCCGGCGCCGGCGGCGGATGGATCGGGAATCCGGTCAGCGCCATCGTCAGCTCGCCATCGGTTCCAAAAATCGCGGCGGCGACATGCTCTTCCTGGGTGCGTTCGAGCGCCAGCCGCACATCATCCCAGTTGCCGAGATCGATATCCTGTCCGAGCGCGGCGCCCAGCGCGCGGGCGGTGGCGCGGGTCTCGCGCTTGAGATCGTTGATGTAAGTGTAGGTGGCCTGGCGCACCCCGAAATACATGTAGGCGGCCAGCACCGGGAACATGCTGATGAGCAAAATTGCGGTCAGGCGGGTCGCGATCTTCACAGCGCAATCATAGTGATCTCGCGCGCGCGCTAATGGCAAACGTCGCGCATTGCCGGCGCCGGCGTCCCGCGCCGCCGTCCGCAGCGTGGCGCACGCCGATGGCGGCGCCGCGGCATCGGTTGCACAATCGCCATCCCGGGTCGCAGTTTTTCACCGGCGTCGCGGATTGGCACGGATTTCTGCTCGATCGGAACAAATCCATGCCGCTCTGCGCGACAGTATCGACTATGGACCGCCCGAGAATGTCCGATTATGCGTGCTGCTCGACAACGGCATCTCGCGGGGCGATGCCGATACGCTACTGCGGAGCTGGAACGATCAGGCCAGGATTTACCGGCTTTACCTCGAGCCGGTGTCCTATCGGGAGTTTCCGCGCAACGGATTTTTCCACGACGAGATCCTCGAGCAGGTCAGCGAGGTTCCGCTGGGCAACTCCTGCGACCGGGTTCTCTACTTCGTCAATCGCAACGTGGGCGATGTCGCATTTGGATTGTTTTCGACCGC